>JBFWXN010000044.1:0-41689 GCA_050187415.1 Hyphomicrobiaceae bacterium | reverse complement strand
CTTCCCGTTCCCTGTCGCGCATAGTGTAGCAAAAAGGGCGCCAGTTCGCCCATTTAAGCAATATCGGACAATGTGATCATGGGCCAATAGCGTTACGGTAAGCTTCACGCATAATTGATCATCGTTCAACATTTGGAACAAGCAGCACCGATGCCGCCCTGCAACACGCCTCGGGTGCAGACGAGGCACACCAAGTCCACGCCTTCGTCCACTTTACGCATCTAGACCTTGAGCTTACATTTCACAGCAGCGGCCTCGCCCGGCGCGGTCGCGTCCTTGCCGCTCCTGCGGCCCGACGAACGAGACCGGTTCCCCCCACACCAAGGTTAGGCTGCGATGCTGAAAATCTACGGTCGAGCGAACTCGATCAACGTGCGCAAGGTTCTATGGATGTGCGACGAGGTCGGTGAAGCCTTCTCCCGGGAGGATTGGGGCCGTGGCTTTCGGGCGACATCGGAAGAGCCGTTTCGCAGCATTTCGAAGTTCGGCGTGGTTCCCGTCGTCGACGACGACGGGTTCATTCTGCGCGAGTCGAACACCATCGTGCGCTATCTGGCGACCAAGTACGCCCGGTCGGACCTTTACCCGACGGACTTGCGAGCCCGCGCGTTAGCCGAGCAATGGATGGATTGGGCCATGACCGACGCCTACCTCGGCATCCGGCCGGTCTTCCTCGGTCTGTTCGTCAAGATGGCGCCCTTCAAGGACGATCCTGCCGGTATCGAGGCCGGCATCCGGGACTGGACCGGTCAGATGCGTCTTCTGGAGCATCACCTCGCCGATGGCCACCCGTTCGTGACAGGCGCGTCCTTTACCGTCGGTGATATTCCCGTGGGGCTGATCGTCAATCGGTGGTTCGCGATCCCATTCGAAAAGCCGGCGCTGCCGCACGTCGCAGCCTACTACGATCGTCTGGCGGGACGGGCTGCATACCGCGCACATGGTCGCAACGGCGCGCCCTGATCCGAACCCGCAGGGAGAAAGAGGTTGACGTCGGCGTCTGCCGATGTTCCACGACTCGCGAGGCTGCCGACGGTGAGGCCTCGGGGGAAGGAGAGCCGTCATGTTGCGCAATGCGAGGAACGCTGCACGCGGCGCGATCAGCTCCATCATACTCGTCGCGTCCGTCGGCACGCCCGGGGAGGCCGAGGCGCAGGAATACTGCGTAACGTGCAAATCGCCTGCTGCGCTCTATCGCTGCGTTCTGGAGCGTGCCGCCCCAACCGGCATTCCGCTGAAATTGCTGTGCATCAAGACCTTGGCGCGTCAGGGCGGCCACGCAACCTGCTCCGTGCGGTCCGGCACTGTTTTCGACTGTGACGCCCCGATCAGGCGGATCGACGCATCAGCTGCGGCTGCGAAGCTGGCATCGCCTTCGGCAGGGGACCTGGGACAGCAGGATCACGCTCGCGTGCCACCGCCAACGACTCCTCCCGCTCCGATCTTGCAGCCGGGATCGGCGCCCGCGCCGGAACGTCCCGGCGGGCCGCCGCCGGTCGACGGGGCCGGGCAAGCTGCGGGTAACCGGCCGCTGCCTACAGGTCCTCCGAGACCTAGTCCAGGTCCTCCCGCCACGGTCGAGGAACTGGCCGGCGACATTTCTCGCTCGTCCAAAGACGCCCTCGGCAAGACCGGCGACGCGATCAAGACGACGACTAAGAAAACATGGGACTGCATCGCCTCGCTGTTCAAGCGGTGCTGAGCTTGCAGGCGCGTCCGGTCAGGCCCACCCGAGCCATGCGCGCGCCCGGCGCTGCGCATCGCTGATTTCCATGCGGCTCAACTCCCGGGCGATCTCCGTCCGATAGCGCCGCGCGTCGTCGTTGCCGCGGACGGCGGCGAGATTGAACCACTTGTGCGCTTCGACGAGGTCGAGCGAAACACCGCGGCCGCTGCAGTACATCAGTCCAAGCTCGAACAGCGCGTCGGGCATGCCAGCTTCGGCTGCCACCTCGACAAGATCGCGCGATTGGGTGTCATAACGTGCCATGTGAATGACTCCGGAGTTGCTCCCTGCCCCGCGCCCCCCTCGTCGACCACGACGATTTTCGGCAAATTCGCGGGCAATTTCCGGAGAAGACGATGTCAGCAGTCGAATCAAAAAGGGGTTAAGCGCTTCGCGACGGCTCAACCCGCATTCGTCAACAAGTTCCGAAGACCTGACTCATAATCGATATAATATCTCAAAAAAAGACAATAAATCAGAAGATTGGGCACTATTTCGGAAACCGAATATTAGCCATGATCGCAAGTGCCCTGATCTCGCCCTAAACAGTGCAAACGCGTGGCAGCCTCATGTCCGCATCGCGATGCCCTTGGAAAGTTCAAGGGTTGCGGCCATGGAAATTCGTGGCTAGATGGTCGGTGAAACGCAGGGATGGCGCACCCCGGGGACAAGGGGGCGCGCCGACGGCCCTCGAGGGCCGTGTGACGACGGGGGACGACAAACGTGCTCATTCGTAGCGCTGTTGTTTTGACGCTTGCATCGTTGTCGGCGGGCTGTGCCAACGATGCACCGAATCTTGCGAGCTTCGCATCGGTCGCACCATCGGCCCTTGCGATTGCTACGCCCGTGATGGCGGCACCAGACGTGTCGGCGCCTGATCCGACGGGCTACCGCAAGACCATGTCGGATCGCGTGTTGACCGCGATTGCGCTCGAGCGCGTCACGGGCCTGAAGCCGGACCCATCACGACTGGCCGACTGACGCTCCGCGCGCCCACTGCCGGAGGCTTCCGCCTCCTGCTGGTCGACGTCGGCTAGCCCAGATTGGGGCGCCCGAACCGCGCCTCCATCTCTCTGCGGAAACGATAGATCTCGTCCGAAGTATCGATCTCGACGTCGGTCCACTTCAGGCGCTCGCCGTCGGCGATATCCACTCTCAGCCGAACATTGTGGGCAAGTCCGAGCGGCAAGTATCCTAGCTCGAGCGACAGTTGCGCCGGCGTCTGCTTGCCCCAGACACGAAACCCACCCTCACCATCAAGCACCTCGCCTGCCTTGAGTGCACGCTTCGCTGTCGCAACCACATCCGAATTGAAGCACGTGGGCGATCCGGTGGGTTCTTGGCGCAATACGACCGAGGCAACGGAAAACCCGAGTTCGAGGCCGATCATGTGGGTCGGACGATAGAGCGACGCATAGCGTCCCGTCTTGTCGGGCAGCATGTTGTACTCGCCGAAGCATTGACGCGCGTAGGCGCTGTCACTTTCGATCACAACGTAAGTGCCCATCGCGAGATGATGAGGAACGTCGGTCCCGTCGCGATAAACCGAGGACGTTACCTCGGTCACGCCGGCCTTCTCGAGCATTCCGCCTTCGCAGCGCGGCTTGCAAACCTCGGCATGGTCGAAGCGAGACGCCGGCGGAAACGAAAGGCCCTCCGTCTGCGCTTCGAGCCCCGTCGCATTGCAGACCGCTGTCATCTCGATACCCGACTTGGTGCCGTCGATGAACGAGTTGAACATCTTGGGATTGATGTGCCGGCGGTCGGTGATGTTGAGGTATTTGTCGAGGATGTCCCACACGGTATCGGGATTGGACTGATGATAGTGAGGCAGGTAGCGCGTGCCCTTGCCGGCCGCGACGACCTTGAACCCGCACGTTCTCGCCCAGTTGACATGCTCGGCGATCAGCGCCGGCTGGTCACCCCAAGCCAACGAGTAGACGACACCTTTGTCCCTCGCCCGTTGCGCGATCAACGGCCCGGCGAGCGCGTCCCCTTCGACGTTGACCATCACGACGTGCTTGCCTGCCGCGATCGCCTTCAGCGCGTGCCGGATGCCGGCTGCAGGATCCCCCGTCGCCTCGATGATCACGTCGATGCGCGGATCGGCCAGCAGCGCCTCCGCGCTATCCGTGACGAACGTCTTGCCCGACCGCATCGCCTCGTCGAGGGAGCCCGCATCGACTTGCTCGTTCGGCCATTCTACGCCTGCGAGCCGCTCGCGGGCGCGTGCCGGCGAGAGGTCCGCCAATCCGGCCAGATGCAGGCCGGTCGTGAGCCGGCATTGGGCAAGGAACATGGTCCCGAACTTGCCGGCCCCTATCTGGCCGATCCGTATCGGCCGATCGGCCGCGGCGCGCGCGGCAAGCATCCGGGAGAGTGACATGAGAGCAAACCTTCGTCGGCTGTTGATTTTGCAGAAATGACTGAAGAACAGGTAGCACGAGACCGGCAGATCGGCAAGGATATTGCGGCGCCCGGGTGACGCCGCAGCCCCGTCGCGTTACAAGGCCCGGGCGAGCCCTGTCGACCGCCTGCGATTTCAGCGAGCCGATGACCGATTCCACCGTCAACGATCCGGTCGTCGATGTCTCCGTCGCTCGGCGTTGGATGATCCTCGCCTCGATCGTCCTCGGCTCCACGATTTACAATGCAACCCTCCTCGTCGCATCCGGCCTGCAGCCACAAATGCAGGGCGCCATGTCGGCGACGCAGGACGAGATCGCCTGGACGGTCACCTTCAACATCCTCGCGACCGCCATCGTCACGCCCATGACGGGCTGGCTGACCGCCCGGTTCGGGGCGCGCAACGTCATGATGTGGAGCGCCTTCACGTTCACGTTGGCCACCTTGATGTGCGGGCTCGCCGGCTCACTCGAAAGTCTCGTCTTCTGGCGGATCGTCCAGGGCGGCGGCGGTGCGGCGCTCGTCCCGCTCGGCCAGACCATACTCCTGAACGTCTTTCCGAGCTTCCAGCACGGAATGGCCATCTCGGTGTTCGGCGTGGCGAACATGGCCGGGCCGGTCATCGGCCCTTCGATCGGCGGCTACATTGCCGAAATCTGGAGTTGGAGGTGGGTGTTCTATCTCACCGTTCCGTTCGGTATCGCGGCTTTCGTCGCCTTCAGGGCCGCCTTGCCCCATGACGAGCCGGGCAAGCGCCCGAGCCTCGATTGGACAGGCTTCCTGACGCTGGCGATATGCCTGGCCCTCGCCCAGATCGTGCTCTCGCGCGGCCAGCGCCTGGATTGGTTCGAATCGATCGAGATCACCAGCGCAACGGTCCTCGCCATCGTTGCTCTCTATGTCTTCATCGTGCACTGCCTGACCACGTCGCGGCCCTTTCTTTCGCCCTCCATTCTGACCGACCGCAACTACCTGCTGGGCTTTATCCTGGTGACCGTGTTCGGCATGCTCAACTTCACGCCGATGGTTTTGCTGCCACAGCTTCTCCAGGCCCATGCCGGCTTTCCAGACAGCCTGATCGGCTTCATTATCGCCTGGCGCGGACTTGGCGCCGTCGTCGGTTTCTTCCTGTCCGACAAGCTGGCGCGCATCGACCCGCGCATCGGCATGGCCGGCGGTTTCCTCCTGCACGCGATTTCGGGATACTGGCTCGCCTCCATCGACTTGAATGTCCCCGAGTGGGTGCTCGCGGCGAACGGCTTCATCCAGGGAACAGCCATCGGTGTGATCTGGGTGCCGATGTCGTTCGCGGCATTCCGAACGCTGGCGCCGACCTACCGTGCCGAGGCGATGGGCGTCTTCCACCTCATGCGCAACATCGGCTCGAGCTTCTTCATTTCGCTGTCGGTGGCCGAGATCGTGCGCTCGACGGGGGCCAACTTCAGTCGTCTGGTCGAGAACGTGTCGCCCTTCAACAGGTCGCTCGATCTACCCTGGGTGGTCGGCTCGTGGTCGGTTGAAACGCTACCGGACATGGCCCGCCTCGCACGCGAGATCAATCGGCAGGCCGCGCTGATCGGCTATCTGAACGCCTTTTCCATGTACATGTTCGCCTCGCTCTGTGCGATCCCGCTGGCCCTCCTTCTCGGCCGGCCGAAGCGCCCGTGAACCTGTCCCTCGGTGGGCCGGCTCGCTGACCTTGCCCGCCCCTTGCGTCGAGACGCCACGCACCGCTATCGTCCAAACTAGAACAGACGCCGTCGATGGCGCTTCGAGGGAGGACGCCCGCCTCTCGGGATCGACATGTATCGAGCCGAGGCAGAGGCAGATCGAGCTGAGGGCAGGACAACGCCAGCCATGACCGCAAAGCCAACGCGTCTCGTCGTCGACGGTGAAAGATGCCAGGGGCACAACCGGTGCCACCTGATCGTTCCCGAACTGATCGACATCGATGATCTCGGCTTCGCGCGCGCCAAGGGCGACGGCGCAGTGCCGGTCGCCCTGGAGCAGAAGGCCCGCCTTGCAGTGCGCAATTGTCCCGAGTTCGCCCTCCGCCTCGTGGCGGATGACACCTGAAGGAACGCTGCCATGACCGGACGACCGCCTGTTTCCGACTGGGCCGGCGATTTCGATCACACCGACCCTCGCTGGATCGAGGACCCCTACCCCATCATGGCCGACCTGCGCCGACGCTGCCCGATCGCTCAGTCCGAACGCTATGGCGGCCTGCACGCCCCCATGCGCTACGCCGACACGCGCGCCATCGCCTACGACACCGAGCACTTCTCGTCGAAAGGTGCCGTCATTCGCGAGAACCCGCCGGCGGGCGCATTGCCGTCTCCACCGATCACATCCGACCCGCCGCACCACAGGCCGAGCCGAATGCTGCTGCTGCCGGCCTTCACGCCGCAGAGGATCGCCAAGCTCGTCCCGGATACGCGTCGCATTTGCAACGAGCTTCTGGACGATCTCGCCGGACGCAGCGAGGCCGACGCCGCGATCGACTACGCCCAGCACATTCCGGTCAAGGTGATCGCCCGGATGCTCGGCATTCCCGAGGCCGAGGGCGACCGCTTCCGCGCCTGGATTCACGTCTTCATCGAGGACACGATCGTCGACGACGGCACCAGTGGCGATCGGCTGATCGCGACCGCCAACGAGATGAACGCCTTCTTCAGTCACTACGTGGAACTGCGCCGCAACGATCCGCGAGACGACCTCATCTCGTTCCTTCTCGCAGCGCGGCACGACGGCGCGCAGCTCAGCGAGCGCCACTTCTACGGTACGCTGCAACTTCTCCTCATCGCCGGGATCGACACCACGTGGTCGGCCATTGGCGCGAGCCTGCTGCACCTCGCCACCCATCACGCGGATCGCGATCGCCTCGCCACCACGCCGGATCTGATGACGACGGCGGTCGAGGAACTGTTGCGCGCGTATTCACCCGTGACCATGGCACGGCGCGTCAAGGGCGACACTCAGGTCTCGGGCTGTCCCATGAAAGCGGGCGATTGGGTCATGCTGAGTTTTCCCGCAGCCAATCGCGATCCAGAGGTCTTTCCCGATCCCGATACGATCGTTCTCGACCGCCAGGACAACCGCCACGCTGCCTTCGGACTTGGCATCCATCGCTGCATCGGCTCCAATCTTGCCCGGATGGAAATGACCGTGGCACTGGAGGAATGGCTGAAGCGCTTTCCACGTTTCATGCTCGAGCCCGGCGCGCGCGTGACGTGGTCGCAGGGGCCGGTCAGGGGACCGCGAACGGTTCCCGTCAGGCTCGAATGAACGAAAGGTTGCGGGTCGGCCACGCCCCGCGCCGCCTCCCTGGTCCTACTCGGCACACGTGGGCGATTGGCCGCCCGACAGTAAAGGAACCCACATGCCCGCAGTCTTCTACCAAGGTGTCGGCGATCGCCTCACCCAGTGGGACGTCGACGTCGAAGCCGCCACTCTGACCCCCCGCGGCTCGATAACCCTGCCGTCCAAGGTGCAATACGCTTGGCCGCACCCGTCGGCGAGGTTTCTCTACGTCACCACCAGCGACGCTGCCTCGGGCAATACGCCGAACCCGGGCACGGTGCATCGACTGTGCGCGCTGAGCATCGGCCCTGCCGGCGAGCTTGCCATGCATGGCGAGCCTGCCGTCCTGCCTCAGCGCCCGATCCACCACAGCCTCGACCGCACCGGTCGCTATGCGCTCACCTGCTACAACACACCGAGCAATCTCACCGTCCATCACATCAACGACGATGGAACGGTCGGCGCCGCCATCCCGCAGCCCGCGAACCTCGACCTCGGCATCTACGCCCACCAGTTCGTGGCGCTGCCGCACAATCGCTCGGCCCTGATGGTGGCGCGCGGCAATCGCCCCGAAGGATCGAAGACCGAGGACCCCGGCGCGCTCAAGATCTACGGTTTCGACGAAGGCCGCCTGTCGCCGCTTGCCAACCTTCCCGTGGGCGGCAAAGGCGGCTACGGCTACGGCCCGCGTCACGTCGATTTCCACCCTTCGAAGCCTTGGATGTACGTCTCGGTCGAATCGCAAAGCGACATCCACATGCATCGGCTCGAAGGCGATAGCGTAACTCCCGAGCCGCTCTACAAGGCCACCACGACCATCGGCACCTACGATATCCACGCCGGCCAGATCACGGGCGGCATCCACGTCCATCCGGACGGGCGCGCGGTCTATGTCTCGAACCGCGCCGATCTCA
The DNA here is from genome assembly GCA_050187415.1 of Hyphomicrobiaceae bacterium. GTDB lineage: Bacteria > Pseudomonadota > Alphaproteobacteria > Rhizobiales > Hyphomicrobiaceae. Next base: position 33,340 of record JBFWXN010000044.1, on the reverse strand, counting down.
AGACCGACGTCAACGGTCGCAAGGTCTTCGCCGGCGGCGAAAACAGCATCGCCGTGTTCGCCATCGACCCGGGTACAGGCGAGCCCCGGCTGATCCAGCACGCCGACCCCAAAAGCTGCCACGTGCGCACATTCAGCTTCGACCCGACCGGAAAACTGTTTGTCGCGGCCAGTATCGAAGGGCGCGATGTCCTCGAAGACGGCGACGTCCGTCACGTTCCGGCAGCCCTATCCGTATTTCGCGTTGCCGATGACGGCCGCCTGACCTTCGTTCGCAAGTACGATGTCGAGACCGGCGACGGCAGCTATCAGTGGTGGACCGGATTCGTCGGATTGGCTTGAACGGCCGCACGGAGATCGAAGCGAGGAAACGATGGCCATAGACAAGCGGGTCGCCTCGGCGGCCGCAGCGCTCGCAGACGTCGAGGACGGTGCGACCGTCCTGGTGAGCGGCTTCGGCGGAGCAGGCTTCCCCAACAGTCTGATCCGTGCCCTGCGAGAGCGCGGTCTGAGAAACCTCACCCTGGTCGTCAACTCGGCGACGCATCGCTATTCGCTCACTCACGAGCTGATCGAAGCCGGGCAGGTGGCGAAGGTCATCTGCAGTGCAGCGCGCGGCGCCGGCAAGGATCTCTCACCGTTCGAGCAGCTTTGGAAGGCCGGCAAGATCGAGCTGGTCTGCCTGCCGCAGGGCACTTTCTCCGAGGCGATCCGCGCGGGCGGCGCCGGCATCCCCGCCTTCTACACGCCCGTCGGCGTCGGAACGGACCTGACCGCGGGAAAGGAGGTGCGCGAGTTCGACGGCCGCGAGTTCGTGCTCGAACGCGCGATCAAGGGCGATGTGACGTTGATGCGCGCCGACACGGCCGATACCTACGGCAACCTCACGTTCCGCTATGCCCAGGCCAACTTCGGGCCCGCCATGGCGACTGCGTCCAGACGCACCATCGCCGAGGTTCGCGCTGTCGAGAGCGAGGCCATTCCCCACACCCGCGCCCAGCTTCCGGGCATCTATGTCGACCGCGTCGTCGTCGAGGAGAAGCCGGCATGAGTGCCACCCCTCTCAACCGCAATCAGATGGCATGGCGCGCGGCGCAGGACATCACCGAGGGGCAGATCGTCAACCTCGGCCTCGGCATGCCCGTCGCCGTCGCCGACTTTGTCAAGCCCGGGCTCGACGTGTTCTTCCAGTCGGAAAACGGCATCGTCGGCGTCGGACCGCTTGCCTCCGAAGGTGCCATCGATACCGACCTCGTCGACGCGGGCTCGAGGCGCATCACGCTGCGCAAGGGCGCGACCATCGTCGATTCGGCCGCCTCCTTCGCCATGATCCGCGGCGGCCACATCGACGTGACCGTCCTCGGCGCCTTCGAAGTGGCGCACAACGGTGATCTCGCCAACTGGGACATGCGTGTCCCGAACAAAGGCCCGCTCGTCGGCGGCGCCATGGATCTCGCGGCCTGCGCACGCGAGGTGTGGGTGATCATGGAGCACAACACGCGCAAGGGCGGCGCGCGGCTGATCGAAGCCTGCACGCTTCCCCTCACGGCGAAAAAGTGCGTCACTCGCGTCTTCACGGACATCGCCGTCGTGGACGTCACGCCGGCGGGCTTCGTCGCGCGCGAAATGGTCGAGGGTTTCACTCCGGAGGAACTGCGCGCACGCTCCGGCGCCCCGATCGCGATCGCCCCCGACTGCGGCACGATCAAGGCCCCGCCGTTACCGGTCGGGGCCTGAAGTCCCCAGGAGCCCGGAGGCCGGGCTGCCCGATGGCTGAACGCAAAGTCGAGCGGGGGATCAGCTCCTCCGCTTCTCCACCACCACTCCGGCAGCCGCGAGGCGCTCGATCGCCGCCTCGTCGAAGCCGTGCTCCTTCAGCACCTCGCGCGCGTGCTGCGAAAACTTCGGCGGCGTCGACTTGAGCCCGCCCGGCGTCCGCGACAGGCGCACCGGCGTACCGGTGCCTTTGTACCAGTCCATCTCGTAAGTCATGCCGCGCGCCTTCGTGTGCTCGCTCTCGAGCACCTGCTTGCTGTTGAGCACCGGGCCGCAAGGTAGACCCATCTTCAGCAATTCGAGAGCGAACGTCATGCCGTCCACCTCGCCGAGCTTCGCCGTGATGATCTCGTTCAGCGCTTCGCGGTTCTTCAAGCGATCGCCATTGGTCTTGAAGCGCGCATCCTCGGCCAGCTCCGGACGCCCCAGAACCTCGCAAACCTTCTTGAAGGCGCGGTTGTTGCCGGCACCGATCATCACCGGCACCGTCTTCGTGGGGAACATGCCGTAAGGCACAAGGTTCGAATGCTGGTTGCCGGTCAGCTCAGGCACCTTGCCCGACAGGTGATAATTGGGGAAGTGCGGGTGCATCAGCGACATCGCCGCATCGTAGAGCGTCACCTCGATCTGCTGGCCCTCGCCCGAGGTCTCGCGCTCGCGCATGGCGAGCAGGATGCCGATCACGCAGTAGAGTCCCATCGATAGGTCGACCACCGGCAAGCCGAGCCGCATGGGTCCCGACTCTTTCGAGCCGTTGACGCTGTAGTGTCCCGCCATCGCGCCGACGATGCCGTCGTAGCCAGGAAAGCCACCCAGCGGACCGGTCGCCCCGAAGCCCGAAATCTTGCAATAGACGAGCTTCGGGAATTTCTTCTTCAGCTCCTCGTAGCCAATGCCCCAGGCCTCCATCGAGCCGGGCTTGAAGTTCTCGATCAAGACGTCGGCGCCGTCCAAAAGACGCAGCAGCACCTCGCGCCCTTCGGCCTTGCCAAGATCGAGACCCACCGACCGCTTGTTGCGGTTGATGCCGATGAAATAGGCCGCGTCCTCATCGTGGAACGGAGGACCCCAATCGCGGACCTCGTCGCCCTGGGGCGGCTCGAGCTTGATCACGTCGGCGCCATGATCGGCCAGAAGCTGAGTGCCGAAGGGTCCCCCGAGCACGCGGGTCAGATCCACCACCTTCACCCCGGCGAGCGCGCCCCCGCCTCGGCGCAGGCCCTTCGCCTCACCCGTCTCGTGCCCGTCGTTGGCCATCACGCTTCGCTCCCGAATGACAGTTTGATTACTCCATTCGGTGCCACACGGCCGCGCACGTGGCAACATGGGGATTACGCGCGTCGCTGAAGGTCGGTCGGCGGCGAGACACGCGTCGGCGTGCTCCTCCTTTCGTCGGTTGGCGGGAAGGCGCAAGACGGCCTAAGCTGAGCGATATCGATCTTCGAGGAGCCAGCTATGCCCATCTCGACCAAGTACCTTTTCATCGTCAGCATGGACGTCGACGCCGACAAGGAAGCCCTTTTCAACGAAGTCTACGACACCGAGCACGTTCCCCTGATCTCGAAAGTGCCGGGCGTCCGCGCCGCGACCCGCATCAAGGGCGAGGCGTTTACGATGCAGCTTGGCGGCAAGACGATCGAAAAACAGCACGAAGGCCCCCGCTACACCGCAATCTACGAAATCGACAACCCAGGCGTCCTGATGAGCCCGGAGTGGGCAGAGGCCGGCGAGAAAGGCCGTTGGCCGGGCGAAGTTCGTCCGTTCACGCGCAATCGCAGCCACTGGGTGTGCAAGGTCATCTGACCGGCAGCGTTCGCCCGGATGCGACGGAAAAGGTGGCCTCGCCTCGTTGTTGAAGGAATGGACAGACTGGCAGTCAGGCTTTTTTCAGCACCGGATCTACGATAGGTTCGGCCATTCTTTCGATCTGCGACGAGAGGGCACTCAGGGATGCGACGGTTTCTCCTGCTGTTGCTACTGCTCCTGCTGGCAGGGACGGCGTGGCTTGCCTATGAGAAAGACCCCGGCGTAAATCGATGGGTAAATGAGCGATTTGCCACGGCGGACAAGCGCGCCAAGGCAAAATTGGTGCCGGCGGCACCTGTCCGCACGGCAGAAGCCCGCAAACGCGACGTGCCCATCGTGCTCGAAGGCGTCGGCAACGTGCAGTCGCGCTCGACCATCGCCATCAAGTCGCGCATCGACGGCCAGCTCATGGAGGCCGTTGTCGCCGAAGGGCAGATGGTAAAAAAGGGCGATCTGCTGTTTCGTCTCGATGCCCGCCCGCTCGAGGCGCAACTGCATCAGGCCGAGGCCAACGTCACGCGCGAGAAGGCAAATCTTGCCAAGGCGCTGACCGACGAGAAACGCTTCGAGGATCTCTCCCAGAAGGGTATCTCGCCAAAGACCAAGCTCGAGGAAGCGGAGACCTCCGTCGCCGCGCTCAGGGCTTCCATCCAAGCCTTGGAAGCGACGGTCCAGATTGCACGCCTCAACCTGGAGTATGCCACCATCAGGGCACCCATCGAGGGCCGCGTCGGATCGATGCTGTTGTCGCCAGGCAACATGGTCAAGGCAAACGATACCCAGGCGATCATGATGCTGACCGCCATCAAGCCGATCAACGTCGCCTTCGCCTTGCCGGAGCAGCATGTCGGCGAGCTACGCGAGCGCCTCAAGACCGGCGCTCCACTGACGGTCGAGGCAGTCGTTCAAGGTGATGAGTCGTCGCACGAAAAAGGCGAGTTGTTCTTCATCAACAACACGGTCGACACGACCACGGGCACGATTACGGTCATGGCGCGCTTTGCCAACGAGGAAGAGCGCCTCGTCCCCGGCCAGTTCGTGCGCGCCCGCGCCCAGATGACGACATTGCCCGATGCAGTCGTCATCCCGTCGAAAGGGATCCAGATCAATCAGCAAGGCCATTACGTCTGGATCGCCAAGCCCGACAAGACGGCCGAGCTCCGACCGGTCACCATCGGCCCCGAGGTCGGAAGCGAAACCGTCATAAGCCGCGGCCTCTCGGTCGGTGAGGACGTCGTGGTCGACGGGCAATTGCGCCTGTTCCCCGGTTCGCGGATCTCGCCGATCGACGATTCGCCGAAGAGCGCCAAGGCCAAGAGCCCATCATGAGCCCAGCCGAGACCTGCATTCGCCGGCCCGTCATGACCACGCTGATCATGGCCGCCATCGTGCTGTTCGGCTTTGTCGCTTATCGCTCTCTCCCGGTCGCCGAGCTGCCGAGCGTCGACTTCCCGACGATCGAGATCTCCGCGACGCTCGCCGGCGCCAACCCCGAGACAATGGCCTCGGCCGTGGCGACCCCGATCGAGAACCAGCTTTCGCGTGTCGCCGGCATCAAGGCGATGACCTCGGTCAGCTCGACCGGCTCGACCCGTATTACCGTCGAGTTCGAACTGGATCGCAACATCGACGCCGCTGCGCTCGACGTCCAGACCGCCATCTCGGCCTCACAGCGAAGCCTCCCGCCGGAAATGCTGGATGCGCCCTCGTTCCGCAAGATCAATCCGGCCGACTTCGCCATCTACTATGTGCGCCTGTCGTCTGCGACGCTGCCCATGTCGACCCTCAGCGATTACGCCGAGACGGTCCTTCAGCAGCAGGTCTCGACCGTGTCCGGCGTTGCTCAGGTCCAGTTCTGGGGCCAGCAGAAGTATGCCGTCCGCGTCCGCATCGACCCGCGCCGTCTGGTGACTCGCAACGTCGGTTTCGACGACATCGAGAAGGCGATCAAGGGCGGCAACACGAACCTTCCGACGGGCTCGCTCTCCGGTCCCTCGAAAGAGATGTCGATCAAGACCACGGGCAACCTCGGCTCGGCCAATGGCTACAACAACATCGTTGTGGCATGGCGCAATGGTGCGCCGGTGCGCATCAAGGATGTCGGACAGGCCATCGACGACGTGGAGCAGGACAAGGTCTCGACCTGGTTCGGCAACGAGCAGGGCATGATGATGGCCGTCTATCGCCAGCCCGGGTCGAACACCGTCAAGACGGTGGACGCCATCAACAGGGTTCTGCCCCAGCTACGCCAGCAGCTTCCGGCCTCGGTCACCCTGGAGGTCATGTACGACCGTTCGCGCACGATCCGATCGTCGATCGAGGAGGTGGAATTCACCCTCGTCCTGGCGGCGACGCTGGTTGTCATGGTGATATTCCTCTTCTTGCGCAACCTGAGGGCCACCTTCATCGCCTCGATAGCGCTACCGATTTCGGTGGTGGGCACGTTCGCGGCGATGTACGCGCTCGGCTTCAGCTTGAACAATCTATCGCTGATGGCGCTGACGCTCGCGGTGGGCTTCGTCGTCGACGACGCGATCGTCATGCTCGAAAACATCGTGCGCCATCGCGAAAACGGCCTTTCGACCATGGAGGCGGCTCTCAAGGGAAGCCGCGAGATCACCTTCACGATCCTGTCGATGACCATCTCGCTGATTGCGGTGTTCATTCCGGTGATCTTCATGGGCGGCATGCTCGGGCGTCTGCTGAACGAGTTCGCCATCACCATTTCGGCGGCAATTCTCGTCTCGGGTGTGGTGTCGCTGACGCTGACGCCGATGCTGTGCTCCCGAATGCTCTCGGATCATCACGCAAGCGGCGGCCGCCTCTATCGTGCAAGCGAGGCCATGTTCGACGGCATGCTGTGGGTCTACGACACGATCCTGCGGTGGTGCCTGCGGCACAAGCCCGTCGTCATCGTGCTCTTCTTCGCCTCCATCTGGGCAACCGTGCACCTCTACGGCCAGATCCAGAAGGACTTTCTACCCGCCGAGGATACGGGTCGCCTGATCGTCCGGACGGAAGCCTCGATCGACGCCTCCTATCTGGCTCTGCGAGACTATCAGGCCGAGGTCACGCGCATCGCGGAGGCGGATCCCAATATCGAGCAGGTGATGTCGCGCGTCGGAGCCTCGGGTTCGTCGTCGAACAATAACCAGGGCTTCCTGCTGATGACGCTGAAGCCGAGGTCCGATCGGCCCGAGCCATCGATCGACAAGATCGTGCAGAACCTGCGGCGTTCGCTCAACACGGTGCCGGGCCTACGGGCTTTCGTGCTGAACCCGCCCGCCATCCGCGTCGGCGGCAGACTATCCAACGCCGACTACCAGTACACGATGCAGGACATCGACCTCGATTCGCTCTACCGCTGGGTGGGGACGATGACCCAGGAAATGCGCCGTCTGCACGGCTTCCAGGACGTTACCAGCGATCTCAAGATCGGCAGCCCCGCCGTCATGGTCGACATCGACCGCGACCGGGCCGCAGCACTGGGCGTCGATGCGCGCCGCATCGAGGAGGCGCTTGCAGCCGCATACGGTGCACGCAAAATCTCGACCATCTACACGTCTTCGAGCCAGTACGCCGTCATTCTCGAAGTGCTGCCGGAGATGCAGGAAACGGCGAAGAGCCTGAAGGAGATCTATGTCCGCTCAACCACGGGCAAGCTGCTGCCGCTCGACACCCTGACCCGCCAGCGCCGCGAGGTGGCGCCTCTGCAGGTCAATCACCAGGGGTTGCTGCCGGCCGTCACCATCTCGTTCAACCTGACACCCGACGTCTCGCTCGGAACGGCCATCGAAGAGGTTCGCGCCCTCGAACGCCGCATCGGCCTGCCGCCCACCATCTCCACCTCGTTCGGGGGCACGGCGGCGGCCTTCGAGGCCTCGATGTCGAACATGGGCGTCCTGCTCGTGATGGCTGTGCTCGTCGTCTACATCGTGCTTGGCATCCTCTACGAGAGCTACATCCATCCACTCACCATCCTGTCGGGACTGCCCGCTGCAGGCCTCGGAGCGCTGCTCGCTCTCACGATCGCCGGCATGCCGCTGACGCTCTATGCGTTCGTCGGCATCATCATGCTCGTCGGCATCGTCAAGAAGAACGCGATCATGATGATCGACTTCGCGCTCGAAGCTCAGCGCACCGAGGGCAAGTCGCCCGAGGAGGCAATCTACGAGGCCTGCCGCTTGCGCTTCCGCCCCATCATGATGACGACATTCGCCGCGCTTGCCGGAGCGCTGCCGATCGCGCTAGGCCACGGTGCGGGCGCGGAGTCACGGGCACCGCTCGGCATCACCGTGGTCGGCGGGTTGGCCGTATCGCAGGTGATCACACTCTTCCTGACGCCTGTCGTTTATCTTTACATGGATAAGATTCAGAACCGCGTGCGCCGCGCCACGTCCGGCAACACGGACCACCCCCCAGTGCCGATAAAGCCGCAACCCGCCGAGTAGGGGCTGGAGCCGGGCCGACAGCATCGAGCCCCCGACAACCGCAACGAAAAAGCGTTCATTGCGCATAGCGTCGCCTCTCCCGCCGGCTGGACCTATGTCGATCAGTGCTCGAAGTCGCCCTCGGCCGGCGTTGACGGGCCTGAGTCTCTCTAATAGGCCGACGCCACCGTGCCCACGCCATCCTTGCCGTAAATGTCCCGCCGGAACTGGACAACGCCGTCCTCGGTCGCCCACGCCGTGAGGTAGGCGAAGTAAAGAGGCACGGGCTTCTTCAAGTTGAGGTCGAGACGCTCGCCCGACTTCTTCATCGCTTGGACCTTCTCGGCATCCCAGCCTTGGTCTTTCACCAGCCACGCCGCGAGTTGCTCGATGCCGGAAATGCGCACGCATCCGGAGCTGGCCGCACGGAAGTTCCGGCCGAACAGCGTCTTGGACGGCGTGTCGTGCATATAGACCGAGTAGGCGTTATTGAAGTTGATCTTGACGAAACCGAGCGGGTTCTCCGGCCCCGGCTGTTGCCGGTAGGTCAACCCGGCCGCACTCGTGCTCGACCAGTTGACCTTGCTCGTGTCGAGCTTCTTGCCTTCACCGCTGTAGGCATCGATCCCGTATTTGGCGAGCACGTCCTGCCCGCGCTTCTGCATGTCCCGGCCCTTGGGGATCAGGTCCTTCGTGATCACCGTCGGCGGCAGATGCCAAACGGGATTGAAATTGAGCTGATGGATCGTCGACCTCAGGATGGGCGTCTGGCGTTCCTGCTTGCCGACCACGCCCGCGTGCCGGGAAATGACGCGATCCCCTTCGACCGCCTCGATCTGGGCAGCCGGGATGTTGACGACCACGAACTTCTTGCCAAGACCACGCGTGAGGTCCTGCAGCCGTACCAAGTTGGCCTTGAGCTGCTTGAGGCGAACGGCCGCCGGAATGTTCAAGGCCGCAATCGTGCGCTTGTCGACGATGCCGGTGGGGGTCAGTCCGTTCGATGCCTGGAAACGCTTCACGGCCTTTTCGACCGCCTCGTCGTAGCCGTAGCCGAACGCGCCAGCGTCATCGCCCCTGTAGTCGCCAGAGACGGCCAGTCGCTGGCGGAGCAGGTCGACAGCTTGCCCGCTCGATCCCGGCTGCAGGGCTACATCGGGGATCAGGGGCCAGCCACCTTTATCGACGATTTCCGTGTAGCGCCCGATCGCCGCTTTCGTCGCGGCAACGTTCTCTGGCGCGAGAGTCGGGAAACCCTTGGGAGGGTGCGCCTCCCATTCGCGAGCAAAGGACCGGTCGTAAGGCTGATCGAGCGTCGCGCTGGCCGTGTTGTGGGGATCGAACCGAATCCAGCTTTGCTGGCCATCGTAGGCCAGCGCCGGCGCAGCCAGCACACAGGTCAGCAGCCCGCCAGCAAGACGACGGCAGGCATTGGCCCGGCAAAGGTGCAAACGGTTGGTCATAGTGCCAAGATCCTGATCAATCCGGCATCGACTGCGGCCGATCCGGCCGAGGCCTGCCTCATCGCGGCGAAGTCTAGCTGCCCGGAGGTTAATGCGACGGTAATCACCGTGCCGCGACGCGACGCCTCGTCGTCGGCACTCCGCCGACGTCATGTCTTGCGTGAAAAATGCGCCGTGCTCAATTCACGACCGGCGGAGGTCCGATGACGGGCCGCCGTGTGATGCGATGCAGCAACAGCCCCTGTCCGCACCGGGACGCCGGAGACGTCGGGTTCGCATGACCGACAAAGAAAAGGGACCGCGGCAGCGGTCCCTGGGGCAAAAAACTTGACGGCAAATCCCGGACCGCGTCCTACAGCCGATAGCGGATCTGATCCGACCAGAAGCGTTCCAGGCGAACCAGGGTCCGGTTCAGCTCTTGCACGTCGTCCCGCTGCACTTCGCCGACGGCCTCGATCGAGCCGAGCTGCCGCTGGTAAAGCGCGCTCACCACGTCGCAAGCGTCTTTGCCCTTGTCGGTCAAGCTCACCCGCACCGAGCGACGATCGGTTTCCGAGCGCTTGTAGTGCAGATAGCCCATGTCGACGAGTTTCTTCAGGTTGTAGGACACGTTCGAGCCGAGATAGTAGCCGCGCGTCTTCAATTCGCCCGCCGTCAGCTCACTCTCACCGATATTGTAGAGCAGCAGCGCCTGCACGCTGTTGAGCTCCGCGCCCCCATTGCGATCGAATTCGTCCTTGATGACATCCAGGAGCAGCCGATGAAGCCGCTCGATCAGCCGCAGGGCTTGCAAATACTCGCTGCGAAACGTTTCGTCCTTAGCTGGCGCACGCACACGCCCAATGTCAAAAGCCACTGTCATGGTGTCCTGCCTTCAGTTCTGCCTGGCCCTGAGCCCAGCCGTTCTGTTTCTTGGTCGCCGGGTTATGGGGAGAACCTAGATGAGGAAATTAAATCTTACCCTAAAAGACATACTAAACAGGATCTTAATGTAATTTGACGGCGAGATCGCCGCCTCCGCCCGGCGATCAGGTGGCCCAACCGGGCCACGAGGCGCACGATCTTTCCCATTTTGCGGGCGACGGCCCAACGGGCAGACGTCTAGCCGCGCGCGGCCTGCATCTCGGATCTCACCGGCAAAGCCAGCTCATCGGCCCCGAGAGGCGCAAAGTAGTCCTCGACCAGTCCCGCCGGCACGTCCTCGATGCGCGCGTGACGCCACGCCGGGCGTCCGCTCTTCTCGATCAGGACTGCATGTGCGCCCGTCAGGAAATCCGGCTCCTCCACCAGGCGCCACGCCAGTCGGAAATCCTGAAGCAGCGTCTCGCGAATATCGAGCCTGGCCGCCGACATGATCGCACGAAAGGTCAGACACGAGGCGAGCGGAGAGCGCGACCGGATCAATTTCAACGTGGTAGCCGCCCATTCCCGGTCCGGGTCGTGGGGCTTTTCCAACCGACCAACGATATCCGACAGGAACGGTGCATCGAAATAGCGCTCGATGCGTGCGGCCGCCGCTATGATCGGCCCCGGACCTCGCGGCGGCGTGTGACGACTGTCGAGGACGGGGTCTACCGGGTCGGCATCCGCAAGCGCGGCACGGATGGCAGCCAGTTCCGACCGCCCGATGCAGTGCGTTGCAAGGCCGAGCGCCAACGCATCTTCGGCGCCGGCCTCGGTGCCCGTCAGCGCAAGATAGGGGCCGATCGCATGCGGCATGCGCGCAAAGGCGTGCGAAATGCCGCAATCGGGGAAATAACCGATCGCCGTCTCGGGCATGCTGAAGCGGTAGCCCTCGGCCGCGATGCGGTGCGTTCCATAAAGTGTAATGCCGACGCCCGTACCCATGACCTTGCCGTCGATGAACGACACGGCGGGTTTCGAGAAGCACTCGTACTGCCAGCAGAGCGCCAGCTCCCGCCCCAGGGCCTCACGGGTTGCTTTGACGTCGCGGCGCGCGTGGTCGAGGATCTCGCGCACGTCGCCACCCACCGAGAACACGCGATCGAGCCCAGAGACCATCAGCGCGGCATAGACGCCCGGGTCCCTGGCCAACGGCGCAAGCCATGCCGCGAGCCCGGCCTGCATCTCTCCAGAGATGGCGTTGAGCCGGTCCGGTCGTTCGAGTTTGGCAATAGCCAGGGCGCCATCTCGCTCGAAAACGACGCCCGCCGCCTTGCCGTCCCGAACCTCGGTCTCGTTCGTCATATCCACCCTCGCGCCTCTCGCGGCCACTCGTACAACACTCCGAGGAGGATCGTCACAGGAAGTCCACTTGCCTACGGACAACCCAACCCGCCTGCCCGGTTCTCGCCACAATTGGGAGGGCAATACGTCGCCTGTAAATCGGGCAGCGCTTTCCGCATCATGCGGATGATTCGTTGCGTGAGCTGTTCTGCGTCATCGTTCGATTGCAAGACCTGCCACGTAACGGACTCCGGAGCTGCTATGCCATTGGAGGTGCTTAGAAAAGTCGCAGCATTGGCGGCCGTGATCGCTGTCGCGCCCTCCGCTGTGGCCCTTGCACAGGCGCAATTGCGCGGCCCTCAATGGCCGGTTCTGCCGCCGAATGAACAAGCTTCCGAGCCCGACGTCACCTGGACCAAGGCTGAGGTCGATGCCGCACGGGCGCGATGCCAGGTCGTCGCGACCCAGTACCGAGCAGCGTTCGAACCGGTCGATCCGATCCGAGACGGTGCGTGCGGCACCCCTTACCCCGTGCGCGTGACACGCATCGGCAAGGTATCGCTCTCCCAGCCTGCGACCGTGAATTGCGAGGTCGTTGCAGCCGTCGGCGACTGGATGAACCGCGATGTGCAGGCGCTGGCAAAGAGAATTCTCGGCGGGCACGTCACGCAAATCGAGGTCCTCAGCTCCTACGCCTGCCGGAATGCCTATGGCCTCCGGCATGGTCGCCTAAGCGAGCACGCGCGCGCCAATGCCCTCGACATCAAGGGATTTGCGCTCGGACGAGACAACGTCGACGTGCTTGCCGACTGGGGCATGACGAAGGGCGATATCAAGGACAAGATCGCCGCCGCCGAGAAGGCGGCACGAAGACTTGCAGAAGCGGCGGCGAAGGCCAAACTCGAGGCCCGGCCCAGGGCCGTTGCCAGTGCCTCTCCGCCAAGCGCGCAGCAGATCACGCTTCCCGAGCCGTCGTTGGCGGAGCAGCAAGTGGCGAGGCATGGTATCGGGCTCATTCCGTCTACCAATGGATGGTCGGCATTCCGCGGCTTCGCCGGCCAGACGGCCAGGGATGGCGACGATGACGAGCGAGGCGCCGTCTTCGTGTGGGGGGCCGCGTCACGACTAGGCGGCCCCAAGGCACCGGAGCAAGGGCCCGTGAAGCGTGGCCAGATCATGGGCCAGCGTCCGGAAGACGGCATATCGAAGCTCTCCGTCGATGCCAACGGTCACACGCCACGACAACGCTTCCTGCGCGAGGTCTACGATTCGGCCTGCAAGCGCTTCGGCACCGCTCTCGGCCCCGAGGCGAACCAGGCCCATCGCAATCACCTGCATATCGATCTCGCAGAGCGCGGCGCTGCCGGCAGCTACTGTCGGTAGTCCCTCATCGCGGCAAGATACGAGCGAGCGTGATAAAATGAGGGTGACGCCGAGCTTCGACGCCACCCTGATTGTCGACAGCACCCCCGCCGAACGGCCCGATCAGCCGATCGCCCGACCCAACATCACGCCGACGAGGTGCGCGCGGTAGTCGGCCTCCGCATGGATGTCGGACAGAAGGTTCGACGCATCGATCTTCAGGCCTTTGAGCGCGGCCGCGGAGAAGTTCGAGGCAAGCGCCGCCTCGGCATCCGGCAACCGGTAGACGCCCGACGCTCCCGCCCCCGTGACAGCCACACGAACGCCGGTTCTGGTGCGTGCCACGCCGACGCCGACGAGTGCGAACCGCGACGCGGGATTGGCGAACTTCTGGTAGCTGAAGCTCTCGGCGAGCGGGAAGTCGATGTGGGTCATGATCTCGGCCTCGTCGAGCGCGGTAGAAAACAGGCCCGTGAAGAAGTCATCCGCGGCGATGGCGCGCTTGTCGGTGTGGATGGTCGCCCCAAGAGCGAGCACCGCCGCGGGATAATCGGCCGCGGGGTCGTTGTTGGCGACCGAGCCCCCGATCGTGCCCCGGTGGCGCACATGCGGATCGCCGATCCAGCCGGCGAGCGCCGCCAGCCCGGGCAGCGCCTGCTTCACCTCCGCGGACTCCGCCACGTCGGCATGTGTCGTCATCGCCCCGATACGCAGCGCACCGTCACGCTGCGTGATGCCCTTCAGTCCGGCGATCGCACCGAGATCGACCAGATTGTCGGCCTGCGCCAGGCGCAGTTTCATCGCCGGCAACAAAGTCTGCCCGCCGGCAAGCAGACGACCGGATCCGGACTGCATCACCTTGGCCGCGTCAGCGAGGGAATTCGGCCGATGGTAATCGAATGAATGCATGCTCGAGTCCCTCCCTTACTCGGCCGCTTTGGCCGGCATTTTCTGAATGGCACGCCAGACCGCCTGGGGCACCGCCGGCATGGCGATGTCCTCGTGGCCGAGCGCATTGGTGATGGCGTTGATCATCGCCGCCGGAGCGGCGATCGCACCGGCCTCGCCGCAACCCTTCACGCCGAGTGGGTTCGACGGACATGGCGTATTCGTCATCGCCACGTTGAACGACGGCACATCCGAGGCGCGCGGCATGCAGTAGTCCATGAAACTCGCGGTCACGAGTTGCCCGCTGTCGTCGTAGCGCGCGCCCTCGAGCAGGGCCTGCCCGACACCTTGTGCAATGCCGCCGTGCACCTGGCCCTCGACGATCATCGGGTTGATGAGCACGCCGAAGTCGTCGACGGCTGTCCAGCGATCGACCTTGGTGACGCCGGTCGCCATGTCGATCTCGACCTCGGCGATATGCACACCGGACGGGAACGTGAAGTTCTTCGGATCGTAGAACGAGGTTTCCTTCAACCCCGGCTCGATGGCCTCGGGGTCGAACTTGTGGGCGACGTAGGCCTGCAGCGCGACCTCACCGAAGGTCATCTTCTTGTTCGTACCGCGGGCCGAGAATTCGCCGCCTTCGAAATCGACCTGGCCCTCATCCACCTCCATGCACGCCGCAGCGACGCGCTTGCCCTTGGCGATCACCTTCTCTGCCGCCTTGACGATGGCCGAGCCGCCGACCGCGCCCGAACGCGAGCCGTAGGTGCCCATGCCCATCTGCACCTTGTCGGTATCGCCATGCACGATCGACACCTGATCGATCGGCACGCCAAGCTTGGAGGAGACGATCTGCGCCATCGTCGTCTCGTGACCCTGGCCGTGGCTGTGCGAGCCGGTAAGCACCTCCACGGTTCCGACCGGATTGACTCGGATCTCGGCAGATTCCCAAAGCCCAACGCCCGCGCCGAGCGAGCCGACTGCCCGCGACGGCGCGATGCCACACGCCTCGATGTAGGCCGAAAAGCCGATTCCCCTGAGCTTGCCTTTCGCCGCGCTTGCCGCCCGCCGCTGACCGAAACCCTTGTAGTCGGCCATCGCCAGCGCCTTGTCGAGGCACGCCGCATAGTCGCCCGTGTCGTAAGCCATGATCACCGGCGTCTGATGCGGGAACTGCGTGATGAAGTTCTGGCGCCGGAACTCGGCCGGATCGCGTCCGGTCTCGCGCGCCGCGACTTCGACCAGGCGCTCGATGACGAAGGTGGCCTCCGGGCGGCCCGCACCGCGATAGGCATCGACTGGCGTCGTGTTGGTATAGACGCCGTCGACCTCGCAATAGATTGCCGGAATATTGTACTGGCCCGACAGCAGCGGCGCGTAGAGGTAGGTCGGAACCGACGAGGCGAACGTCGAAAGATAGGCACCGAGATTGGCCTTGGTGCTGGCCCTCAGCGCCAGTATCTTGCCTGAAGCATCGACCGCAAGTTCGGCGGTGGTGACATGGTCCCGGCCATGCGCATCGGAATAGAAGGCTTCCGACCTGTCAGACGTCCACTTGACCGGTCGGCCGACTTTCTTTGCCGCCCAGACGCACACCGTCTCCTCGGCATAGATGAAGATCTTGGAACCGAAGCCGCCGCCAACGTCTGGCGCAATCACGCGCAGCTTGTTCTCCGGCGCAATGCCGATGAAGGCCGAGAGGACCAGGCGCGCCACGTGCGGATTCTGGCTGGTGGTCCACAGTGTGAAGGTGTCGTATCCCGCATCGTAGTCGCCGATCGCCGCTCGCGGCTCCATGGCGTTCGGCACGAGACGGTTGTTGACCAGATCGATCTTGGTGACGTGAGACGCCTTGGCGAATGCCGCATCGACAGCGTCCTTGTCGCCGAGATGCCACTGGTAGACCGTGTTGCCGGGTGCTTCGTCGTGCACTTGCGGCTGCCCCGCAGCCTGTGTCTTGGCGGGATCGACCGCGGCGGCCAGAATATCGTAATCGACCTCGACCTTTTCTGCCGCGTCCTTGGCGTGATCGAGCGTCTCCGCAATGACCACGGCAACATGATCGCCGACGTAGCGCACCTTGCCCTGCGCCAGCGCCGGGTGGGGACCGGCCTTCATGGGGCTGCCGTCCTTGGAGTGGATCATCCAGCCGCAGATCAAACCGCCGACCTTGTCGGCCGCGAGATCGTCACCCGTGAATACGGCGAGCACGCCGGGCGCTGAAAGTGCGGCTTTCGTATCGATTGATTTGATCGCCGCGTGCGCATGTGGCGAGCGCACGAACACGGCATAGGACTGCGCCGGCCGATTGATGTCATCGACGTACTGGCCCTTGCCGGTGATGAAACGAAGGTCTTCCTTGCGCTTGACGGATGCGCCGATGCCCTGATCGGTCATGGATGTCACCTTTCCCGGATACGAACGTCGCGTTGTTTTATTCGGCGGCCTGCTTCATGGCGGCCATGCCCGCAGCGCCCGTTTCGATGGCGCGCACGATGTTGTGATAGCCGGTACAGCGACAGATATTGCCCTCGAGCTCCTCGCGAATGGTGTGCTCGTCGACGTTCGCCCCCTTGCGATTCACGATATCGATCCCGGCCATGATCATGCCGGGCGTGCAGAAGCCGCACTGCAGCGCATGGTGCTCGCGGAACGCGTCCTGCATGGGATGCAGTTGTGTGGCGCTGCCGACGCCCTCGATCGTCGTCACGCGCGCGCCCTGACAGGAAACGGCGAGCGCCGTGCACGATTTTACCGCACGTCCGTCGAGATGCACCACGCAGGCGCCGCATTGGCTCGTATCGCAGCCGACATGCGTTCCCGTGAGGCGCAGGTTTGTGCGTAGAAATTCGACCAGCAGCGTTCGGGGATCGATATCGGCCGTCACCGCCCGGCCATTGACGGTCATCGTCACGGTCGTCATTGAATTTCCTCCCGGTTGCGCGGCCGTTGCCGCTGACGTTTCCCGCGTCACTATAGCCCATCGGCAGCGGACGTCATGGGGGTCGATGGCCGGGCCGGAAGCACCGCGGTCACAAAACAAAACCGGCCCCGCATCGCGGGACCGGTGTGTTCGTGGCCGGCTCGGGATCGCACACCCGCCGGCGAAGCCGGATCAGCCCCCTATTGGGGGCACGAAGGGTTTGACACGCCGTACGAGGAGCCTCCAATTCAGTGTCTCGAGCCCGCTGGTCCGACGGGCCTTCCTCTCTTCCACAACAATCACTGGCTGTACTCGTAGATGACGGCGTGTCGGCATGGACCACTCCATCGTCGCTGAGACCTTTCCCGCGCCCGGATGCTGGGGCCTCGACCGGCATGCGATGGCGCAACGGCGCGCCCGGGAGCAAAAGGCTCCATGGCGACCGCTTGCGCGGCGGCACGCCGGCGGCAGGTTCTGGCCAGGTCAGGACAGGCTCGGCTCATCTGGAGAAGATCTGGCAATCCGCGACGAACATCCTGGCGGCCTATCCATCCCGCCGTGGCGCTCGTCTCAGGCCTGAGGCCTTGTGCCAGCATTCATTCGCCCGATTCCCGCGAGGCTGAGCCCCGCGTCTCGACGCGGACTTCTCTCCCGGGTTAAAGCGCCGATCGGCTTCCCCAGGGACGGCCAATAAGCGGCCATGGCAAGCAACATAAGCGATTCGCACGACGCCCTGTTGACGGTTCAACTGGCAGACGTGCCGAAGGAGCCGGCAACCACGGCCTCGACCCGCCGCGCGACTGCGGCTCCTCCTCGACAACAGGCCCGCCGACTTTCGAATCCTCGAACAGCGGTAGGACGTCGGCGCGTTCCACGCCGGCGCATCAGATTTGGCTATAGCCGGATCCCCGCGTTTCGACGCCGCGACCTTTCGGGTTTGCCAGCAGCCCGAACTCCGACAGGATTTGCTGGCTGTAAGTCACGCGACCGTTGATCTTGCCCGCAGGTTCGCTGGCGAGAAGAAGCGCCGCCCGCGCCATGAAGCTCGGCGGCTCTCCGCGTGGGTCGTCCATGCTGGCCATCAGCTTGTGATAGACGGTGCCGGGCGTCGCCACCGTCTGCGACGGCGACACGGCGGTGACCGCGACGCCGTGGTCGTGCACCTCCTGCGCGAGCCCCTGCGTCAGGCGCTCCAGCGCCGCCTTCGTCGCCCCGTACATGGTGCCACCGCTGACGGGTCGCGCGCCGACGAACGGCGCCCGCCCCGGTCCGATGGCCGAGCCCGATGAAATATTCACGATCGCGCCCCGTCCGAGCTTGAGCATGCCCGGCAGGACAAGGCGAGACAGGTTGAACGGCGCGTGCACGTTGACCTCGAACGCTTTCGCCCAATGCCGAGGGTTATAGTCCACGATGTTCTTGTAGTAGGTCAGCGCAGCATTGTTGACGAGGATGTCGGGCGCGCCGAACGCCTCCTCCGCGGCACGCACGAGCCGCTCGCATTCGTCGACATTCGAAACATCGACCGCGATGGCGGTGGCCTTGCCGCCGGCCTTCTCGATCTGTGCGACGGTGCCCGAAAGCGACCCTGAAAGTAGCTTGTGGTCACCCTCGTTGAGGGTCCGCGCCGCGCAGACGACGCGCGCTCCCTCCGCAGCAAAGAGCTTCGCGATCTCTTCGCCGATCCCCCGGCTCGCGCCGGTCACGATGGCAATCCGCCCGTCGAGCCTTCCCATGTCGCCTGCTCCCGTCTTGACCGATGTTCGTCCCAGTCGAGGACCGTAAGCCTAGCGCTGAACGGCCGAAGCGCGAAACCGGCCGGCGCGGAAATGCGCAAACAGGAACGCCGGCCCCGCCAGGGACCGGCGCTTTGTTCTCGTAAACGTACCAACAGCCGTCAGACGGCCTCGAGCTCGTCGCCCTTGGCCGACTTCTGCACGGCGCGCTGGACCTTCTCGAAGGCGCGAACTTCGATTTGGCGAATGCGCTCGCGGCTGACCCCGAACTCGGTCGACAGATCTTCGAGCGTCGCCGGGTCGTCACGCAGGCGCCGCGCCTCGAAGATGCGCTTCTCACGCTCGTTGAGCGTGCCCATCGCAGAGGAAAGGTACGACCTGCGCCGGCTCATTTCCTCGCTTTCCGCGAGCCGCTCCTCCTGGCTCGGCGCATCGTCCACCAGCCAGTCCTGCCATTCGCCGGCTTCGCCGTCGTTGCGCACCGGCGCGTTGAGCGGGGCATCTCCCGACAGGCGACGGTTCATCGAGATCACGTCCGTCTCGGAGACACCGAGCTTTTCTGCAATCTGCTTCACCTGATCTGGTCGCAGGTCTCCATCCTCGAGCGCCTGGATCTGGCCTTTCACCCGGCGCAAGTTGAAGAACAGCTTCTTCTGCGCCGCCGTGGTACCCATCTTCACGAGGCTCCACGAACGAAGGATGTATTCCTGGATCGAGGCCCGAATCCACCACATGGCGTAGGTTGCAAGGCGGAAGCCGCGATCTGCCTCGAAGCGCTTGACCGCCTGCATGAGGCCGACATTGCCCTCCGAGATCACCTCGCCGATCGGCAGTCCGTAGCCGCGATAACCCATCGCAATGCGGGCCACGAGCCGCAAATGCGACGTGACCAGCTTTTGCGCTGCCTCCGCGTCCTGATGCTCCTGCCAACGCTTGGCGAGCATGTATTCCTCGTTAGGCTCGAGCATGGGGAAGCGGCGGATTTCCTCGAGATACCGCGCGAGGCCGCCAGATCCAGCCGCAATGGTCGGAAGAGCCTTGGTTGCCATCTTGTACTCAGCCCAATTGCCCCCACGTGAAGGCCTGTGGCTGCTCCCTGCGAGCAAAGCTTCCCCCGCGGCGACATGCAGTGGGGGGCAGGACATGCTCTAGTCCCGCTGAACATCAATCACAAACCACATTCCCGTGTACTGGTTTTGAATCGGTTCACGGCGCGGTGAAGCCTGGACGCACAGGAACAGGGCCCGTCACATCACCCTTCCCTCTTCAGACGTTCCAGCGATCCAATTGGTTCACACGGGTCGCATGAACACGCGAATTATTAACGATCGATCGAGCTCAAATCCGTCGCTTTCGAGACACCGCCTTGGCGCTCTGTCGGTGTTCGATGCGAAGGCTTTCGAGCAAATTCGCGATGTCCGGGGGGAGCGGGCTTTCGAAGGCTGCGGGCTTCGCTGTGGCCGGATGCTCTATAGACAAAAATGCCGCATGAAGGGCCTGCCGGTCAAGATGGTGCAACGCCGCACGGCTTTGAGGCCCCAGTCTCGCGGCGCTCGTGCGGAACCCGGTCGCATAGACGGGATCGCCCATCACAGGATGCCCCGCATGCGCCATGTGCACGCGTATCTGATGCGTGCGACCCGTCTCGAGCGTGAGTTGCAGCAGGCTCGCCAGCGGCCTGCCGTCGTCGCCGTCGAAGCGTTCCAAAACCTCGAAATGCGTGACGGATCTACGCCCCTGCTCGCCATGCACGACGGCTACCTTCGTGCGGCTCGTTCGGCTGCGTCCCAACGGCGCATCGACTGTGCCGCGCTGATGCAGCGGCTGTCCCCAAACGAGAGACAGATAGCGCCGCTGCATCCGTCCATCCGCACCGTGAGACTGGAATTGCTCGGAAAGAGCCTGATGCGCCCGATCTGACTTGGCAACCACAAGAAGCCCGCTCGTATCCTTGTCGAGCCGGTGCACGATACCCGGCCGCCGGACGCCACCGATCCCGGACAGGCTGTCGCCGCAGTGCGCGATCAAAGCATTGACCAGCGTGCCGGATGCGTGACCGGCCGCCGGGTGCACGACTAGGCCGGCGGGTTTGTCGACCACGATGATATGCGCGTCCTCGGCGACGATCGAAAGCGGGATCGATTCGGCCTCCGGCGACGCCGGCTCCGGCTCCGGGATGACCACCCGATAGCGTTCGCCGGGTTTGACCCTGCGCCCGGCGTCCCCTATCGTTTCGCCGGCGCACGTGACCGCACCCGACTTGATCAGCGCCTGGAGCCGGGACCGCGAGAGTTCGGGCACGAGTTCTGCCAGCAGGCGATCGAGCCGCGAACCGGCAACCTCGTCGGCGACCATCAGGTCGATCGGATGTATGTGCGGAAGCCGACCCGGAGACGTTGTCATCGGTGCAGGGTACCTTGCATGGGGCCGTTCGATCGCCCGATCAGCCCGGCAGGATGAACGGGGGCAGACGCGCCGGGTGGCTCAGGTGAAGGGGTATGGGGTCTCGATCTGATTGATGCAACGTCCAGCAGCCAACCCGCCGGGGAGCGCAACCGATATCCCCCCGATGTATTCTGCGTCTCAGCTACGGCTGTTGCGGATCGCGGTCATCGTCATGGGGATCGTCCTGCTCCTGGGCTTCGCCACGGTCATCGGCCGTATCGTGTATTTGCTGAACGCCGCTCCGAAGCCCGCGCCGGACGCCTCGGAGGGCAGCGTGGCCGCGAGCGCTCCGCTCGGTTCGCCGGTTGCGCTCGCCTTGCCGAAAGGTGCCGTGGTGCGACATCTGGCGCTTTCGGGAAACCGTCTTGCGATCCACTATGAGAGCCCCGCCGGGGCCGGCATTCGCATCGTCGATCTCGTATCACCGGAGCGCAGCCTGACATTCCCGATCGTCGAGGCGACGAGTCCTTGAGATTCGGCCGGCGGTCGCGGGGCGTTTGCAGGCAGGCAACGTGGCGCGACCGCCCGCGACCCACCGCCGATCCTTCCCACGAGGTGGCCAGCCAGACACCAGGCCGATCCAGACAAGAGAATGCTTGCCTCCAGGGGATCAACTCCCTATAGGAACCCGGCGCTGCCCCGTTCGTCTAGTGGCCCAGGACGTCAGCCTCTCACGTTGAAAACAGGGGTTCGATTCCCCTACGGGGCGCCAGCAGATCTTCAACGTCAGTCTTCTCCGCTCGGCACAATCGTTGGCCCGGGCAGAACGAGTTGTCGGCCTTGGTCATAGAGGGAACACAATGTCGCGGTCCCCTGGCGGTTCGCTTGGCTCATCCCACATGCACAATTGGGCTGAAGAACCGACGACGCACGAACGTCGTTCGCCGGCATGTCACTTGGAGCCCACCGCTACGTTCGCGTTTGTGTGCCATACCCAGCCGGAGTAACAGTTTCTCGGCTGCTGCAAGGGATTATTCGAAACCACGACAAGCCAGAACCTCCGTTAACCTTCTCGCAAATCCCAAATTGCTTGCGTGAAGTCCCGCGGGTGTTAGTGGCCCGTTGAGGGAAGCCCGTTTAACGTGCCGCGAGGCCGAAACGGCCTAGTCAATGGCACACATCTTGAAAGAAACCGAATAATCGGCGGTAACTGCGCGTCGGGATTTCGACCCGTGTGCCCCGGTATCGCGTCGGCAAGAGGAAAGAATGGCAACAACGTCCTGGAACAAGAGGCTGGCAGCGACTGTCGGCAAGTGGAGCGGCGCTCGCGCCGACGGTGAGGTCTCCAGCTATCCGGGCAGCGAGTTTTCCGACCTGCCAGCGTACAAATCCCTGAGAAATTTCGAATCCGTCGGCAAAATGCTGGGCGTTAAGTCGCCGTTTTTCCGCACGGTCGGGGAAGCCCACGGCAATTACACGACCATCAACGGCGAAGAGAAATTGAACTTCGCCTGGTGCGATTATCTCGGTCTCAATCAGGAGCCGGCCGTCGCGCAGGCCATGAAGGACGCGATCGACACCTTCGGCCCCTGCACGTCCGCGAGCCGCATGGTGGCCGGCGAAACGCCGCTGCATCACGAGCTCGAGCGCGAGGTCGCCGAATTCCTCGGCGTCGAGGCCGCATTGCTGTTCGTCAGCGGTCATGCCGCCAACGTCTCGACGATCGGCTCGGTGATGACCGAGGATGATCTCATCATTCACGACGAGTTCGTCCACAACAGCGCCGTGATTGGTATGCGATTGTCGCGGGCCACGACGATCAGCTTTCCTCACAACAACTTCGATCAGCTCGAGGCCATTCTCAAGCGCGAGCGCAGCAAACACCGCAACTGTCTCGTCATTATCGAAGGCCTCTACTCGACCGAGGGCGACGTCACGGATCTGCCGCGCGCCGTCGAGTTGAAAGAGCGATTTGGCTCCTGGCTGATGGTCGACGACGCGCACGGCCTCGGCGTCCTCGGCAAGACCGGTCGCGGCATCGCCGAGCATGCCGGCATCCCTGCCGACAAGATCGACATCTGGATGGGCACCCTTTCGAAGACGCTCGCATCCTGCGGCGGCTACATCGCGGGCAATCGCCAGCTCATCGAGGTCCTCAAGCACACTGCGCCGGGCTTCGTCTACTCGGTCAGCCTGCTTCCGTCTCAGACCGCGGCGGCCCTCGCCGGCCTGCGCATCATCAAGTCGGACCCGGATCGCGTCGCCCGCCTGCAGTCGCGCGGCCAGCTTTTCCTGAAGCTCGCCAAGGAGCGCGGCCTGAACACGGGCATCTGTCGCGGCTACGGCATGATGCCCGTCATCGCCGGGGACATGCTGAAAGCGGTCAAGCTGTGGCACGGAGTGTTTGCGAACGGTGTCAATCCCTCGCTGATCATTTACCCCGGCGTGCCCATGAAGGCCGGTCGCCTGCGCTTCTTCCTCACCTCGGCGCATTCCGAGGATCAGGTCCGGCAGGCGATCGATATCACGGCCCAGGAGCTGGCCAAGCTCTGAGATGCGCGGCGGCCTTCGGCGTCTCGCGCAATCAGGTCGCGTGACGCCCGCCGCCGACAAGACGAGCGCAGGTAGGCAATGCCCGCTCCGAAGCACGCCGGCGTCGCACTGGTCACCGGCAGCTCGTCAGGCATCGGCAAGGCGGTCGCCGATCGCCTCGCGCGAGACGGCTGGCGCGTCTATGGCGGCAGCCGTCGCGGCTTCTCGGCCAATATTGGCTCATCCTCGCCGTGGACCCCTCTTTTCCTCGATGTCACCTCCGACGCGTCCGTCACAGCCGCAACGCAGTCGGTCATCGATGCTGAGCACCGCCTCGATGCGCTGATCCACTGCGCCGGCATCTCCGTCGCCGGATCGATCGAGGACGTGAGCCTCGACGAAGCGGCACATCAGCTCGCCACCAACTATCTGGGCGCGGTGCGCGTCGTCAGAGCGGCGCTGCCCGCCATGCGCAAGGCCGGGCGCGGCCGCATCATCGCCATCGGATCGATCGGCGGCCTCATCGGCCTGCCGTTCATCGGCCACTACTCGGCCTCCAAATTCGCGCTCGACGGCATGATCCAGGCGCTCCGCATCGAGATCGCGCCCTTCGGCATCGAGGCCGCGATCCTTCATCCTGGCGACATCCAGACCGATATCTCGACGAACCAGGTCGAGGGCAAGGCGACGGGCCCGAATTCGCCCTATCACACACGATTCACGTCGACCATCGGGGCGTACGACAGGGCCGTTCGCAGCGCCCGCAGCCCCGATGTGATCGCCGATACCGTCGCGCGCGTCTTGGCACGGCGGAAGCTGCCTGCCCGCATCGTTGCCGGAACCCCCAACGAGCGAGCCGGCGTCATCTTGAAGGCACTTCTGCCGCCACGGATTTTCGAGAGCATCCTGAAGCGGACGTACCGCCTCTGAACATCCGCCGCCGCCTGCCTCAGCGCCCTTCCCGCCACCATGCGAGCGAGACGAAGGCCAACAGCGCCGCCAGCGCCATCAGGCCCGAGAACATCGGCGTCAGCGACACCCCGCGCGTCACATGCGCCTCCCGATCCTTGAGGCCGAGCCACCCCGATCCCGAGAGCACACGCGCGTTGGTGAGCATCGAGATACGTGGCACATCGACGGCCGTCGATGAAACGCTGCTCAAGAGCCCGCCGCCACGCGTCCAGTAGACGCCGCCGCCTGTCGCATCGACGAGAGCCTGCATCTTCTGCTCGGTGGCCGTCACTTCGCTCATCTCGCGCGCGTCCTCGATGCCCGCGTGCGCGACCGCAGTCAGCGTACCCTCCTTGTCGGGCGCAGGCGTCTCGACTTTGTAAAGGCCCGGCGTCTTGACATCGATCGTCGTGCGCCACACGCCGTCGGCCGTCTTGTCGAGTGTCACGGAGGATGTCTCGCCGCCCGGCGCAGACACGGTGACCGCCGGCACATTGGCCTCCATCGAGCGCCGCTCGACGGACAGCCTGAGCCCGCGCGCCGATGCCAGCAACCGCTCCTCCTCGAGATCCGGCTCCTTCATCAGCCAGTGTGCGATGCGCCTCAGAAGCACGGTGTGCGGACCGCCGCCATCGTAGCCACGCGCCCAGAGCCAGGCGTGGTCGGACGTCATCAGCGCAACGCGACCCTTACCCATGCGATCGAGCACGAGCAGCGGTTTCTGCTCCGCCCCGGTCATCAGCGTGCGGCCGCGCCGACGCTCGACCTCGACCTGCCGGAACCACCGTCCCCAACTTGCCTCGCTGCCCGGAGGGCCCGCGCCCGGCAGCCCCTTGGTCACGGGATGCTTGAGACCGTCACCATCGACCTTGGCTTTGAACGGCGCCTCGATGACCCGACCGGAGGGCACGACTGGCAGCACCGACTGCAGCGGCGTGCGAAACAAGCTCATGCGCCCCGCCAGATCGTCACCGGCGGCCACCAGCAGCGCCCCGCCATGGCGTTCCACGTAGCGGGCAATGTTGTCGTAGTAGAGCAACGGCAGAATGCCTCTGTGCTGGTAGCGGTCGAAGATGATCAGGTCGAAATCCTTGATCTTCTCCGAGAACAGCTCGCGTGTCGGGAAGGCGATCAGCGAGAGCTGGTGGATCGGCGTCCCGTCCTGCTTCTCGGGCGGCCTGAGAATGGTGAAGTGCACGAGATCGACGGCCGCATCCGACTTGAGCAGGTTGCGCCACGTGCGTTCGCCCGCGTGCGGTTCGCCCGAGACGAGCAGCACGCGCAGGTTCTCGCGAACACCTTCGGCCGCAATGACGATGCGATTGTTCGCCGCCGTCAACTCGCCATCGACGGGCGTCAGCTCGATCTCGACGATGTTCGTCCCGGCATGCGGAAAGCGCATCGGGATCTTGAGGCGCTCGTCGATGCGGGCGCGCAATGTCTCGTCGCTGGCATCTTCACGGCGAACCTTGAGGTTGACCTCGTCGCTGCCGGCACGACCGCGCTTGCCGGTTTCCCGCACGGCGATCTCGATCTCGCGCGACTGGCCGACGATGCCGAATTTCGGCGCCTTCAAGACCTCGATGCGTCGGTCGAACTCGTCCGGACGTCCCGTCAGCAAGGCATGTACCGGCGCATCGAAGCCGAGGGCGCCGGCCGCCGTCGGCACATCGTGCACCTGGCCGTCGGTGATGGCGATGACGCCCGCCAACCGGTCAGGCGGCACATTGGCGAGCGCCCGGTTCAGATCGGCAAAAAGATTGGTGCCCGATGCACCCTCTCCATTCGGCCGGGAGGACGAGACCCACTTCACCTCGAGGTTTGGTATTTTCGCGAGCTTGGCCTCGAGATCCGCGCGGATCGCGGCCGTCTGCGCCGGTCGGTCGGCGATCGTCTGGCTGGTCGACTCGTCCGTCACGACAATGGCGATATTGGAAAGGCTTTCGCGCTCTTCCTGCCGCAAGGTCGGGTTGGCAAGCGCCGCAATGAGCGCCGCAAGCGATAGCGCCCGCAAGCTCGCACCGCGCGTGCGCCGAAATACCAGTAGCGCGACGAGCAAGGCCGCGACTGCGATCGCAGCCCAGAACACTGCGCCCGGGATGATGGGCTGAATGTCGATCGACCAGTTCATGATGCGGCATACTCCGCTCGCCGATTACTGACCCAGCCGCTCGAGCAGCGCCGGAACGTGCACCTGATCGGCCTTGTAGTTGCCCGTCAGCGCGTACATCACGATGTTGACTCCGGTGCGGAACGCCTGTTCGCGCTGCGCCTCCCCGCCCGGGACGGTTGGATAGACCGGCCGATTGCTGTCATCGAGCGCCCACGCCGCAGCGAAGTCGTTCGACGTGACCAGGATCGAGCTCACGCCATCCGAGTGCCGCGCGCGACGACCCGGATTGGCCTTGTCCTCGGCGCTCTCCGCCTCGACCCAGAGCTGGCCGCCGTCCCAGCGCCCCGGAAACGTGCGGATCAGATAGAACGCCTTGGTCAGCACGTGCCCCTCGGGCACCGGCTCCAATCGTGGAATATCGAGACGGCCCAGCAATCGCTGCAACGGCGTGCCGTCTCCGCGGCCGAGACGTTGCCCGGTCGGAACGCCCTGACCGTAGTCGCGCGTATCGAAGATGATCATGCCGCCTTGCTTCATGTAGGCGTCGATCTTGGCGAGCGTCGGATCGTCGAGCGGCTTGGCGGTCGCGACCACCGGCCAGTAGAGAACCGGGAAAAATGCGATCTCGTCCGTGACGATATTGACGCCGAACGCCTCGCCCGGCTCGACCGCCGTGCGCGCCTGCAGCACTTTGCCGAGACCGGCCAGTCCCTGACGGCTCGTCTCGTCGGCCTGTGCGTCCCCGGTCAGCACGTAGCCGAACGTCACCCGGCCGGTCGACTGGATCGCGACCTGGATGTCTCGCGGAAGCCCCGACGGAAGAGGACGCCGCGCGGCCTCATCGGCCGTAGGAGGATCGCCGAACCTTTGCGCTTCCGCTGGCGACGGTGCGAGCGTCGCAAGCCCGAGCAGCGCGGCACCGGCGAGAGCGGCCGCCGCCGGACGCTGCCGACGCCAGAACGGACCAGCCTGCAATAGCAGCACCGCGACGATGTCGAGGAACAGCAGGCCCAGCGCGAGCGCGAGCAGGAAGGGTTTCATCGGCTCGGCCGTCTGCCCTTCGTAGGCACGCCGTTCGACCTTCGAGGGCAGCGACGGAAGTGGCAGCAGCTCCGACTTGGCATTGAGAACGTTCAGCGCCCGCGGGCTCGCCTCGGGACCATAGAAGCCGGGAGGATGCTCGACGCCCGGCACCATGGTTGCCATCTGGCTTGCCTCGATCGGTTGCGCGGTCGCTGGCGGCGAGCGCAGCACACCGTACCCGTCCAGAACCTGACGCGGCGTGAGCACCTCGGCGGATGCATCGGCATTGGCGCGAGGCGCCGGATTATCCTGTTTGGCACCGGCAGCTAGCGTGACGCCGCCGACTGCAACGCCACCGCGTTGGCCGAGTGTCGCGATGCGCCTCAGCATTTCGACGAAGAGCCCCGACAACGGCAGGTTGGACCAGTCCGAGTTGGCTGTGATGTGAAACAACACCATGCGGCCCTCGCCATGCCGTTTGGCTGTCACCAAAGGGGTGCCGTCCTTGAGCCGCGCCCAGATGTCGACCTCGGGCGAAAGCGCCGAGGGATCCGCGAGCACCTGACGATTGACAGTGATCTCGTTCATGGTCGGCAGGCCGGCGAACAGGCTCTTCTCGTCGAACGGCGCGAGTGGCTGCGGCGTCGACCACGAGAGCGCACCACCGAGCGCCCGGCCACCGAGACGCAGCGCCACTGGCAGCAGCGCATCGCCACCTTTCTCGAGGCGCGGTCCGGCAAACCGCACGAGCACGCCGCCGTTCTTCACCCACTGATCGACTTCATGCTCGACCTCGCCCGCAAGGGTGCCGATGTCCGCCAGCATCATCACCGACACGTTCTGGCGGAAAGCATCGCGCGTGGCTTCCTCGAGATTGGCCTTGCCGGGCTTGACCAGTTCCGAGAACGGCCCGAGTGCGCGATCGAGATAATAGAGCTGCGCGAGCAGCGGTTGCGCCTGCTCTCGATTCTCACCCGAGATCAATGCGATACGGTTCCACCGCGACCTCGCGTCCAGGAGATGTACGGCCCCCGCCGACCGCTCACCGGCAAGCTCCACGCGTGTCACCTGGTTGCGCAACTCGAGCGGCAGCGAAAACGTCGCGCTGGCACTTTTCGCGCCCGTCGCCAGCGCATAGGGCACCTCGCCGAGCCTCTGACCGCGAGCGGAGTAGGCGAGCGCCATGCCGTTGCGGGCCGGACCACCCGACCGCAGCACCGTGACCTCCAGGCGGCCATCGCGGCCGAGGCCGGCCGTCGCACCGGTGGCCTCCTGGCCCGACGGCTGCTCGACCATCACGAACGCTCCGCCGGCCCCCGACAGGTCTGCCAGCGTATCTGCGAAAGCACGCGCCTCGCGGTCATGATCGATACCATCCGACAGCCAGACAATAGTCGCACTGGCTTGCCCCGAAAGAGCGCTTGCGATCTGTTGGGCGGCCTCCCGGCGCCGGGGAGCGAACGGTTGCGCCGCCAGCGCCGCCGCCGTCGAGCGGGCATCGGCCGGCGCCTCGATGCGAAGAGTTTGGGTGCGCGCAGGTGGCGCGGTCTGGGCGATCATCACCGGCCGGCTCTGCGCTTCCGCCTCGCCGATCAGGCGTTCGACCAGCCCAACGCGATCGTTGAAGCGGCTCGCAGCCGACCAGCCATTGTCGACCACCAGCACGACAGGCCCCGAACCCTTCAGGGCCGCGTCACGATTCGGATTGAGCACCGGCTCGGCGAGCGCCAGGATGAGCAGCGCAGCAGCAAGCATTCGAATGAGCGTCAGCCACCACGGGGTCTTCGAGGGCGTCTTGTCCTTGTTTTCGATGCCAACCAGGATGCGGGTAGCCGGAAACTCGATGCGACGCGGGCGCGGCGGAACCGTCCGAAGCAGCCAGTAGATCACCGGCAGCAGCGCCAGCGCGCCGAGCAATGCCGGATTGAGGAAGGCAAGCGCTCCGAAGCTCATGCGACACCGTCCCGTGGGCTGACGTTCTGGACGGCCACCTGGTCCGCTTGCGCAAGGCCGCCGGAGACCGCAACCTTCTGACCTCCGACCTCCCCCCGGAGACGCATGGCGAGTGCCAGCAGCGGCTCTGCGGCGGGCCGATCGGTGTGGTGCACGAGAAAGGTCCAGCCGAGCCGCCGGGCGACATCCGCCAGTGCCTCGCGATGGGCTGCAAGCTTGGCCTGATAACGCTCGCGCAGGCTTTCCACGCGATCCGCAATCCAGTGGGCGCCGTCCTCGAGACCAACGAATTCCGCCCGGCCATCATAGGGCAGCGTCTCTTCTGCAGGATCGAGCACCTGCACCAGATGGCCCGAGACATCCGCGCCCGCGATGGCTCGCAACCGCGCTGCAATCGTTTCGACGGGATCGAGGAAATCGCTGATCAGAATCGCACCCGAGAACCGCGCGAGCCGAACCTCTGGTGGCAGGCTCTGCGCCAGCTCGCCCGTCTTGCCGTGCAGGACCAGGGCCTCCGCAAGGCGGTTGGCGGCCCTGCGCGCGGCCGACGGACGGGTCAATCCGAGTAGCCCGACACGCTCGCCACCCATGACCAGCAACTCTGCCGCCGCCAGCGCCAGCACGATCGCACGATCACGCTTCGTGACCGCCGACAGGTGGCTCCTGAAGTTCATCGATGCCGAGAGATCGGGCCAGAGCCAGACGGTGTGAGCGGCCTCCCACTCCCGTTCGCGAATGTAGAGGTGATCGGAGCTTGCCGACCTCCGCCAGTCGATCGACGTCGCCGCATCGAGCGCATTGAGCTGGCGAAACTGCCAGAACGTCTCGCCGGGTCCCGCCCGTCGCCGGCCATGGATGCCGTGCGCGACGGTGCTCGAAATGCGCATCGCATCGAGAACCAGCTCGGGCAGGCGGTCAGCCAACGCGTGCGCCTCGCCTTCGAGGCCACTCATTCCTTTGTAGGCCCACTCAGTCTGGCCCACACCGGCTCTGTCGCGATCGCTTTTGGCCACCCGATGGTCCTGTTTTGCCTTACGCCACTTTCGTCGCGAGGCGCGCGATCACGCCAGCAATGCTCTCGCCTTCGGCGCGTGCCGCAAACGACAGCGCCATCCGATGCTTCAGCACCGGCTCGGCCAGCGAGACGACGTCATCCACCGACGGTGCGAGCCGCCCGTCGATCAGGGCCTTCGCGCGAACCGCCAGCATCAGCGCCTGACTGGCGCGCGGACCGGGCCCCCACGCCACCAGCCGATCGACGTCGGCGGATGCGCCGGTGCCGGGACGTGCCGAGCGAACGAGCGTCAAGATCGCATCGACGACCTTGTCCGGCACGGGGATCTGACGCACCAGCCGTTGGATGGTCATCAGCTCCGGAGCCGTCAGGGCCGTCTCGAGCCGACGATCCTCCACACCGGTCGTCGCATACAGCATGCGCCGCTCCGCCACCTCACCGGGATACCCCACGTCGATTTGAAGCAGAAACCGATCGAGCTGCGCTTCGGGCAGCGGATAGGTGCCTTCCTGCTCGAGCGGGTTCTGCGTCGCCAGCACGTGGAACGGCCCCGGAATATCGTAGCGCTGACCGGCCACCGTCACATGCTGTTCTTGCATCGCCTGCAGCAGCGCCGACTGGGTCTTCGGCGAGGCCCGGTTGATCTCGTCGGCCATGAGCAGCTGGGCGAAGATCGGCCCCTTGATGAAGCGGAAGCTGCGTCGTGCCCCAGGTACGCCACCCTGGTCCTCCAGCACCTCCGACCCGATGATGTCCGACGGCATCAGGTCCGGCGTGAACTGAATGCGCTTCGCATCGAGGCCGAGCGTCTTGCCCAGTGTCTCGACCAGCAGCGTCTTGGCAAGGCCGGGAACGCCGATAAGCAGGCCGTGGCCCCCGCAGAGAATCGTCACCAGCGTCTGCTCGACGACCCGCTCCTGGCCGAAGATGACCGTGCCGACGGCCTTCTGCACGCGCTGGATCCGCTCGCCGGCCGCTTCGACGCGGGCAACGATGTCGTGGTCTGTTTCGATCACTGTGCTCATGCGCTCATCTATACGCTTGCTCGGGGCCCATCAGGAACAGGGAACGGCCCAAAGTGTTCAGAATGTGAAAGCGTTGCAAGGATAGCAGGACCGCTGCGGGCGAGTATATTAATCCTGAGTAATGTGGTGGCTCGGAGGCCGCCTGGTAATGCGCCACAGGAGGGAGAAAAGCGGGCATGAGCGAGACGCAAGGCGGCGGACGATCGGCATCCGGACTGAGCGGCCTCGAGGCCCTCCTGAAGGAGCAGGCCGGCGACCGCCCGCCCCCGGTCGAGCGCTGGAATCCGCCCTACTGCGGCGACATCGGCATGGCCATCCGGCGCGACGGCATGTGGACGTATCAGAACAGCCCGATCGGACGAAAGCCGTTGGTGCGCCTCTTCTCGCGCGTCCTGCGCCGCGATGCCGACGGCCGATTCTATCTGGTAACGCCGGTCGAGAAAGTCGACGTCGCCGTCGAGGATGCACCCTTCCTGGCTGTCGAAATGGAGGTGTCCGGCTCCGGACGCGGGCAGGCGCTGGTCTTCCGGACCAATGTCGACGACGTGGTCCGCTGCGGGCCGGAAAATCCATTGCGCTTCGAAACCGAGCCGGGAAGCGGAGGTCTGAAACCCTACCTCCTGATCCGTGGACGACTGGAGGCGCTCGTCACGCGCGCAGTCTACTACGACCTTGTCGAACTTGCCGTACCCGACGCGCACGGCAGGCTCGGGGTCTGGAGCAACGATCGGTTCTTCGTGTTGGAAGGCTGATCGCGCGACCGAAACTGGCGCGCGCGACTGCGCAGACCTGGACCTACAGCGCTCGGAGCTGCGCAATGGTGTCTTGTGCGGCCATGCGCTCCACGTCGTCTTTGGAGTCGGCCAGCGTCGCTTCCGCCGCTTTCACCTCGGCCTCGATATGAGCCCCGCGGCCGGGCTCCTCGAGATCGATGAGGTGCTGTGCCAGGATGGTGAGGCTGTCCGGCTCGACCTCGGCGATACCACCTCGCACGAACACCCGGCGCTCACCCGAGGCGAGCTTGATGACCATCGTGCCCGGCCGAAGTGAGGAAATCAGCGGCGCGTGCCCGGCAAGCACGGTGAACTGTCCGTCCATCCCCGGCACGATCACCTCGCTTGCCTCCTCGGACACGAGCACGCGCTCGGGCGAGACCAGCTCGAATTTGAATGTGCCTGCCATACCAGTCCTCGGCCTTGGTTCGTAGTCTCAGTGTCGATTGCAGCCAACGGCGCGCCAGGGCTTGGTGGCGCTTGTCGCCACCGGCGACACGCTCACGCGGCGCCGGGAATTGCTGTCTCACCGCCATCCGCCGACTGCAGACGCGTGCCGCAGAAAGGGCAGAAAATGATCGGCTCCAGGACGAGGGTGGGCTCGTCCTCCTCGATGTCGGTGATGCCGACGGTCAGGCAGAGCACGCCGTCGTCGTCCACGGTGAAGCAGGGCTCGTAGTCATCGGCACCGAGCACCGCACTCAGGGCTGAACAGCACGCATCGCCCGATTTCGCCGATGGGTTCGCCATCGGATCAGGCCGCCTCGGCCAGCTTCTCGGCCTTCTCCATCGCTTCCTCGATGGTGCCGACCATGTAGAACGCCTGCTCCGGCAAATGATCGTAATCGCCGTCGCACAAACCCTTGAAGCCCTTGATCGTATCCTCGATGGAGACGAGCTTGCCGGGCGATCCGGTGAACACCTCGGCGACGTGGAACGGCTGCGACAGGAAGCGCTCGATCTTGCGCGCCCTGGCCACCGTCATCTTGTCTTCTTC
>JBFWXN010000043.1:0-42326 GCA_050187415.1 Hyphomicrobiaceae bacterium | reverse complement strand
GCCGCCCCACCCGCCGCGACCGCTGCCGCCCGACGATCCATCACGGCAACGGCGGTCTCATAATCGACCGGACCATCGCTGATATACCATTCCACCTCGCTCGCGAGCATACCGCTTCACACTCGATCCGACGTCAGACGGCCAACTCCCGCCGATGTCATGTCCGCCCATGCCTTGGCGAGCGTGCCGCCCGAAACCGTTGGCGCATCGATGCCGCGGCAAGCGTCCTCCACCACCGTCGCCTCGAACGCGAAACGACGCGCATCGAGCGCGGTCCAGGCCACACAGAAGTCGGTTGCAAGCCCCACGATATAGGTGCGCGTCAGGCCGCGCTCGCTCAGGTAGCCGGCAAGCCCGGTCGGCGTCGCCCGATCCGCCTCGAGGAACCCCGAGTAGCTGTCGACGCCCGCCCGATAGCCCTTGCGCACAACCGATTGCGCATGAGGCACGTCGAGGCCCGCGTGGAAGTCTGCGCCCGGCGAACCCTGCACACAGTGATCGGGCCACAACACCTGCCGGCCGTAGGCGAGCTCGACGACATCGAACGCCACTTTTCCACGATGCGAGGATGCAAACGAAACATGGCCGGCAGGATGCCAGTCCTGCGTCAGCACGACATTGTCGAAGCGCCGTGCCAGTGCGTTGATGACGGGAACGACCTCGTCTCCCCGCGGCACGGCAAGCGCACCGCCCGAACAGAAGTCGTTCTGCACGTCCACGACAACAAGCACCGAGTTGGGCGGCATCATGGAGGTCACCTCGCAATTTGGTCGCCGCCGTTCACCGCAGCGCCGCTTCCAGTGCCGAGGACGACACCGCTATCCGGCGGGCCGCTGCTCTGGATAAAGCCCGAGCAACCCGTCTTCACTGGCAGGACAGATACCGCGCTCGGTGATGAAGCCAGTGACCAGTCGGGCCGGCGTGACATCGAATGCGGGATTGGCGGCGGGCGAGCCGGGCGCGCCGATCTCGACCGTTGCGACGGACCCGTCGGGCAGAAGCCCCGTTACATGGAGCACCTCCGCCGCCGATCGTTCCTCGATCTCGATCCAGCGACCATCGTCGAGACGCCAGTCGATTGTCGTGTGCGGCAGTGCGACATAGAACGGAACGCCATTGTCCCGGGCTGCGAGCGCCTTCAGATAAGTGCCGATCTTGTTCGCCGCATCGCCGTAGCGAGTGACCCGATCGCAGCCGACGATAACGAGGTCGACCTTGTCCTGCTGCATGTAATAGCCGCCCGCATTATCCACGATGATCGTATGCGGCACGCCATGCGCCCCAAGCTCGAACGCCGTCAGCGATGCGCCCTGATTGCGGGGCCGTGTCTCGTCCACCCACACGTGCACCGCGATGCCCTGATCGTGCGCCATGTAGATGGGCGCGGTGGCGGTGCCCCAGTCGACGCAGGCGATCCAGCCCGCGTTGCAATGCGTGAGGATATTGACGCACTCGCCTCGCTCTTTGCCCTCCGCGATCTCCCTGATGAGCGCCAGACCGTTCTCGCCGATCCGTCGGCAGGTCTCGACGTCCTCGTCGCACATCAGCGCCGCGCGAGCATAGGCGGCGGCGGCACGTTTGGCTGGGGGCACAGGTGCGAGGACGCGGCGCATGTCCTCGAGCGCCCAGCGCAGGTTGACGGCCGTCGGGCGTTGCGCGGCGAGAAATGCCGCATTGCCCTCCAGGCTCGCGTCCGAGGGGTCGCCTCGCATCGCCAGCGCCAGCCCATAGGCTGCGGTTGCGCCGATCAGCGGGGCTCCCCGCACCTGCATGCTCTTGATCGCACGAGCCGCCTGCTCGACATCCCGCAACGCGATGACTTCGACACGATGCGGGAGCTTCGTCTGGTCGATCACCTCGACGGACCAGCCGTCGGCGCCCAGCCAGATGGTGCGGTAATGACGTCCACCGATTTTCATGTGCACCTCTGGCAGGCAGATGTGTCGATGTGTCCAGATCGCTTCGTCGAGGTCAATGCCCCTCGAAAGCCATCACCGCATGCACGGCGATGCCGTCCTTGCGCAGAAGTTCGGCGCCTCCGATCTCCGGCAGGTCGATGATGAATGCCGCACCGATGATCTCGGCACCGAGACGGCGCAGCAGCTTGACCGCAGCAGCGGCGGTGCCGCCCGTCGCGATCAGATCATCGACCAAAAGGACTCGCTTGCCCTTGTCGAGGGCATCCTTGTGCACCTCCACGGTGTCCGTACCGTATTCGAGGGCGTAATCCTGCCCGATCGTCTGCCACGGGAGCTTGCCCTTCTTTCGGATGGGCACGAAGCCCGACCCGAGGCGGTCGGCGATGGCGCCCGCAAGAATGAAGCCCCGCGCTTCGATGCCGGCGACGAGATCGACGGGCTGGGTTCGATACGGCTCGGCGAGGCGCGCAATGGCAGCCTTGAAGCCTTGCGCATCGGCCATCAGCGTCGTCACATCCCGAAACATGATCCCGGGCTTCGGATAGTCCGGTATGGTCCGAACGAGGCCCTTCAAGTCCATTGCGGTTGCTCTCCTCGCGCGCAGTCGTTCGCGCCAAAGTAACGGCGTGCCGGTCGCCCACTCGTATTGAACGTCTCGGGCGCGGCAATTCAAGCGCTTCGAATGCCATTGTGGAACATTCAGGCAAACCGCACGGCGGGATTTGTGCAGCCCGGTCCCGATTGTTGTCATAATGCTCGGCCATCGTATGGCTCACGTTCAGGAACATTCGACACTTATAGGCGCCCGATCCAGGCGCCCGATGCGCGAATGCGCGACGGCCGGCGCGCCTGTCGCACCGCGGCCTCGTTCCGCGCCGGGAGAGTACCGATGGCCGAGCCTCGCTTTGCCGATGACGACGATCTGCCGCGGACGCTGCGGCGAGAACGCGACGCCCGCCAGCGCGAGATGCGCGAGCGGGAGATGATGACGAGCAACGACGACAGCTTCGATGCCGGCGTTGCCCAGCCCTATCCGCCCCAATCATATGGCCACGAATCCCTGTCGGCGAGCCACGGCGGCGTGACCGTCACGCGCCTCAGGGTCCCCTTCCTGCACTTGATGTTCTTCTGCATCAAGGCGGTCGTAGCCGCCATACCGGCCCTCATCCTGCTGACCGTTCTGCTTTGGGGCATGGGCCAGGGCCTGAAAGCCTTCATGCCTTGGCTCCGGCACTTCGAGATCATCGTGAAGTCGGCATAAGGTCGTCGGTGCTCATCGGTGCATCTGCCCATCAGGCCGGATCGCCAGGGCTGGAACTGCGCCCACTCCATCCCTCTGGACCACAGGCGGCGGCGACTGGTGGCGTGGAGACCGCCTACCCCACCGGCACCCTGCCGGTGCTCTTCCATTCCGGGCACTCAAATCCACATTGGAAAGCGCCGCACCTGCGTCCATTCCCTTCCCTCTTGACGGAAAGCTGCTTCTAAGCCCGACTTCACCGAACTGCTATAGATCGAGGGGAACCCATCATGCTGCCCATCGCCGGCTACGCCGACCGTCTCTCTGTCCGCCCCGGCGAGAAAATCGAATTCAAGGTTTCCAGCCAGCTGGAGGGCAGCTACGAGGCGCGCCTGGTGCGGATCATTTGCGGCGACGCCAATCCGAACGGCCCCGGGATCCTCGAAGAGCCATTGGAGGCCGCGCTTGCAGGCACCTATCCGGGCCGCAACCAACCGGTCCACCAAGGCTCTTTTGCGCTGGTCAAGCGGGGCCGCGACCTCGCCTCCGGCGCTGGCGTGACATTCGTTGCCACCGTCTGGCCGACGATGCCCGGGAGCGGACGCCGGCAGGGCGTTCTATCGGCCGACGAGCCGTCGACCCGCGTCGGCTTTGCGCTCGCGCTCGGTGAGGACGGGAGCGCCGAGGCGATCTTGGGCTCGACCCGGGTCAAGACGCGTCTGCCTCTCGAGGCGCGGCACTGGTATCGGATCGCGGCGAGCTACGATCCGGCAACGCACACGCTGACCGTCGCGCAAGCCCGTCTGGTGCGCGGTAAGGTGCGTGGCGCCTGGACGTCGGCAAAGGTCGAGCTTGATCCAGGCTCCGCAGGCCTGCCGCCGGCGACGATGCCCTGGATCATCGGAGCCCTCGGCGGCCATCCCGTACGCGGCCACTTCAATGGCAAGATCGAGGCCCCCGCGGTTTTTGCCAAGGCGCTCGTGGCGGACGCGATCGAGGCCGCGTTGGCCGATGGCGCCAAAGCCGACGGCCTCCTTGCTCGATGGGACTTCGCGCGTGGGTTCGACACGATCGTCGTGACCGATATCGGACCACATGGGCTCGACGGCAGCCTCGTCAACCTCCCGGCGCGCGCGATGACGGGTGCGAGCTGGACCGGTCGCGAGATGAGTTTCCGTCACGCCCCTGAAGAGTATGCCGCCATCCACTTCCACGAGGACGATCTCTACGACTGCGGCTGGAAAACCGATTTCGTATGGCAGGTGCCGGAGGACTTACGCTCGGGCGTCTACGCAGTTCGCCTCAAGGCTGGCGAGCACGAGGACAACATACCGTTTTTCGTAGCTCCGCCGAAGGGCAAGCGGACGGCCGACATCTGCCTGCTCATGTCGACCTTCACCTACACCGTCTATCACAACCACGCGCGCCCTGAGGCGCGTACGACGTGGTGGCGCGAGCTCTGGAATTCGCAGGCCGCTGCATGGGGCGCCTACCGGGCCAACGCCTACGACCATCCCGAGTACGGACACTCGACTTACAATTTCCACACCGACGGCAGCGGCATCTGCCATGCGTCATGGCTCCGCCCCATGCTGACCATGCGGTCGGGCTACATCACCTATCCGGACGAGAAGATCCGCGGTTCCGGCCTCAGGCACTTTCCAGCCGATACGCATCTCATCGCCTGGCTCGAAGCCAGCGGTTACGCCTACGACGTCATTACCGACAAGGAACTGGACGAGGAAGGCCTCGACCTCCTGTCACCCTATCGGGTGGTGATGACGGGATCGCACCCCGAGTATCACACCCCCGCCATGCTCGATGCCCTCGAGGCCTATCGCGACGGGGGCGGACGCTTCATCTACCTCGGCGGAAACGGCTTCTACTGGAAAGTCGCACGCCACAAGCAACTCGAGGCCGCCATCGAGATCCGCCGCGGCGAGGGCGGAATTCGCGCCTGGGCTGCAGAGGCTGGCGAATACTACAACGCGTTCGACGGTGAGTACGGCGGTCTGTGGCGCCGCAACGGTCGGCCGCCGCAAGCGCTATCCGGCGTCGGCTTCACGGCGCAAGGCAATTTCGTCGGCAACCACTATCGTGTGCTTCCCGAAGCGCGGTCCTCACGCGCCGCCTGGCTTCTCGACGGTGTACGCGGCGAGACCTTCGGCGGCTACGGGCTGTCGGGGCATGGCGCGGCGGGCTTCGAGCTCGATCGGACCGACATCAGGCTTGGCACGCCGGCCCACGCCATCGTGCTGGCACGGTCGGAAGGACACGAGCCCGAAGCGCCATGGGTGCTGGTGCCCGAGGAACAGTTGACGCACTTGACCACCATTCCCGGCAAGAAGCCTGCCGATCTGATTCATGCCGATCTGACGTTCTTCGAGGCGCCCAACAACGGCGCCGTGCTCTCGACCGGATCGATCACGTTCTGCGGATCGCTCCCGCACGACAAGTTCGACAATGACTGCTCGCGCATCCTGAAAAATGCGCTGGACCGCTTCCTCGATCCCGACGCGAAGTTTCCGATGCCATGAGCCGGCACCCGAGCGCCGAAGACGCCTGGGCTGGGCCAGGCCACGCTAGCCCCGCGCGTCATGCCGGGTTGCACCGGCTCGGCATCGCGCGCAAGCCTTAGCGCATCACGACCTCGACCTGGGTCGGCTGGCCGGCGACGACGGTAAACTGCTTCTGATAGAGACGTCCCGCGTGCCGGGCACTCGCAACGTAGTCACCGGCAGCCAGGATGTGCGTAGGCAGCGCGCCCTGGCTCTCGCGCACCAGATCTCCACCGGCCGCGTGCACGGCCCAGAGCGTGTCGGCCTGCGCTTCGCCGCCAGCCCGAGTGACAAGCCTCAGCGTCACCCGGGCCGCGTAGTGGCGAATGACTGCGTCGGTCAGCTTGCCCGCCTCGACGGTAACATCGGCGCTGACCACGGCGTTGGCGTCGCCCATGGTCGAAACGAGGTGATAGAGCCCGGCATTGAGACGCACGATGAGGCCCGGTCGCAAGCCTCCGACGACCTTTGTTCGCCCCGCCAGTCGGTCGGCATCGCCCTGGTAGACGTCATAGCTCACCGCCAGATCCGGCACTTTTTCCACCTCTCCGAGCACCGCCGTCACGCGCAGCCCGCCGGCATTCAGTATGAACCGTTCCTCCGACGTCTTGCCGACAGCCACGGAAACCCGGCGCGTGAGATGGGCTCGCCCGAAGGCGACGTTGATCACGTAGCTTCCCGGCGCCAAGGCCACCGACGGCGACGCTTCCTTGGACGTCGACACGAGGCGCGGCTGTGGCGGATCGACGTCGGGCTTTTCGGTGTAGACGCGCCAGATCAACCCCTGGTCGATGGGCTCGCCGTCTTGGG
Source organism: Hyphomicrobiaceae bacterium (assembly GCA_050187415.1). Taxonomy (GTDB): domain Bacteria; phylum Pseudomonadota; class Alphaproteobacteria; order Rhizobiales; family Hyphomicrobiaceae. The sequence continues at coordinate 35,799 of JBFWXN010000043.1, read as the reverse complement.
TCAGATAGGCCGAGAGGGCAACGGTTGAACCAGCCGGCTCCGGCTTCGGCGTAGCGGCAGCACCCGTCGACGGCCCGCCGGGCGACGAGACGGCAGGCCACGGCGCAGCAGGCGACGGAGCTGCCGCCGGCGGGTCGGCGGGTGGCTCGAGCCGGCGCAGCGACTCCGACTCGGACTGCCACGGCGTCGGTACGGCCTGCTGGGCCCCGACGTGTCCGGAAAGCGTCAGCGACAGAAGCCCAAGGCAAATTACGCGGGCGAGGTGCCGAAGAAAAAGGTGCGATGGCCCGAACCTGTGTGGCGATGCAAAGACGCTCGAAGTCATGCGCTCCATCCCGGTGCGTTCGGCTCGACGGAATCCGGCTACGGGCGGGCAGACATGCTCCGATTTCGCGGCGCCATCAAGACATGGGGCCACATGATCCACCGCATCGCTGTCAACGCGGCGCCAACTGAATGATCCGGTCCTCGCCCGGGCCGACTCCGAAGGATCGCTCCAGCGCCAGGCCTCGTCCCTCCGCCAGCACCGTATAACGTCCAGCAGCGAGCAGCACACGCGGCTCGGTGCCAAGGCCCGACCAGACGGAGCGACCCTCGGCATCGCGCACCTCGAAGCTCACATCGGGCAACGGTTGGCCGCCTGCCCGCTCGGCCATCCGGAAGCGAGCCCCCCCTGCCTCGTGATCGATGACGATTCGTTCGACCTCTCCCGCCTTGAGCTGGAACTCGCGCTCGGCCCGTACATTGCCGAGGCCCATCCGGGACTGCAGGCGATAGCGGCCACTCGAAGCTTCGATCGATGCCGAAATGCCGTTCGCCGTCGACAGCTCGACAGGCTGCACGTCGATCCGCTCGAGGCGATGGCTGATCGGTCCTTCGTTCTCGATCTGCCCGCCCGGCAGGCGCACGACGATCTCGACGCGACCGGATTCGAGCACCATTGTGTGCTTTTCCGTCTCGCCGGTGCGCACCGAGACCCGGTCTCGCGCTTCGATCGCACCGCGGCGCGCAACGACGTAGTACGTGCCAGACGGCAACCTGAACGCCGGCGTCGCCGCCGCAGAACGCGCGACCTCTCGGCGTCCCTGCGGCGCGTCCGGATCGTCCTCGTAGACGGCGTAGATCAATCCGTCCAGGCGGGGACCACCCTTCACGGCAGCGGCATCGAGCTCGAGCGCGCCGAGTGCCAGCGACGGCGCGATCGACACCCGCTCTCCGACCACGACGCCGACCGGACGCTCGATGCGAAGCGCCCCCGACGTCACCGACACCAGATAATTGCCCGCCGGAAGAGCCACATCGACGTCCCCACCGTCCAGGATCCGTGGCTTGTCCCGGCCCGACGCCTCGACCTTGGAGATCGTCACGACGGCATCGTCTAGCATCGCCTTGGCCGGCCCTGCCTGCGCCAGCGTCAGCATGCCGGCCTCGAGGGGGACGCTGAGAACGCGCGCTGCCCCTTCGACGGCTTCTGCGACGGCCGTTCGCTTGATAAGGCCGATCGACGCCTCGATATCGTACCGGCCCGACGGCAGGACGAGCAACGGCGACGCCGTCCGGCCCTCCCATAGCGGCGACCCCGTTTCGCCGGCCCGGCGAACGCGCCACGTGATCGGGGTTGCCAGGGGCGGGCCGCCCTTGACGAGCGTCGCCCAAAGCTGAAGCCCAGGTCGACCGGGCCGGGTCGCGAGCTCGGGTGCCGGAACACCCTTCGGCACCGCATCCCGCGACGCGCTCGCGGGCTTGGTCGATGGAGGACCGGAGAGGCTTTCAACCAGCGCCGCCTCGATCTCGCTGGCGGTGGTGACCAGATACTGCTTGCCACCCGTGCCTCGGGGCAGACACGCCAGCGTTTGTGCCTCATCCGGTCTCATGCCGAGGGACACGACGTCGACCCGCGTGCGCGGACGCTCGGCCTTGAGCTGCCCCAGCAGCGAGCACGGATCCTCCTGGCAGTTATCGGCGCCATCGTGGATCAGAACGATGCGGGACGATGCCGATGGCGGCCCGAGCAGAGGAATCGCTTCGCGCAGCGCCTTGGTCAAAGGACCGCGCCCTCGGGGGTTGAGCCGATCGAGCGACGACGTGATCCGCTCGACATCGAGCGGCGCCGGCTCGACGATGGCCTCCGTGTCCCGGCAGTCTCCGCCCCGACGGTGCCCAAACGACATTAGGCCGACACGCGTGGCAGGATCGAGGCGGGCGAGACCCCGCGCAACAGCACCGCGCGCCAAGCCGAGCTTGTTGTCACGCTCACCGTCGAGCCGGCCCCACATCGAGCCGGAACCATCGAACACGATGATCAGCGTCGGCGGTTCTGCCGCAACCGCGGACCAGCCGGCAATGATCGACACCATCCCCCAGACGAGGACGGTGAAGGCGAAGGTGGTGAGGCGGAGACAGACCTTGGGCATGGCTGCTAAACTATACGCCAAGGGCATCGCGGGGATAAGTGCGGGATCACAACATCCCCCGTTTCAATCGGAGATGTGTCGAATGAACCAAACCCTGGAGCTGCTGCGCCATCGCCGCTCCGCCAAGATCGCACTGCTCAAGGACCCCGGCCCGTCCGCGATCGAGGTCGATCAGATGCTCGCGATCGCCGCTCGCGTGCCGGACCACAAGCGTCTGGTTCCATGGCGCTTCATCCTGTTCGAGGGCGACGCACGCGCGCGTTTCGGCGACATCCTCGCACAGACGCTGAAAGCAGAGTCGGCAGAGGCGCCATCCCCTGTGCGTCTCGAATTGGAGCGGCAGCGGTTCCTTCGCGCGCCGCTGGTCGTCGCCGTCATCTCGCGTGCCAAGGAAATGCCCGGCGTGCCCGAGATCGAGCAACTCCTCTCTGCGGGCGCCGCCGCGTTCAACCTGTGCCTCGCGGCCAATGCCCTCGGCTACGGTACCTGCTGGATCACGGAATGGTACGCGTTCAGCAAGGGCATTGATGCGGCGCTCGGACTTGGCCCGCACGAGCGCATAGCCGGCTTTGTCTACGTCGGCACCGAGACCGAGAAGCAGGCCGATCGCGACCGGCCCGTGATGAGCGACATCGTCACCCGCTGGCAGGCATAGTCACAGCGGCGGTCACGGCCTCAAGACCGGCTTTCGCCGTCACGCAACCGGTTTTCGTGCACAGATCGCCGATCAAAACGCTTGATCGAACAGGGATCGCGCGGGCATGGTCGGCGCCATGAGCAGGCCCAAGCCAGAGACGTCACGATGAGCGCCACGAAGACTTCAGCTTTCGGCGTGCTCGGCCTCTCGATAACGCCGAAACGCGAAACCCTGCGGCAGACGCGGGCGCGGACCAAGCCGGTCGGGCGACGGTCCGAGTTGCGTCCCCGCCTCGTTCTGGCGAGCGCGAGTCCGCGCCGGCTGATGCTGCTGTCGCAAGTCGGCATCGAGCCGGATGCCGTCCGGCCGGCCTCGCTCGATGAGACGCCGCGCCGGGCCGAGATGCCGAGAAGCTACGTAGCACGGCTCGCGCGCGCCAAGGCCGAAGGCGCACGCGACCTCATCGCCAACGACAAGGATCTCGCCGAGGCCTACGTGCTGGCAGCCGATACCGTCGTTACGCACGGCCGCTCGATCTTCGGCAAGCCGCGCAACGTCGAGGAGGCGCTTGCTATGCTGCTACGCCTCTCCGGGCGCTCTCACCGCGTGTTGACGAGCCTCTGTCTCGTCACCCCCGATGATCGTGCCCGCCAGAAAATTGTCGAGACGCGCGTCCGCTTTCGACGTCTTTCGAAAGAGGACATGGAGAGCTATCTGGCTTCACGCGAATGGCGCGGCAAGGCCGGAGGCTACGCGATCCAGGGTATCGGCGGATGCTTCGTTCAGAAGATTTCGGGATCCTACACGAACGTCGTCGGCCTGCCCTTGACCGAGATCGTCGGCATGCTGCAGGGGGAAGGATTTCCGATCCATTTCAACTGGCTGAAGGCCGGCGAGGCCGAACCCGAGTGAGGTCGCCATGAGCACGTGTTCGATGCCTTCGTCATGAGTGACGGCGGTGACAGCGAACGGCGCGAGCCATCGCAACGACGATGCTCGCAATGCGGCAAGCCGGCCAGCGAACGGTACCGGCCGTTCTGCTCGAAGCGCTGCGCAGACATCGATCTGGGCCGTTGGCTGGGCGAGGGATATGTCATTCCTGGCGGCGATGACACCGACGAGGACGGCGACGGCGTCCCCGACCTGGGCGGATCGAGGAAGACACCCGATGCAGATGACTGACATTCCCTTCGGGACGACGGATTGGGCAGGTGTGGCCCCTACGGAGCACCCGGGTGAGACCGGAAAGGCGATCTGGCGCACGCGGCAGTTCGGCTCGATCCGTGTGCGCATGGTCGAGTACACGCCGAATTATTTGGCGGACCACTGGTGTGAGAAGGGCCACATCCTGCTGGTGATCGACGGTCGGCTCGAGACCGAGTTGGCCGACGGCCGTCGCGTAACACTCCTTCCGGGCCAAAGTTACCAGGTGGCGGACGGTGCAGAGCCGCACCGGTCGCGGACCGGCGAGGCTGGAGCCAGGCTCTTCATCGTCGATTGACCGAAGGGCAGCCATGGCCGACAGACTGAGCCAGCATTTCGGATTGATCGGCGGCCTGGGCGTCGGCGCCAGCGTCATCTACTACGAGGCCATTGCCGCCGCCTGCGCGTCACGCGGCATCATTCCCCGTTTGACGATGGCCCACGCCAATGCCCCGACCGCGCTCGCACTCGTCACCGCGGGACGCATCGAGGAGATGGCGCAATATCTGGCCGGTTTCGTGCGCGAGCTTTCCGCCGCCGGAGCCGATTTTTTTGCCATCCCGGCCATCACGCCGCACATCTGCCTGCCCGAATTGCAGAAACGGGTCTCGCTACCCATCGTCGACATACTCGACGTGTCGGCAACGACCCTGCGCCAGCGGAGCCTCGCGCGCGTCTCACTTTTCGGCACGCGCTTCACGATCGATACAGCCTTGTTCGGTGCGCTCGACGGAGTCGACGTCGTCCGGCCGACGGATGCCGAGGTCGACGAGATCCACGCGACTTATCTCGATCTCGCAACTTCGGGACAAACGACACCCGAAAAGACCGATCGCCTGCGCCGCATTGCCGACCGGCTTTGCCGCGATGAGAAAGTGGAGGCGGTCCTCTTGGCCGGCACCGATCTCAATCTCGTCTTCGACGAGAAGAACGCGGGCTTCCCGGCCGTTGACTGTGCTTCCGCCCACATCGCCGCCATCGTGGCCCGCATGGCCGCCGCCTGAAGTCGCGCCTCGGTGCTACGCACCGCCAATGGCGACTATTCCTGGGGACAAGAGCCGATGCAGCCCCCCTCCCGCTCGCTTGTCGTCTGAATCCTAGTATTTTTCTGCCTCGAACAGGGGGCACACATGGCATTGGCAGCGCTCAAGCGGGTAGCTTCCGCCGATCCCGATGGCGAGCCACGCCCGTTTCTCGGGGTCGCGCATTCGGCACGCGGCTTTACCTGGCGCGAGAGGCTTGGACGGGCCGAGGCCAACGTCGCAACCATGATCTCGCAGCAGCACGGGCTTCCCGACCTGCTCGGCCGCATCCTGGCCGCGCGAGAGATCAGTGTGGATGAAGTGGCGGTGACGCTGGAGCCGACGATCAAATCTCTGATGCCGGACCCGTCGACGCTCACCGACATGGACAAGGCGGCCTCACGCATCGCCGATGCCATAGAGCGGCGCGAGAAGATAGCAATTTTCGGCGACTACGATGTGGACGGGGCGTGCTCCTCCGCCCTGATGCGCCGCTTTCTCAAGTCCCACGGCCTAGAGAGCCGAATTTATATCCCGGACCGGATCTTCGAGGGCTACGGCCCCAACCCGCAGGCCATCGAGACTTTGGTGAAGGACGGCGCCAGCCTCATCGTCACCGTCGACTGCGGTATCACGAGCTTCGCCGCGCTGGAGCACGGCAAGACGCTCGGCGCCGACATCGTCGTGCTCGATCACCATCAGGCCGATGAGCGTCTGCCGGCGGTCGACGCCGTCGTCAACCCGAACCGCCAGGACGATCTGTCGGGGTTGGGCCATTTGTGCGCCGCCGGCGTGACGTTCATGGCCCTCGTCGCCACCAGCCGCGAGCTTCGCCGGCGCGGCGCCTACGCCAAGAACGCGTCGCCACCCGATCTGCTGAGCTTGCTCGACCTCGTTGCACTCGCGACGATTGCCGATGTGGTTCCCCTGAGGACGCTGAACCGCGCGTTCGTGGTGCGCGGCCTCGAGGTCATGCGCCAGCGGCACAATGCCGGCATCCGCGCCTTGCTCGACGCGGCAAGCCTCAACCAGCCGCCGACCCCCTACCACCTGGGCTTCGTACTGGGCCCCCGCATCAACGCGGGCGGGCGCATCGGCGACGCCGCGCTCGGCGCGCGCCTCCTGTCCATCGAGGACGACGTCGAGGCCGCACGCATTGCCGCTTTGCTCGACCGGCTCAATCGCGAGCGCAAGGCCATCGAGACGGAAATGCTCGCGGCCGCCGCCGCCGAGGCCGATCGCCTCGTCGACGAGGACCCTGACGCCGCGATCGTCCTGGTCGGCTCCGACGAATGGCACAAAGGCGTGGTCGGTCTGGTTGCGTCGCGGCTGGTCGAGCGCTTCCGGCGTCCGGCCTGCGTAATCGCCTGGGAAAAGGGTGGCCTGGGCACGGCGTCGCTGCGTTCGGTAGCCGGCGTCGACATCGGCGGGGCTGTGCGCGCACTCACCGCGGAAGGACTGCTCGTCAAGGGCGGCGGCCATGCCATGGCGGCCGGCTTGACGCTGGATCGGGCCAAACTCGATCCCGTTCGCCGACGTCTCGATGCGCTCCTGCGCGACAGCGCGACGACAGCCCGCGCCACCACCGCCCTCGAGATCGATGGCGCGCTGACCTCGGCCGGTGTCTCGGAGGAGTTCATCGACCTGCTCGAGAAGGCCGGTCCTTTCGGACAGGGCAACCCCTCTCCGCGCTTTGCCTTCCCGGCCCATCGCGTACGTTATGCCAAGGTCATGGGCGAGGCGCACCTGCGCTGTACGCTCGAAGCGGGCGACGGCTCGAAACTCGACGCGATCGCGTTTCGTGCCGTTGGCCAACCCGTCGGCGACGCACTCCAGAACTCGAACGGCATGCCGATGCACGTCGCGGGTCACCTGCGCCGCGACACCTGGGGGGGGCGCAATCGTATCGAGTTGCAGATCGAGGACGTGGCCGAGGCCGGACCGAAAAAGTAGCCCACGGCGAGCCTCCGTCACGGCCGCCGTGACACGCGACCGAGCCGTCTCATCGGCGAATCGGAAACTTAATACCTATGCGGGGGAAAGCTATTCGGCCCCGCTCGCCCGACCCGATAGCCTTCATGCCGGCGGATCGATCCAGGTCACTGCTGCCGGTCGTCCAAGGTCCTTGGCAGCAGCGGCAATCGGATCGGTCAGCTGACTTCTCCCTGGCTTCCGCTGGAAGCTCACTGCCAATCAGGCACTCGCTGACCCGCACCCCGTTCATTCGCCTGAGATTGCGGGTCAGCGAGTTTTTTTGGCGATACGCGCGTCACGGCGTGCCCAGCGTTCCCATGCGGAATTTCACGCGCGATGCCGCAGGGTCGAGGTTGCGCTTGAACTTGGGCCCGTCCGTCGGCTTGACGCGCAAGAGGACGAAACACGTGCCATTCGACTCGCGCAGCATCCTGGCACCTTTGGCAAGCCCCGCCTCGTTTTCGATCGAGCACGTCGACTTGATACCGGCTCCGATCGCCATCTGCTCGAGATCGACCCCGAGGCAGGTGTGGCTCTTCTGGTATCCCGTCTCCCCGTAATGGCCGTTGTCGACGCACAGAATGCGCAGGTTCGGCGGATTGAGCACGGCGGCGGTCGCCAGCGCACCGACGTTCATCAGAAGCTCTCCGTCGCCGGTTGCGACCAGCACTTGCTTATCGGGGCGTGCCAGCGCCAGGCCGAGACCCATCGAGACGGCAGCGCCCATGGCTCCGGCAAGGCCATAGTAGTTCGGACCGTCCTTGGTCAGCGCGCCGAGATCCTTCGCCGTGCCGGCGAGCCCCGCGATGACGAGGAAATCATCGGCATTGCCGACGACGGCTGGAACGGCGGTGATGCGGTCGAGGGTGTAGCGCGGACCGGCTGAGCGCTCGGATGCGTCTGCCATTGTTGGTGCTCCGTCATTTTCAGCGGCGCGCCGGGCTCGGATCGGAGGACCCGGATCGAGCAGGCTGGCGCCGGATTTCAGTTTCGCGAGGCGCGCGCAGGGCGTCAGAAGGCTTTGGCGCCGATCAGCTTCTGGGTGAGCAGGATCGCCACCGCTTGTCCCGATTTCCACACCATGTTGGCTGCCGCGTCGACAGTCGGCGTGATCTCTTCCGGCTTCGTCACATCCATCGCGATAAAACCCATGGCATGCAGGATCGGCTTTGCGGCCTGCCCCATGGAGATTTGCCACGGGTTGCCTTCGCCGAATTCGCCACGCATCGACAGGACCGTCAGAAACGGAAATCGTGCGCCCTGCACCATCGACATGAAGTTCACGCAGTTGCCGAGACCCGACGACTGCATCAGCAGCACCGATTTGGCGCCGCCCAGATGCGCGCCGCAGGCAAGCGCGACGCCCTCCTCCTCCGTTGTCAGCGCAATCGAATGCACGTCCTCGTCCGCGATCGAGCGATCGATGCAGATCCTGTGGCCGGCATCCGGCACATAGGAAAACTGACTGACGCCGTTGCGGCGAAGCGCTTCGTAAAGATCGTTTTGCCAGCTTGCAGAGATCTCGCGAGCGTGCGCGTCCTCGGTCTTGAGCTCGGCCATGGGCTCCTCGAGTGTTCTTGTGTGCGTTGAAGTGATATCGGCTGCGAGCCTAGAGTGACACCCTTGGCCGGGCAAGCGGTGCGATGGCCCGCTCCATTCATGAAGACATCGGCTTTGGTCTTCGGCTACGAATGATCCGACCGATCGATCGCCCCCGAGACCGGATCGCATGCATTGCTGCCCGGAGCTGCGGCGGCCAGGAAAGGAAACAGGCCATGAAGATCAAGCGCATCGAGCACATTGCCATCGCGCTCAAGAACATGGACCGGGTGAAGACGCTGCTTTCCGAGAAGCTCGGGGTCGCGATGGAGTACGAGGAGACGCTGCCCGCTCATCGCACCAAATTGGCGATGTACCCGATCGGCGAGACGTATCTCGAGCTGCTCGAGTCGGAAAATCCCGACGGTCTCGTCAACAAGTGGATCTCCGACCGCGGCGAGGGCCTGTTCCACATCTGCCTCGAGGTCGAGGACATCGACGCCGCCATGACGGAGCTGCGCGACAAGGGTCTCCGCTTCCAACAGGAGAAGCCCTTGATCGGCCACGGTAACAGCCGCATCGCCTTCCTCGACCCCGCTTGCAGCGAAGGGCTTGTCATCGAGCTTGCCGAGCTGCCGAAGGGCGGCGCTCACCACGGCCACTAGGCTTCGACCACAACCGCCCGCGAGGGCCGACCGATCCCGAGAGAGTGACGCCAATGAATCCCGCCAAAAGAGACATCGACGCGCTTCTCAAAGGGGCGACCGATCGCGGAGACGTGCCCGGTGTCATCGCGATGGCGACCGATGGCACAAACACCATCTACGAAGGCGCCTTCGGTAAGCGAGAGCTCGGCGGCACGCGCCCGATGGAGCTCGATACCGTCTGCTGGATCCACTCGATGACGAAGGCCATCAGCGCGACGTGCCTGATGCAGCTCGTCGAGCAGGGCCGCATCGGCCTCGATGACGATTGCGGCCGCCTGCTGCCGGCGCTCGCCGAGCCAAAGGTGCTCGAGGGGTTCGATGCCGCCGGAAAGCCGAGGCTCCGCCCGGCGCGCGGCCGCATCACCTTGCGCCGGCTCCTCACGCATACGGCCGGTTTCGTCTACGACAACTGGAACGCGGACATGCACCGCTACAATCAGATGACGGGCCTCTCCCGCGTCGAGACGTTCGCGCGGCCCGAGGATTGCCAGCCACTGTCGTTCGATCCGGGCGAGCGCTGGCACTATGGCATCAACATCGAGTGGGCCGGCAAGGTGCTCGAAGCTGTGACCGGAATGAGCCTCGACCAGTACATGCAGCAGAACATCTTCGGGCCCCTTGGCATGCGCTCGACCGGTTACCGGCTGACGCCTGACATCCGCGAGCGCCTGTCGAGCGTCCACCAGCGCTTTGCCGACGGACACCTCGAAGTGGTCGATTGGGAGCCGCCCCAGCGGCCGGAAGATTTCCTGGGGGGCGGTGGCCTTTACAGCACGGCCGGAGACTACATCAGGTTCATCAGGATGATCCTCGGACACGGCACGCTCGACGGCGTCCGCATCCTGAAGCCCGAGACCGTGGCCGAGATGTCGCGCAATCAGATCGGCCCGCTGCCGGCCGGCGTCGTGAAAACCGCAAATCCCATGCAGTCGTTCGATGCCGACTTCTTCCCCGGCATGACCTGCGGCTGGGGTCTCTCGTTTCTGATCAATCCCGACGACCTGCCCGGACGCCGCGCAGGCGGCAGCCTTTGCTGGGCGGGGCTGCGCAACAGCTATTTCTGGATCGATCCGAAGCGCCGGATCGGCGGTACCATCATCACCCAGCTCCTGCCCTTCGCCGACCCGACCGTGCTCGAGCTCTACGAGGGTTTCGAGCGCGGCGTCTACGCCATGGCTGGGCCGCGCTGAGCCGGCCGAACCGCGAGGCGATTCTGCGAACTCAGGCGGATCGGCGTTTCCAGAGGCGGCGGTCGAGCAGCCAGCAGCCGGTGGCCCACGCCGTGCCCAGCGCCCAGCCCGCCAGCACGTCGGATGGCCAGTGGACGCCCAGATAAACCCGGCTCACGCCCACCATGAACACGATCAGCGCCGCGACGCCGAGCACGTAGGCCTTGACGCGAGCCTGCGTCTGGGTCGCCGCCAGCAGCGCCGCGAGCGTCAGATAGACGATGCTCGACTGCATGGCATGCCCCGAGGGGAAGCTGAGCGTCATCACGTCCACACCGTGTGGCACCAGATCCGGGCGTGCCCGCGCAAACAGAAGCTTGGCCAATCCTCCGACCAGGCTGCCGATGATAACGTATGCCAGGATCACCACAGCCCTCGACGCGCGGTCGGTGAGGGCGAGGAAACCCGCTACCGCAATCATGATCAAGCCGAGTATTCCATGGCTCCCCAGCGCCGTGACATCGCGCACGAAACCCTCGAACCAGAGGGGACCGATCGGATCACTCACGTCCCCGGGGTTGCGCAGCGACATGAGAACGACGCGATCGATGGTCACCAGCCCGCCGCCGTTCATGGCGACGGCGATGCCAAGGAAGATAGCCAGGGCACCGATCACAATGCCGAGGCCCGTCAGCACCTCCAGTTCGACCGGGAGCTTCGTTTGTGTGGCGTCCGGTTGTCCCGACTGCAACAGCGAGTCCTTCCCGAAAGGGCGATTGGCAATTATGCGGACGCAGGGTCCCGAGGGCCCAGGACTTTCAGCGCTTTCGGCCGGATCGCGAACACGAGTGGCGTAGACACGTGCTCCACCTCTCCGTCGATCGATAGCGGCACGGACCTGCGCGATGGCACATTCACCGTCAGCCCCTTCGACGTCAGGTGCACGATACCCTGATCTCCACCGATGCGACCGACCATGGCCTTGATCGCAGCCGCCGCCATTCTCCACCCTGACTTGTGACGACTGGCATAGACCGCAAGTGTCCCGGCGTCGAGCCGCGGGCGGCGCATGGTGAGCGTCGAATCGTCGGCGTAAGCATTGTTTGTGACGATCAGCGACAGCACCCGCACGTTGGTTTCGACCTTCCCGTCGTCGATGCGAACACCAAGCCGCCGCCGCGCATTCAGCATCTCCCGCAGCGCCCCGGTATATCCGGTCAGCCGTTCCATGACGGCTTTGCCCCGCAGCGACTGGCGAACGGTGGAAAAGCGTGTCGTCAACCCGAGAATGGCATTGCACAGGTAAAGCCGCCCGTTCACCTCGGCAACATCGACCTGCCTGATCGTACCTTGCGCCAGAGCTTCGGCGGCGGCCTTGGGCTCGAGCGGAATGCCCAGATCCCGGGCAAAACGATTGACCGTGCCGAGCGGCAAGACGCCGAGCGCGACGGGAGAGTCCAAAAGCACGGACGCGGCATACCGCAGCGTCCCGTCCCCACCCCCGACGATCAGCACATCTGGGAATTCGGAGCGCGCGCGCTCGAGCGCCGCGTCGAGTTGCTCCGGCTTGATCAGCGATGTTTCGACCGCGTGTCCACCGGCCTCGAGCGCCCGCGTGACGCTGTCGGCGATAGCCTCGCCGTCCGCGCCAACCACTGTCCCGGCGCGATCGTTTATGATCACATGCATCCGCATACGCCGAGAAACGCTCCGCCACGACCGCGGTTCCGCCCATATGGCAGCCATGGTACTAGGAACGCCAGCACACCCGGCGCCGCTCATCGACCTTGCGGCGGCCGGCTTCCCGGGCAGCAACGAAAGGCTTCACGCATGGCCATGGATGCCAACGAGATCGAGCGGCTGATCAGGGCCGCACTTCCGGATGCGAAAATCGAGATCAAGGACCTGGCCGGCGACGGGGATCATTTCGCCGCTCACGTGATCTCGGCATCCTTCGCTGGCAAGACGCGCGTTCAGCAGCACAAGATGGTTTACGATGCCCTCGGCGGCCGCATGGGCGGAACACTCCATGCTCTGGCGCTGACGACGGCTGCCCAGTAGCCTTCCATGCCCCGAGATCGACGTTTCGGCGGCTGAAGCCGCTGTAGGCGCAACGCCCCCAAAGCATTGACTTGTGGTCCATACGGTCGCACATGAGAGGTCGCAGCAGGCGGCCTTGACCCGCCAGGAGTTCGAGGAAGGACACGATCATGAGCCATGAGCAGAACGTGCACGACTTTATTGCCAAGCTCGTCACCGACAACGATGTCGTGCTCTTCATGAAGGGCACCAAGGGCGCCCCCCAATGCGGATTCTCGCATCAGGTCGACGCCATCCTCCAACACTTGGGCGTTGACTACAGGCCGATCAACGTATTGGAAAACATGGAAATTCGGGAAGGCATCAAGGCTTACTCGAATTGGCCGACCATTCCCCAGCTCTATATCAAGGGCGAGTTCGTCGGCGGCTGCGATATCGTCCGTGAGATGTTCCAGGCCGGCGAGTTGCAGGACATGCTGTCCGAGAAGGGCATCGCTCACGGCGAGCGCACCATGACGGCCTGACGGCCGCGCGTCTGGAAATTCTGACCGTCTTCGCTGTTCGGCCATGATCCTGCCGCTTGCCCCGTCCTCTAGTCTGAGGGCGGGCAAGCGTAATGTTTTCCGGTGTATGGTTTTGCGGTAGATGCCCGGCTGCGAGACGGGGACGCGCTGGTGGACGCAAGCACAGAAGCGATGGCAGACAGTTCGCCGTCGCGCGGCAATGCGGCCGGACTGCCGACGCTGGTCCATGATCGGACGGCGTTGACCGGCGAGCGCCTGCCGACTGTGCCGGCGCGGTCGGCCGGGCTGATCGGCGGCCGTCGGTTTTTGCTCGGCCTCGCAATTATAGGTGCCTCGATCTCATTGGCGCTCGGCATCGCGATGCCTTCGATAAAGCTGACCAAATTCTATTTCTTCTCGACCGAGTTTTCGCTCATTTCGACCGTCTCGAGCCTTATTCAGCGAAATCAGATCTTTCTCGGCGCCCTGGTCTTTATCTTCTCGATCGTTCTGCCGGTCTTCAAGATTCTCTATCTCGTCATCCTGACCACCATGCCGGCCGACGTGCTCGAGCAGCAATATCGCCGTCTGCGCGCTCTCGAATGGCTCGGCAAATGGTCGATGCATGACGTTCTCGTTCTCGCACTGATGATTTTCTTTGTGAAAAGCCAGGGGATCTATGACGCGACGAGTCTCTCGGGCATCTATTTCTTCACGGCCGCCGTCATTTTCATGATCCTGGCCTATGCGTGGCTCGGCGTTTCGCTTGCTGCCATCAGATCGCGCGCCAGGCGCCAGGACTCCGCCGACGTTCGTGCGCCGTCGGCACTGCGCAACTTCATGCTGGCGCTGTTCATTCTGGTCGCGTCGATTTGCTTCGCGCTCGGCGTGATCCTTCCGTCGATCCGCTTCACGACCATCTACGTCTGGAAGAACGAGCACTCGATCGCGTCGATCATCTGGGCACTCTATGCGACCGGGGAATATTTCCTGTGCGCAGTGATCACTGTCTTCTCCGTGCTCTTTCCATTCCTGAAGCTGCTTTACCTGCTGACCCTGTGCCTGTCGCCGAACGTCAGTCGTGACTTCCGCGAGCGATCCATTTCGACCATGGAGTGGCTCGGCCGCTATTCCATGACCGATGTCATGGTGCTGGCTCTGATGATCTTCTACATGAACTCCTCCGGTTACACGGAAGCCCAGGTACTGCCCGGCGTCTATTGCTTTGCCGCGTCTGCGATCATGACCATGATCGCATACGGCTGGGCCAACTCGGCTGCCGCGGCCCGGGCTCCGGCGGTGGACGCTGCCACAACGCGGGAGACGCTTTCATGACAGGCAATCCGATTCCTCCGCGAGCGCGACACCCGGGCGAAATCATGCTGCCGGTCGATCCCGATGCGATGCAAGGCGACGCCCATCTCGTCTTTATCGGACGCATCCGCTCGCCCTGGAACGAAGCCACGCCACCGCCGAAGAACCCGAATGAGGCGCGAGCACGCGGCGGTATTGCGCGGCTCGAGATCGACGAGGATTTCCGGCCGGCGCTGAAGGGCCTCGAGAGGTTCTCGCATCTTATCGTGATCGCATGGCTACATCGGTCTCGTCGCGACGCGCTGGTGGTCAGCCCCCCGCACGCCGCTGGTCCGCGCGGCGTATTCGCGCTACGGTCTCCGGTCCGGCCCAATCCGATTGGCCTCAGCGTCGCGCGGATCATCCGCGTCGACCCGGAGGCCGGCATCATCGACATCGACGCCATCGATTTCCTCGACGGCACGCCGCTGGTCGATCTGAAGCCCTACCGCCCGGGAATTGATGCGGTGCCGGACGCCGTCGTAGGCTGAGGCGTCGGCAGGGGCACAACAGGAGACGAAGCATGCCAGAGCTGGAGATCATCGGTGTTCCATTCTCGAACTATGTGCGTTCTGTCCGCATGCTCTGCGAGGAGAAGGGGATTACCCACAAACTGACGCCGTCGCGCCCCCATGCACCGGATGTGATTGCCATCCATCCCGCGGGGCAGATCCCGTGCATGCGCCACGGCGACGTCGAGATATTCGAAACAAAAGGCATCGCGACATACATCGACAAGGCGTTTCCCGGCCCGAAGCTCATTCCCGAAGACGCCCTCGGCGCGGCCAAGGTCGAGCAATGGGTCAGCTATGGCAACGCCAAAGTCGACCGATGGATCATGCGCGAGTTCGTGGTTCCATCGGTATTCTTCGACAAAGCGAAGGGTCCCGATACCGCGAAGATCGATGCGGCGGTACCGGAGATCGACAAGTGCGCCAAGGCGCTTGACGAAGCTCTGGCCAGATCGCCCTACCTTGCCGGCTCCAACCTGACTTATGCCGACATCCACGTACTGCCCATGCTCGTGACCGCAACCGGCTTTCCGGCAACGGCAGAAGTTCTTTCGAAATACGAAAGCCTGTCGGCTTACATTGCCAAGTTGACCGAGCTGCCATCGTTCAAGAATACGGCACCGCCACCACGAAAGTGAGCCGAAGCGAAGCTGAACCGGGTAGTCCACAATGCGACGACGCTCGAGAGGTCCGGTCCGGGGCGCTCGGCCTAGACGTCGAACGCATTGGCAGCGGCGACATCCGACGCCGTTGGTTGGCTCGGTCAAGGCGCCGCGCGCGCCAGGATTGCCTTCGCCACCGTCTTGCGAACCCTGCCCTCCGGCGCGTCTACGCGTGCCGCAATCCCCCTAGCCCAGACGCGAGCCACATCCCATGTCTCCTGCCCACACCTCCCCGATGCTGCTCCGGCGCGAGTTGGCTGCCGCCATCCGGCTCGCCGAGAAGTTCGGATTTTCGGAAGGCATCTGCAATCACTTCTCGGTTGTGGTGCCTGGCTCCGATGAGCGCTACCTCATCAACCCCTACGGCCTGCATTGGTCCGAGATGCGCCCCGAGCATCTGCTGCTGATCGACGGCGACGGCCAGGTGATCGAGGGCGATGGCGAGGTCGAAGCGACGGCGCGTCACATTCATGTCCAAGGTCATCGCGCCAACCCGCGACACCAGTGCATCCTGCACGTTCACATGCCCTGGGCCACATCGATCACCATGGTCGAGAGTGGCCGCCTCGAAATGGCACATCAGACGGCCGCGCGATACCATGGCCGCATCGCCTACCAATCGTTCGGCGGCATCGCTTTCGACGAAAGCGAAGGCAAGCGGATTGCCGAGGCCCAGCGCCAGAACCCTGGCGCCGACGTCTTCTTTCTGGCGCACCATGGGATATCGATCGGCGGGCCGTCGGTCGCGTTCGCATTCGATGATCTTTATTATCTCGAGCGCGCGGCAAAGCAGCAGGTGCTCGCCATGTCGACTGGCAGGCCGCTGCAAATCATGACGAACGAGCAGGTTGCTGAAACCGCCCGTCAATACATGCAGGTGATCGAGTTCCAGGCCGAGCGGCACTTCGAAGCACTGATGCGCATCAACGGCCTCTGAAAGGTCGAAGCGCGCGGCTTCATTCGTGTTGGACGAGAAGGACGGTGTCGCGCGCACCGACGACTCGCACACGCGCCCCCGCCGGCGCGTCGCTGCCTTCCGCCTGCCAGATCGAATCCCCGACCCGCACCTTGCCGCGGCCTGCGCGGATCGCCTCCTCAACCGTCAGGACACGGCCGATGTACTGTGCTCCGCGCGCATTCAGGTCCGGCGCGTCGCTCGGCGCCGCGTCCTTGCGCGCAAGTCGCCGGCCGGCGAAGACCGAGGCGATGGCCAGCAGCGCGAATGCCACGAGCTGCCATTGCCAGGCGAGCCCGGTGGTCAGCGCGATGATCCCTGCCAGCACGGCGGCCACGCCGAACCACACGAAGTGAACGCCCGGCACGACAGCCTCGAGCCCGAACATGAGCGCGGCAACAACGAGCCAGTTCCAGGGACCGAACTGGGCGAGATAGTTGAAGATCGACATGGCCGGGCCATAAGCCTTTTTACGGGAAGCGCGCTTTAGTATGGGGCGTGACGCACGGGCTTACCACGCACTACGTGCGTGGCACGCTGCCCGAATTGACTCGCGATCCGACCCCGCTCTTGTTGCCGAAGGCCTCGCCGGCGATCTCTGCCACGCCCGCGAGCGAGCCGATGATCGAGGACGCCTCGAGCGGCATCATGAGGATCTTTTGGTTCGGCGACCTGGCGATGCCCTCCAGTGCCTTCATGTAGTTGTTGGCCACGAAATAGTTGATGGCCTGCACGTTGCCGCTCGCGATGGCGTCCGACACCACCCGCGTCGCCTCCGCTTCGGCCTGGGCCGCCCGCTCGCGAGCTTCGGCATCGCGGAAGGCGGCTTCCCTGCGGCCTTCGGCTTCGAGAACGGTGCCTTGCTTTTCGCCCTCGGCCTTGAGAATAGCCGCCTGCCGATGACCCTCGGCCTCGAGGATCTGGGCGCGCTTTTCACGTTCGGCTTTCATCTGACGCGCCATCGAATCGACGAGGTCACGCGGCGGAGCGATGTCCTTGATTTCGATACGAGTAACTTTCACGCCCCACGCTTCCGTGGCGGCATCGACGACATGGAGCAGCTTGGCGTTGATCTGGTCACGGTTGGACAGGAGCTCGTCCAGGTCCATCGAGCCCATGACCGTCCGGATGTTTGTCATGGTGAGATTGATGATTGCGCCCTCGAGATTGTCGATCTCGTAGGCTGACTTGGCCGCATTCAAGACTTGGTAGAACGTCACGCCGTCAACCTTCACCATGGCGTTGTCCCGGGTAATAATGTCCTGAGACGGAATATCCATCACCTGCTCTTTCATGTTCATGCGGGAGCCGATGCGCTCCATGACAGGAATGAGAATGTGCAAGCCAGGCGAGAGCGTCCGCGTGTAACGTCCAAAATTCTCGACCGTCCAATTAAACCCTTGGGGCACCACCTTCACCGTGGACCAAACGGCCATCACCGCGAGAAGAATAAGAAACAGGCCGAGGATCTCGACGCCGCTGAATAAGAGGTTCATGTCTGCCACCGTCCTAAGAAAGCCAGCCCCGAGTATTTAGGGAGTTAGAACGGCATTTTTAGGTTCATAATCCAAAGAAACCGTAAAACCATTCTGAAACTTGCATTTACGTTTTCGTGAGAGTTGCCGAGGCCGCGCTGCAACGGCGATCGGGACCGGGTTTGAAATCCCGGCCCGATCGCTGACCCCGAGAGGATCGTCTGCTGTCGCACCATTGCCGGCCGAGGCCTTCCGGCGGCCCGGTCAGAACTCGAGCCGTCGTGCCCGGATCACTTGCGGCAGCTCCCGCACCTTCGCAAGCACGCCCTCTGAGATGGCCTCGTCGAGCGCAACGAGGCAAATGGCATCGCCACCCGGCTTGTCGCGCCCGAGATTGAACGTGGCGATGTTCATCTCCGCTTCACCCATCAGCGAGCCGAACCGCCCGATAAAGCCTGGCTTGTCGGCATTGCGCACGAACAGCATATGCCGGCTGACCTCGAACTCCATGTCGATGTCGCGCACCTGGATAAAGCGCGGGCGTCCGTCCGAAAACACCGTTCCCCCGACCGAGCGGTCGTACTGGTCGGTTTTTACAGTGAGCTTCACATAGCTTTCGTAGGTGCCGTCCTGCCCGCGTGTCGTGGTCTCGATGCGAACGCCGCGCTGCTCGGCGAGGCTGACCGCAGACACCATGTTGACCCCTTCGCCCATGTGCCACTTGAGCACGCTCGCGACGGCCGCCGCCGTGATCGGCTTGACGTTGAGCTCCGCAACCGCTCCCGAGTATTCGATCCTGATGCCTTTGATCGTCGTCTCGGTGAGTTGCCCCGCGAACGATCCCAGTTGCTCGGCGAGCTTGACGTAGGGCCGCAGCCGCGGCGCCTCTTCGGCAGTGATGGACGGAAAGTTCACCGCGTTGGAAATCGCGCCCTTCAGCAGATAGGCCGACATCTGCTCGGCAACCTGCAGCGCCACGTTCTCCTGCGCCTCGCTGGTTGCAGCGCCGAGATGTGGCGTGCAAATCAGATTGGGCGCGCCGAAAAGCGCATTGCTTGTCGCCGGTTCCTCCTCGAAAACGTCGAGCGCCGCACCCGCCACCTTGCCGGACGTCAACGCCTCGAACAGCGCAGCTTCGTCGACGAGGCCGCCGCGCGCGCAATTGACGATCCGAACGCCGGCCTTCATCTGCTTGAACGCCGCAGCTCCGATGATACCCTTCGTGCGGTCGGTGAGCGGCGTGTGCAGGGTGATGAAATCAGCCCGCGCCAGCAGCTCGGCGAGTTCCACCTTTTCGACACCGATCTCGAGTGCCCGTTCCTCACTTAGAAACGGGTCGTAGGCGATCACCTTCATCTTCAGGCCGATGCCGCGGTCGGCCACGATCGATCCGATATTGCCGCAGCCGACGACGCCGAGAACCTTGCCGAACAGCTCGACGCCCATGAACCGGGATTTTTCCCACTTGCCGGCTTGTGTCGAGCGATCCGCCGCCGGAATCTGACGCGCCAGCGCCATCATCATCGCAATCGCGTGCTCGGCCGTGGTGATCGAGTTACCGAACGGCGTGTTCATGACGATCACGCCCTTCCCCGTCGCGGCCCGGATGTCGACATTGTCCACGCCGATACCGGCGCGGCCGACAACCTTGAGGTTTGCCGCCGCTTTAAGGAGCTTTTCGGTCACCTTGGTTGCCGAGCGAATGGCAAGGCCGTCGAACTCGGGAATGAGCGCTTCGAGCCGCTCCTTATCCTTGCCGAGTTTCGGCTCGAACGTCACATCGATGCCGTTGTCCTTGAAGATCGCGACGGCCGCCGGCGACAGCTCGTCCGAAATGAGTACCTTGGGTGCCATTGTTGCCTCGTTTGGTTAGGCGCACCGTCGAACAGGCTCGACAGGCGCGCGATCGCTGACGCGATTCGACCGATACGCTTTGCCGGCAGCGTTCCGGAGAAGAGGTATTCCTCCAGAACGCCGAACTGCCGGGTTGACTGTCGTGTGTGTGGGGGGGCCGCGCTGGAAAACGTGTCGCGAGGCCAGTTCGGACGGGCACTCAAGCCGCTTGTGCGAGCGCGCCCTTTTCCTCGGCAAAGGCCCAGTCGAGCCACTCCGTGAGCGCCTCGAGATCGGCCGCCTCGACGGTCGAGCCGGTCCAGATGCGAAGACCGGCGGGCGCGTCGCGGTAACTGCCGATGTCGTAGGCGATGCCGGCCTTCTCCAGACGCGCAACGATGGCCTTGGCGAAAGCCGCCTGCGCATCGCCGGCAAGAGACGTCACCGCGCGATCGACGATCTTCAGGCAGACGCTCGTATTCGAGTAGGTCTCGGGCTCAACCGCGAGGTTGGCGATCCAGGGCGTCCGTTCCACCCAGTCATGGAGCACCTTGGCATTACGGTCCGCCCTTGCGATCACGCCCTTGAGGCCGCCCTGCTGCTCTGCCCACGCGAGCGCATCGAGATAGTCTTCGACGCAGAGCATCGACGGCGTATTGATCGTCTCGCCGACGAACACCGGTGCTTGCAGCTTGCCGCCTTTCGTCAGCCGGAAGACCTTGGGCAGAGGCCATGGCGGTGTATAGTTTTCGAGGCGTTCCACCGCGCGCGGCGACAGGATCAGCATTCCGTGCGCTGCCTCGCCGCCAAGCACCTTTTGCCATGAGAACGTCAGCACATCGACTTTCGTCCAATCGATGTCCTGGGCGAAAACACCCGACGTGGCATCGACCAGCGTCAGTCCCTCTCGATTCGCCGGAATCCAGCCGTAGCCCGGCACCTTCACGCCGGAGGTTGTGCCGTTCGCGGTGAACAGGACGTCCCGGCTGAAATCCACCTTGGCCAGATCCGGAAGGTGGCCGTAGTCGGCCTCCGTGATCTTCACGTCCTTGAGCTTGAGCTGCTTCACGATATCGGTGACCCAGCCGGAGCCGAAACTCTCCCAGGCCAGCGCCTCGACGCCACGCGCGCCCAGCATGGTCCACATCGCCATCTCGTAGGCCCCGGTGTCGGATCCCGGCACGATCGCGCAGTGGAAATCGGGGGGAAGCCCGAGCATGGCCTTCGTCTTGTCGATGGCGAGCTTGAGGCGGGCCTTGCCCTCCTTCGCGCGGTGCGAGCGGCCTACAAAGGCCTTTTCGAGGACTTCGGGTGTCCAACCGGGGCGCTTGGCGCAGGGACCGGACGAAAAATAGGGGCGCTCCGGACGGCGCCCGGGCATGGCAGTGGTGGTCATGTGTGCCTATCCTTTCAGATAGAAGCCTCCCGTTGGGGGGAGGTGTCCCACCGCTGCCATTACGCGACCCGCGCATCGCAGTCAATCGAGGTCCTTTCAACAAGCCTCCGCGATCATGTCAGCCGCTTTGCCGCAAAGGGGGCACATCCCGGCGATACGCTCGACAAAGCCCATCTTAAGGTCCTACTGATCCGTAGCTTAGGCTGCGTGGCGGCGTGGCGGCGCAGTACACAGCAGTCGTGATGGAGGGGGAGGCACCATGTCGACGGCACAAGCGACACAAGGCCTTCGAGAGGCAGGGCTGACGAACGAGAACCCGTCCGCCTCGCGACCGGCGAGCAAGCTTGATAAGTCGGCACTGGCAGACGCCATCGAAACCGCGATGTTCCAGGCCGCGGATCCGCGCGAGAAGTTCATCCCTGTCACACCGCTGGCGCTCATGGACCGGCTCTCCGCCGCTGCCGCGTGGCCGGCCGATGAGGGCGCCAGTGTCAAGCGGTTCTTTCTCTATCTCGCGAACTGGAGGCAACAAGGCTATGGCGCTCGCCTTCTCGAACTGGCACGCCAATACGAGCCCTTCAGCCCCGATAGCGATCTGCTGATCACCCGGACCTACACGAAAGCCGAAAAGAAGGTGCTGGAGCGGCAGTTGGTCGATGGCATCTGCCGCCTGATGCAGCAGGCCAACTACACGCGCATCGACCCGGCCCAGATCGATATCATCCTCACCAAGGACAGCCACTACGGACTTGACCTCCACGTCGATCTCAAAGCGTTCGACGAACTCGAGATCTATTACCGTGGCGCCGTCGTCACGAGAAGCTCGCGCCGCTCCGCGCGAAAGCTCTATTTGCGCAAGGAAGAATTCGATCTTCCGGTTTTCCAACGCCTCGCCATTGTTTTCAAGCTGAAGTCATTTGATAAGCGCGTCGTCGAGGTGATGGACGCCGAGCGTGTCGATCGCCCAACCGCTGAGCGCCGCGTCCGCAAAAGGCGTGGGCCGATCGCCGACAAGATCAACTCGGACTTCATCTACATCAAGCTGTTCAAGAATATCCCTCGCTCTGATTTGGAGATGGTCTTCCCCAACACGCGCATCCAGTTCCGCCTGTTCGACAAGATCAAGCTGGGTGTCACGGCGAGCGGCGGACTGGGAATGGGCGTCGCGGGCACGATCTCGAAGATCGCGGTCGCCTCGAACCCCATCGCACTTGCCGGCGCTCTCGCCGGACTTGGCGGCATAGCCGTTCGGCAGATCTTCAGCTTCTTCAACCAGCGCAACAAGTACATGGTCACGATGGCGCAAAACCTCTACTCGCACGCGCTGGCGGATAATCGCGGGGTCATGACGCTGCTCGCCGAGCGCGCGGCCGAGGAGGACACCAAGGAGGAGATGCTGCTCTACAGCCTGCTCGCCAAGGAGCACGTCCACATCAGCGAGTTGCAGGACGCCGACCAGGCGATCGAGCGCTACCTTGCCTCGACGTTCGGCCTCGACACCAACTTCGACGTCGAGGATGCACTTGGCCGCCTTCTCAAGGATGGGATCGTACGCCAGACACCCGATGGAAGGTTGCTCGCTCTCCCGCCCGCTGCGGCCGCGGCGCGTATCGATGAACTGTGGGACGGTTATCTGGACAAATTGACCGTTGCTGAAACCGAAGTCGAAGAGGGCATCGAGTACGAGGGCGAGTCGCCGGCCGCTTTATCGTGACATCCGCTTTGCCGGTGACATGGGTCGCTGGCGAGTGCGCGTCGCAAAACCATGATGAGATCACCATGCTGACCAGGCTCCGGACCGTCGCCGCAGACGCCGGCACGGCACGTACCATGGCGGAACGCCTGTCGGACGCCAGCGACGAAAGTTCGGCGGCGCTCGCCACCGCCGCATTCGAGGAGCCGACCCTCGGCGCCTGGTATGTCGATGCCTACTACCAGACGGCCCCAACCACACTCGCCATCCTGGCCCGTATCGGAGACTTGATCGACCCCTCGCACCCGCCGGCCATCGAGGAGGTCCCGGACGAGAATTGGGTCGCCGTCAGTCAGGCGGCGCTGCCACCGGTCGAGGCCGGACGCTTCCTCGTGCACGGGGCCCACGACCGTGACCTCGTCGGGCGGCGGCATCTGGCCATCGAGATCGATGCCGGCGAAGCCTTCGGCACCGCGCATCACGCCACGACTCAGGGTTGCCTCGAGGCCGTCGACCGCATCGCTCGGCGGCGCCACCTTCGACGCATCCTCGATCTCGGCTCGGGCACCGGCGTCCTGGCCATCGCCGCGGTCCGGCTATGGCCGAAGGCGCAAATCATTGCGAGCGACATCGATCCCATCGCCGTCGAGGTCGCCCGTGCCAACGCTGTGCTGAACGCAACCGGCCGCAGAATCCATTTCGCGATCGCCGCTGGCCTCGATCACCCGCACCTGCGCCGGCACGCGCCCTACGATCTCGTACTCGCCAATATCCTCGCCGGTCCGCTGATCCGGCTCGCGCCCCAGATGGCTCGCGCGGTCTGTCCAGGCGGTCTCGCCGTGCTGTCCGGCATCCTTGGCGAGCAATCGCGCGAGATCGTGGGCGTCTATGCCATGTGCGGGTTCCGTCTGTTGCAGAAGCAAACCCGACACAACTGGACCACCATCATGCTCGCTCGCAGAGCCCCGCTGGGATTGATCAAATGAGGCTGCCCCCTGCCGGGCCCAGGCGCCTCGCTGGCGCCGTCCTTTTCTGATCGGCACAGTCCCCAAGCGCGAACGGCCGACGCTTCCGCGCCGGCCGTTCCCGTTCGATGACTGGTCGTGACGAAACTGACTTAGCCCCAGAAATTCATCGGCACAGATCCGGTGCGCCGTACCTCTTGGATCTGCTCGACCGTAAAGCCGAGCCGCTCGAGCTGGGTGTCCGACATGCGTGCCAGAACGCCCGCCGCCTGAGCCTTGCCCTGACGCAGACGCGCATTGATGAAGCGCTGATAGAGGCCGAGACGCGGCTTTGCAGGAGCGGCGGTCTTGGCTGTGGTGGCAGCGTGCTGCCCAAAAGTTGCTGTCGTTGTGCTCATGGTATCCCTCAACTCTTTCGTGAGGTATGAATTTACCGGGCGCTCGTTGATGGCGACCGGCGCCGGAGGCTGCACTGAGGCGCTTCATCCAGCTTCGACATACATAATCGATGGCGGAGAGATCAGGTAGAGACCCTATTGCAGCGCAGCAATGCGATCCGCGCATACGAACTTTGTCACAATTTCATCAAGTTGCCCACTCCCTGGTCATGCTGCGCTGCACTCGATTCCAGCACATTGCCGACCTTCGAAACAGCGCTTACACAGTCTCGAATGTTCCAGGATTTCACCACATCCGCGAATCCGACCGAAGGTTCGGCTCGCACGCGACAACTCCAGAACCGCCTCGCGGAGCTGGGTCTTGACGCCTTCGTCGTCCCCCGCTCCGACGAGCATATGGGCGAGTATGTCCCGGCCTCGGCCGAACGGCTGATGTGGCTGACCGGTTTTTCCGGATCCGCCGGGACCGCGATCGTGGGGCGGCGCTTCGCCACGCTGTTCGTCGACGGCCGCTACACGCTTCAAGCGGGCACCCAGGTCGACAACAAGCTCTTCGACATCATTCAGATACCCGAGACCAGTCCCGGCGAATGGCTGGCCGGAAAACTTAGTGCGGGGTGCGTGGTCGGCTTCGATCCATGGCTGCATCCGACAAGCTGGGTGAAAGCCTTCGGGACGCAACTCGCGAAGGCGGGTGTAAAGTTGAAGCCCGTGACGCGCAATCCGATTGACCAGCTCTGGGGCAAGGCGCGCCCCGGATTGCCTCTCGGGCCGGTCACCGTTCAGCCGGTCAAGTTGGCGGGCCAGACAGCCGAGAGCAAAATCGCGGACCTGCAAAAGGAACTGAAGTCCGACGGCCGCGACGCAGTCATCTTGACCCTGCCGGACTCGATTGCCTGGATGTTCAATCTCCGTGGCTCGGACGTGAAGCACAATCCGACGCCACTCGCCTTCGCCATTGTCCATGCGGCGGGCAAGCCCGAGCTTTTCCTCGACAAGCGGAAGCTGACGCCCGAAGCGAAGGCTCACCTCGGTGGTCTCGTCCGCTTGCGTGAGCCGGCCGAGCTGGGGCAGCGCGTGAAGGCCTTGAAAGACGCGCAGCACAGCGTCCAGCTCGACGAAATGACCGCCGCCCACTGGTTTCGGCGCATTCTCGGCGCCAACAGCCGGCGTGTCACCGACAGCCGCGATCCGTGCATTCTGCCGAAGGCCCGAAAGAACGCTGCCGAGATCGACGGCAGCCGCGCCGCGCACGAACGCGACGGCGTCGCCATGGCTCGCTATCTGGCGTGGCTCGACCGCGAGGCTCCCGCGGGCCGCGTCGACGAGATCACCGCCGTCAAGCGCCTCGAAGACATGCGCGCCGAAACGCAAGCGCTGAAAGAAATCTCGTTCGATACGATTTCCGGCGCCGGCTCGAACGGGGCGATCGTCCACTACCGCGTCACCGAAGCCACCAATCGCAAGCTGGCGAAAGGCGAGCTCTATCTGGTGGACTCGGGCGCCCAGTATCAGGACGGCACCACGGACGTCACCCGCACGATCGCAATCGGCAAGCCGACCGAGGAAATGCGTCAGCGCTTCACTCTCGTCCTCAAGGGTATGATCGGCATTTCGGTCTTGCGCTTCCCCAAGGGCACCAACGGCGCCCACATCGATGCCTTCGCCCGCCGGGCCCTGTGGGACGCCGGTCTCGACTTCGACCATGGCACCGGGCACGGCGTCGGCAGCTATCTCTCGGTCCACGAAGGTCCGCAGTCCATCTCGAAGCGCGGTTACGTTGCGCTCGATCCCGGCATGATCATTTCCAACGAGCCGGGCTACTACAAGACCGGCGCTTATGGCATCCGCATCGAAAATCTCATCCTCGTCAGCGGGCCAAGTGACATTCCGGGCGGCGAACGCCCGATGCTGAGCTTCGAGACGCTGACGCTCGTCCCGATCGACCGCCGTCTTGTCGACGCGAAGCTTCTCGCGCCCACCGAGCGACAGTGGCTCGACACGTACCATGCGCGCGTGCGCGACACGATCGGCCCTCACTTGACGGGTACCGATCTCGACTGGCTAGAGACAGCAACAGCTCCGATCGGCCGATAATTACGGCCTGCAGCACGATCCGGCCCCGCGGCCGGCGACAGGCCGACCCGCCATTCTGCCGTGGCCCTGTGAGGCATCGATCGGCCTGATGTTTTTGTCCGTCCGCGAGTCGCCGACGACGGTTGACCAGTTGTCCTCAGCGCCGTCATAGCCCGGGGCGAAAACGAAATAATACAAACTATATAGTTTATTCCAAATCGATCCCAAAGAAATGCCGCATGCTTTTAACCCTTTATTAACCGATCCATGAGATGTACTGCCTATGCCTCGTTAATGGTTTCTTAAGAACCGGGGCTAATCGGACTAATGTGGGGGTTGCGTATGTATCTCGTCGAAGACGTCCAAGCGTCTCTTGCTACCCAGTCGAAGGCCGAACATCGTCGGCGCCAAGTCACCAGCGAAGCGGCGGAGATCGTCAAATCGTTCAACACGTGGGCTTTCAAGAGGGAGCAACCATCCTCGTTGCCCATGCTGCAGGCCGCAGTCGCCAGGCGACTTGCGCTCGATCTGCCTATCTCGTTCGTACTCTACTGGGGCAAAGGCCCTCGCAGCAAAGCAGCGGCTCCGGAAGCGGATTGCCTCGCATATTTGACGCGCCTTGCTGAAAAAGCCCGGCCGAAGGGCGGGGCGATGCCGGTCTTTACTTTATGCCTTACCGACACGCATGCCCGCCTGAACGGACATAGCGAGAGCAGCATTCAACAGTATTTCGGCAGCGTCCGCGAACTGGCCGCACGATACGGGTTCGAAACGACCCTGCTCAGCAGATTGGTCGACACCGCCGACAGGGTTCCATCGGGCGACCACGTGATCCCTGAGGACGTCATCACCAAGCTGGTGTCGTGCGCCGAGCGCTGGTACCGAGGGGAAGGCAATGCCGAAGCTGGCGCGATCACCTACTTCAAAATGAACCTGGTCGAGCGCCGCGCCATTGAATGTCATTATCCAGACAGCATATTCGTGACCTTCAACGGCAGCGAGTATCAGGCCCTTTTTCCATCGAAGCTGCCCATCTTCTATATGTACTCTCTGCGCCGCGGGCACTCGCCGAAGCCCTGGTTCCTCGACGAGGCAGGCCAGCAATTCCCGGGAGCGACGCCGCTTTGAGCCATCCGGTCGCCTGATCGAAGATCCGACCAGTCATGCGATCCGCGCCTCGCAAGAGGCGCGGATCGACGCGTTCGAGTCATTGGGACACTTTCCACCAGCAAGGCGCAGTCTCGACCCATGGCGGGGGGTCGCATCGAGGCACGCGGTCGAGACGATGCAATCGTGGGCAGCGCCTCGTTAAACCCCAGGCGGCAATTCTGCATCGAGATTTAGAATTGCGGTTACCTTTCTTCAACTTTGACCTGCCAACATCCACTTACCTTTGCTGGGGATTGCGAACTCGAATGTAAGTTCGCAGATGGGCCAATGACGGACCACTGTCTGTCCACGCAGACAGCCGCCGCGCATGATGCACAGAGGCTTTATCGCGACGGGTTCGAATGGGCGGAGCCACCCGGCCTCGCACGCAAGTGGAGTGACGTGCTTTGCGTGGTCTACTGCATTACATGTCGAAGGCTAGCCTGAACTTCAGATCCTGGCGGACTCCGATCGGAGCTTTTGCGGCCGCACTCATAGGTGCGATCTGGGTCACGGCTGCCGTGCAGATTTCGGCGGAGCATCAGGCGATGCGCCGCACCGCCTATCACGAATCCAACAATCTTTCTCTGGTCGTTGCGCAGAGCGTCAGCCGCACCGCCAGCGACCTCGATCGCATCCTGAAATATCTTCGCTCAAGCTACGAGCGCAACGGCTTCAAGGCCGACTGGCCTCGCCTCGTCCAGGAGGAATTCACCGCAGCACGTCAGAGCGTTCAAATCGCGATTATGGCGCGCGACGGAATGATGATCACGTCGACGAAAATGCTCTATCCGTCGAAGCCGGTCGACCTGAGTGATCGCGAACACTATCGCGTCCACGTGAACTCGAACGAGGACCGGCTTTTCATCTCGAAACCCCTGATTGGCCGTGCCAGCAAGAAATGGTCGGTTCAGTTCACGCGGCGGATGGTCGACGCCGAGGGCAAGTTTTCGGGCGTCATCGTCATCTCGTTGGATCCGAGCTATCTGACGAAGGCCTACGCGGATGTCGATCTGGGTAACTCCGGCGGCATTGCGCTGATCGGCGATGACGGCATCGTGCGCGCCGACGGCGGCACCTTTTCCGGGCTTCTCGGCCAAACGCTGCCGTACACCGAAGGGTCGTTCGGGACTGCTCCTCAGATCGCAGACGCTTCGATTGCGCTGAATGAGTCGAGCAAGGGCCTGCGTGTCACGGCCGTGCGCCAGATCCAAGGTTTCCCGCTCAAGGTCGTGATTGCGCGAACGGACCTCATGATCGACCGCATCTGGCAGCGCAATCGCATCGGCTACCTCCTCGGGGCCAGTGTTCTGACCGCGATCGTATTCATCACGATGATCGTTAGCCTGCGCCGACGCCAACACTACGAGTCGAAGCTCAACCAACTCGCGAGCTTCGATGCGCTCACGCACTTGTCCAATCGTCGCGACTTCCACGCGCGGTTGTCGCCGCTGCTCGCCCCAGGTGGCGCCAGCCGGCTCTTCGCCGTGCATGTCGTCGATCTCGACGGCTTCAAGGAAATCAACGATCTGTACGGGCACCCCGTCGGCGACAAGCTTCTGGTAGCCGTCGGCGAGCGCATCCGCGCCGCCACGCGCCTGACCGATACGGTCGCACGGCTCGGCGGAGACGAATTTGCAGTGATCCAGTGCGACTTCGAGCAGCGGGAAGCGCCATCTATCCTTGCCGGAAGATTGTGCACCGAGATCGCCCGGCCATACACGATCGACGGCAATCTCATCGAAGTCGGAGCGAGCATCGGCCTCGTCGAGGACGGGCGCGATTTCGAGGACGCGGCCTCCCTGCTGCGAGCCGCCGACCTTGCCCTCTATTCGGTCAAATCGAATGGCCGGAATGGCTACCTGGTCTACAACGAGCACATGAACGAGGAGGCGCAGGCACGTCGCGAGATCGAGCTCGGTCTGCGGGACGCACTTGTGAACAATGGCTTCGACGTCCACTACCAGCCGATCGTCGATGTCCTGACCGGCCGCACGACAGGCTATGAGGCACTGCTGCGGTGGCGGCATCCGGTTCGCGGCAACATCTCGCCCGCCGAATTCATTCCGATTGCAGAGCAGACTGGATTGATCGTCGAAATCGGAACGTGGATTCTGCGTCGCGCGTGCTGCGAGATCGCTCGCCGCTCCGACTCGCTCACCATCTCGGTTAACTTTTCGGCCGTCCAGTTCCGCAAATCCGACATCACCACGACGGTCCGGCAGGTGCTGGAGGAGACAGGACTGGCGCCGACGCGTCTCAAGGTCGAGATCACGGAGTCGCTTCTGCTCAACCACAGCGACGTGACGATGATGCAGATCATGGCGCTGCGGGCGATCGGCATTCAGGTCGGAATCGACGACTTCGGCACGGGTTACTCATCGCTCACCTACCTGCAGAACTTCCCCGTTGACTGCGTGAAAATCGACCGTTCGTTCGTCAACAATCTTTGCTCGGGGCGCAACGCCGCAGCCATCATCAAGGCGATCGTCGCGCTGGCCAGCGGCATGGGCATGGCAACTGTCGCCGAAGGCGTAGAGACACAGGATCAACTCGAGGAGCTGTCTGCGCTCGGATGTCACCAGGTCCAGGGCTACCTTCTCAGCAAGCCAAAGCCGGCGGAGGAAATTCTGCCTCCCGTGAGGTCCAAAGAAAACCGTAAGGCTTCCTTGCGGGATGTCGCCTGACCGAGGGCGCGGCGGGCCCGTCCGCCGCGTGCCCCCAACGCGAGCGCGGGCCGCCCCGTCGCGGTCCCTAGCGGTCTGCGGCGCCAGACCGGTCAACGAGACCAGTCGGAGCTATGACCAGCCCATCGGCGTCTCGCGCGACATAGGCCGTGCAGCCGTAGACATCGGCGATGCGATCCCGTGTCAACACGGCTTCGGGCGGCCCCGACGCCGCAACGCGCCCGTCCTGCAACAACACGACGCGATCGCACCACCGGCCCGCCAGATGGAGTTCATGCAGCGTGAGAAGGACGGAACGGCCTCGCGCCGCCTGTCGGCGAAAGAGCTCGAGCAGTCCAATTTGATGTGACGGGTCGAGACCGCTGGTCGGCTCGTCGGCCAGCAGCAGAGGCGCGTCTTGCGCCAACGTGCGTGCCATGAGAACGCGCGTCGTCTCGCCGCCGGAGAGCTCCGATATCCGGCGATGCCGCAATCCGGTCACGTCGACTGCGGTCATCGCACGCTCGATGGCGAGCCGGTCGGTCGCACTCAGCCCAGAGAATCCGGATCGGTGCGGCAAGCGGCCCAGTTCAACGATCGCCTCCACGCTCATCGGCCACGCCGTATCGCGATGCTGCGGCAGATAGGCGGCAAGACGTCCCTTCTCACGGGAAGAAAGGTGCCTCGCAGGTCGCCCCAGCAGCTCGACCGATCCCGAAGCGGGAATGAGCCCGAGCACCGCCGCAAGCAGCGTCGACTTGCCCGAACCGTTGGGGCCAAGCACTGCCACAACCTCGCCGGTATCGATCTCGAGCGAGACATCGTGCAGGACCACGCGTCCACCCCGCGACACGTGTAGCCCGCCGACCGACAAAAGGCTCACAGCTCCTCTCTCCTCATTTCGAGAACGAGCCACAGGAAGAACGGTGCGCCGATCAGTGCCGTGAGAACACCGAGTTTGATGTCCCGCTCGGGAGCGATCACGCGCACCGCGATGTCCGCCAGGAGAACCAGGGCAGCCCCCCCGAGCGCACTGGCAGGCAGCAGCCTCGAAGGCCGGGCTCCGACCGCCGATCGCAAAAGGTGCGGCACGATCAGACCGACGAAAGCGATGGCGCCAGCCACCGCGGTCGCCGCGCCGACCGCCACCGCCGAGCCGACCACCACGAGAAATTGCGTGCGCATCGGGCTTTCGCCGAGTGTCGCCGCGACATCGGCTCCCAACGTCAAGGCATCCAGCGCGCGGGCAGACATGAGCAGCATGATCCATCCGACGGCCATGAACGGCAGCGCGAGCCAGACATGCACCATCGATCGATCGTTGAGCGAGCCGAGCATCCAGAAAACGATCTCGAGGGCCGCGAACGGACTGGGCGCCAGATTGAGAGCCAGCGTCGTCATCGCGCCCGCCAGCGAACTGACCGCGACGCCTGCCAGAATGAGCGTCAGTGTTCCAGCATCGCGTCCAGCGAGGATGCGCACGATGAACGCCGCCACGGCCGCTCCCGCGATCGCTGAAAGGGGTAGCGTAAGGGGAGCAAGCGTCGCCGCGCCGAAATAGACCGCGAGAACGGCGCCGAACGAGGCCGATGCGCTGATGCCGAGCACCCCCGGATCAGCCAGTGGATTGCGCAGGTAGCCTTGCAACGCGGCGCCCGAAAGTCCAAGCGTCGCACCGATCGACGCGCCCAGAATAGCGCGCGGCAGTCGGATCTCGCGCATGACGAGGCGGGTCGCCTCGTTGTCGCCAAAGAAGAGGGCGTGCAGCGACGGTTGCCATCCAAGCGCCGCCGGCCCGATCAGCAGCGATCCCGTGAACGCGATCGCAACGATAAGACCGAGCAGCGCGAGAACCTTTGCCAATCGCATTACCGGCCCCGCCCGACGTCGATCGAGCCTGCAGCCGCGACCAGTCCGCGCACGGCCTCGAGTGTGAAGGGCAGTCCGCATATCCAATACCGGTCGGGAATGACGGCCTCGCGGCTTTGGCGGCCCACGACACGAAGCGCGGGATGATCGAGAATGGATGTCGCCAGCGAGCGCGCCGCACCGGGACGACGTGCGGTTACCACGAGATCCGGCCTCCCCGTGACGAGCAGCTCCAGCGGCAGCTTCACGGTGCCCGCCAGCCCCAGCTTGGAGCCGAGATTGGCGAGCCCCGCGTGCGCGACGACATCGGCCGCCAGCGTACCGCTGCCCGACGTGTAGCTGTTGGCATAGTAGAGCGCCGCAAGTGGCCGCACAGCCGGATGTCCTGCGGCTATTCGTGCGACCTCGTCGTCGAATTTGGCGACCATGACACGCGCCTCCGCCTGCTTTCCGAGTAGCAGGCCGACGCGCAAGATGCTGGTCCGGATGTCGGCGAACGAGTTCTCCGGAGCGAACACCTCGACGCGGAACCCGAGCCGCTTGAGCATCCCGACCGTCGCGCGCGTGCTCGACGATCCCGCGAGAACGAGATCCGGATGCATCAGGAAGATTTCCTCGGCGCGACCGTAGTTGATGACATAGCGGCTGGCCCTGTCCGCCAGAACCGACGTATCCGCTTGCCCTGCCAGATACGACACGGAATAGAGCTGTCCCTCGCCCGCGAGAAGCATCGCCAATTGATCGGTACACACGTTCATCGAGACGACGCGCCTTGGAGCCTCTGGGGGCTCCGTCGCGAGCGCACGCGAGCCGGGGCTCAAAATCGCCAGCAAGAGCAAGGCAGCGGCAAGCATTTGCCCCTGCCTTCGACGAAAGACGTTGCGCAACTCGATGATCCTTCGCTGCTGCGAACCCAAGCAAGAAACCAGACTGAAAACCGGTTATCTACCGTTAGGACAAGTTGCCCGGGGAGGCTATCGAATGAGCGACGATCGGGTTCGGCCGCCCATGAGCAATTCTAGGCTTGGCTCGGGCCGTCCTCTCCGAGCAGGAATGCTGTCACATCGTCGGAGAATTGCTTGCGCTTGCCATCGATCTTGACGCTCTCCGGATTGTCGGGATCTCGCTCCGCCAACGGCATCCCGTGCGCGACGAGAGCCTCGGCACAGGCGAGCCAATCGCCGCCCGCGACAGGCTGATTGATCGAGCCCCAGCCCAGCGTGCCGCATGCATTGTCTCCGAAGCCATGCTCCTCCGCCCAGGATGCGCCCTTGCCGAGCAGAAAACGCGTCATTGCCGCATCGCCACGAAACACCGCATGGTTCAAGGCACTGGCACTCCAGTCGCCGCCGCGAACAGCGATTGGCCAGCCCAGCTCCACCATCGCGCGAACCGCCAGGTCACAACCCGCCGCCGCCAGTTCCGGAAGCAACCGCAGTTGTGCCTCGCTCAGCGCCGTCGGTAGATCGGGTCGGCGCGCCTTGATCCTTGAAGCGGTGGCCCTGTCGCCGCGCGCACAAGCGGCGACGAAAAGATCCCCTTCGCTGGCATCGTCGGTCGCCCCCGCCCGGCGCAGCACATCGGCCACCTCCGGCAGGCCGTATCGCAATGCCTGCGTGACAGCGCCGACGCCATCGCGTGTTCTTGCCGCCGGATTGACCCCGGCCGCGAGCAAAGCCTCGATGTGCGCTGGCGATCGCCGGCGCCTGATCGCCCACAAGAGCAGGCGCGTTTCGCCCAACTCCTTGGCTCCCGAGGCATGTGACAGCAGCAGCCGGAACGTCGCGATATCATCGAGGTCGAGAGCGCGATAGAGCGCGTTCGTGCCGGTGACGACCGCTCCGGCTTCGAGGAGCAGGCGCGTGCAATCCGGCGATTCGAGCGAATGATAAAGCGACTCGTTGTCGTTCGGGTTCGCACCCGCGGCAAGCAGGCGGCGCGTGAGCTCGGCGTCGTGGTTCTGCCCGGCCGCCCCATAGAGTGCCGACAACGTGTCTGTTGGCGATGGAGTGTCGACCGATGCCGGCGGCCAACGGCTGCCAACGGATTGATTGGGATCGGCGCCTGCTTCCAGGAGCAGATCGACCACCTGATGCAGACGATGCCTGTAGTCCGGCAGGCGCAGCAGGCTGGAATGAGTTGCAGCGACGAGTGGCGGCAGATCGAGCGGACCGCCCGGCTGATTGACCCATAGAGGGTTTGCCGCGATCTGGCGCTCGACGCTGGCGATGTCTCCTGCAGCGCAGGCAATCCACGGGCTTCTCGCAACGAGACCCGGATTGTCGGACAACAGACGAGCCGCCGCGTTCGGCCGCCCGCGGTTCATGCCGCCCGCAATATCGCCGCCATAGATCAGGCGCCCGAGTGCCGCAGCCAGCGCGTCCGGATCGGACGCCTGCAACCTGACCGCCTCGACGAAACCCTTCAGGTCGGTCCAGGACGCAAAACCGTACTCGCGCGCGACACACGACTGTGCATCTCTGAGGCGCAGGCGCAGTTGTGCGATCGCCGCATCATCCCCGCCGGCCGCCGCGGGCAGGCTTTTGCGGAAGCGTTCGGTCGCCTCGGGACTGCTTCGCCTAAAGTCGGCGAGCAGCTCCTTGGCCTGCTTTTTCAATTGATCGAGATTGGGCCGGGCTGGCAGCGGCTTCATGGAAACCTCCGTGCATCTGACGCCGACGACCCGCAAAACGGCTGCACAAAGGTTGAGAATTTGTCAGCTCATCGATGCAAGTGGGCTCTGCCCTTCCCGCGGGTCCGGATGCGGCCTGCACCGCTCTTCCGACGCTAAGTGGACGACCGGGCAATGTCAATTCGCGACGCGCCTCGCGAGAGGTCGGCCGAAGGCGCGCAGAGCGGCTAGGTCCGATGTTCGGAACGATGGACCAAGAACCGCGATGCCTGACGAAGATCCGGATCGACCCCCAAGCCCGGCGCATCGGTCAGCGCAAAACGACCATCGACGAGAGGAGGAAACGGCTGGGCAAGAACGGACTGCAAAGGATTTTCCATGGCGTCGTGCTCGAGGAGGCCGTCGCCGCCGACCGCCGCCAGCACATGTGCCGCAGCATGCAGCCCCAACCCCGAGTTGAGCCAATGGGGACAATATCGACGACCCGCCGCTTCGGCACGCCGCGCCACCGCCGCGCAACCCGAGATGCCACCCCACTTGCAAATGTCGGGCTGAATGACGCCGAGGTGTCCGGCATTGATGGCCGCGTCGAAGGCCGGAAAGCCCATCAGGTTCTCGCCGCCTGCCAGCGGCACACGCGACAGCATGGCAAGTTCGGCCCAATGCTCGGGGGGATCGTCGGCGGGGATCGCCTCTTCGATCCAGTCGAGTGGAAATTGGCTGAAGGCTTCGACCGCGGGACGAGCCGTCGCCAGATCCCAGCCCTGATTGGCATCGATCATGAAGCGCTCGCCGTCCTCCAAGCCGGAAACGATCTCGCGGACATTCGCAAGGTCGCTCGCGAGGTCGAACGCAACTTTCAGTTTGAATGCCCGATAGCCGCGCTCACGGCACATCGCGACATACTCCGGCGCGCCTTTCGGATTGAGATTGCTCGCATAGGCCATCAGCGGCGCG
>JBFWXN010000042.1:0-42504 GCA_050187415.1 Hyphomicrobiaceae bacterium | reverse complement strand
GTTCCGGATGCGGTCGGATTCGGCCCAGCACACTTGCGCGAGCTGGCGATCCTCCTCCGAGAGACCCGGCTCGAGCAGTTGCGCTGCGCCGCGAATGCCGGACAGCGGGTTCTTGATCTCGTGCGCAAGCACCGCGGCGAGGCCCGACACCGAGCGGGCTGCGGCGCGATGCGTGAGTTGACGCTCGATCATCTGCGCCATGGAGCGCTGCTGCAGCATGAGCAGCGTCAGCTCGGGGCTCTCGGGCAGAGGCCCCGCATGAATATCGACGATGCGCTGCGCCTGGTTCTTGGGCGTGGCGATGCCGACGCCATACTCATTGATGGTGAAATGCTTGCGACGAACCTCGCGCACAAGCTCGACGAGCGGGCATCCGAACGCGAGAAATTCCTCGATCCGCAACCGCTTCAACAGCGCCTGGCTCGACTCGAAGAAGATTTCGGCCGCCGGATTGGCATAAATGACCCGCTCGTCGTCCGCGAGCACGAGGATCGGGTGCGGGAGAGCGGCCAGGAGCAGGTCGTGGGCCACGTGACGGCGCGCGAGGCTTGGCGGTGCCACGGGCGGCGGGACGTCTTCAGGCGCGCTCATGCGGCCATCTCCATCGCCTCGGCGTAGAAGCGCGACAGACCGCCGATCAGGCGAGCCGGCGCCTCCTCGGTGCACAATCGCCGGCGCCACGCCTTCACCGCGCCCGCGGGACGCCCGCTGGACAGCAGATACCAGCCGACGTGTTTGCGGGCATTCTTGAGGCCGAGCGCGCGCCCGTAATGGAAAAGCATCGATTCGATATGGGCGACGGCGATCCGCCCCTGCTCGGCAAGCTTCGGGGCTCCCGGATCGACCCCTTCTGCGAGGGCGCGCGCGATGCGAGCGGGTTGCCAGGGCGCACCGTAGGCACCGCGTCCCACCATGACGCCATCCGCCCCGGACGCGGCGAGCGCCGCATGCGCGGCCTCCGGTGTAACGATGTCGCCGTTCACGACAACCGGAATCGACAAGGCGGCCTTCACGTCACGCACCCGCGCCCAATCGGCGGAGCCTTTGAAAAACTGGCAACGGGTGCGGGCATGGACCGTGACCATGCGCACGCCGGCCGCCTCGGCGCGGCGGGCGATGTCGGCGGCATTGAGCGACTGATGATCCCAACCGAGCCGCATCTTGACGGTGACCGGGACCCTGACGGCCTTGACCACCGCCTCGATCAGCGACAGCGCCACGTCGGGTTCTCGCATCAGGGCGCTTCCCGAGAGCCGGCCCGTAACCTCCCTGGACGGGCAGCCGAAATTGATGTCAACGATGTCGGCACCGTGATCCTCGGCGAGGCGCGCGCCCTCGGCCATCCAGTGCGGCTCACAGCCGACGAGTTGTATGACGTGCGGTGCGAGACCCCTGCCCGCGGCGCGACGAACGACATCCGGGCGATCAGAAGCCAGCTCCCGGCTCGCCACCATTTCCGAGACGACCAATCCCGCGCCGAGTCGCGATGCCGCGTGCCGGAACGGGAGATCCGACACACCCGACATGGGCGCAAGCAGGACGGGATTTTCGAGGCGCTGGTTGCCGATGGCCAGGTCGCCGCGAATTTGGCGTACGTCGACGGAGAGATGATCCGACATTCCGTTGCCTAATTATTGGGCCACACGGGCGATTGCCCGATCTTGTGGCAGTTTAGGTCCGCCCTCGCTATTTCGCAAGTGCGAAATTACACGGCAACGTCTCTTCGTTTGCATGCCGCGCGGGCGCTCGCTACAGCAGCCGTCAGGATGTTTCGGGAGGGCGGAAGGTGCGGGTCGCAGCAATCGTCGTCGCGGCAGGCCGCGGGTCCAGAGCACGCGGCGGCAGCGGCGCACCGAAGCAATATGTGGCGTTGGCCGGCAAATCTGTGCTGCGCCGGACACTCGATCGGCTGGCTGCGAACACCCGCATCGCGATGATCCAGGTTGTGATCCACCCCGACGACGCCGCCCTCTACGAGATGGCCATCGCTGGGTTCGATGGGTCTCTCCTCGCTCCTGTCGGCGGCGGGGCAACGCGACAGGCCTCGGTGCGAGCCGGCCTCGAGGCACTGGCGTCGCACCGGCCGAGCCACGTCCTGATCCACGATGCGGCACGGCCGTTTGTCGATGAGGCCTTGATCGACCGGGTGCTGGCGGCCCTTGGAGATCGTTCCGGTGCAATCCCCGGATTGCGCGTCGCGGACGCCCTCAAGCGTGCGGGACCGGACGCCTCGATCATCGGAACAATTGCGCGCGAAGGGCTATGGCGCGCTCAGACGCCTCAGGGGTTTCCCTACGCGGCGATCCTCGACGCGCATCGCCGGGCGGAAGCCGAGGGCGCGCACGACCTGACAGACGACGCAGCGGTCGCCGAGCGGGCCGGTCTCGCGGTCACTCTCGTCGAAGGCGCCGAGCATAATCGCAAGCTCACGACAACGGAGGATCTCAAGGTGGCCGAACAGGAGCTTGCCGGGGCACTCCTGCCCGACGTACGCACTGGCACCGGCTTCGACGTACACCGCTTCTCGGAGGGGGACCATGTGTGGCTGGGCGGCGTGCGCATCGCCCATACGCATCGCCTGGACGGCCACTCCGATGCCGACGTCGCGCTGCACGCCCTGACCGACGCCCTTCTCGGCGCGATCGGCGACGGCGACATCGGCCAGCACTTCCCGCCGGGCGATCCGCAATGGAAGGGCGCGAACTCTCGCATCTTTCTCGAGGACGCCGCACGCCGCGTGCGAAACCGCGGCGGCCGCATCGGCAACGTCGACGTCACGATCCTATGCGAAGCGCCGCGCATCGGCCCTTTTCGCGATGCGATGCGCGCCGCCATTGCCGGGATGCTCGGCATCACGCCGGACCGCGTCGGCGTCAAAGCCACGACGACCGAGCGCCTGGGCTTCACGGGGCGCCGCGAGGGTATCGCTGCCATGGCGTCGGCGACCGTGGTGCTGCCGCCGAGTTGACGCGGAGCGACCGCGGAACGCGAGCCGGGCCAGTCTCAGCTTGCCAGTTCGCGCGACCGCCGTGTTGCGGCTGCGATCGCCTTGTCCATGATCGGCCCAATCCCGTTGTCGGCCATCAGCACCTGCAGCGCCGCATAGGTTGTGCCGTTCGGCGACGTGACGTTCTTGCGAAGCTGGTCGGGTGCGAGATCGGACTGGCGTATCAACTCGCCGGAACCGGCGACCGTCGCTCGGGCAAGCCGCATGGCGAGATCGGGCGCGAGGCCGGCTTTGACGCCCGCGGCGGCTAGGCATTCGGTCAAATAGAAGACATACGCCGGACCCGAGCCGGAGACGGCTGTCACCGGGTCGATCAGGGCTTCGTCGTCGACCCAGCCGACTTCCCCGATGGCGCCGAGCAGCGCGTCGCAGAGTGATCGCTGGGCCGCGGTGACGTGGGCGTTCGGCGCCGCGATCGTGATGCCGCGTCCAACCGCGGCCGGCGTGTTAGGGATCGACCGCACGACGGCTATGCCCGGCGCCAGATGCTTCTCGAAGCTGGCGATCGTCTTGCCGGCCGCGATCGAGAGAACCAGCGTACCTGGGCCGGCTGTTTTGGCGAGACCGGGAAAAACCTCGTCCATGATCTGCGGCTTCACCGCCATCAGCAAAACGGCCGGGGGGGCGGATCGTGCGGGTATCGTTGCATGCGCTTCGATGCCGTGCTCGGCCAGCAATGCGGCGATGGCCGGTGGCGGCGACGGGTCCTGCACGATGATCTTCTTGGCGTCGAGCCCGCTCGCAAGCCAGCCGGCGAGCATCGCGCCGCCCATGTTGCCGGCTCCAGCCAGAACGAGGTCGCCATCGAGGGTGAGGGCCATTGCGGGTGCTCCGTTCGAGTTGGTGGCGGCATGCAGACTTGAGGTCGGGCGAGCCTTGATGTCGGCCGCCATGCGGGCGCCCGGCGCACGTACATTAAGCGCGGCTGACGCCCGAGCCAATGGGGCGGAGCGTTGAGCCTGCTTGATGGCTCCGCGACTGCGCTGCCGTGTCCTCCGTCACGCGGCCCGGAACAAGCGCACAGCCTCGTCCTGCTCGAAGAGGTAGAGCAGTGCGCGCAACGCCTGCCCCCTCGGTCCGGTCAGGTGGGGATCGGAAGCGAGGACCAGCCGCGCGTCGTCGTGTGCCGCGGCGAGCAGCTCCGCGAAGCCCGGCACCTCCGCCACACGGAATTCGGGCGCACCCGATTGGCGCGCACCCAGGACTTCTCCGCCGCCCCGCAGCTCGAGGTCCTTTTCGGCTATGAGAAATCCATCCTCCGTGTCGCGCATCATCTCGAGGCGGGCGCGTGCCGCCTCGCCGAGCGGTCCCTTCCAGAGCAGGATGCAATACGACTGACGGCTGCCGCGGCCAACGCGTCCGCGCAACTGGTGCAATTGCGCCAGACCGAACCGTTCCGCGTGCTCGATCACCATGACGGAGGCGTTGGGGACGTTCACGCCGACCTCGATGACCGTCGTCGCGACCAGGATTTTCAGGCGATCGGCAGAGAACGCCTCCATCACCTGGTCTTTGGCGGGGCCCGCCATGGCGCCATGAATGAGACCCACCTGCTCCCCGAACGTCTGAGCCAGATGCGCCGCGCGCTCCTCTGCCGCCGCGAGTTCGGAAACGTCGCTCGTCTCGATCAGCGGGCACACCCAATAGATCTGGGTGCCCTGCCCGACGGCCCGTTTCAGTCCCTCGATCACCTCCTCGATCCTTTCGACGGAGACGAGCGTGGTCGTGATCGGCTTGCGTCCGGCCGGCTTCTCGGTGAGGCGAGAGACATCCAGATCGCCGTAGTGCGTCATCAGCAGAGTGCGTGGGATCGGCGTTGCGGTCATGGCGAGCACGTTGACCCCTTCGGGACCACCCTTCGCTTGCAAGGCCATGCGCTGGTGCACGCCGAAACGATGCTGCTCGTCGATCACCACGAAGGCGAGGTCGCGGTAGACGACGTCCGCCTGGAAAACCGCGTGCGTGCCGACCAGGATATCGATCTCGCCCGCTGCGAGACGGGTGAGCAAAGCCGCCCGCGCCCTGCCCTTCTCGCGTCCCGTCAGCAGGCCGACGCGGAGCCCCGCCCCCTCGCAAAGCGGCAAAATGGTTTCCGCGTGCTGACGCGCGAGCACTTCCGTCGGCGCCATCAGTGCCGCCTGTCCGCCGGCTTCGACGGCAGTCGCCATGGCCAGCAGCGCCACCAGCGTCTTGCCCGAGCCGACGTCGCCCTGGAGCAGCCGCTGCATTCGGCTCGACGAGGCCATGTCCGCCTCGATCTCGACCAGAGCCGCCACCTGCGAGTTGGTGAGCGAGAACGGCAGCCCGGCTTTCAAGCGCGCACGGATGCGGCCGTCGCCCGCCGTCGAGCGCCCGGGACGCTGGCGTGAGCTTTGCCTGACCAGGCCCAGCGCCAGTTGGCCGGCGAGGAGCTCGTCGTAGGCGAGCCGCTGGCGGGGAGCCGACGCGGACGAGACGTCGGCCGCGTCGGCCGGCACGTGCAGCCGGGTGATCGCCTCGTTGAAGGACGGCCAGCCGCGCCGCTGCAGCCACTCCGCCTCTTGCCATTCGTCGAGCCTGGCCACGCTGCCCGCGATCGGGCGCATAATCTTGCCGAGCACCTTGCTCGAGAGGCCGGCCGTCAACCCATAGACGGGCTCGAGCATCGGCAGGTCGCTGCGCCGCTCCGGTGCCACGATGAAATCCGGATGCGCCATCTGGAGCGTCTCGCCGTAGCGTTCGATGCGCCCCGAGACGTAGCGGATCTCGCCTTCCGGCAATTGAGCCTCGATGAACCTGCGCTCGGCATGGAAGAACACGAGATCGAGGCGCCCCGTCTCGTCCTCCGTCGAAACCTTGTAGGGAGCCTTGGCGTTGCCACGAGGCGGGCCGCGGTGTTTCAGCACGCGCACCTTCAAGGTGGCAATCGTTCCCGGCACAGCCTCCGCCACGGACGGCTCGGCGCGGCGGTCGACCACGCCGGTCGGCAGGTGCCACAGCAGATCGACCACGCGGGGCTCGGCCACGCCCGGCGGTAGCGTGAGCGCCTTCTTCAGCAGCACGATGAGCCGGGGCCCGACCCCGGTCAGCCCCTGGGCGGAAGCGAATAGCGGGTTCAAGCGTTCAGGCCGCATCGTAGGGTCTCGGAGGTTCGCGTGTCGTGCCCTGGCCGCCGTCAGCAGGTGGACTTTGCGCGCGGAGCCTTCGGCGCTATATCACGCGGGCCGCGAACGTGGACAGGACGGCGTCGACGGTCACTGGTGGGCCTTTCGACCGTCCCGCATCGTTTGCAGCAGGCCCTGACCGAACTCGGAATTCGATCAGGACGCCACCAAGCCGATGCATCTGGTGTGGTTTTCGGATTTGACGGTCTGTTCGAAGCCGCCGGGACATAGTGAAACGAGCTTCAAAGCCCAGACACGAGCACAGTTTGGATCATCTTTCGTCTTTGCCTGCGCGGGACCTGCCATGACCAGTATCGATACGCGCCGCCGCCGGGCGGCCTACCGCGCCAATCATCGCGGCACCAAAGAAATGGACTGGCTCCTGGGCCGGTACGGCGAGGCGCACCTCGATGCCATGGGCGAGCCCGACCTCGTCGACTTCGAGCGCCTGCTGGCCCTTCCCGACCCTGATCTTCTCACCTGGATCATGAGCGGCGAGGCAGACCCCGGGAACGACCTTACCGACCTCGTGGGACGCATCCGTGCGTTCCACGGCCTGTCGCGTGCCGATGGAGCATCCCCCGCGTGACGATTGCCGCCCCTGCTACGAAAGCAAAGCCGATAGCGCTGCCCACCGGCAGCGAAACGATCGTCGGTGTGCCCGAGGGCTTCGACGGGCTGGTACTCGGCCAACTCGCGACGGAAGCGTCGGCGATCGCCGGCAGCCCCATGGCGTTGCTGCATGTGGCTCGCGACGACCGACGCATCGGCGAGCTCGAGGCGGCGCTGGCGTTCTTCTCGCCCAAGACAAGGGTCATCTCGCTTCCTGCCTGGGACACGGTGCCCTACGACCGGATCGGACCCAATGCCGATCTCGTGGCCAAGCGGATCGCCACGCTCGCCGTCCTCGCCGCGGGCGCGCGCAAGGAGCCGACCGTCGTTCTGTCAACCGTCAACGCCGTGTTGCAGCGCCTTCCCCCCCGCGCGTTCATCAAGCAGTCTCTCCGCCAGATCGCGCCCGGCCAGCGCATCGATCGCGGCCAGCTGATCGAGCGTTTGTCGCTTGCCGGCTTCGTCCGCGCCAGCACCGTCATGGAGCCCGGCGAGTTTGCCGTGCGCGGCAGCCTCATCGATCTTTTCCCGCCCGGCAGGCAGAGCCCCGTTCGGCTCGATTTCTTCGACGACACGCTGGAAAGCATCAAGAGCTTCGATCCCGAGACCCAGCGCACGCAGAAGATCGTGCAGCGCCTGATGCTGACCCCGATGAGCGAGCTGGCCTTCGGCGATGCTGCCACGAGCCGCTTCCGGCAGGCCTACGTCTCGCTGTTCGGCCCGGCCCATGCCGACGACCAGCTTTACGAAGCTGTCAGCGCGGGCCAGCGCTTTCCGGGCCAGGAGCATTGGCTCTCGCTCTTCCACGACCACCTCGAGACGATCTTCGATTATCTACCCGATTGCCCTATTTCGCTCGACCACATGGCCGACCAGGCGCTCGCCGACCGGCAGGCGACGATCGTCGAGCACTACCAGGCGCGCGTCGATGCACTGGAAGTCGCGACCTTCGGTGCGCCACCCTACAAGCCCGTGCCGCCGGCCCAAATGTTCATCCCCGAGACCGAGTGGGCCAAGGCGCTCGCCAACCGACGTATCTCGCGCCTGTCGGCATTCGAGAGCGAAGACGTCGGCGGTACCATTCGCTCGTTCAACGGGCGCCGCGGCCGCTCGTTCGGGCCCGAGCGCACGTCGGAAGACGTCAATCTTTTCGACGCGGTGGTCGCGCATATCCGTAGCCTCACGTCGCAGGGTAAGCGGACGATTGTCGCTGCCTGGACCCCCGGCGCGCGCGAGCGGCTCGCCGCGCTGCTCGCAGAGCATGGCCTCAAGGCAACGCGGAAGATCGAGAGCTATGACGAGGCCCTGGTCACGGCCGCCTCTACGCCGATGCTTGCGGTGCTCGGCCTCGAGAGCGGCTTCGAGACGCCCGACCTTGCCATCATCGGCGAGCAGGACATCCTCGGCGACCGTTTGGTCCGTCCCCGTCGTCGCGCCAGGAAGGCGGTCGATGTCATCACCGAAGCCACGAGCCTTTCGGTGAGCGATCTCGTCGTGCATGCGGATCACGGCATTGGCCGCTTCGTCGGCTTGCAGACGATCACCGCGCTGGGTGCGCCACACGACTGCCTCGAGATTGCGTATCACGGCGGCGACAAGTTGTACCTGCCGGTCGAAAACATCGAGCTGTTGTCGCGCTACGGCTCGGACGAGACGGGAGTCGAGCTCGACCGCCTCGGGGGAGTCGCCTGGCAGCACCGCAAGGCGCGCCTGAAGAAGCGCCTGCGCGAAATCGCCTCCGAGCTGATCAAGGTCGCCGCGCTGCGGCAGCTTCGCGAAGCGCCTGTGCTCACGAAACCCGAGGGCGCCTACGAGGAATTCGTCGCGCGGTTCCCCTACGAGGAGACCGAGGACCAGGCCGCCTCCATCGAGGCCGTGAACGATGATCTTGCGGCCGGCAAGCCCATGGACCGCCTCGTCTGCGGCGACGTCGGTTTCGGCAAGACCGAGG
Source organism: Hyphomicrobiaceae bacterium (assembly GCA_050187415.1). Lineage (GTDB taxonomy): Bacteria > Pseudomonadota > Alphaproteobacteria > Rhizobiales > Hyphomicrobiaceae. The sequence continues at coordinate 33,791 of JBFWXN010000042.1, read as the reverse complement.
TCGCTTTGCGCGCGGCCTTCGTCGCGGCGATGGCCGGCCTGCAAGTCGCAGTCGTGGTCCCCACCACGTTGCTCGCACGCCAGCATTACAAGACCTTTGTCGATCGCTTCCACGGACTGCCGCTGAAGATCGCGCGCGCGTCGCGTCTGGTGCCGGCCAAGGAATTGAGCGAGGTGCGCAAGGGCCTAGCCGACGGCACTGTCGATATTGTCGTCGGCACGCACTCGCTCCTCGCGAAGACGATCCAGTTCGCGCGTCTCGGCTTGCTCATCATCGACGAGGAACAGCACTTCGGCGTCGGCCACAAGGAGCGCCTGAAGCAGCTCAAGGAGGACGTGCATGTCCTCACGCTTTCGGCGACGCCGATTCCGCGCACCTTGCAGCTCGCGCTCTCCGGCGTGCGCGAGTTGTCGCTGATTACCACGCCGCCGGTCGATCGGCTGGCCGTGCGAACCTACATTTCGCCGGTCGATCCGATCATTCTGCGCGAGGCGCTTCGGCGCGAGCGGCACCGGGGTGGGCAGTCGTTCTATGTCGTGCCGCGCATCGCCGACCTCGACGATGTCGCAGAGTTCCTTGCCGAGCACGTGCCGGAGCTAAAAGTCGCCCGCGCTCACGGGCAGCTCTCGGCGACGGAGCTCGAGGACATCATGACAGCCTTCTACGAGGGCCAGTACGACGTGCTGCTCGCGACCGCGATCGTCGAGTCGGGCCTCGACATTCCGCGGGCGAACACCCTGATCGTTCACCGTGCGGATATGTTCGGCCTGGCGCAGCTCTATCAATTGCGTGGCCGTGTCGGACGCTCGAAGACGCGCGCCTACGCCTACTTCACGACACCGGTCGGCAAGAGCCTCACCGAAGGCGCCGAGAAACGCCTCAAGGTACTCCAGTCGCTCGACCAACTCGGCGCCGGATTCTCGCTCGCCAGCCACGACCTCGACCTCCGCGGTGCCGGCAACCTTCTCGGCGACGAACAGTCGGGGCACATCCGGGAGGTCGGCTTCGAGCTGTATCAGTCCATGCTCGAAGAGACGATCGAAGCCTTGAAGGGGGGCGACATCGACGGCACCACCGGCGATCAGTGGAGCCCGCAGATTCAGGTCGGCATGCCGGTGCTGCTACCCGAGAGCTACGTCGCGGATCTGCAGGTGCGGCTCGGCCTTTATCGTCGCCTGTCGGGTCTCGTCACACGCGCGCAGATCGATCAGTTCGCCGCCGAGTTGATCGATCGCTTCGGGCCGCTTCCAGACGAGGCCGAGGCGTTGCTCGACGTCATGGAGCTGAAAGCGCTGTGCCGCCGCGCTGGCGTCGCGCAACTCGATGCCGGGACAAAAGGCGCCTCGATCGCATTCCGCAAAGGCGCGTTCGCCAACCCGGATGCGCTGGTGAGGTTCATCGCGGCGTCGAAAGGTCTCGTCAAGGTGCTGCCGGATTCGAAGCTCGTGTTTCGGGCCGAATGGGAAAAATCGAGCGCGCGGATGCGAGGCGTCCAGGGGCTGCTGACGGAGCTGGCGACGATGGCCGAGGCGAAATGAGCGCCGAAGGTTCGGGTCGCCACGGCTGCCATGCGCCTATCGGCCGGCGCTCGCGACCTCGTCTATCGATACCGGTCCTGCATGGCTTCGAGGTTTGCCCTGACGGCGGGCCATTCGCAGGCAATGATGGAATAGACGCAGGTGTCGCGTAGCGTGCCATTCGGCATGACCTGAACCGACCGCAGAATGCCGTCGAGCTTTGCGCCGAGCCTCTCGATGGCCTTGCGGCTCTGGTGGTTCATGAAGTGCGTGCGGAACTCCACGGCGATGCAGGCGAGGTCTTCGAAGGCGTGGCTCAGGAGGAGAAGCTTGCACTGCGTATTGAGGCCTGTTCGCTGGACGGATTTCCGGTACCAAGTCGCGCCGATCTCGACGCGCCGGTTAGCCGCATCGACGTTCAGGTAAGTGGTCATGCCGACAGCTTTCCGGCTCGCCCTGTCGATGACTGCGAACGGCAGCATCGATCCGGCTTCGCGCAATCTCGACCGTCGTGAGATCTCTGCCCCGACTTGATCGGGTGCCGGAACGGTCGTGTACCACACGCGATGCAGATCGCCTTCGGCAGCGGCCTCGGCCAGGTCGCCGGCGTGCGCCATGGTCAGCGGTTCGAGCACAACCATGCTGCCCTCGAGAGAGACGGCCTCAGGCCATGGCATGACGTTTCTCCGTGCGGCTTCGAAGGCGATTGACTAGCAGTTGTCGGCCGACCGGCCAACGACAACTCCGTATTGCTCCAATTCGGCAGTATCGCCAATGCGGCTCGGGTGTACCCAAGGCACCGGACCAATTAGCATCCAGACGTCACCTCACCACCCGAGCGGCGCCCGCTCCGTCTCGACCAGGATCTCCACGCATGCGTCTGTCCACCATTGCCGCCGCGATCGTCGCGGCTCTCGTCGGTATCGCAGGCGCGTTGGCCGTCGTCCTCGAGGCCGCGCGCGCGCTGGGAGCGACGCCCGAGCAGACCACGTCCTGGGTCACCGCGCTCTGCCTGTCGATGGCGCTCACCTCGGGCCTCCTGTCGTGGTGGCATCGGATGCCGATCATCACCGCATGGTCCACGCCCGGTGCAGCCGTGATAGCTGCAACGGCAGGGACGATCGGCATGCAGGCAGCCATCGGAGCGTTCCTGCTCGCGGCGGGGTTGATCTTGGCAACGGCTCTCATCCGCCCCCTCGACGCTGCCGTCAGGCGCATCCCGGTCGGGGTGGCTGCCGGGATGCTGGCGGGGGTGCTCGTGCGCTTCGTGTTGCAGATGATCGACGTTGCGCCCAATGACCCGCTGATCGTCTTGCCCCTCGTGGCGCTCTTCCTGGCGTTGCGCCTCTGGAGCCCTGGCACCGCAATGCTGCTCGTGATCGTAGCGGGGACGGGACTTGCGGCGGGTCTGGGCCTCATACCGAGTTGGCCGTCGCTGACGCTGTCATCGTTCGCCGTCGTCGAGCCGCGCTTCGACGCGCCGACGCTGATCGGGCTCGGGCTTCCCCTCTACCTGGTGACGATGGCATCGCAAAACTTGCCCGGCGCCGCTGTCTTGAAGGCGTCCGGCTACGAGCCGCCCCTTGCCTCGTCCCTGCTTGTCACCGGCCTTGCTTCGCTCGCGATCGCCCCGCTCGGGGCTCACACCATAAATCTCGCGGCTATCACCGCCGCGATCTGCACGGGCCCTGACGCACATCCCGATCCTTCGAAGCGCTGGTGGACGGGCATTGCCTATATGATCGTCTACGCGGGGCTCGCTGCCGCTGGTGCGTCCCTGGTCGCACTCTTCGCGGCGTTTCCGTCCGCTCTCGTCAAGACCATTGCCGGGCTCGGGCTCATGGGCGCTCTGACAGGCGCCCTGGGCTCGGCCCTCGCCGACGACCGTCATCGTTTCGCGGCCGTTGTCACGTTCGCCGTCACGGCCTCGGGCATCACGGTAGCTGGGATCGGATCGGCGTTCTGGGGGCTCTTGGCCGGTCTTGTGGTGCTTGGAGCCGACCGTTTGACGGCGAGACCAAATCCCACGTCGGCCAAACCGTGACCGATCCGCAACACTGAGCGATGCTGCCGCGCTGGTCTGAAACGGTCAGTTTGGTAAAGTCCGGCCCGCTCCGGGGGGTGCGTGCGGGGGATCTGACGTGTCTAAATTTTCACAGTGGTTCGTGGCGCTTGTGTTCGTCACGCTCGGATTGGCGTTCCTGGCCTCGACGGCGTCGATCGTCGTCGAGTTTCGCGAGACGGAACTCGTCACCATTCTGGCGGCCAACAGCTATCTCTTCATATTCTTTCCGACCCTGGGCATTCTCGCGCTGGTGGCTTTCTACCTGCCGGCCGTGATTTTCACCGATCTCTACCTCAACGGCTCACACTGGTTCCTGAAACTAAGGTTCCTGCTCGGAGCGGCGATTGCGATCGCGGCGTCCATCTGGTTCGCCGACCGGCTCGACCAGACTCCGTTCAGGGCGGTCTGGGAAGCCTCGCCCGCGGCGCTGCGTGCCGACGCGCGACAACCGCTCACCTGTCTCAATGGGAAGAGCCAGTGCGTGCATCCGATCCTGCCGACGCTGGTGCACGTCCGCGAAACCGCCGTCGACCGTAGCCGCCTCTCGCCTTTCGCCCGCGACTGCCAGCGCGACACGCTGACGGAGCCGAACCCTGACAATCGCAATGCGCGCTATTGCTTTCCGGCCCGTGAGCTGCTCAACGCCGAGCAGTGCTGCAAGGTCAGCGAGGACTTCGCCAAGCGCCTCTATCGCATCTGGGATAATCCCGCGACCAAATCGCAGGCCGCCCAGCTCGATCGCTATCTCCTTCCCTTCAAATGCTTCTTCATCATCGTGCTGGTCGCCATCGGCCTCCTTCTTGTGGTGTGGAAGCGGACTCTCCGCGCGCGCTATTCTCCTTGGCAGCGCCAGATGGAGCTCGGGCTCCAGATCGGTGCCGTGGCCATGCTTGCATGGCCGGTGATGGACTACGCCTACCAGCTGACGACGGACGTGCTGTTCGGTCAATACATGAAGCTTCCGCTCCGGCTCAGTCTCGTCACGGTGCCCTGGGTTCTGTTGCTGACCTTTCATTTCAAGGACCGGCTCAAGGAAGATGCGCGCTTCGGCCAGATCGTGGGCACGATCGCCTCGGGTGTCGCATTCTTTGTGCGCGGCCAGGATATCAGTGACTGGTCGGCGAAGATCGTCGGTGTCGGCGGTGAGGTCATCGTTTTTGCCGCGATCGCCATGGCGAGTTATGTCGGTGCGATCATGCTGACACGGCGCTTGCCGGCGGCGCTTCGGGGCGAGCCGGCTACGGTCCAGCGGGTGCCGGAGGCTGTCGGGCCCTTCACCTAGCCGGTGCGCCGCCAGGAGAGCACAACGGAATGATCACCGCTTTCGAGATCGTGGACGGGCGACTAGCGCGAGATGCCCAAACGGCTGTCATCAGCGACCGAACGGTCTGGATCGATCTCATAGACCCGACGCCGGAAGAGGATGCGGTCGTCGAGAAGGCCCTTGGCATAGATATTCCGACTCGCGCCGAAGCCCGCGAGATCGAAGCCTCGAGCCGTCTCTATCGCGAGAACGGCGTGCCTTACATGACGGCCTTCGTCGTCTACAACATGGAAAGCGTGAACCCCGACGGCGCCACGATCACCTTCATCCTCTCCGGCGACCGCCTCGTCACCATTCGCTACCACGAGCCGCGCGCCTTTCCGATTTATGCCGCGCGCGCGGCCAAGGGCGAGTTCGAGTGTGGAAGCGCCCCGCATATCCTCTTGGGCATTCTCGAGACCGTTATCGATCGCGCCGCCGACCGCATCGAGCGCTCCCAGGACGAAATCGAGAAGATTGCGCGCGGCATCTTTGGCGATCGGCCCGGTCGCCGGCACTATTCGAAACAATTGGACGACGTGCTGCGCAACCTCGGGAGGCAGGGCGATATCACGGCGCGAGTCGAGGAAAGCGCCTTCTCGCTGGAGCGCCTTCTCACGTTCCTTTCGGTCTACCTGCAGGAGCGGGGCAACAATGCCGAGGTGCTGGCACGTATCAAGGTCGCCCGTCGCGACGTCCGCTCGCTCTCCGACCAGATGCGGTTCCTGATGGATCGCACGACCTTCCTGCTCGACGCCACCCTGGGGGCCATCTCGATCGAGCAGAACAAGTCGATGAAGGTGTTCTCGGTGCTCGCCGTCACCTTGATGCCCCCGACCTTGATCGCGGGCATCTACGGCATGAACTTCAAGCATATGCCGGAACTCGAGTGGGTCTACGGCTATCCGATGGCGGTCACGTTGATGATCCTTGCCGGGCTCGTTCCGTATCTCGTTTTCCGCTGGCGCGGCTGGATTTGAGACGCCCCATGTCCCTGTCGCGGCGACCGCGACGGCAAGGCTCCATGCGCCGGTCGCTCACTCCCCGCCGCGTCTTGCGGCCGCTCCCCTTCCTGCCCTCACCGTTTCAGGCGAGCCACTCCGCGCGGATGCTCACTACTTTGTGAACCGAACCGTCTTGTATCAATGAACGGTGTTTAGTATGGTCCTCCCAACCTGAGCTGCCAAGCGTTGGAGAGCCCCATGCAAGCCCATGACGTCACCCTGAAGCTTCCCGTCCTGAAGATCACCCTCAAGGCCTGGTCGTCGGTCGCCCGTAATCTTGGCCTCGCCTGCCGGCTCTACTGGCCGTGGATGGCCATCGGCGTGGTCTGCCTGCTGGCCTGGGGCGTCGGCGTGCTGCTCAACAGCGGGTTCTCGGCGCCATCGCCCGTTCTGATCGGCGGTGCGGTCTGGATCCCCGGACTGGTGATGGTCCTCGCGACGATCCTCGCCGTGCCGACGGTCTTCGTCGGATGGCACCGCGGCATCCAGAGCGGAACGCGGCCGGCACAGCCGATCGTCATCGATGCGGGCGTGTGGGGCTACATCGGCTACTCGCTGTTGATCGGCGTCACGCTGGTGCTGACGGTCGGGCTGTTCGCGCTGATCGCAACGGTCATCGCCGGCATCACCACCGGTCTCGGTGACGGTCCGATGTCGCTCGAGCGGTTCGCTGCCCTCGCCCCCTTCCTGCCTCTGGCGATCGTGCCCTACTACATTCTGCTCAGCCGCTTCAGCCTCGTACTGCCGGCGATCGCGATCGGCCGGACGATGAGCCTCGGCGACAGCTTCCAGAAGACGCGCGGCAATACCTGGCGCCTTACCTTCGGCGCAGGTCTAATCTACCTCCCTGTCGTCCTGCTCTCCAGCACCCTCGAGATCGTTCGTCTCGCCTTCCCGGACTCCATGGGCCTGATCGGCAGCGTCTCGATCCTCGTGCTCGTGGCATCGCTCTACTGCACGCATGCCGCCCTCTCCTTCGGCACCTTCGCGCTGGAACGGTTGAGCCCCGCCGATGCCATGGCCGCCGATGCCATGTCCCTCGACGCGATGGCGGCCTGATCCGAGCGAGCTCCCGGGCCTTGCCCCACTTGACCTCGCAGCCGCCGGCTGCGAGGTCTTTGTCTTTCAGAACGAAGCGAACCCGGTGGAGGAACACCAATGGATCTCGGTATTGCGGGGCGTACGGCCGTCGTGTGCGCGGCATCGAAGGGCTTGGGGCGGGCGACCGCCATGCAGCTTGCCAAGGAAGGCGTCAACGTCGTCATCTCGGCGCGCACCAAAGCCGATATCGAGGCAACCGCCGACGCGATCCGCAAGGTCGCCAACGTCAAGGTCGAAGCGCTCGCCTGCGACGTGACCACCGAGGAGGGTCGCGCCATGATCCTGAAGGCGTGCCCCAATCCAGACATCCTCATCAACAACGCCGGTGGTCCTCCGCCCGGCGACTTCAAGAACTTCAGCCTCGATGACTGGAGGAAGGCAGTCGAGTGGAACATGATCACGCCCATCGCGCTGATCAAATCCACCGTCTACGGCATGATGGATCGCAAGTTCGGCCGTATCGTCAACATCACGAGCCAGTCGGTGAAGGCCCCCATTGCCTCGCTCGAGCTCTCGAACGGGGCTCGCGCCGGCCTCACGGGCGCGATCGCGGTCATGGCGCGACGCGCCGTCAAGCACAACGTGACGATCAACAACATCCTGCCGGGTCCATTCGACACCGATCGCCTGAAGGGCTCGACCCAGAAAATGGCCGAGATGCAGAACATCTCCTACGAGGCCGCCAAACAGCAGCGCCAGGACGCTCTGCCGGCAGGTCGTTTCGGCACGCCGGAAGAATTCGGACAGGCGGCCGCGTTCCTGTGCGCGGCCCAATCCGGCTTCATCACCGGCCAGAACCTGCTGCTCGACGGCGGTGGATTCCCGGGCGCGCTCTGATCTGCCGCGAGGCGTGTGCGCAATCCTGCCGATGACGTTCAAGCGGCCCGTCGTTCCCGATCGGAATGGCGGGCCGCACTGTCGAGCCTGACGTGTCTTTCTGCAGTTGACGTCCTGCGTCTGACGCGGCTAATGGCCGGCTCGCGCTTGGGGCATGCCCGCGCGATTGGTGGCAGCACGCTCGAGCGGCTGGCACCGGCGCGATCCGTATCGAGGAGCCCCAACCGATGCCAAGCCCCTGCGGGATCGACTTCGGCACGTCCAACTCCTCGGTTGGCATCGTCCAGGATGGAGTGGCGACGTTACTGCCGTTGCAGGACGGGGCGACCGCCGTGCCGACGGCGCTCTTCTTCAGTTTCGAGGACGATACGACCACGTTCGGACGGGACGCCATGGCGCGCTACCGTTCGGCGGAATCGGGCCGTCTCCTTCGCTCCATCAAGACGCTTCTCGGCACGTCGCTCTACGGCGAGATGACCCAGGTTCGTCTCCGCCGGTATCATTTTTCGGAGATCATCGCCGGCTACCTCGCCTTCCTCCGTACGGGAGGCGACGCGGCCGATCGCGCTCCGTTCGATGACGTTGTGCTGGGACGTCCGGCATTCTTCGTCGACGATGACCGCGATGCCGACCGCACCGCGCAAGAGCAGCTCGAGGCAGCGGCCCACGCCGCCGGCTTCCGCTCTGTCTGCTTTCAATTCGAGCCCATCGCTGCTGCCCTCGACTATGAGCAAACCACGACCCGCGAAGAGCTTGCGCTGGTCGCCGACATCGGCGGCGGCACGTCCGACTTCTCGATCGTGCGGGTCGGGCCCAAGCTCAAGCACAAGCCGGACCGCCGCGCCGATGTGCTCGGCTACAATGGCGTGCGCGTGGGGGGCACCGACTTCGATCGCCAATTGAGCCTTGCGACCCTGATGCCGTTCCTCGGGCGCACCAGCCGTCTGAAGTCCAAGGGGCTCGAGGTACCGTCGTGGTACTACGCGGATCTCGGAACCTGGCACCGGGTCAACGGCCTCTACGAGCGCAAAGTCGTAACGGAAATCCGGGGCCTGCTGCGGGATGCGGTGGAGCCGGAAAAAATCGAGCGGCTGCTGGGTGTGCTCGAGCAGCGCAAAGGCCACGAGCTGCTGGCACGCGTCGAGGAGGCGAAGATCGATCTGTCCACCCAGGCAAGGGCATCGATCGAGCTTGCCGACGTGGTTTCTTCGTTGCGGCTGGACGTGGCGCGCGGCCAACTCGAGAAGGCCATCGACGATGGGCTCAAGCGCATCGAAGGACGGGTCGTTGCTCTGCTTGCCGATGCGGGCATACCCGCCGCCAAGATCGGTACCGTGTTCGTTACTGGCGGATCGAGTGGCATCCCGGCGGTGCGTTCCGCCATCACGCGGGGCCTTCCGAAGGCTAAGGTGATCTCCGGCGACGCGTTCGGAAGCGTCGCGACGGGTCTCGCGCTCGACGCGGCGCGTCGGTTCAAATGAAGTAATTTCATCATCCGCGGCGGGTCTCGAGCCCATCCGGCCCTATCGAGTTGCAGGCGCTCCATTCTCGCAAACTTGCCGGAACTTGCCGTGTTGCGACCGCCTTGCCGGCATTGGCTCGCTGCGGGCCTTATGTCGGGCTCGATCCGAGAACAAACTTATTCCCGCCTTCAATCCGTCACCGAGAATCGGTCGCATGCGTCCGTTCCGAGGTTTGCTTCGATCGTCTGCCGAGAGGACCTTTTGCCATGAGCCGGATGAGCCGCACCGTCTATGCTCTCTCCCTCGCCGCTCTGCTCGCCACCACGTTTCTGACGCCGCCAGCCGGTGCCCAGGCGCCCGCGCAGCCGACCTTCTCGCATGAGATCGTGAGCCGCGACGCCGATCGGCTGGCCGATCGGATGCGCGCCCTCGGCACGACGGAAGCCGGCCGCATCGCGTTGCTGCAGCCGGCGGGAAGCCTCCGGGCGTCGGGCCTCGCGATCCTCCAGGAGGGCAAGAACCCTCGCGAAGCGGTCCGCTTGCTGACACTCGCGACCGCCGTCGATGCCAAGGACCGTGGGGCATGGCTCGGCCTTGCGCAGGCCGCACTAGCCATTCCACTCGAGAGTGCCCGCGGCTCGGAGCGATACGAGCTCCCGGCCACCGCGTCCGGCGCGGCCTGGCAGGCCTTTCAGCTCGCCACGGATGCCGGAGGAAAGGCCGACGCGCTCGCCACCCTCGCTGACGCCCTGAAGCGCCGCTCGATGTGGCGGCCCGCCATCGACGCCCTGAGGGCGAGCCTTGCCCTGGCGCCCGACGGCGAACGCCAGGCCGCTCTCGATGCGCTTCGCGCCGAGCACGGCTTCCGCGTCGTCGACTACAAGATCGATTCCGACGCCGAAGCCCCCCGGCTTTGCGTCAACTTCTCCGAGGACCTGGCCATCGCCACGCCCGAGGCGAGCCAGTTCGTCACTCTCGACGGTCGGGAGCCAGAGAGCCTCACCGCCGAAGGCAGCCAGCTTTGCCTCGATGGCCTGAAGCACGGCTCGCGCTACCAGATCCAGGTTCGCGCCGGCGTGCCGTCGACGACCGCCGAGACGCTTACAAAAGCCTCCGAGATCGCCGTCTACGTTCGCGATCGGAAGCCCTCGGTGCGCCTGTCGGGCCGGGCCTACGTCCTGCCGAGCCGAGGCCAGCAGGGCATCCCCGTGACCAGCGTCAACGTCGGCAGCCTCGACGTCGAGATCTTCCGCATCGGCGATCGCGGGCTGGGGCTGGCGGCCGGCAGCGACAACTTTCTCAAGACCATCGAAAGCTGGGACATCAGCCAGATCCGTGAGCGCGCCGGCCGCAAGGTCTGGTCGGGCAAGCTCGATGTCGCCTCGCGGCTCAACGAGGACGTGACGACCGCGATCCCCGTCACCGAAGCGCTCGGCAAGCTGGAGCCGGGCGTCTACGTGGTCGCGGCGGCCATCACCGACGCGAACCCCAATGGCGATGCGCGCTCGAAGCAGGCCGCGCAATGGTTCGTGGTGTCGGATCTAGGGCTCACCGCATTTACGGGCGAGGATGGGCTCCACGCCTTCGCCCGCTCGCTCGCATCGACCCAAGCGGTCGGCGGCATCAGGCTTCGTCTTCTCGCCCGCAACAACGAGGTGCTCGGCTCCGCGACGACGGACGCCAAGGGTTACGCCAACTTCGCAGCGGGGCTTCTGCGAGGCGACGGCGGCCAGGCGCCGCGCATGATCGTCGCCGAAGGCCAGGGTGACTATGCGCTGCTCGATCTCGCGACGGCCGCCTTCGATCTCTCGGACCGCGGCGTCAAGGGCCGGCCAACGCCGGGCGCTCTCGACGCCTATCTCTATGCCGACCGGGGGGTCTACCGGCCAGGCGAGACCGTGCACCTGACCGGTCTCCTGCGCGACGCCGCGGGCGCTGCCGCATCGGCGCCGACGACATTGATCATCACTCGGCCAGACGGGGTCGAGCACCGCCGTCTCGTGCTGAATGACCAGGGTGTGGGTGGCCGCACGAGCGATCTTCAGATCGCCCGGCAGGCGATGACGGGCACATGGCGCGCCAGGCTCCATGCCGATCCCAAGGCGGAGCCGCTGGCCGAGGTCTCGTTCCTCGTCGAGGATTTCGTCCCCGAGCGCCTGTCGCTCGAGCTCAAGCCGACGACGGAGGCCGTTCGCATCGGAGACGACGCGAAAATCGCCGTCGACGGCCGCTATCTCTATGGTCCGCCCGCTGCCGGGCTCGGCATCGAAGGCGAGGTGATCGTGCGCGCTGCCAAGGGCGACGTCGCGGGCTTTCCCGGCTATCGCTTCGGGGAGGCGAGCGAGACCGTGCTCGCAACCCGCGAACCACTCGACGCGCTGGGCACCACGGCTGCGGATGGCAAAGCCGTCGTCTCGGCGTCCCTGCCGAAGCTGCCCCAGACGGGCCGTCCTCTCGAGGCCGACTTCATCGTGCGCCTGAAAGAGCCCGGCGGGCGCGCCATCGAGCGCCGCGTCTCAATGCCGATCGATCCGGCGAAAGCGCGCCTCGGCGTGAAGCCGCTGTTCGCCGGAGATCAAGTCAAGGAGGGCGACGAGGCGCGCTTCGACGTGATCGCGCTCGATGCCGCCAACAAGCCCGACGCGAGCCGTCGCCTCAACTGGGAGATCGTACGCCTCGATCGACGCTGGCAATGGTACTCGCACGACGGTGAATGGCGCTACGAGGCGGTGACGACCACGCGCCGCATGCGCAAGGGCACGATCGAGACGACCGCCGCCAATCCGGCTCGGATCGGCTACACGCCCGAGTGGGGACGCTATCGCCTCGACGTGGCGTCGGTCGAGCCGAACGGCCCGCGCACCAGCGTCTACTTTACCAGCGGCTGGCTCACCTCCGATAACGCCGACAGCCCCGAGGTTCTCGACGTCGCGCTCGACAAGCAGACCTACAAGGCCGGCGACACCGCACGTTTGCGGATCAACAGCCGGGACGCGGGCCGTGCCCTCGTCGCCGTCGTCGGCAATGGTCTCCTCGCAACGCACGAGGTCGATGTGCCCAAGGGTGGCGCCGTATTCGACCTTCCGGTCGACGGGAAATGGCTGCCGGGTGTCTATGTCACCGCCACACTTTACCGCGCCCTCGACGAAGGTCAGAAGCGCATGCCCGGCCGCGCGCTCGGTGTTGCATGGCTCGGCCTCGACACGTCGCCGCAGACACTGAACATCACGGTTCAATCTCCCGAGAAGGCACTGCCGGGTCAAATCATGACCGTACCGCTGAAGATCGGCGGCCTTGCGACCGGCGACGAGGCACGCGTCACCGTTGCCGCGGTTGACGTCGGCATCCTCAACCTGACGCGCTTTGCCGCGCCTGCACCGGAAAAGTGGTTCCATGCCCAGCGCCGCCTGGGTGTCGAGTTCCGAGACATCTACGGACGGCTCATCGACGGCATGCGCGCCGAACGGGGGCGGTTGCGCTCGGGTGGTGACGGCACGGACGGGCTCACCACCGAAGGCAGTCCTCCCGTCGAAAAGCCGCTCGCGCTGTTCTCCGGGATCGTCACGGTCGGTTCAGATGGGACCGCGCAAGTGTCGTTCGGCATGCCCGACTTCAACGGCACCGTCCGCCTCATGGCCGTAGCCTGGAGCAACAAGAAGATCGGCTCGGCCGCCAAGGACGTGATCGTCCGCGACAAGCTTGCTCTGACTCTCTCCGGGCCGCGCTTCCTGACCCTCGGTGACAAGGCGCGCCTCGAGGTCGACGTGCACAACATCGAGGGGCCCGATGCCGCCTACAAGGTTTCCGTCTTGCGGGAGAGCCCCGCCGGATCAAGCCAGAGTCTGCCTGGCGCAGACCTCAGCCTGAAACCCGGCGAACGCCGCCGCCATGCCGTGCCGATCGAGCCGGCGTCTCTGGGTCGCTCGGAGTATGACGTCACCGTTACCGGGCCGGATGGCATTTCCGTCCATCGCCGGATCGCTCTCGAGGTGCATGCGCCGGCGACGGGCATCCGGCGCACGACCGTTGCCGCGCTCGCGGCCAACGGTGGCAAGCTCACACTGTCGAAGGACATTTTCCAAGACCTGATCCCGTCGTCGGCCAAGCTTGCGTTGACTGTCGGGCCGACGGCCGCCTTCGATGTTGCCGGGTTGCTCAGTGCGCTCGACCGCTACCCATATGGCTGCGCCGAGCAGACCACCAGCCGCGCGATGCCGTTGCTCTACGTCAACGACATGGCCAAGCGCCTCGGGCTCGCTCAGGAGGCCGAGATCAAGGAGCGCGTGGCGAAGGCCATCGATCGCCTGATGGAGATGCAGGACAGCTCCGGCGCATTCGGTGCCTGGGGACCGTCCGACAGCGATATCTGGTTGACGGCCTACGTCACCGACTTCCTGACGCGCGCCAGGGAAACCGGCTACGAGGTGCGTCGCGAGCCGTTTGGGCAAGCCGTCGATCGCCTCGCCAATGTGCTGGCCTACGCCCAGGACTTCGAGAAAGGCGGCGAGGCGCGTGCCTATGCTCTCTATGTGCTGGCCCGTAACAATCGCGCACCGGTCGGTGATCTTCGATACTACGTGGACACGCGCCTCGATCGGTTCGCGACACCGCTCGCCAAGGCCCAACTCGGCGCCGCGCTCGCCCTGATGGGTGACAAGGAGCGCGCCGGTCGTGCCTTTGCATCGGCGCTGACCGGCCTCGACGGAGACCCCGCCAAGGCCCTTCTCGACGGGGCCCGGGCGGACTACGGCTCGCTCGTACGCGACGGCGCCGGGATCCTGACGCTCGCCGCCGAGACGGGCATGGTCAAGGAGCGCCAAGCCGACCTGACCAAGGTTCTGGCGGCCGCCTTCCGCACACGGCAGTACACGTCGACCCAGGAGCAGGCGTGGATGCTGCTGGCGGCGCGCGCGCTGTCGGAGGAGGCCAAAGCAACGTCGCTGACTGTCGGCGCGGTCGCGCACAGCGGTGAGCTGACGCGAGCGTTCACGCCGGGCGAGCTCGACAAGGCTGCCGTCGACATCGTCAATCGCGGCAGCAAGGCCGTCGACACGGTGATCTCCGTGGAAGGCTCGTCGCTGACGCCCGAGCCGGCGATCTCCCGTGGTTTCACCATCGAGCGTACCTATTATCGCCTCGACGGCGAGAAAATCGACCTTGCCAGCGCCAATGGCGGCCGGTCCACCGTGGCGCAGAACGAACGCCTCGTCGTGGTGTTGACCATCAACGCCACGGACAAGGGTGGGCGCGTGCTCGTGGTCGATCGCTTGCCGGCCGGCCTCGAGGTCGAGAACCCACGGCTCATCGACAGCGGTGACGTCAAATCGCTGAGCTGGCTGAAGAGCGGACGAACGCCCAAGCACACCGAGTTCCGTGACGACCGCGTCGTCGCCGCGTTCGACTTCTTCGGCAATGCAGACAACGGCAGCAGCGCGGCGGGCGAAGCTGTCAATGCGAGCGTCGCCTATATCGTGCGGGCCGTCACGCCCGGCACGTTCGTCCACCCCGCCGCGACGGTCGAGGACATGTATCGCCCCGAGCGCTTCGCGCGCACGGCAAGCGGAACGCTCGAAGTCGGACCGGCGCGATGAGCGATCGAGATACAGCCGCGGCGCAGCGCGCCCCGGCGGTGCTGATCCGTTCCGCTCAGCGGATGCTGCGCGGCCGGGGCGCTGCATCGCCTCCGGCGGTGACGCCGCCGGGGGCCGTCGCATCGGACCGGGAGCGTTCATACTGGGCGGCGCTCTGTCGCCGCGGCGCCTACACGGTTCTTCTCGGTTCACTATTCGCGGTGACGTCGGCCGGTGCCTTCCTGGGGTACGCGCTGACGCTCAACCCGAACCTGGAGCGTGGCGATGCGCTCTCGGTGACGGTGCTCGATCGCAATAATCGCCTGCTCCGCGCCTTCACGACGCCGGACGGACGGTGGCGGCTTCCCATCACCACCGAAGAGATCGACGGCCGCTACCTCGATATGCTGATCGGCTACGAGGATCGGCGGTTTCATTCCCATCACGGCGTCGATCCGAGGGCCATGATCCGAGCGACAGCTCAGCTCGTCCGCAATGGCCGGATCATCTCGGGCGGCTCCACGCTGACCATGCAGGTCGCCCGCCTGCTCGAAGGTCCGGGCGAACGCAGCTTCGGCGTCAAGCTGCGCCAGATGGCGGTCGCGATCGCACTCGAGCGGCGCCTTTCCAAATCGCAGATCCTCGACTTGTATCTAAAGCTCGCGCCGTTCGGCGGAAATGTCGAAGGCGTCCGCGCAGCATCTCTGACCTACTTCGGCAAGGAACCGGTGCGCCTCTCGATTGCCGAGCGTGCGCTCCTGGTCGCGATCCCGCAATCGCCGGAGGCACGCCGCCCTGACCGCTTTCCGAACGCTGCGCATCGCGCCCGAGACCGCGTTCTTGCGCGCGCGGTCGAGGCCGGCGTCATCACCGCGCGCGAAGCGACGGAGGCTCGCCGGGCGCCAATGCCGAAGCTACGCCACGCGTTTCCGCGCCTCGCTCCGCATCTGGCCGAGGCCGAAGTTGCGCGCGGACCTCGCCTCGCCGTGCATCGGCTGACGCTCGATCGGGATCGTCAGCAGGCTTTGGAACGACTTGCCCGCGAGCATGCCGCCCGCGTCGGTCCGCGCATCTCGGCCGCCGTGATTGCCGTCGAGCATGCCACGGGAGAGGTGGTCGCCGAGGTCGGCTCCGCCGGCTATCTCGACACCGACCGGCAAGGCGCGGTCGATATGACGACAGCGGTCCGCTCGCCAGGGTCCACGCTGAAACCCTTCATCTACGGGCTCGCGTTCGAGCGTGGGATCGCCCACCCCGAGACGCTGATCGAGGATCGCCCCACCCGCTTCGGGCGCTACGCCCCATCGAATTTCGACGAGGATTTTCACGGCACCGTTTCGATTCGCGAGGCGCTTGCCCTTTCGCTCAACATTCCCGCTGTTCGCGTGCTGGCGGAAGTCGGCCCGAAGCGGCTGGTTGGACGCATGAAGCTCGCTGGTGTGACCCCGCAGTTCCCGGCTGGCGCCGAGCCTTCACTCCCCCTCGCGCTCGGCGGCGCGGGACTGACGTTGCGTGACTTGGCCCAGCTCTACACGGCCCTTGCTCGCGGCGGCGAGCCGGTCTCGCTGGCCCACACCATGGACGAGGCGCGCTTGCACAAGCGCCGCGTTGGCGCCCGTCGCCCGTTGAGACGCCTCCTATCACCCGCTGCCGCCTGGTACGTCGGCGATATCCTGAAGGGTGCACCGCCGCCGGTATCGGCGCGCGGCGCCCGCATCGCCTTCAAGACCGGCACGTCCTACGGTTTCCGCGACGCCTGGGCGGTCGGCTTTGACGGGCACTATACGGTCGCCGTTTGGGTCGGCCGGCCAGACGGCACCTCCACGCCGGGCATGACTGGTCACGGTGCCGCGGCCCCCCTGCTGTTCGATGCCTTCGCGCGTCTTGCCGAACGCACCGCACCGCTTGCCTCGGCTCCGCGCGGCGTAATGCGCGTGCGCAATAGCGAACTGCCGCTCACGCTGCGCCGCTTCATGGAGGCCGGCACCTCGCCGTCCGGAGCGCCGGCGGTTGCCATCGCCTTTCCCCCGGATCGCGCCGAACTCGAGAAGCCCGATCCCGACACGCCCGAGATCGTACTCAAGGCCGAAGGCGGGGCGCTTCCACTCACCTGGGTGGTCGACGGGCTGCCGCTCGAAGCGACGGGCAGCGGGCGCAAGGCGGTCTGGACGCCGGCCGGCCCCGGTTTTGCGCGGATTTCCGTCATCGACGCCGAAGGCCGCGCCGACCGCGTCACCGTACGGCTGCGATAGCCTCGCACACCTCATCGTCCCAAGGGCAAGGCGCCTGTGTGTTTCACTTGGCCGAGGGCAAAACTCGATTCGATGTTGGCGATACCCGAAACACGGGTGAGACGGGCTTTCACGAAGCGTTCGTAGTCGGCGAGATCGCTGGCCACGACACGCAGTAGATAATCCCGAGGGCCGGTCATCAGGTAGCACTCGAGGACTTCGGGCCAGCTTCGGATGGCTTCCTCGAAGGCGCGCATGGCGTCCTCCGATTGCCGTTCCAGTTTGATCGAGACAAATACGCTGACGGGTAGCCCCACCTTTTTCTGGTCGAGGAGCGCGGTATAGCCGCGGATGACACCGGCTTCCTCCAGGAGCCGCAGGCGGCGCAGGCACGGGCTGACCGTCAGTCCGACACGCTCGGCCAGCTCCGTGGCGGTAAGCCGGCCGTTTTCCTGGACGGCGGAGAGGAGACGCCGGTCGATGTCGTCGAGAACGGAAATTGGCAAATGTCGCCTCCAAAGTCGTCATCAACCTATTAATCTGCCAATTTGCCGTCAATCATTGGAGAAAAACGGCAGCACTTGCCGGTCCGTCCAGGTTAGCTTCGAACCACACCCGTGAAGGAGCCTCGCATGGCCAGGTCGTCATCTTCGCCGGAGCCGCACCGCGTCACGGCAGCGGACGTGCTGGCGGCTGCGAAGACGATCGAAGGCGCCGTCATCAACACCGACTTCGATGCGAGCCGGACGCTCTCCGATATGGCCGGCTGCCACATCTGGCTCAAGTTCGAGAACCTTCAATTTACTGCCTCGTTCAAGGAACGGGGCGCGCTCAACAGGCTGACCGCCCTGACCGCGGACGAGCGCAAGTGCGGCGTCATCGCGATGTCGGCCGGCAATCATGCCCAAGGCGTTGCCTATCATGCACGGCAGTTGGGCATCCCGGCCACCATCGTGATGCCGGTCGGCACGCCCATGGTGAAGGTCGAGAATACGCGGCGTCACGGAGCCGACGTCAAGGTCGAGGGGGCCACGCTGGAGGACGCTGCCAGTTTCGCCCGCACGTGGGGCGAGCGCCACGGCCTCGTCTTCATCCACCCTTACGACGATCCCCTCGTGATTGCCGGACAAGGTACGGTCGCCCTCGAAATGCTCGACGCCGTTCCGCATCTCGACACGCTCGTTGTACCAATCGGCGGCGGCGGACTGATCAGCGGGATGGCACTCGCCGCGCGCCACATCAAGCCCTCGATCCGCATCGTCGGCGTGCAGGCCCGCCTCTATCCGTCGATGTATAACGTGGTCAAGCAGACGGACTTCCAGGCCCGCGGCGATACGCTCGCCGAAGGCATTGCGGTGAAGGACGCCGGCCGGATCACGCGCGATATCGTACGCGACCTGGTCGACGATATCGTGCTCGTCGAGGAAGCCGACATCGAGCACGCCGTGAGCCTGCTCATCAACATCGAGAAAACTGTGGTCGAGGGGGCCGGTGCAGCCGGCCTCGCTGCGGTGATGGCTAATCCGTCGATGTTTCTCGGACGGAACGTGGGCCTCGTGCTCTCAGGCGGCAACATCGATACGCGGCTGCTGGCTTCGGTGCTGTCGCGCGAACTCGCCCGCGAGGGGCGACTGTCGCAACTCGCCATCGACCTCGTCGACCAGCCGGGACAGCTCGCCAAGGTCGCCAACGTCCTCGGCGACAATGGTGCCAACGTCGTCGAAGTCTATCACCAGCGCGTCTTCTCGGATCTGCCGGCCAAGGGCGCGCTCCTCGAGGTGGTGATCGAGACTCGCGACCGCGCCCATCTCAACGATACCGTTGCCCGCTTGCGGGCCGCAGGCCTCGAGGTCGAGGTCGTCACAAACC
Organism: Hyphomicrobiaceae bacterium; assembly: GCA_050187415.1. Lineage (GTDB taxonomy): Bacteria > Pseudomonadota > Alphaproteobacteria > Rhizobiales > Hyphomicrobiaceae. The sequence goes on along the minus strand of JBFWXN010000042.1, from coordinate 14,831 downwards.
CCGGAGGAGCACGCTGATGGAAGGCTCTCGCATGATGCCCACGGCCTCCGCTGCCGATGCGCAAACGCTTGCCATGCTGACCGAGCTCGAGCGCAAGGTGCTGTGGCTTTCAACCTACATGATCCATCACGCGAACCACGAGATCGATCGTGGCGACGGGCTGAAGGTCGGCGGGCACCAGGCCTCGTCGGCCTCTCTAGCGACCTTGATGACCGCACTCTATTTTCACGTCCTGCGCCCGGAAGATCGCGTGGCGGTGAAGCCGCACGCGAGCCCGGTTTTCCATGCCATCCAGTATCTCCTCGACCATCAGACCGCCGACAAGATGCGGAACTTCCGCGGCTTCGGCGGCGTGCAGTCCTATCCGTCGCGCACCAAGGACAAGGCCGACGTCGATTTCTCGACGGGCTCCGTCGGCCTTGGCGTCGCCGCCACCGGCTTCGCGAGCCTCGTGCAGGACTACATCCACGCCAAGAGCTGGCGCACGAGCGATTGGCCGAAGGGACGCATGATCGCCTTGATGGGCGATGCCGAGATCGATGAAGGCAACATTCACGAGGCGCTGCTCGAATACTGGAAGCACGGCCTCAAGAACTGCTGGTGGGTCGTCGACTACAATCGCCAGAGTCTGGACAGCGTCGTCTCGGACCGTCTTTTCATGAAGGTTGCCGGACTCTTCGAGAACCTCGGGTGGAAGGTCATCCTGATCAAATACGGCAAGCTGCAGGAAGCCGCGTTCCGCGAGCCGGGCGGGGAGCGGCTGCGCACGTGGATCGCCGACTGCCCCAACCAACTCTATTCGGCGCTCGTGTTCGAAGGCGCCAAGGGCTGGAGACGTCAACTCGAAACCGATTTTGCAGGCGATGGCGAGATCCTGGCCTTGATCGGGCGGCGCAACGACGACGACCTCGCACGACTGATGACCAATCTTGGCGGTCACGACATGGAGACCATTCTCGAAGCGTTCGCCTCGGCTCCGTCGGATCAGCCGGTCTGCTTCATCAGCTACACCATCAAGGGCTACGGTCTTCCGTTCGCGGGCCACAAGGACAACCACGCCGGGCTCATGAACAAATCCCAGATGCAGCTCTTTCGCGCGCAGCAGGGCGTCAATCAGGGCGAAGAATGGGACAAGTTCGCCGGTCTGAAACGTCCGCGCGAAGAGGTCGAACGGTTTCTTGCGCAAGTTCCGTTCGCCAGCAAGGGACGGCGCGCATTGAAGGCGCCGCGCATCCCAGTGCCACCAATGCCGGTACCCGAAGCCAAGGGCAAAGCCTCGACGCAGGCGGGGTTCGGTCGCATCCTCGACGAGATTGCCCGCAAGGGCGGACCGCTTGCCGATCGCATCCTGACCACCTCGGCCGACGTCACCGTCTCGACCAACCTCGGCGGATGGGTCAATCGACGGGGGCTCTTCTCGCTCGAAAGCAAGGAGGACGTGTTCAAGGAGCGCGGCCTCATGAGCCCGCAGCGCTGGGAGATGACGCCGGGTGGCCAGCACATGGAGCTGGGCATCGCCGAGATGAACCTGTTCCTGCTGCTCGCGGCTGCCGGCCTTTCGCACGCGCACTACGGCGAGCGGATCATTCCGATCGGCACGCTTTACGATCCGTTCATCTCGCGTGGCCTCGATGCGCTGAACTACGCCTGCTACCAGGATGCGCGCTTCATGGTCGTCGCGACGCCGTCCGGCCTGACGCTTGCTCCCGAGGGCGGCGCCCATCAGTCGATTGCAACACCTCTGATCGGAATCTCCCAGGACGGCCTCGCGTCCTTCGAGCCGGCTTTCGTCGATGAGCTGGCCGTCATCATGGGGTGGGGCTTCGACTATATGCAGCGCGAGGGGGCCGAGGATGGCAACGCGACGTGGCACCGCGAGGAGAAGGGCGGCTCGGTTTATCTGCGGCTCACCACGCGGCCCGTCGAGCAACTTCCCCGGCAGATGACGGACGAGTTGCGCGAGAACATCATCTCGGGCGGCTATTGGCTCCGCCGGCCGGACCCGTCCAGCTCGCTGGCGGTCGTGTACATGGGCGCGTTGGCGCCCGAGGCGATCGAGGCATCGGCGCTCCTCGCCGAGAACCGGGGCGGGGTCGGTGTACTTGCGGTGACGTCGGCCGATCGACTGTCGGCCGGATGGCATGCCGCCGAGCGGGCTCGGGAGCGGGGCGAAGCGAGCGCGCGCGCACATATCGAGACGCTGCTCGCGGCACTTCCGCGGGATGCGGCCATCGTCACCATGTGTGACGGCCATCCCGAGGCCTTGTCGTGGATCGGCGGCGTGGCGGGCCACCGCGTCCGCGCGCTGGGTGTCGAGCATTTCGGGCAATCCGGATCGGTAGGCGAGCTTTACGCCCACTATGGCCTCGATGCCGCGGCTGTGCTTCGCGCGGCGGAGGCGCTCACAGGCCGTCCGGTGCGCTATAGCCTTAAGGCCGGCTCATAAAACAAGGGGTGTGCTTTAACACCATTTTGAAAGGCCGCGGCCTAGCTTGCGATCAAATGGCGGTGGCAGCGATCGTACTTTCGCTGGTGCCGCGCAAGCAACAGCCCAAGGATGACCTAGGTGGCGCCCCGACTTCCGCGTATTCTATCGAAACTTTCCCCGACGCAGGCGGTAGAGCGCCTGCCCGCTGGGGCCGTGGCTGTGGCGCCTCCGGCCAACGCCACGGGCACAGTGGAGAGGGATCTCGCGAGCAGAGCACCTCGGATCGTGCCTCAGCGTGCCGTCGCTCGCCCGATGCCGGCGACGCAAGGCAAGCCCGGCAATCGACGCATGAAGCGCCGGGCAACGACGCTGCCGGGGCTCATCACCTTCCGCAATCTCCGGCTGCAACTGCCTTGTACGATTGCGGATCTGTCGGTCACGGGCGCTCGTCTCAACCTATGGCCCGCGGGCAGAAGCGTCATCGGCAATCTCGATGATCTGCCGGACGAAATGGTGCTCGTGATGCGCGCCGACCGGATGCAGGTTGCCTGCGAGGTCCGTTGGCGGCGGCAGGACAGCCTGGGTGTGCGCTTCCTCGGACCACCTCAACCATTGGCGAGATAGCAGGCGCCGCGACGTCGACCACAGCTTGATCTCGCCGGCGGGACGTCGCACAAGCAGAGCGGGCGCCGCTATGGAGCGCGCAGCCTGCTGCGTCGAACGGGACACAAGGTATGCACACAATCGACAAGGAGGCCGCAACCGGCCGACTCATGCGTTTTCTCGGTGTCGAAGGCGTCACCGGACAAGAGGCTGCGATCGGCAAGGTGATCGTCGCAACCCTCAAGGCGGCGGGCGTTGCTCAGCGCGCGATACGGTTCGACAAGGCCAACAAACAGATCCCGCTGCCGACCGAGACAGGTAACCTGATCGTTGATCTTCCCGGGCGCGGTGCGCTGCGCAAAGCGGGTCGCATCCTCTTCATGACGCACATGGATACGGTGCCGCTGTGCGCGGGCGCGAAACCGGTGCGCAAAGGTCGCCGCATCGTCAACGGGGCGCATGCCGCGCTCGGCGGCGACAATCGGGCCGGATGTGCCGTGCTCGCCACGCTCGCGGCCGAGCTGCTTCAGTCGAAGGCGGAGCACCCGCCGCTGACGCTGCTCTTCACCGTGCGCGAAGAAAGCGGCCTTTGGGGCGCCCGCTTCGTCGACCAGGGCATGCTCGGTGCACCGCAGTTCGCCTTCAATTTCGACGGCCGGTACGCCAACGCCGTGACCATCGGGGCCGTCGGTGCGGATCGCTGGGAGGCCGAGATTACAGGCCGCGCGAGCCACGCCGGTGGCGCCCCCGAGCGCGGTATCTCTTCCACGATGATCCTCGCAGAGGCCCTCGCCAAAGTCCGCGCGGGCGGCTGGTTCGGCAAAGTCGTGAAAGGCGACAACGTCGGCACCTCGAACGTCGGGCCTGTCATGGGGGTCGACGGCGGCCCCGCCGGCCAGGCAACCAACGTCGTCACCGATTATGTGAAGGTGAGAGGCGAGAGCCGCAGCCACGACGCCAAGTTCTTCAGAGCGATCACGGCCGCCTACAAGCAGGCCTTCGTCGAGGCGGTTCAGGACGTCAAGAACAGCGACGGCAAGGTCGGAAAGGTGAAATTCTCGGTCGAGACCGACTACTATCCTTTCAGGCTGAAGGAGACGCTTCCGGTCGTAAAGCGCGCCCTCGAGGCGGGCACCCTTGCCGGCATCGGACCCGAGATCCGGGTCGCGAGCGGCGGCCTCGATGCCAACTGGCTCGTGCGCCACGGCATCCCCACGGTCACGTTCGGTGCCGGCCAAGTCGAGCCGCACACGGTCGACGAATGGGTCGATCTCGACCAGTTCGACAACGCCTGCAAGCTCGCGTTCACCTTGGCGACCATGCAATGACGCAAGCTGGACCATGAACCAAGCTGGCGCCGCCGCCCGGCCCGGGGCAATCAAGGTCCGCACAAGCAAACGCGACGAATGATTGCCCTTCGGCCATCGCTGCTGCCGCAGGCGGATCTTGATGCGCACTTTTTTCGTCTGTGCCTTGCTTTCTCTCGGTCTGGGCGCCTGCGCCGACAAGGCCTGGCCGCCATGGCTACCGGCACCTGTCTCCGACGATCCCGAGGCGCTCGAAATCATGGGCGGCACGGAGCCCAAGACGCCGTACCTGCTCCAGCCCTACCCGCCTCAGCGACCGTGGAGCTGGTCCGTGGCAGCGTATCGCCCGATCGCGTCGGCGCGGCACGCGCAACCGAAGTTCGATGCCGAACGCGTTTCGCGCAAGCTCGATCGCGCGAGGGACGATATTCCATCGGTCCCAGTGGAGCCGCCGCGCTGATCGCGCAGCGGCGATCGTCCGTTTGGCGCAGCAACGCCGCACGCGCACTTGCGCTATTCGTTCGACCAGACGATTTGGAACTCGATTTCTTCTTCGCCGCCTTCGCGTTCGTGGGCAAGGTTATACTTTGCCCGAACCGGGACGCTGATCCTTTCGCCCGCGATTTGAATCTCGAACCGCTGCCCCTTTTCCAAGGCATCGGCCAAGCGGCGAAGCTTGTCGATGAATTCAGGCAGCGGGTAGTCCTTCTCGATGTCGCGTCCCGGTTTTGGATTCGTCATTCGCTCAGCGCCTCCATATCCAGACCGTGATCAGGGCGCCAACCAACGCCATGAGAAACAGCATCAAGGGTTGCGGCAGAAGCCCCAGGAGCACCCCGAGGTGAAAGCCCATGAACGAACCCGCCACGCCGATCAGGGCGTAGGTGCCGACGCCGACACCGCTGAGGCTGTCTCTGGCGCGCCCGAGATAGCTCGTCCCCGAGCGGGCAAAACCGACGCCAACGGCGATCCCTATGACAAGGACCACGAGCAAATTAACCAATGCTGTCGTGACGATCGGCACGCGGGCCTCCTCGCTGATCGAAGCCTAGAACTCCGATCCCGGAGCATTGTTCCCCGTGTTGCCTGCGGTGCAGACCGGGGAATGGCTTGAAGGCGGGCGGCGCCCTCATTCGTGGTGGGCCCGGCAGGACTCGAACCTGCAACCAAGCGGTTATGAGCCGCCGGCTCTGACCATTGAGCTACGGGCCCATCTCCGTCGCGCGCCACGGTCTATCGCAGAATTGGCGATGCGCAAAGTCGCGCCGCTACGGCCGCGCCCTTTTCTGCGCAGCCCAGAGGCGCTACACCCAGCGCAGGCACCCCGGACTACAAAAAAACGAGGCGAGGACTCCCATGCGGCACGGCGGAAAAATTCTCATCGACCAGCTCGAGACGCAGGGCGCGTCGGCCGTGTTCACGGTGCCGGGCGAGAGCTTCCTGGCGGCCCTCGACGGACTTCACGATTCGAACCGAATGAAGACCGTCATCTGCCGCCAGGAGGGCGGCGCCTCGATGATGGCCGAAGCGTGGGCCAAGGTGAAGGGGGAGCCCGGCATCTGCATGGTGACGCGCGGCCCGGGTGCGGCCAACGCGATGTCCGGGTTGCATATCGCGCAGCAGGATTCGACGCCGATGATCATGTTTCTCGGCCTCCCCGGCGAGAAGCACGAGGACCGCGAAGCGTTCCAGGAGATCGAGACGAAATCGCTGTTCGGCTCGTTCGTGAAGTGGACCGCCGTGATCCGCTCCACCTCGCGCATTCCCGAATATGTGTCGCGTGCCTATCACACCGCCATGAACGGTCGGCCGGGTCCCGTCGTTCTCGGCCTACCCGAGGATATGCTGTCCTCGCTCGGCGAAGCTGCGGATGCGAAACCGGCCCGCTTTGCGTCGCCCTCTCCCTCGGCATCCGACGAGGCGGCTGTCGCCGAGGCGCTCGAAAAAGCCCAGCGCCCCCTCGTGATCGTCGGCGGCCCCGGCTGGAGCCGCGACGTACAGAAAAAGGTCGAAGCCTTCGCCGACCGTTTCGACCTGCCGGTCGCGGCCGCGTTTCGCTTCCAGGACTATATCGACAACCGGCATCGCTGCTATGTCGGCCACGCCGGCATCGGCCTCGACTCCAAGCTCGCCGATGCCATCCGCAATGCCGACGTGTTGCTGGTGATCGGCGCCCGCCTCGGCGAGATGACTACGTCCGGCTATACGCTTGTCGATATCCCGAACCCGAAGTCCTACCTCATCCACGTGCACCCCTCGGGTAACGAGCTCGGTTCCGTCTACAGTCCGGATCTCCCGATCAACGCCACCGCCGCGAGCTTTGCCGACCTGCTCGGCCGCCTGCCGACCCCCGACAGAAAGCCTTGGAGCGCTCATCGCCGGGCCCTCCGCGAAGCCCAAGAGCGCTATGTGACGCCGCTCGCGACGCCGGGCACCGTACAGCTCGAGCAGGTTGTCAAGACGGTCTCAGATATGCTGCCCGAGAACGGCATCGTGACCAATGGCGCGGGCAATTATGCCGCCTTCGTACACCGCTATACCCAGTACAAGGGCTTCAAGAGCTGCCTCGCGCCGACATCCGGTTCGATGGGATACGGGCTTCCCGCGGCAATTGGAGCAAAAATCGCCGACCCGACCCGTACGGTGATCAACTTCGCCGGCGACGGCTGCTTCATGATGACGAGCCAGGAACTGGCGACCGCAATGCAGTATGGCCTCGATATCGTGACCGTTGTCGTCAACAACGGGATGTACGGCACCATCCGCGCCCACCAAGAGCGCCAGTATCCCGAGCGCGTTTCGGGCACGACACTCGTCAATCCGGATTTCGCAGCCTTCGCCCGGTCGTTCGGGGCGCACGGCGAAACGGTCGAGCGGACGGAAGACTTCCAGCCTGCCCTCGAGCGGGCACTGGCGGCCCGCAAGGCGGCCGTCATCGAGGTCAAGACGGACCCGGAGGCCCTCACGCCACGCCAGACCCTGTCGGAGATCCGCGCCGCCGGCAAGAAGGGCTGACGGCGCCAAGGTTCTATAAACACTGTTCACCACAACGGCCGGATGAATGACGTTCCGCCTTGCGGCCGCCATATGAACATGGTTCATTGCGGGTCAGCCCAACAGCGCGCCCATGGAGACGTGGCATGGCGGTCGAATTCGGCAGGCGAGGAACCGGGGGCGGACACGCTCCTGTCATGACAGCATCGGGTGGCCATCCGGTAGGCGGTTTGGCTGCCTTGTCGGGCCAGTCGGTGCAGGAATGGCTGCGGATGACGGCCCAGATCGGGGCCGCCGCGCTGATCGGGTTCGGATTGATGCTGTGGGTCGCGGCCCACTGGGACGAGATCAGCCGTTCCGCGCGCTTCGCCATCGTTGGAGGCGCACTGGCTGCGTCCGTGCTTCTCTCGCTGGTCAATGCCGCGCGGACGCCTGGCCTGCTTCTCTCGTTCCTTGCCACGGGCGGGCAGCTCGCCCTGATCGGCCAGACCTATCAGACCGGGGCTGACCCGTGGCAGCTCTTCGCTGTCTGGGCGGCCATAGGCGTTCCGTGGGCGCTCGCCGCGCGTAGCGACGCCGTCTGGCTGGTCTGGGCTGTCGTCGCCATGCTGGCGATCACGCTTTGGCTCGCGACGTTCGGCGGCGTTGGGGGGTGGACGCGCGATCGCCAGGCAACACTTGCAGCCTGGCTGATGGCCGTCGCTCTTGCCACCATGCTGAGCCCCTTTGCGCAGTTGCAACGCTGGCTCGGGCAAACGCGTTGGGCGTTCCGCCTGACCGCCCTCCTTGCCATCGTTCTCGTGACGCAATCCGGCCTCGCCGACCTCTTTACGGCCCGCGCGTTTCCGATCCTCTATTGGCTGGCCCTCGCGCTGCTCGGCGGGGCGGCCGGTCTCCTGTTGGCCTCAACGTCCCTCGACATTGCTCTCATTTCCGTTCTGGGCCTCAGCCTCGACACGCTGCTGATCACAGGCTTTGCCAAGCTCATCCTTCAGTCCGGCGCCTTCGATTTCGGATCGTTCCTTCTGATCGGCCTTGCGGGCGCCGGCCTTGTGGCGGGCACCGGAGCCCTGATCCTGAAATTGATGCGGGAGCGCGCCGGGGGCGGGCTCGATATCGACATCCTCAAGGGCAGCGAATGGCCGGTGATCCTGATGACGGGGATCGGTGCGCTGCTCACGACCATTCCCTTGAGTATGGCGCTCAGCTTCCTGTTCGGCGTGTTCCTCGCGACGGGTCTCGGGCCCTATGTGATCGGCATCGGATTGCTGGCCGGCTCCGTGAAGTTGATCAGGGGGCACGCCCAGGTGTCCTTCGTGCATCAGCTTGCAGCCATCGGACTGACGCTCGGCTATTGCCTCGTCGCGTACGGACTTTTTCGCGACATGGACGGATCGATCGCGCCCGCAAGTGTCATGCTCGCGGCGGTCGCAGTCGGGCTCGCGCTCGTCGTCGGCAACAGTTGGACGGCTGCGCTTCTCGGCGCGGCGGCCGGCGTCTTTGCGGCGCTCTTCTTCAACCAAATCCTGGCACTCGGGCCCACCGGCAAGGACCTGGCGAAGATCGTCGCATCACCCGGTTGGATGTTGCTGCTTGCGATTGGCGCCGCCTGGATCGTTTGGCGCGGCGGGCTGCTCGCCCAATTCGTACCTGCCGACGCTTTCGGCGCACCCTTCGAGAGCGAACCGCGGCTTATCGGCGGCGCCATGGTGGCCGGCCTTCTCGGTGCGATGGCAACGGCTGGCCCCACGTTCCTCCTGAGTGGCGCGATGGGCATCGACGGGTTCGGGTCGCATCGCCATCTCGCCACGGCGGTCGAGCTTTCGTGGCGCGCGCTGAGCCCGCTCTCGGCACTGCTGGCGCTTGCGGGCTGTGCGCTGCTGCTGCTCCCGCGTCCGCAGTACCAGACGGCGCTGGGTATCGGCGCCGCGGTCGTCGTGGTCGTGCTTTCAGCCATTGTCCCGTCGCTCGGTGGCCCGATCCTTCTGCTGTGCGCGGCGGCCGCGACGGGGCATCGTGTGCTGGCGATCGGGGGTCTCATCGCGGCGCTCTGGGTGATCGGCGCTTTCTACTACTGGCTGGGATGGCCGCTCGCCGACAAGGCCGCGCTGATGCTCGCCGCTGGCCTCGCACTTGGCGGCCTGTGCGTCGCGACGGGCCTGCGCCGGCCACCATTCAGGTCCGTCGGCGGTTCGGTCACCCCGGCTGTCGTCGCGCGCGTCCTCATTCTCGCCGGCGCGCTGGCGGCAGGCGCGCTCGCTGCGCAGTCGATCAAGACCAACGAGGCGATCATCTCGTCCGGACGCCAGATTTTCCTGGCGCTCGCGCCCGTCGATCCCCGCTCGCTGATCCAGGGGGATTACATGCGGCTCAATTTCGCTGTGCCGGCCGATGTCCGGCGCTCCACGGGCTCCGACGATGGTCATGGTCGTCGCTGGGCGGTCGCCCTCGTCGACGATCGCCAGGTTGCCGCGATCGAGCGCATGACCGACCAGCCGCCAGGCGCGATCGGGGACGGCCGGATCGCGCTGCCGATGCGGCGTAGTCAGGGCCGCTGGATCGTCGGCACGGACGCCTGGTTCTTCAAGGAGGGGACCGCCGCCAAATGGCAAGAGGCTCGGTTCGGCGTCTTCCGCGTGGGGGGCAACGGTACGGCCCTGCTTGTCGGCATGGCCGACAAGGACCTCAAGCAGATCAAATAGGTGTGCGGGGGCACCACCACGGTCGAGACTTGGGCAGAGGCCGCCTCAACCGGCGGCGGCCTCGCTGAACTCTAGCGCATCTTCTGCGCCATCGTGGCGATCGTCCTGACGTAAACTTCCGCCTTGTTCCATTCGCGGATCACGCCGTAGTTGTGCGTCCCCTCCCCCCACGACTGCCCGGACTGCCAGCCCTTCTGCTTGAAGTAGTTTGCCGTCGACGCCAGCATATCCGGTACGGAGCGGAACAGGTCGCGATGGCCGTCGCCGTCGAAGTCCACCGAATATTTCACGTAGGAGGACGGCAGGAACTGCATCGGGCCGATTTCGCCGGCCCATCCGCCGCGCATGCGCTCGACGGAAATGTCTCCGCGATCGATAATTCTGAGCGCATTCGTCAGCTCGTTCTCGAAGAAAGCGCTGCGCCGGCAGTCGTAAGCGAGCGTCGCCAATGACTCGATGATCGAGAATTTGCCGAGATTGTCGCCGCCGTAATTGGTTTCCAGTCCCCAGATCGATACCAGGATTTCCGCTGGCACGCCGAAACGGCTCTCGATCCGATCGAACAGCCCCTTGCGCTGGGCAATGATGCCGTGCCCTCGACGGATCATCGAGGTGGAGACGCGGCGCGCATAAAACTGCTCGAACGAGAGTTTGAAAGATTTCTGTCCGCGATCGAGACCGATGACGCGACGGTTGTAGTTCACGCCCGAAAGGGCACGCTCGATCGCGCCCGCGGAAATGCCATGCCCTTTCGCCCGCCCTTTGTAGGTGGCGATCCACCGGTCGAAGCCTTCGCCGCCACTACCGCACGACTGGGCAAGGGTGGCTGTTGCCAACGGAAGGGCCAAGACGGCGGCGAACGCGAAACGTACAAGCAAGCAAGCGGACGTGAACGACATGAGCATTCCCACAACTGTTCAAGAGGAGCCCCCCGGCCGCGAGCGCGGCGGAGGGAGTTGTGCGGGCAATAAGCCCTGCGTCAAGCTCAATCGAAAGATCGTGGCGGCACGAGGCTCGCGCGGGAGGCACGACGCGGCTCGCGCGGCCCGTACAATGACGGATCTCTCGGAAACTCTTAACAAGACATTGATTTAACGAGTTGTTTGGTAACCTCGAATTGACCGCCTGGTCGACTAAGAAAGTCTTAGAGCGTAAAACTAATGGGAGTTAAGCATCCCCTAGCGAGTCCAGCAGCGACCATGGATCTCCAGACAGCCATGAAACCGAGCGGCCGGAAATGGCAACTCACCCGCCTCGTGGCCGTGATGTTCCTGATTGGTACGTGCGGGCTGCTCACCCTATCCCTGCTCACCGAGAGTGCGATGGGCGTCGCCCAGGACCAAGCGCCTTCCTGGGCGATGCGTTAGGTCGGCTGTGAACGGCGCCTTCGGCGCGCATCGATTTTCATTACCCCCAACTCCTGCCTCATAAAGCGGCCCCTTCCTGATCGGAAGGGGCCGCTTTTTTTAGGTCGGGTATCTCGCCGCTCGGGACAGTCAGGCGTTACGTTCGAATTCCAGTTTGAAGTCGTGCTCGCGGGCCAGCTGTTCCACCGCCTTCGCCACCTCGTCCGCCGGCAACTCCGTGAATGGCGCCCGCAGTTCTGCCCAGACCGGGTCCTCGCGATAATGCGCGATCAGCGCCTTCAGCACGGGGATCATCGGATAGGACTGGATGGCCTTGCGCAAGGCCGTTACGTCGGCCTGAAGTGCGTCGGCGCCGGCTCCCTGCCAATCGTCGAACACCTTGCGGATACGGCCCGCGGCGACGTTCGCCGTCGCCGAGATGCACCCCGCCGCGCCGTTGCGCATGCCATCGAGAAGGAACACCTCCGAGCCAGGGAACACCTCGAAGCCGGGGTTCTCGTCCAGAATCGCCTTGGTGTTCGACCAGTCCCCGGAACTGTCCTTCAAGCCGACAACGACCTCCGGGAATTCTTTCCTGAGACGCGCGATCAGCGACAACGGGAAGCCGACCTGGGCCACCGGCGGGATGTGATAGAGGTAAACCTTCAGCGCTTCGTCGCCCACCTCCTCGATCACCTCGGCAAAGAATCGGAAGAGGCCCTCCTCGCTCGGGTTCTTGTAATAGAACGGCGGCAACATCAGTACGCCGCCACAGCCCAGCTCGATGGCGTGCTCTGTCATGATGATGGCGTCGGCAACCGAGCAAGATCCGGTACCCGGCATCAACTTGCGCGGATCGATATCGGCGTCGACCAGTTCCTCGAGCAGCTCCATCTTCTCGTCGATGCCGATCGAGTTGCCCTCGCTCGTGGTGCCGAACGGAGCCAGCCCCGTGCAACCGTCCTCGAGCAGCCATTCGCAGTGCTCGATGAAACGGTCGGCGTCGGGTGTGCCATCCTCACCATACGGTGTCAAAACCGGGGCGATAACGCCAGAAAATCTGCGAGTGTCCGTCATGTCCGTTACCCCTCAGCTCGAGACGCCTGCCCAGCCCTAGAGCATCGGCTCACGGCATCGGAATGCCGGGCTGCTTGACGGGAACATCGTATCCCCGCTGCACCGCCGGGCGCGCTGCGATTGCCTTATACCAACGAAGTACGTTCGAATACTGTTTCAGATCGATGGTCTGCCATTCGAAGCGCGAGATCCACGGCCAGATCGACATATCCGCGATCGAATAGGCTCCGGCCACGAACTCCGTCTGGGCGAGCTGGCGATCGAGCACACCGTAGAGGCGATGCGCCTCCTTCAGGTAACGTTCCTCGGCGTAAGGCGCCTTGCCCTTATTGTATTTCACGAAATGATGGACCTGACCCAACATCGGCCCGACGCCGCCCATCTGCCACATGAGCCACTGTACGCAGGCCCATCGCGCTTTTGCGTCGGTCGGCATGAATTGCCCAGTCTTCTCGGCCAGGTACATGAGGATCGCGCCGGACTCGAACAATGCCTGTCCCGTGTCGGTGTCGACGATCGCCGGGATTCGGTTATTTGGGCTGATCTTCAGGAAATCGGGCTTGAACTGCTCGTCCTTGCTGATGTCGACCGCGTGCACCGAATAGGGCAGCGCCATCTCTTCGAGGCCGATGGAAACCTTGCGCCCGTTCGGTGTGGACCACGTGTAAAGCTCGATCATGGAGGACTCCTCGCCCGTTTCAGCCTGCCTGTTGTCCGGACACTAACGGCCTCCCCGGCGCCCCGCAACGTGGACGCCGGAAAAGCCGGATGGCAGAGGCTGAGCCGTCGGACGACACGGCGGGAATGGGCCGTGCCGTCCTGCAGGCGGGATCAATAATAGGGTCGACCGCTTCGCGGGCCATGCCGCCACGCGTAAGGCCCTGGATCGTGCCGATCGATGACATCGGCGCGCAGGACCTCGCCATTGCACCGATCGACCTTCAGGCGGAAGACATCGCCGTTTGGCCGGCTGGCCGTGACACGGGCCCACGAGCGTCCGATCTCGATATCGTGGAAGTTGTGCCATCCGGCCTGGTGCAGGCGGTGGCGGACTTCGCGTCGCGGCAGGCAGCCGTCCGCGAAACGCCAGTCCGGGCTCGGTCCCCAGTCGGCGAAGCGATCCGGATAGACCCGCCCCGGTGGTATCGGGCCCGGAGGCGGCACATCGGCGTAGGACCGGGGTTCGAAGCGGTACGCTCGAGGCGGCTCGGGCGCGTAGAGATCCCGGTAACGAGGGTCGTCGTAGGCCGATCCGTACCTATCCGGCGGCGGTACATAACCGTAGTCGAGATCGGCCGCTGCGCCCGGGCGTGAGCCGAGCAAAACGGCTGCAGCGAGTAGTGTTGCTGCTAGCGGCAACGCTTTCATGTCCGCAGTCCTCCTTGGAGATCGTCGCGAAGCCATGCGCCTCCCTACCGAGGCAGATTGACGGCAGCGGGCTGAACCAATTCCGGTGTCTTCGTTCATTCCGCATTCATCCTCGCCCGGAAGCCGCGCCCCACGCCGGCAAAACACCGTTAACATGCTGGTGTTCCTATGAAAAGTCAGCATCGATAACGTCAGATCGAGTGTATCGCGCCAAGCACGAGGTCGCGCCGAATGCGGTCGCCCCGGGTTCGCGCCGGCGATGTGCAAACGCTGCGAGCGCGCTCGCCTTACCCAGGTCGCCACGTGTAATCTCGTCCGATAGCGCACCAGGAGCGTGCCGAGCGAAGAGGGGCACTTGAACCAACGCCGCGACAATCAGCAGCCGGGGGCGCCGACTGCAGGCGGGACGGCGCGACGCAAGCGGAGCGACTTTCTTCCTCCCGCCTTCACGAAGCCCCGCTTTCGCTTGTTTGCCGCCGGGCAGGCGATGTCGGTCCTCGGAAGCTGGATCCAGCAGGTTGCGCTCTCGTGGCTCGTCTATCGCCTGACGGGATCGATCTTCCTGCTCGGCTTCACCGGCTTTCTGCTGCAGATCTCGCACCTCTTCATCGCGCCCGTCGCGGGTTTCCTGATCGACCGGCTGCCGCGGGCCGCCCTGCTCATCGCCATCAATGGGTGGCTCGCGGCCATGGCCGCGCTGCTTGCCGCGCTGGCGCTGACGGGTGTCGAGGCGATCTGGCTCTACCTTACGCTGGCCGTGCTGATCGGGATCGGCAATGCCTGCGAGGCGCCGACGCGACAGTCGCTGCTGGGTGCCATCATCGAGGACCGCGCGCTGCTTCCGAGTGCGATCGGGGTCAATTCAGCTCTTTTCAACGGTGGCCGCATGATCGGCCCGGCGATTGCCGGCGTGCTGCTGACCCGATTCTCGGAGGGCGTCTGCTTTCTCATCAATGCGCTGAGTTTCGTCGGCATCATCGGCGCGCTGATCGCCATGCGCCTGCCC
>JBFWXN010000041.1:0-42638 GCA_050187415.1 Hyphomicrobiaceae bacterium | reverse complement strand
GTCAACGGCGTCGTGCTCGACATCGGCGTCTCGTCCATGCAGCTCGACGAGGCAGACCGAGGCTTCTCGTACATGGCGGATGGCCCGCTCGACATGCGCATGGAGCGTCAGGGCCCCAGAGCGGCCGATCTCGTCAACGAGATGACCGAGGCCGATCTTGCCAACCTGATATTCGCCTTCGGCGAGGAGCGCCAATCCCGCCGCGTCGCGCGCACCATCGTCAAGGCGCGCGAGGCGCAGCGCATCGAGCGGACCGGGCAACTTGCAGCCGTCGTCGAACGGGCACTTGGCCGCCGTCACGACGATGATCGTCATCCCGCCACGCGAACGTTTCAGGCCCTGCGCATTGCCGTCAATGACGAACTGGGCGAGCTCGCCCGTGGGCTTGCCGCGGCCGAGCAGGTGCTGGCCCCGGGCGGGCGCCTCGTGGTGGTGACGTTTCATTCTCTCGAGGACCGCATCGTCAAGCGCTTCCTGCAGCGGCGCTCGGGACGTCTGGCCTCAGGCTCTCGGCACGGCCCGCCGGCGGCCGCCCCCGTGGCGCCGAGTTTCCAAATCGTTAACCATCGCCCTGTTACCTCTGATGCGACCGAGCTTGCCGCCAACCCTCGCGCTCGATCCGCCAAGTTGAGGTCCGCCGTGCGAACAGACGCGTCGGCGTGGCCGCCGGAGACGGATGCCGAGCTGGGATTGCCGTCGGCAGGAGGACGGAAAGGCTCCCGCCGCTGAAGACCGGCACTTGGCGGCTGCATTGAGGAGGCACCGCGTCATGCGCCGACTGCTCGCCATCCTTGCCGGTCTCGCCACCATTGGCGCCGCCGCCAGCCTATACGCTCTGAAGCACGACACTCGCCGGCTGGAGGCCGAGCTCAACGCAACCGAGCGGGCCATCGAGACCGCCGAGGGCGATATCGCGGCCCTGAAAGCCGAGCGAGCCTGGCTGGGACGGCCTGAGCGTATCGATGAACTGGCTCGCCGACAGGGCCTCGAGCCGATCCGGCCCGAGCAGTATCGCTGGGCGGGAGGCCGCCGTTGACGGCCCTCGCCGATCGCCCCTCATCCGTTTCGGTCCGGCTCCGCATGCTGGCCGTGGCGGCCGCCTTGGCGGTGGCGACCATGGCTATCGCCGGCCAGCTCCTGCGGCTCGGCATGGCGGGTTTCGGTGAGGCGCGGACGTCGTCGGCCGAGCCGATCGGCCGGTCGTACTCGCGCCCCGACATTGTCGACCGGGATGGCCGCATCATTGCCACCGACGTCGCGGCCAATTCGCTGTTCGCCGATCCGGCCCTGATCCTGGACCGCGACGAGGTGGCCGAGAAGCTAGCCCGCACGCTCCCCGGCCTCGACCCGGCGGAGCTGCGCGCCCAACTTGCCGATCGCACGCGGCGCTTCGTCTGGATACGGCGTGGACTGGCTCCGATCGAGGCGCAACACGTGCATGACCTCGGCTTGCCGGGTCTCGCCTTCCGACGCGAGCCGAAGCGAGTCTACCCGTCGGGAAAGCTGCTCGGGCACATCGTCGGACAGGTCAATCCCGACAACCGGGGCATCGCTGGCATCGAGCGCTATCTCGACGAGCGCGTCGGCGTGGAGCCCGTGCACGGCGCCGTAGCCTCGTCGGCGCGCCCGGTGCGGCTGTCGATCGATCTCGGCGCTCAGCATGCCGTCGCCGACGAACTGGCCGCCGCAGCCAAGCGCTACGGCGCGAGCGGTGCTGCCGGATTGGTGATGGACGTCACCAGCGGCGAAATCGTCGCGGCAGCATCATGGCCCGCGATCGATCCTAACGTGTCGGGGGCGGCACTCGATGCGACCAGGCCGGACCGCCTCGACGGCGGCGTCTACGAGCTCGGCTCGATGTTCAAGGCGCTGACCATCGCCATGTCTCTTGAAGATCACCTCGCCACACTCGACAAAGTTTACGACGTGACGAAGCCGTTGATCCTCGGTCGCTACCAGATCCGTGATCTTCACGCCCTCGGCCGCCCCCTGACCGTGCGTGAGATATTCATCCATTCGTCGAATGTCGGCGCTGCGATGATGGCCATGGAGGCCGGCAATTCGCGTCAGCTCGTGTTCCTCGCCCGCATGGGATTGACGGAGCCCATCCGCACCGAGGCCGGTCCTGTCGCGCCGCCGCTCCTGCCGCCACGCTGGGGCGAGGTCGAGACCGCCACCATTTCATTCGGCCACGGCATCGCCGTCGCGCCTCTGCAGTTCACCGCCGTGATGGCGAGCCTCGTGAACGGCGGCCACCGCGTGACGCCGACATTTCTCGCCCGGTCGGAGCCGTCGCCGGTACCGGGTGAGGCCATCATAAAGCCGCAGACGAGCATGGCCATCCGCGAGCTCATGCGCCTCAACGTGACCATGGCGCACGGCACGGGCCGGCGGGCCGAAGTTGCCGGGTACCGGGTCGGCGGCAAGACCGGCACCGCCGAGATCCCCGGAAAGGGCGGCTACAAGGAGAAATCCGTCATCTCGTCGTTCGTCAGCGCCCTGCCGATGGACCGGCCGCGCTATATCATGCTGGTTTCGCTGTTCGAGCCGCAGCCGGAGGAAGGTACGTCGCACGGCATCACAGCGGGACTGAATGCGGCACCCGTGACGGCGGCCATCGTCGAGCGCATCGCACCCATCCTCGGCGTGCTGCCGCGCAAGATCGGCGTGAGGCCCTGAGGGCGAGACGGACGTCCACACGCGTCATGCAGCCCATTTGACCGCTGGGGCTCCGACTCATATTAGGATCGCTGCCTTGGCCGGTCCTACAACTCGGCAATTGGCATTCGCCGAGCGTGCGGGGTGCGCCGGATGAAAAGGGGGGCGACGTGCAATTGTCAGCTCTGATCGGTCCCGACGCGACCCTCGAGGCCGGTTCGGCCAATACCGAAATTGCCGGCATCACCGCCGACAGTCGCGCGGTTCGGCCCGGCTGGCTGTTCGCCGCCTTGGCCGGCAGCCGTACCGATGGCACAAGGTTCGTTGCCGATGCCGTCTCGAGAGGCGCGGCCGCTCTTCTTCTGCCGAGCGCTGCGTGTGCAGCCGTGCCCATGGGACCGGCCGTTGTTCGCTCGGGAGACGCCCGCCGGTCCCTGGCCCTTATGGCATCGCGCCTCTACGCCCGGCAGCCCGAGACCGTGATCGCCGTCACCGGAACCAATGGCAAGACGTCCATCGCCGAGTTCGCCCGCCAGATCTTCGCCGCGAGTGGTCGTCGGTCGGCGTCGCTCGGCACCATCGGCGTCGTCAAGCCGGACGGCGCGATCTACGGGTCATTGACAACACCCGATCCGGTTACCTTGCATCGGACGCTCGACGAGCTTGCCGGCGAAGGCGTCACGCACCTCGCGCTCGAGGCATCGTCGCACGGCCTCGACCAGCGCCGTCTCGACGGGGTTCGCATTCGCGCCGCCGCGTTCAACAATCTCGGCCGCGACCACCTCGACTACCATCCGACGATGGAGGCCTACCTCGCCGCCAAGCTGAGGCTCTGGGACCTGCTGGAGCCTGGAGCCAGGGCAATCATCAATGCAGACGGGGCGGCGGCGGTCGAGGCAGCGGCAGCCGCCACGGCGCGCGGTCTCGACGTGATGACGGTTGGCCGGACCGGCGATGCGCTGCGCTTGTCTGCCGTTCGGCGCGAGGGATTTGGTCAGCAACTCTCGATCACACACCGCGGCATCAGCTATCAGGTCGCCTTGCCGCTGATAGGAGATTACCAAGCCGGCAATGCGCTGGTTGCGGCCGGTCTGGCCATCGCCTGCGGCGAAGACGTTCAATCCGTGCTGAATGCGCTTCCCAAATTGCAGGGCGTCAAGGGCCGCCTCGAGGTGGTCGCCGAGGCGCGCGGCGGCATCGCGGTCGTCGACTATGCCCACAAGCCGGAGGCGCTCGAGGCAGCCTTGACGGCGCTGCGGCCATTCGCGTCGGGCAAGCTCGTCTGCGTCGTCGGGTGCGGTGGCGATCGCGATCGCGGCAAGCGTCCGATCATGGGCCGCATCGCGTCCGAGAGCGCCGACGTGGCCATCATCACCGACGACAATCCGCGCTCGGAAGACCCTGCCGCCATTCGCGCCGAGATGCTGGCCGGTGCGCCCGATGCCAGGGAGATTGGCGATCGTGGCGAGGCCATCCGTGAGGGTGTCGCCATGCTGGCTCCGGGCGACGTTCTGCTGGTCGCGGGTAAAGGACACGAGACAGGCCAGATCGTGGGCGACACGGTCCTGCCGTTCTCGGATCACGAGGAAATCATGAAGGCCGTCCGGGAGCTGACCCCATGACCCGTTCGCTCTGGACGCTCGGCGAGATCATCACCGCGTCGTGCGGGCGTCTCGATCTTTCGGCGCGTGAGCCTTGCTCCTCCGATCTTGCCGCAGCGATTGCCGGGATCTCCATCGACACCCGCTCGCTTGCCCCCGGCGACCTGTTCGTGCCGCTGACCGATGCTCGCGACGGCCATGAATTTGTCACGGCCGCCTTCGAGCGAGGTGCCGAGGCAGCACTTGTCCGGGACAGCTACGTTCGACGGCCGGGCGATGGCGCCCTGATCCGCGTGGACGATCCGCTTCGTGCACTGGAGCGCATCGGTATGGCGGCGCGAGCGCGCCTCTCCGACACCGCCCGCGTCGTTGCCGTGACCGGCTCGGCCGGCAAGACCGGCACGAAGGAGATGCTGCGCGCCTGCCTGAAGGTCTGCGCGTCGTCGCCGGATAAGGTCCATGCACCGGAAAAATCGTTCAATAACCACTGGGGCGTGCCGCTGACCCTCGCCCGCATGCCGGCGGACACCGAGTTCGGCATTTACGAAATCGGTATGAATCACGCCGGCGAGATCCGGCCGCTCGCGAAAATGGTGCGCCCGCACATCGCCATCATCACCAACGTGCTGCCCGTCCATGTCGGCAACTTCGAGGACGGCGAGATCGGCGTCGCCAACGCCAAGGCCGAAATTTTCGAGGGGCTGGAAGGCGGTGGCACCGCGATCATCCTGCGCGCAAGTCCACATTTCGAATTGCTTCGCAAGGCGGCCGGCCGTCGCCACGCCCGGATTGTAACGTTTGGGCGGCACAACGAGGCCGACATCCGTCTCATAAATGTCTCTGCCGAACAGGCCGATGGATCGCAGATTGTCTCCGGGGAAAGCCATTGGACGGACGCCAAGTTCGGTTTCGCGCTCGGCATGCTGGGCGATCATCTCGCGGTCAACTCGCTTGCCGTCGTGGCCGCTCTCGAAGCCCTTGGCTGCGACGCCGCGCGCGCAACGAAGGCGATGGCCTCGGTACGCTCGGCAGCCGGTCGCGGAGCTCGGGAACAACTCGGCGCGCCAGACGGCCAAATCCTGCTGCTCGACGAAAGCTACAACGCCAATCCCGCGTCCATGGCCGCGGCCCTTGCGAATCTTGCCCAGACCGACAATGGCGGTCGCCGCGTCGCCATCCTTGGCGACATGCTGGAGCTGGGCACCGACTCGATCCGCTACCATATCGGCCTGCAGCATGACCTCGAGCCGATCGACCTCGTTCTCTGCTGCGGGGCGAGCATGCGCCACCTTTATGACGAACTCGCCACCGAAAAGAAGGGGGCCTGGGCTCCCTCGTCCATCGAATTGATCCCGCATGTCCTCCAAACGCTCCGTGTCGGAGACGCCGTCATGGTGAAGGGCTCGCTCGGCAGCCGCATGGCGCCGATCGTCGAGGCCATCAGGAAGCGCTTTTCCGGCAATTGAAGCAGGTCTAGAAGGTCTCCCGCACTCCGGGGGTGTCATGCCCGCGCCGCAGGGCCCACGCGAGAGGTAAGGATGCTCTACGAGCTCGTCCAGTTCAGCGACGTGTTCAGTCCGTTGAACGTGTTCCGTTACATCACGTTCCGCACCGGCGGCGCCATTATGACGGCGCTGTTGTTCGTGTTCCTGTTCGGCCCGGCCATCATCGACATGCTGCGGGTCAAGCAGGGCAAGGGCCAGCCTATCCGGGATGATGGCCCGCAGTCGCATCTCTCGAAGCGCGGCACGCCGACCATGGGCGGGCTGATGATCCTGTCCGGCACGCTCGTCTCGACGTTGCTGTGGGCCAACTGGCAGAATCCCTACGTCTGGATCGTGCTCGGCGTCACCTTCGCGTACGGCGCCATCGGCTTCTATGACGATTATCTCAAGGTGACCAAGCAGACCGCCTCGGGCTTCGGCGGCAGAGCGCGGCTGGCGCTCGAATTTCTCGTCGCCGGCGTCGCTGCACTGGGCATCATGAGCGTCGGCCAGCCGGGCTTTTCCGATGCCTTGACGCTGCCCTTCTTCAAGAATGTCATCATTCCGCTCGGCTACCTGTTCATCCTGCTTGGCGTCCTCGTGATCGCCGGTGCAGGCAACGCCGTGAACCTGACCGATGGTCTCGACGGCCTCGCCATCGTCCCCGTGATGATTGCTGCCGCCACGTTCGGCCTGATCGCCTATCTCACCGGACACGTGGTGATCTCGAAGTACCTGCAGATCCATTACGTCGCGGGGGCCGGTGAGCTCTCGATCATTTGCGGCGCCCTGATCGGGGCCGGTCTCGGCTTTCTCTGGTTCAATGCTCCACCTGCCATGATTTTCATGGGCGACACCGGTTCATTGGCGCTGGGCGGAGCACTGGGCTCCATCGCCGTCGCAACCAAGCACGAGATCGTGCTCGCGATCGTCGGCGGCCTGTTTGTTCTCGAAACGATGTCGGTGGTCATCCAGGTGGCCTCGTTCAAGCTGACGGGCAAGCGCGTGTTTCGCATGGCGCCGCTGCACCACCACTTCGAGCAGAAGGGCTGGAAGGAGCCAACCGTGGTCGTTCGCTTCTGGATCATCTCGGTGGTGCTGGCTCTGGTTGGCCTCGCCACGCTGAAACTACGCTGATGCGATCGCCGATCGGCGCAGCCGCGACCTTCGCCGGAACGATCGCGGCAGCCATGGCGCTCGGCTTTGGGCCCCTGGTCGTTTCGGCCGAGGAGATCCTCGGCACGGCCCCTGCTTATGCGACCCGTGCTCCGGGCGGGCTCGGGGCGGACCGTCTCCCCAACGAGGCAGCCATCACGCGTCGCATCTGGGCACCGGGCCTCGATGACGGCTTCGTACCGCAAGGCGTGACGCTGCAGGAGGGAGCCATCTATCTCGGTGCCTACCAGAGCGCCGATCGTGACAAGTCGCGGGGAGCGTGTCGGGTGTTTCGTATCGATCCCGAAACAGGCAACGTCACGGCAACCCTCGATCTGCCGCCGTCTTGCGGCCACGCGGGGGGCGCCGCAAAGGGCGCGCCTGGCCGCATCTGGATCGTCGACACACATGTCATGTTCGAAGTGGAACTCGCGAACGACGACAGGAACCGGCTTGGCCATGTCGTGCGCGAGGTGGCGCTGGCGGCGCCCCTGAAAGGATCTTTCGCCGCGGGAGACGGCCACGCGTTGTGGCTAGGCGGCTACGTGCGCGACCGTCCGGGCCGGCTTTATCGTGTGCCCCTGGTCGCGATCGAGGGCGCGAGCATCGGCGCCAGCAAGGCCGAGGCATCGCTCGAGCTTCCGACCCGCGCCCAAGGCGCGGCGATCGATCCGGCGGGTCGGCTCTGGGTCACGCGTAGCGGTTCGGCCCTCGGCGAGTTGCTGAGGCTCGATCCCGGGACGGGAGCGGTGCAAGGCCGGTTTGTGATGCCGGATGGCATCGAGGATGCAGGTTTCGACGGGGCCGGCATGCTCTGGTCGGTCAGTGAGGCCGGCTCGCGCCGATGGAGCAACTGGGCAACCCATTTTCCCATGGTGTTCCGTATTGATCCGGCAAGGCTGCGCTGATCTGGGACGCGCCTGGGAAAACCAGTTCGGCTAGAGTTTGAAAATGATTCGCGCGACTACATTTGCCGGCAAGCGCGTCGCCGTGTTCGGCCTCGGCGCCTCGGGCCGTGCGACCGTTGCCTCGCTGCGGGCCGGCGGTGCCGACGTGGCCGCCTGGGACGACGGCGAGAACTCGCGCCGTAACGCCGAGAAGGCCGGCATCTCGCTCGTGGATCTGCGCACCGTCGATTGGTCCGCGTTCTCGGCGCTGGTCCTGGCGCCCGGCGTGCCGTTGACGCATCCCGAGCCCCATTGGACGGTCACCGCAGCCAAGGCGGCTGGCGTCGAAGTGATCGGCGACATCGAGATCTTCTGCCGTGAGCGGCGTGCCCATGCACCGGGCGCCCCGTTGATCGCCATCACCGGAACCAACGGCAAGTCGACCACCACGGCGCTCATTGCCCACATCCTCAGCGCGCTCGGGCGTGACGCCCAGATGGGCGGCAACATCGGCGTGCCGGTGCTTTCGTTGGAACCTCCGAGCCCGAAGGCGTGCCACGTCGTCGAGATGTCGTCGTTCCAACTCGACTTGACGCCATCTCTCCCGCCCACCGTCGGCGTGTTGCTCAATCTGTCTCCCGACCACCTCGACCGCCACGGGCCCGCCGACGACGCCGACGAGGCGATGCGGAATTACGCAGCGATCAAGGAACGCCTCATAGTCGCATCTGAGGTCGCCGTGGTCGGCGTCGACGACCCGTATTGTGTCGACATTCTCAAGCGAAGAGTCGCGATCGGACCGGTCGCCCCCCTCAGCGTCAAGCAGCCGATCAGGCCCGGCTACTGCCTGCACGATGGATGGCTGATTTGTTCCGATTCGACAGGGCTCGCGGTCAGGCTTGCCACCACCTCCGGCATCTCGACGTTGCGGGGGACGCACAACGCGCAGAACGCGATCGCGGCCATCGCTGCGGTGCGCGAGCTGGACAACCTGCGGGGCATCAAGACGGAGTGCGATTGGCAAGCCGCGCTGGCGTCCTATCCGGGGCTTCCCCACCGAATGGAGGAGGTGGGGCGCCGCGGCAAAGTTCTATTCATCAATGATTCCAAGGCAACGAACGCCGATTCCACTGCGAAGGCCCTGGCGGCCTGGGATCGCGATATCTTCTGGATCGTCGGCGGCAAGCCGAAAGAGGGCGGGATCCGGCCGCTCGAGGGCTACTTTCCCCGCATCGCCAAGGCCTATCTTGTCGGCACCGCCAGCGAGGACTTTGCCGCGACCCTCGACGGAAAAGTCTTTTTCGAGCGCTGCGGCACGATCGACGTTGCATTGGCCAAGGCGGCGGCGGATTCCGCCGGGTCGAAGGCGGCCGAGCCCGTGGTTCTTCTCTCGCCGGCCTGCGCCAGCTACGACCAGTTCCGCTCTTTCGAGCATCGCGGCGACACGTTCCGCGATCTCGTCCGGGCGCTGCCATGAAGTTCGCGCGCGAGGACCGCAGCGTGTTGGCCGACTGGTGGTTTACTGTCGACCGCCGGCTCATAGCTGTCCTGCTGGTGCTGATGGGAATCGGCTGCATCCTGTCGCTTGCGGCCAGCCCCGCCGTGGCGCTGAAGAAAGGCTTGCCGCCCTTTCATTTCGCCGAGCGCCACATCCTCTTTGCGGGATTGGGGCTCGCGCTGATGCTTGGAGTTTCGGCGCTGTCTCCGCGGCAGGTCCGGCGACTGGCGCTGGTATTGTTCCTTGCAGCGGTCGGTCTGATGGCCTGGGCCTTGATCGACGGACCGGAAATCAAGGGCGCGCACCGTTGGGTGCGCCTGTTCGGCTACTCGCTGCAGCCATCTGAGATCGGCAAGCCCGCCTTGGTGGTGCTGGTGGCTTGGCTCTTCTCCGAAGCCTCCGTTCGCGACGATGTGCCGGCCGTCAGCCTGGCCGTCGTCCTCGGGCTGATTTTCTCCGCGTTGCTCGTCGTGCAGCCCGACGTCGGACAGACGCTCCTGGTCGCGGCCGTTTGGGGCGCTCTTTTCTTGCTGTCGGGCCAGCCACTTCGCTGGGCGCTGTCGCTCGTGCCGGTCGGTATCGCGGGGCTTGCTGCCTCCTACTTCGCGTTCGACCATGTCCGTCGCCGCCTCGCGCGGTTCATCGATCCGTCCTCCGGGGACAACTATCAGGTCGAACGCGCCATCCAGTCGTTCTCGGAAGGCGGCTTCATGGGACGCGGACCCGGCGAAGGTGTGATCAAGTCGGTGCTGCCGGACGCCCATACCGACTTCATCTTTGCCGTCATCGGCGAGGAGTACGGCGTGCTCGCCTGCCTTTTCCTGGTTGTGCTGTTCGCGTTCGTTGCCGTCCGGTCGTTCCGCTACGCCTGGCGCGAGCCGGACGCCTTCGTCCGTCTGGCCGTGATCGGCTTGGCGCTGATGATCGTTCTGCAGGCATTGATCAACATGGGCGTGAACGTCGGCCTCCTGCCTGCGAAAGGTATGACGCTGCCGTTCCTGTCGGCCGGCGGGTCGTCGACCATCGCCACGTCGCTCACGGCCGGCATGCTGGTGGCACTGATGCGACGCCGGGTCGATCCCGGTCGCGTGCGCAAGCCACAACTTCGCCCGACGCATGCCGGCATCGTGGTCCGGTAGCGAGGAGGAGTGAACCCGTGAGCACGTCTGGTCCCCAGGGAAGTGTCATGCTGGCAGCCGGCGGCAGCGGTGGCCACCTGTTCCCGGCCTTCGCACTCGCCGAGGAGTTCGGCCGGCGCGGTATCGCCGTCGATTTGATGACCGACATGCGCGGCGACCGATATGGCACCGGATTTCCTGCCCGCCAGGTCTATCGCGTCCCCGCTGCCACCATCGCCGGTTCGAACCCCCTTTCCGCCGCCAAGACGATCTTCACGCTGGCCAAAGGCGTTGGCGCCGCCCGCAGCATCCTCGCCGACGTCCGGCCGGGCGTGGTTGTCGGCTTCGGTGGCTACCCGAGCTTTCCGCCCATTGTCGCCGCGCGTCTCATGGGGCTGCCGACGGCGCTGCACGAGCAGAACGCCGTGCTCGGTCGCGCCAATCGCATGCTGGCCCGTCGTGTGACCGCAATCGCAACGTCGTTCGAGACAGTGCGCCTGCTCGACGCCGCGACCGCGAAGAAGGCGCACTTCACCGGCAATCCCGTGCGTGACGTCGTGCTGCGCGAGGCCGCCAAGCCGTACCTGCCGTCCGAGGCGGGAAAACCGTTCTATCTACTCGTCTTCGGCGGCAGCCAGGGCGCGCGGTTCTTCTCGGAGGTGGTGCCGCCGGCACTGCGGCTGCTGCCGGAGCATTTGCAGGCGCGGCTGAGCGTGATCCAGCAGGCACGCCCCGAGGACATCGAAAATGTGCGCCAGGCCTATCGAGGCGGTGGTGACCTGCCGACCATCGCGGCTGAGGTGGAGCCATTCTTCGCGAACTTGCCGGAGCTCATGGCGGCGTCGCATCTGGTCATCGGCCGCGCAGGCGCCTCGACGGTCGCCGAACTGACCGTGCTCGGCCGTCCTTCGATCCTCGTGCCGTTGCCGCATGCCCTTGACAACGATCAGTTGGCAAATGCAACTCGGCTGGCGGAGTCAGGCGGCGCCGTCTGTCTCGAGCAGAGTGCGATCACACCCGAAGGCTTGGCCGCTCGAATTGGCGGGATGATGGACAATGGAGCTGGCTTGGCGAACGCGGCCGCTGCCGCCAAGGCGCAGGGCCGACCGGACGCGGTTGAGCGGTTGGCGGATCTCATCGTCGAGTTGATGTCGGTGAAGGCAGGCGCGGACGCCTAGCGCATCATCGGCACCCTAAACGCCGACTGAGCATTTTGGAGGGGGATGACACCATGCAGATGCCCAAGGACCTCGGCCCGATCCACATTCTCGGCATCGGCGGCATCGGCATGAGCGCCATCGCCGAGATTCTCCGCGCCAAGGGCTATGCGGTGCAAGGCACCGATCAGAAGGAAAGCGCCAACGTCCAGCGCCTGCGCACCAAGGGCATCAAGGTCTTCATTGGCCACGATGCGGCGAATATCGAGGGCGCCCGTTTCGTCGTGATCTCGACGGCGGTCAAACCCGGCAATCCCGAGCTCGAAGCCGCGCGCGCCAGGGGCATCCCGATCATCCGCCGCGCGGAGATGCTTGCCGAGCTGATGCGCCTTTATGCGACCATCTCGGTCACTGGCACGCACGGCAAGACCACGACCACCTCGCTTGTCGCGCATGTGCTGAAGGATACCGGCCTCGAGCCGACCGTCATCACCGGCGGTATCATCAACGACTGGGGCTCGAATGCGCGTCTCGGCGCTGGTCCGTGGATGGTGGTAGAGGCCGACGAATCCGACGGAACATTCATCAAGATCCCCACGCAGATCGGCGTCGTCACCAACATCGATCCGGAGCACCTCGACTATTTCGGATCGGTCGAGCGCATGCACCACGAGTACGAGACGTTCTTTCGCAATATCCCATTCTACGGCCTCGCGGTGACCTGCATCGACCATCCGGTCGCGCGCGAGATGATTGAGCGCCTCGGACTACGCCGCGACGGCCGGCGGATGCTCACGTACGGACTTTCGCCCGATGCCGACCTGCGGTTGCTGTCGGCCCGCGTAGAGGGCGTCAACACGATCATCGATGCCGAGTTGGGCGAGCGGGTGGCCGGCGGCGCCCGCCGGATCGAAGGCTGGTCGGTGCCGGTCCCCGGCGAGCACAACGCGCTGAACGCGCTCGCGGCCATTGCCGTATGCGCCGAGACGGGTCTTTCCGACTGCGCGATCCAGGCCTCGCTTGCCCGCTTCGCCGGCGTCAAGCGTCGCTTCCAGCCGACCGGCTCCTGGAACGGCATCACGGTCTTCGATGATTACGGCCACCATCCGGTCGAGATAGCAGCCGTGCTGAAGGCTGCACGCGCTGGCGCCAAGGGACGGGTAGTCGCCGTCGTCGAGCCGCACCGCTATAGTCGAGTGAAAGACCTCTTCGACGAGTTTGCCGCCTGCCTCGGCGATGCCGACGCGGTGATCGTCGCTCCGCTTTACTCGGCGGGCGAAGCGCCGGTACCGGGCATCGACCACAGAACACTTGCGGTCGCCATTGCCGGAACGGGTCACCCATCCGTATCGTCGGTCGATACCGAGCGTGATCTGGCCGGCGCCGTCCGCGCTGTCGCGCGCTCCGGCGATATCGTGCTGTGCTTCGGCGCCGGCAATTCGACCGAATGGGCACATGCGCTGCCCGAGCGCCTTGCCGAGACCGCGCCGAAGCTCGCCGGAGGCGTAGGCTGATGACTGGTCTGCTCGAGGATTTGCACGCGGCGTTGCCGGATCTGCGCGGCCGGCTCTCCGCCAATGCGCGCCTTGCCGAGATCACGTGGTTTCGCGTAGGCGGCCCGGCCGAGGTACTGTTCACCCCCGCCGACGAGGCCGACCTCGCCTATGCATTGGCTGGAATTCCGCCCGAAGTGCCTGTGTTCACCGTCGGTCTCGGTTCGAACCTGCTCGTGCGCGACGGCGGCGTACGAGGCGTCGTGATCCGACTCGGGCGTGGCTTCGGCGGCGTCGAGGCTCGCGATGGCCACCGCCTGCGCGTCGGTACGGCGGTGCCCGACGTTAAGGTCGCGCGTGCTGCGGCTGATGCCGGCATTTCGGGCCTCGCCTTCTATCGCGGCATTCCCGGCTCCATCGGTGGCGCGCTCCGCATGAATGCCGGTGCCCACGGTCGCGAGACCAAGGATGCACTCGTTTCGGCCCGGGCGGTCGATCGCAGTGGCACAATTCACGACCTGTCGAATTCCGACATGGGCTTCACCTATCGCCATTGCGAGGTGCCGACGGACTGGATTTTCACCGAAGCGGTCTTTTCCGGTGAGCCGGGCGACCCTGTGGACATTTTGGCTGAGATGAACGAGGTCGCCGAGTATCGCGAGAAGAACCAACCTATCAAGGAACGGACAGGCGGCTCGACGTTCAAGAACCCCCCGAACGGCAGCTCATGGAAGCTGATCGACGCGGCGGGCATGCGCGGCTTCCGCGTCGGTGGCGCCAAGGTGTCCAAACTGCACTGCAATTTCCTGATCAATGACGACAACGCCACGGCCGAGGACGTCGAAAAGCTGGGTGAGACGGTTCGGAGCCGGGTGAAAGCCTCGCAGGGCGTGTCCCTGGAGTGGGAAATCATCCGCGTTGGGGAAGCGCTTCCCGGCCACGCGACCGGCGAGAAGCTGGCTCTGGAGACAATTGCATGACCTCGAGGGAGCCGGGAGACACGCACGTCGCCGTGCTGATGGGTGGCTGGTCCGCCGAGCGCGACGTGTCCCTTTCGTCGGGCAAGGAATGCGCCGATGCGCTGGAGTCCGAGGGATACCGGGTTACCCGTGTCGATGTTGATCGCAGTATAGCCGCGACGCTCACCGCACTGCAGCCCGACGTCTGCTTCAATGCGCTGCACGGCCGCTGGGGCGAGGATGGCGCGGTGCAAGGGCTGCTGGAGGTACTGGGCATTCCCTATACGCATTCGGGCGTGCGCGCCTCGGCGCTGGCCATGAACAAGGAGGTGACGAAGGATGTCGTGGCCCGACATGGCGTACCGGTGGCCGAGGCGGTGCTGGTCCCGCGCGAAGACGCTGCGCGCGATCACGCCATGGAGCCGCCGTATGTCGCCAAGCCCGTCGCCGAAGGATCGAGCGTCGGCGTCGTCATCGTCAAGGCAGGCGCCAACCGTCCCCCGGAAGCCATCCGACGCATCGCCACGACTGGCGAAGGCCACATCATGGTCGAGCGCTTCATCGCAGGGCGTGAGTTGACCTGTGGCGTAATCCGAGGCGAGCCGACGGTGATTATCGACATCGTCGCGGCCGGACATCTCGAATTTTACGATTATGAAGCCAAGTATGCACCCGGCGGATCTCGTCATATCCTGCCCGCCGATATCCCGGCCTCGCTGACCGAGGCGATCCGCGACCACACGCTCACCGCTCATCGCGTGCTCGGTTGCCGCGGGGTCTCCCGCTCCGACTTTCGCTGGGATCCGGCGACGGGAACCTTGGCATTTCTCGAGCTCAACACGCAGCCCGGCATGACGCCGACCTCGCTCGTACCCGAGCTTGGCGAGTACGGGGGGCTCAGCTTCCGCCAGCTCCTGCGCTGGCTGGTCGAGGACGCTTCCGTCGATCGTTGAGGCTGGGGCCGGCGATAAAGCTGTAAACTTAAAATTAACCGAACTCGTTAAGCATGTGTGCTGATGGCCCGGTCTCGACCGCGCCTCCGCGACCGTTCCCGACGAACTCTGGTCGGCGCGGTCGTGGCGGCTGCGGTCGGACTGAGGCCGATGGGTTCATGATATGCTAGCGAGAGGTCGGCAAACTGCGGGGCAATTCTGGTGGCGGGCGACGGAGCCGATTCCGACCCGGCCGGAGAAGCTTGCTCCGATCAACGACCACGATCTCTCGCCGGTCACCGGGCAGCCGCGTGCCCCTGTCGCGCAGCCATCTGCCGATTATGCCTCGCGCAGGCCGGCGCCACGGCCCCGCGCTCCGGCTGACGTTCGTCCCATTGCCACGCACGATCTCGGGGCCTACCGGCCGGCCAAATCCGCCACGCCCGGAGTTGATCACCCGGAGGATCACGATGCCCCCGTGCACGGCTCGGCTCGCTTCGAGCCGGTGTCCGGCGTCGAAGGCGTGTATGGTCCGGTTCCATCCGGCGCGCGTCGTCCTTTGCTGAGTCGGCGCCATACGCTCTTTGCAGCCGGACTGGCGGGAACCCTACTTTTTGCGGCCGCGACGGGCTTTGGCCGCCACGTCCGACATGTCGGTTCGGTTTCGACGGAGCTGGACCGGCTGCTGGTCGGCATCGGTTTCGGCATCAACGAGATTTCGCTGACCGGCCACCGCCACACGCTCGACCAGGATCTCTTCCGAGCTCTGGGTGCGAGCGGCTCCACGCTGCTCACGCTGGATGTCGACGCCGCACGAAGGCGCGTCGAGGCACTTCCCTGGATCGAAAGCGCAACGCTGGTGCGCGTCTTCCCCGACAAGCTGCGCGTCGAACTGCGCGAGCGACGCGCCGCCGCGGTCTGGCGCGACGGCGAGCGCACCGCGCTGGTTGATGCGGACGGCCGTGTGCTTGCTTTTGTGGCAGCGTCCGTCCTGCCGGCGGGACTTCCGCAGATTGCCGGTACCGGCGCGCCTGCCGCGGCCGCGGCGTTACGCAGCGCGCTCGGGCGATATCCCGCGGTGGCCGCGCGCGTTCGGCTGGCCCGCCGCATCAGCGATCGACGCTGGGATCTCGAACTCGCGAACGGCACCGTCGTCAAGCTCGCAGCCGCCACCGAGGCGTCTCTCGAACGCTTCGTGCACCTCGAGGAAGAAACCCGCTGGCTCGATCACTCGGGCCAGGTGGTCGATCTCACCGTGCCGAGATCGATCGCCGTCTCGACCCCGGTTCCGACAGGCGGCGCACCGCGCGCGATCGCGCGCGATGCCCCCGCGCGGCGGCTGTAGGAGCGGGATATGGCAATCTTCAATCCCCTCGGCCGCGAAGCAGAAATCATCGGTGCCCTGGATATCGGCACCGCCAAGGTCTGCTGCATGATCGCCGCCCGCGATCGCGACCAGCCTGTGCTGCTCGGCATCGGTCACCAGCGGGCGCGTGGTCTCAAGTCCGGCATGGTCGTGGACGCCGACGAGGCCGAGCGTTCCATTCGTGCCGCCGTCGGTCAGGCCGAGCGCATGGCCGGGGTTTCGCTCGACCGTGTCGTTGCCTCCGTAAGCTGCGGCCGCGTGCGCTCGGCGAGTTTCACCGCTCGTGCGACGGTCGAGACGCCCGTCGTGCGGGCCGGCGACGTCGATCGCATCCTGGGAGCCGGCGAAGCCTATCCCGACCGTTCGGGACGGACCGTCATCCAGTTGATGCGCTCCGATTGGCGTCTCGACGGCGCGACCGGAATCGCCGATCCGTGTGGCCTTGCCGGCCGCGACCTTGCCATTGACCTGACCGCGGTCACGCTTGACGACGGCCCGTTGCGAAATCTTCTCGGTGTCATCGAGCGCAGCCATCTGACCGCAGACCGGTTGGTCGCGTCGGGTTATGCGAGCGCGCTTGCGGTGACGTCCGAGGACGAGCGTCGGGTCGGCACGCTCGTTGTCGAGATGGGCGCCGGGGTGACGTCGCTCGCGGCATTCGCGGAGGGTAGGCTCGTCCACCTCGAAACCATCCCGGTCGGCGGCAACCACGTCACCTATGATCTCGCGCGCGAACTCGTCACGACGGTGCCGGAGGCCGAGCGCATCAAGACGCTCTACGGCACGCTGGTGAAGGCGGCGTCGAACGATTCCGAGATCTTCAGCTACCTCCTTGCGGGCGATGACCAAGACGCCACGCACCACGTCTCCAAGGCCTTCGTCGGCGGCGTCATCGAACCGCGCATCAGCGGACTTGTCGAACTCGTCGCCGAGCGCCTCACCGAAGCTCGGCTCGACGCGCACGTCGCCAACCGCATCGTGCTCACCGGCGGCGCAAGCCAGTTGCTCGGCCTCGACCAGGTCTGGTCGAGGCGATTCTCAGGAACGGTACGGATAGGCCGGCCTCTCCCGATCGGTCGGATGCTGGCCAGCATGTGCAGCCCCGCGTTTTCGACCGTGCTCGGCCTCGTCGGCATTGCCCGAGAGCCGAAAATCGAGACCGACCCGCGAGCTGTCATCGACAGGCGTCGACGAGACCTCGGTTACGTCGACCGGATGCATCGTTGGATCGCGGAAAGCTTCTAGGTTCGCGTGGGTGACGCAACGACAGGCAGAGCCGTTGCCCCAGACATGGCCAATAGATCGAAGGCACGAGGATCGCATGAGCATCAATCCCGAGTTGCCGAAACTCAAGGAGCTGAAGCCCCGTATCGTGGTCATCGGCGTTGGCGGGGCCGGCGGAAACGCCATCAACAACATGATCGCGTCGGGGCTCGAAGGCGTCGAGTATGTCGCCGCCAATACCGATAGTCAGGCACTCGTCACCTCGAGCGCCGAAAAGCGCATTCAACTCGGCGTGAATCTGACCGAGGGGCTCGGCGCCGGCTCCAAGCCCGAGATCGGTGAAGCTGCTGCCGAGGAGGCGATCGAGGAGATTCGCAGCCAGGTTACCGGTGCGCATATGGTCTTCATCGCTGCCGGAATGGGCGGCGGCACCGGCACCGGTGCAGCCGCAGTGATGGCACGTACGGCCCGCGAACTCGGCGCGCTGACAGTCGGTATCGTCACCAAGCCGTTCCAGTTCGAGGGGAGTCGCCGGCTGCGCACCGCCGAAGCCGGCATCGCCGAGCTGCGCAAGTACGTCGATACGCTGATCGTGATTCCCAACCAGAATTTGTTCCGCATCGCGACCGAAAAGACCACGTTTGCTGAAGCTTTCGAACTCGCCGACCAGGTGCTCTATTCGGGCGTCGCCTGTATCGTCGATCTGATCGTCAAGGACGGCCTGATCAATCTCGACTTCGCCGACGTGCGCACCGTAATGGGCGGCATGGGCACCGCCATGATGGGCACCGGCGAAGCCGCGGGCGAGCGCCGTGCATTTCGAGCGGCCGAGGAGGCGATTTCAAATCCGCTGCTCGACGAGGTCACGCTCAAGGGCGCCAAGGGCGTACTGTTGTCCATCATCGGCGGTCGTGGCATGACCCTCTACGAGGTCGACGAGGCGGCAAGCCGAGTGCGTCAGGAAGTTGATCCTGAAGCCAATATCATTGTCGGCGCGGCGTTCGACGAGCAACTCGACGAGAGCATTCGAGTGGCGATCGTGGCCTCCGGTTTGAACACCGGCGAGGTCGGTTTGAAGTCGCCGCGTGGCTCGGCCACTGGGCAGCCCGGAAGCACGCCGTCTGCCGCTCCCCCGTCTCCCTTCGGCACCCAGGCTGGACCTGTCTCGCCTGCGCCGCATTCCGGCACGACCCCTCCGCCGCTAAGGCCCTC
This sequence comes from Hyphomicrobiaceae bacterium, assembly GCA_050187415.1. Classification (GTDB taxonomy): domain Bacteria; phylum Pseudomonadota; class Alphaproteobacteria; order Rhizobiales; family Hyphomicrobiaceae. The sequence goes on along the minus strand of JBFWXN010000041.1, from coordinate 23,894 downwards.
TCAGGCAGCAGCCCAAGCCGGCAGCAACTCCCTCATGGGGCAGATTGCAGCCGCGTCAGCCGCCATGCGATCTGCCGAGCCGCCGCGAGAGCTGTGGCGCAGCCCCACCAACGTCGTGATCGAGGAAACGCGGAAGGGCACGGCAGGCACGTCCCCGATGCCGACAGCGCCGAGGGAGCCGGATGCAACCGAGGTACCGCCTCGATTCGAACCCGCCGCGCCCCAGGACGTGCGGCGCCCGACGACGCGGCGCATGCCTGGGCTGGACGAGTTTCCCCCCGTCGGGCAGCGCGAATACCGCGCCAAGTCAGGCCAGTTCGACACCGATTTTGCCCCTTCCGACCCGGCGTCCCGCCAAGCGCGGTCGCCGCATCGTGAGCCGGCCCGTGGTGGATTGTTGCAGCGCATGATAGGTACAGCGAAAAAGTCGATTCGTTCGTAGTCGAAAATGCGGCCTGCACAGCCACTTTCAAGGGTGGCTGAAGGTGTGTATTTCCCGTTTGAATCAGCAAGTAATGTCGACCGGCACACCTAGTATCGATAAAAGTAACACACCGTAAGAAAGCGTGATTTGGCGGTTGCACTCTTAGTCCGTACTGTCGCTTCAAGAGGACAGGCCGAATCGCCCGGAAGTGGTGGGGTCGAACCGAAAGGGTCGATCACTTCTCGAGCAAAAAATACGCGGCGGCGTGTCCAGGGGGCGGTATCGCAAAGCGTTTTACAGGGGTGCTTTGCGACCGCAGGGGATCGAGGGACGGCGCATAATGTCGAAGCGATTCATCGGCGCTCGCCAGACGACGCTTGCTCGCGAAGTTACGGTTGTCGGGGCGGGGGTACATAGCGGGGCGCCAGCGTCCATAACGCTGCATCCTGCTCCGGCAGACGCGGGCCTCAGATTTCACGTTATGAAGCGCGGTCGCGTCGCGGCTGAGATCGCCGCGAAGCACACGGCGGTCAAGAACCTGACGCTCTGCACGGTCATCGGTGACGAGCGCGGCGTTACGGTTTCCACGGTCGAGCACTTGCTGTCGGCGCTCCGCGGTCTCTCGGTGGACAATTGTTACATCGAGATCGACAGTCGCGAAGTTCCGATCATGGACGGCAGCGCTGCTCCCTTCGTCGCCGCGCTCGACGAGGCCGGTACACGCGAGCTGAGCGCGCCACGAAAATTCATCAAGGTGCTGAAGCATATCAAGGTCACGGAAGGCGATGCCTTCGGCGAAATTGCTCCGCACTCGAGTTTCCACCTCGACGTCGAGATAGAGTTTCCGAGCCCGGTCATCGGCCGTCAGCGCATGAGCCTGGATCTCAACCCGGGCAACTACCGCAACGAAGTTTCGCGCGCTCGCACCTTCGGTTTTATGAGCGACGTCGAGCGGCTCTGGAAATCCGGCCTTGCCCTTGGCGCTTCGCTCGAGAACACCGTGGCAATCGGCGATGATCGCGTGATCAATCCTGAAGGGCTGCGCTATCCGCAGGAATTCGTTCGGCACAAGATGCTGGACGCGGTAGGTGATCTGACGCTCGCCGGCCTTCCAATCCTTGGATCGTTCCGCTCGGTACGTGGCGGCCACCGCCTGAACGCGATGGTCCTGCAGGCACTGTTCGCGGATGCTGAAGCATGGACTGTTGTTGAGGCGCCGCGGGTCCGTGACGTCGCCGCGCTCGACAGAGCCTTCGCGCGCCCTGCCCTGGGGCTGGCTGCCGAGAGCCCGTGATCTCACGATGGGCGCAGGTCAAGACGAAATCTGCGAATCGCGAGATGGCACGTGCATAACTGGTTGGCACGGTAGTGCGCATTTGAGGGTTCCGCGCCCGCGTGCTAGCAGGAGGTGCGTCGCTGGAGTGAGTCGCAGGCGATGCATTTTTGCCTTCGATGGCAGGAAGATGCGTTATGCCATCGCCATTCGGCCTCATTCGTGACGACTTGCCGGTGGAGCATGGCGACGACGACGATCAGGATGTCGCCGGAGGGGCCGGACGAGGCGCTGCCAGCAACGAAATGAGCGTCTGCGCAGAGGCGAGCTGGGGGACGGCTCGGGGCACAAGGGCACCATGATGGCATTTCGCACGATGTCGATCGACAGCTGCGCTCGCTTTGCAGGCGCGCTCGCCATTGTGGCTGCGCTGGCTGGCTGTGCGTCCTCGAATGACATCACGAAGGCGCTCAATCCCGATCCGCCGGGCAAGATGTACGCCGAAGCCGACACCTTCTTGTCGAAGGGGTACTACGAGGAAGCGGCGAAGCGCTTCGAGGAACTCGATCGCGACCACCCGTACGCTCCGGAAGCACGTCGCGCGATGGTGATGGCGGCCTATGCCTACTACAAGGCCGGTAAACACCCCGAGGCAATCGCGTCTGCGCGTCGGTACACGACGTTGCATCCGGGCTCGAAGGATGCGGCCCTGGCGCACCACGTGGTCGCGTCGTCGTATTTCGACGAAATCAAGGACCCCGCGCACGACCAGACCGCGGCGCGTCGCGCCTTGGCAGAATTGCGCGTCTTGGTCTCGCGTTATCCCGACAGTCCGTACGCGCGTGAGGCTGAGAACAGAATTCGAATCTCGCAGGATTCGATCGCAGCGTCCGAAATGTACATCGGCCGCTACTATCTGCGCAAAGCCCAGTACGTGGCGGCGATCAATCGTTTCAAAACCGTGGTGGCCGAATATCAGACGACACAGCACGTCGAGGAGGCGCTGCATCGCCTGGTCGAGGCGAACGTGGCGCTCGGCATCATTCCCGAGGCTCAGTCTGCCGCCGCGGTGCTCGGCTACAACTTCCCGAACTCCAAGTGGTATAAGAATTCCTATGCTCTCCTGCAGAAGGAAGGCGTAAAGCCGCATCAGTCCGAGGGAAGCTGGATCGCGCGCCAATGGAAGAAAATTGTTCCGGGCAGCAAGGCACCGGCAACGCCCAAGCCGGAGCCTGCCGCGCAGACGCCGCAACCGTCAAACGCGCCGGTGCTGGAGCCGTTGCCGCCGGAGCGCGAGCCGCAGCCGAGCGACATTCCGACGGCGAGCACCACGCGTAGCACGCGGCCGCTGGGCTTCTCGTCGCTGCAGTAGCAGGGCCGAGACGTCACCACGCGCGCGACAGAACCGTGCACTGTCGCACGGGTGCTCAAGCCTCTCTGGAGCTGCGGCTTCAGTTGCTGCAATATCCCGCCATGAGTGCTAACGCGAACAAGACGTCCAACCTGGCTCCCGCTGACATGTCTCCGGCGGACGCGACGGCGGAACTTGCCCGTCTCGCAGCCGAGATTGCCCGCCACGACACGCTCTATCATGCCCAAGATGCGCCCGAGATCTCGGATGCGCAATACGATGCCTTGGTGAGGCGCAATCTAGCGATCGAGGCGCGATTCCCTGATCTGGTGCGCGCCGACAGTCCGTCTCGCCGCGTCGGAACGAAGCCGACCGAGGGTTTCGGCAAGGTGCGCCATCTCGTGCCGATGCTTTCGCTGGGCAACGCCTTCGAAGATGCCGACGTCACCGATTTCATCGCGCGCGTGCGCCGCTTTCTCAACATAACGGCCTCCGGCGCCCTTGCCATAACGGCGGAGCCCAAGATCGACGGCCTCTCCATTTCGCTACGCTACGACAACGGGCGACTGATCGAGGCCGCCACGCGGGGCGACGGGACCGAGGGCGAGAACGTCACCGCCAATGTGCTGACCATCAAGGAGATCCCGCACCGCCTGCACGGCAAACGCATTCCCGAGCGCATCGAGGTGCGGGGCGAAATCTTTCTCGCGCACGAGGATTTCCGCCGCCTCAACGCCGAGCAGGAGGCGGTCGGCGACAAGGTGTTCGCCAATCCGCGCAATGCCGCCGCGGGCTCGCTCCGCCAGCTCGATGCCGCGATCACCGCGCGTCGCCCTCTGCGTTTCTTCGCCTATGCATGGGGCTTCGCATCGGCCCTGCCGGCGGAGACTCAAACTGGCGTGGTCGAGGCCTATCGTGACTGGGGATTGCCCACCAATCCGCGGATGCGAACCTGCATGTCGGCCGAAGAATTGCTCGCTTACTATCATGGCATGGCGGTGGATCGTGCGACGCTCGGTTACGATATCGACGGTGTGGTCTACAAGGTCGATCGGCTCGATCTGCAGGCGCGGCTCGGTTTCGTTTCCCGCAGCCCCCGCTGGGCGCTCGCGCACAAGTTTCCGGCCGAGCAGGCAGATACCATCCTCGAGGCCATCGATATTCAGGTCGGCCGTACCGGCGCCCTGACCCCCGTCGCCAAGCTGAAGCCCGTCACCGTCGGCGGCGTGGTCGTCTCCAACGCCACGCTGCACAACGAGGACGAGATCGCCCGGCTCGACGTGCGCATCGGCGACACAGTCCTGATTCAGCGCGCCGGCGATGTCATTCCGCAGGTCTTGGGTGTTGTCCTCGAGCGCCGCCCGAAAGGCGCCAGACCCTATTCGTTTCCACAAATCTGTCCGGTTTGCGGTTCCGCCGCCGAGCGGGACGTGGACGAAGCGACCGGCGAGGCCGATGTGGTCCGCCGCTGCACGGGGGGGCTCGTCTGCCCGGCCCAGGCGCGCGAGCGCCTGCGGCATTTCGTGTCGAGAAACGCGCTCGATATCGAGGGCCTCGGCGAGGAGCGCATCGCCTTGTTTTTCGAGGAGGGGTTGATCAAGTCGCCCGCCGATATCTTCACGCTCGAGGCGCGCGACAAGGCCAGCGAGGCCCCCCTCGGCAAGCGCAAAGGTTTCGGCGCCAAGTCCGTCGAGAATCTGTTCAAGGCAATCGCGGCGCGCCGCCGCGTACCACTCGATCGCTTCCTGTTTGCACTTGGCATCCGTCATATCGGCGAGACGACAGGCCGCGATCTGGCCAAGGCTTTCTTGACGTGGCCCGCGGTCCGCGCGGCGGTCGAAAGGGCCATCGCAGATGCGCCGGGTCCGGCATGGCGGCGCTTCCATGGGCTGCCCGGGCTCGGCGAAAAGACCGCCGAGGCCGCAGTCAAGGCCCTCGCTTCGGCGGGCGGGGAGCGGCTGCTGGCGCAAGCTGGCTTGCTGGACGACCGGCCTCTGTCGGAACGTATCGTGGCGGCCAGACTGGCTCCGGCAAAAGCCGCCTCGGCTCTGGCAGACGCTTTCGCGGGCGATGCGCAGGCGCTTGTGGCCGCGGCACGCGAAGCGGCGGAGCAGATGGCCGGCGAGGGTTACACCGAACTCGCCTCGCTGGCTGGCGTCGGCACTGTTGCCACGGATGCGCTCGTCGATTTCTTCCGCGAGGCCCACAATCGGCAGGTCCTCGACAATCTCCTGAACGAGATCGAGGTTCTGCCGTTCGAGCGCCCAGCTACCACACAGTCGCCCGTCACCGGCAAGACCGTCGTCTTTACCGGTACCCTCGAACGCCTGAACCGCAACGAGGCCAAGGCGCAGGCCGAACGCCTCGGCGCCAAAGTCTCCAGCTCGATCTCCAGAAAAACCGACTACCTGATCGCTGGAGCCGATGCAGGCTCGAAGCTCTCGAAGGCCCAGGAACTCGCCGTGACGGTTCTTTCGGAAGACGAGTGGCTTGCCCTGATTGGCGCGGCGTAGCCGTCCTGATCAGATTCGCTCGCCCGCGATATTGATGCGCCGGGCGCTGCTTCCCAGATAGGGCACGTAAACCATCGTAACATTGAGCGTGCGCGGGCCGGCCTGCGCCCCCGACAGGATAGGCAATAGGAAGCCATGCCGAAGCACGTGATGTTGATCTGGCTGATGGCGGGCGGTGGTACGCTCCTCGGCGCGGCGATGACATATGTAGCCAAGCGCCAGCCGGTTGCGGCGACCGGACGCCATGCTGTCGCTGGCGCGGGCAGGATGCGCAGTTGGCTCGTCAACCGCCTTCGGGCTGGTGCCGAGCGGTCGAACACACCCGGTGGCGGCTATCGCAACTCCGCCTATGAGGCCTATCGTGCCGACGTTCTGCGCCGGCGTGCAGACGAAGAGCTCGAATTCCGGGCGTTTCTGGATCGCATGCGAGCCGCCCGCGACAAGGAAGAGTTCGATGCGTTTCTGGCCAAGCGTCGCAGTGTCACCCGCGCGCCGGTGCCGCCCGCGGGCTCACGCCCGACCGTCGATCATTCCCACTCGATCGTGCCGGGGGGCTTCGAGGTTACGTCATAAACGACGCGGTTGATGCCCTTCACCTCGTTGACGATGCGCGTGGCGATGCGCCCGATTACGTCGTGCGGGAAAGGATAGAAGTCCGCCGTCATGCCGTCCGTCGAGGTGACCGCGCGCAAGGCACAAACGTGGTCGTAGGTGCGCCCGTCGCCCATCACGCCGACCGTGCGCACGGGCAGCAGCACCGCGAAAGCCTGCCAGATCTCGTCGTAAAGGCCCGACTTGCGGATCTCGTCGAGATAGACCGCGTCTGCCTTGCGCAGGATGTCGAGCTTTTCCTCGGTGATCTCACCGGGGCAGCGGATCGCAAGGCCGGGACCGGGAAACGGATGCCGGCCGACGAACGGCTCGGGCAGTCCCAGCTCTCGGCCGAGCGCGCGCACCTCGTCCTTGAACAACTCGCGCAGGGGCTCGACGAGCTTGAGATTCATGCGCTCCGGCAGACCACCGACATTATGGTGCGATTTGATCGTCACCGACGGCCCGCCCGTGAACGACACGCTTTCGATCACGTCCGGATAGAGCGTTCCCTGCACAAGGAAATCGGCGCCTCCAATCTTCTTCGCCTCGGCCTCGAAAACTTCGATGAACAGTCGCCCGATCGTCTTGCGCTTCTGCTCCGGGTCCGTGACGCCGGCAAGCTCACCGAGAAATTGCTTCGCGGCGTCGACGTGCACCAGCGGAATATTGTAGGCCCCGCGGAAGAGGCGCACGACCTCCTCGGCCTCGTTCTGGCGCATCAGCCCATGGTCGACGAAAATGCAGGTCAGCTGGTCGCCGATTGCTTCATGCACGAGCACGGCCGCAACGGCGCTGTCGACCCCGCCTGAAAGCCCGCAAATGACCTTCGACGTGCCGACCTGGGCGCGGATCTTCTCGATCTCGCTCGAGCGGAAATGGCGCATCGACCAGTCGCCCGGCAGGCCCGAGATCTTGCGCACGAAGTTGCGGATCAGCGCCGCCCCGCGGGGAGTGTGCGCAACCTCCGGGTGGAATTGCACTGCGAAATGCCGGCCCTCGGCATCGGCGATGGCGGCAAACGGGGCACCCTGCGATACGGCGACAACCCGGAAGCCCGGAGGCAGCCGCGTCACGCGATCACCATGGCTCATCCAGACCGTGTCGCGCTCGCCCTTGGCCCAGACACCATCGAACAGCGGGCAGTCGTCGACGACCTCGATTTCGGCGCGGCCGAATTCGCGGTGGTGGCCGGCTTCCACCTCGCCGCCCATCTGAGAGACCATCGTCTGCTCGCCGTAGCAGATACCAAGGACCGGCAAATCCGATTTGAACACCCAGTCGGGCGCTCTCGGCGTGCCCATCTCGGTCACGCTGGCGGGGCCACCCGACAGGATCACGGCCTTGGGCTTGAGCCGCTCGCGCGCCTCTTCAGCCTTGTTGAAAGGTACGATCTCCGAATAGGCCCCGGCCTCGCGCACGCGGCGCGCGATGAGCTGCGTCACCTGGCTACCGAAGTCGATGATGAGAACTGTGTCCATGGCGCTTGTTATTTCAGACGCTGACGCAAGGCAATGCGGCTGGTTGCAAGGCCCATCGGTAGGCGGCCGGAACCGAGACGTCATCTGCAACCGTACTTTCTCCCCGATGGCCTGCGTGGAAAAATGTTAGGGCTCGCTCCCACCGCATGCGCCGGCGGCTGAACCCCACAATCCGGGACTGACGCAGCGCCCCACGCCATGCTATGGCAACGCCGATAAGGAGCAATCCACCCATGACTGATACGAGCATGACTGATACCACCGGCACGAACTCTGCCTCCGAGACAAGAACCGGCACCGCCGAGGGGCACGGCCACGATCACGGCGACGACTGCGGCTGCGGTCACGATCATCACCATCATGGACACCACCATCATGCTCCGGCGGTGACCTACCACCGGGCGACGCCGAAGGTCGGCCGCAACGATGCCTGTCCGTGTGGCAGCGGAAAGAAATACAAGAAGTGCTGCCTCGCCCACGAGCACGGCTGAGGTCTGCCGGCGAGGCCGTAGCGCGCTGCCCGACCGGCAAGCCACGAGGGAGCCGACACCGATGGAACCCGTCACCAGCAAGCTGCGCCGAACACGTCTCTTCGCCAACGTGCCGGAACAGGGTCTTGCCGACCTGATTTCCGAGCCGGGCGTCAAGCACGGCGACCTGGCGGAGATCGTCGACGCCCGCCCCGGAGACCTCGTGGTGCTGCTCGATGGCGGGCTGCATATGACGGCGAAGGATGGTGCCGGAGAACATCTGGCCATTCTTTCGGTCAACGAGACGGCGCCCCAACCTGCGATCCTCTATACCATCCCGGCCGGTGCCGAACTGCGCCTCACGCGCTTCTCCACCTATCTTCTGATCGACGGTGCCCGGCTCGACCGGCTGCTCAGCACGTCGCAGGAGGAAAGAAGCCTGGCCACGCTCGACGACCCCGTCCGCGATCGGGCCGCGGCGCTCCTTCGGTCGCCGCCGTTGAAGCAGTTGAGCTTCGGCCAGGTGGTCCGCTCGGCCGAGGCCATGCAGACATGGACCGTGGCCGCCGGCGAGGAAGTCGTCGTCGAGGGTCAGCCCGGCGACTATTTCTTCGTGATCGAGAGCGGCCACGCCGAGGTTGTGCGTCGGGGCAAGGCCGTGGCCCGTCTCAAGGCGGGTGAATCCTTCGGCGAGGAAGCCCTGCTGCAGGACGTAACGCGAAATGCCACGGTGCGCATGCTGACCGACGGCCGCCTCCTGCGCCTCGCCAAGGCGGATTTCGACCGTCTCCTGAAGGCCGAGCTGGTCGATGTGATCGCGCCTGGGCAGGCTCGGCGGATGATCGAACGCGGCGCGGCCGATATCATCGATTGTCGAAGCGAGGAGGAATGGGAGCTGTGGCGCCTTCCGGGCGCGCGGCTGATGCCCCTCGACGAGCTGCGCGAGCGCGCCCGCGGCCTCGACCCGGCCCGGGACTACATCGTCTATTGCCGCACCGGCCGACGGTCGTTCGCCGCCGCCTTTCTGATGCGCCAGATGGGGCTGAAGCCCCACGTCCTCGACGGCGGCATAGCAGCCTGGCCGCATGCGATCGAAGGTGCGCCGTTGGAGTCGTGAGGGAGGCCAACATTAATTATGTGATAGAGGTCGTTAGCGTGTTTGCCTAACATCGCGTTAAGATCGCTCCAGATGCCTTCAACGGAGCGTTCCACCATGCGTAACGCATTTGCCCTTGTTCTCGCGGCCGCCACCGCGCTGGCGCCAGCCGCTGCCCTCTCCCAGACGACCACCCGCATCGAGACGCGGCCCTTCTACGGCGCCACTGTGACGCTGGAGGAAGGCGTGCGCGTGTTCCGGCCGTTGCCCCCGCAGGATCGGGTGATCATCAATCCGAATGGCGCCACGCCGTTGAGCCTCGGCTTCGAGGAGAAGCGGGCCGTGTCGCACAATTATTACTACGGCGGCGGCTCGGGCGCGGTTGAACCGGTCCATGTCGGCGGCGTCGGCCCGGGCTGGGTTGGATCCCACCATGGCGGGAAGGGATCCCACGGCCACCACGGTCGTACCGGCACGTTCTCGCCCGGCGGCCATCGCTGAGGTTGCGGCCCGGCATCCGTGTGCCTTATTCCACGTCTCGGAACACCTGGGCGAGCCGTGGCTCGCGGACGAGGCCTGCGCACGAGATGCCGCGGTACCGCATCACCATAGAATATGATGGAACGCCCTTCGTGGGCTGGCAGATGCAGGCGGAAGGGCGCTCCGTACAGGGTTGCCTGACCATGGCGCTGTATCGTTTCACGGGCGAGACCGTGGGTGTCCGCGGTGCCGGCCGGACCGATGCCGGTGTCCATGCTTGCGGACAGGTGGCGCACTTTGATCTCACGCGCGACTGGGAGCCCTACAAGGTAAGGGAGGCACTGAACTTTCACCTGAAGCCCGCCCCGATCGTCGTCCTCGATGCCGAGCGCGCGGCTGACGACTTCGATGCCCGTTTCTCTGCTACCGGCCGCAGCTACCTTTATCGGATTTTGAGCCGCCCGGCCCGCCCGGCACTTGAACGTGACCGCGTCTGGTGGGTTCGCCAACCGCTCGATGTCCGGCCCATGGCCGAAGCCGCAGCGTACATGCTCGGTCGTCACGACTTCACGACGTTTCGCGCCGCCGGCTGCCAGGCGCGCTCGCCCGTCAAGACCCTGGACCGGCTCGACGTGACGGTCGTTGGCGGGGAAATCCATATCGAGGCCGCGGCACGCTCGTTCCTCCACCATCAGGTACGTTCGCTCGCTGGCAGCCTGAAACAAGTCGGTGACGGCCGTTGGACGCCCAACGACATGAAACTTGCGCTCGAGTCCCGCGACCGCGCACGATGCGGTACGCTCGCCCCGTCGCGGGGTCTCTATCTGATGTCCGTAGCGTACGGCGACGGCCCCTAGCAAAGCCCAGCCGCCCTCGGGCATGATGACGGCGATGTCCGCAGAGGCATCCCGGCGGGGAGGCAACGCATATGGCGACGATCTACAACGCAGCAACCGACATGATCGATCGCCATCTGGGCGAAGGTCGTGCTGCGAAGGCCGCCTTCATCGATGCCACCGGCACGCTCACTTACGGCGGTTTGGCCGAGAGCTGCAATCGCATGGCGAATTTGCTGGTCGCCTCCGGCATTCCGCGCGAGGCGCGGGTCGCGCTGCTGCTACACGATACGCGCGATTTCCCGGTCTGCTTCTGGGGTGCCATCAAGGCCGGCGTCGTTCCGGTTGCCCTCAATACCCTGCTGACGACCGAACAATACGGCTATGTTCTCGCTGATAGCCGCGCCAGGGCGCTGTTTGTCTCGGCGTCGCTGCTGCCGGTCGTCGAGCCGATCCTCGGCCAGCTTCCGTTCATCGAGCGCGTGTTCGTTGCCGATGGCGCCGCTCCCCCGGGAACGAGCGACCTTTCGGCCGGTCTCGCAGCACAGGGGGCCGCGTTCACAGCGGCCGCCACGTCGACGGATGAGACGGCATTCTGGCTCTATTCGTCGGGCTCGACCGGCATGCCGAAAGGGGTCCGACACGTCCACACCAGCTTGATGGCGACGGCTCGCCTCTACGGTCAGGCCGTGCTCGGCATCCGCGAGGACGATGTCGGCTTCTCGGCGGCAAAATTGTTCTTCGCTTACGGTCTCGGCAACGCCATGAGTTTCCCCTTGTCGGTCGGCGCGACGACCATTCTGCTCGCCGAGCGCCCGACCCCGGACAGCGTCTTCCGCACACTCCAGCAGCACCAGCCTACGATCTTCTACGGCGTACCGACGCTTTATGCGGCCATGCTGGCGCATCCAGGCTCGACTCGCGACCTGTCGTTCCCGCGACTGAAAGCCTGCGTCTCGGCCGGCGAGGCACTCCCGGCCGAGGTCGGTGAGGCGTGGCGCCGCCGCTTCGGCGTGGATATCCTCGACGGCGTCGGCTCGACCGAAATGCTGCACATCTACGTATCCAACCGGCCTGACGACATCCGCTATGGCACATCGGGTAAGCCGGTCGACGGCTATCGCGTGCGCCTCGTCGACGAGGAGGGCCGCGAGGTTTCGGCCGGAGAGGTGGGCGAAATGGTGGTGTCCGGCCCCTCGGCCGCCGAAGGCTACTGGAACCAGCGCGACAAGAGCCGCCTCACCTTTCAGGGCGAATGGATGCGGACCGGCGACAAGTATATCTGCGACGGCGACGGCTATTATGCGTATCAGGGCCGCACTGACGACATGTTCAAGGTCTCGGGGATCTGGGTCTCGCCGTTCGAGGTCGAAAGCGCCCTCATCGGTCACCCTGCCGTGCTCGAAGCGGCTGTCGTGCCGCGCGAGGATGCGGATGGGCTTCTGAAGCCGCGCGCCGTCGTGGTCCTGAAGCCCGGAATGTCAGCCGACGGGCTGGTCCCGGCACTGCAGGCGCACGTCAAGACCAAGGCAGGGCCCTGGAAATACCCCCGCTGGGTCGAGTTCGCCGAGAGCCTGCCGAAGACTGCGACGGGCAAGATCCAGCGCTTCAAGCTCCGCGACGGCTGAGTGGAGGCTCGCTCGGCGGCTCCCGGCATCGGCGTTCGAGCGCGCTGCCCGATGGGGCCTACCGGCGAGCGAGGCTTGCATCTGATACTGTGCGTCTTAACCGATCGAATCAACGTACCTGCTGCTATACCTCCGGCACCCGCTAAGAACCTGTCTGGCCCGCACCCGTGCGCGCCTGCCGACCGATCGGAATGACACCTTTGGCCAGCGTGATCGCCAGTCTTGTTCGCCTCGCCCGTGCCGGCCTGACCTTGGCGCGCTATGGCGTCAGCTTCGTGCCGGCCGGCATGAAGGTGCCGTTCGCTCTGCGATTGGCCCGCTGGCTGACCTGGCCGATCGCCGCGGTGACGTGGCCGCTGCGTGTTGCCACCCCTCGCCACCGGCGCACCTCCGAGGCCTTCGCGCGGCTTGGGCCCTCCTACATCAAGCTCGGCCAGTTCCTTGCGACGCGCGAGGACCTGATCGGCCCGGATCTCGCGGGCGACCTGCGTCATCTTCAGGACCGCCTGAGCCCGTTCTCGATGTCGGAGGCACGCCGCGCCATCGAGGAGGCGCTGGGCGGCCGCGTGGAGGACCATTTCGTCGAGCTGAGCCCACCGGTCGCCGCCGCCTCCATCGCACAGGTCCACAAAGGCGTCGTCATCGACAAGGACGGCACGCGCCGTGAGGTTGCGGTGAAGATCCTGCGACCCGGCGTCGAGCGCCGCTTCCGGCGCGATCTCGATAGCTACTACCTCGCCGCGCGCCTGCTCGAGCGCGTGCATCCACCGTCACGTCGGCTGAAGCCTGTCGCTGTCGTCGACACGCTGAAGGCCACGACAGAGCTCGAGATGGACCTGCGCCTCGAGGCCGCGGCCATGTCGGAGATGGCTGAGAACATTGTCGCGGACCGGACCCTCGAAAGCGGCAATTTCCGCGTGCCGACCGTTGATTGGCGGCGAACCGCGCAGCGCGTACTGACTGTCGAGTGGATCGACGGCGTTCCTATCGCCGACAAGCAGCGCCTCCTGGAGGCTGGTCACGATCTGCGTGGCCTGGGCCTCACGGTCCTGCGTTCGTTCCTGCGTCACGCCATGCGCGACGGTTTCTTTCACGCCGACATGCACCAGGGCAATCTGCTGGTCGATGCCGCGGGTAACGTCGTTGCCGTCGATTTCGGCATCATGGGCCGCCTCGGCGCCAAGGAGCGCCGCTTCCTCGCGGAAATTCTGCACGGGCTCATCACGCGCGACTATCGTCGGGCCGCCCGGGTGCACTTCTGGGCCGGATACGTGCCGCCGCACCATCCCGTCGAAGTGTTCGCCCAAGCGCTGCGCGCCATCGGTGAGCCGATCCACGGCCGCACGGCCGAAGAGATTTCGATGGCCGACCTGCTCGGCCAGCTCTTTGCCTACACCGAGGTCTTCGACATGGAGACCCGGCCCGAGCTCATCAATTTGCAGAAGACCATGGTGGTTGTGGAGGGCGTGGCCCGCGGCCTCGACGCCGGCCTGAACATCTGGACCGCCGCCGAGCCCATTGCGCGCGAGTGGATCGAATCGAACCTAGGCGCAGCCGGCGCTCTGAAGGATGCGCGCGAGGGCGCCGGCGAGGTTGGCAAGCTCGCCAGCCAGCTCCCCGCCCTGCTCGCCGATGCGGAGCGCGTACTTGCCGCCCTGGCAGAGACGGCGCGCGGCGGCGTGCGTCTCGACGACGCAACGATCACGCGCCTTGCCGCGGTCGAGGCCGAGCGCACCCGGTCCGGCCGCATTGCCGTTTGGATCATAGCCTTGGCGGCGCTTGCTCTCGTTGCGATGCTGGCGTTCGCGCCGGCATGACCGGCTTCGCGTCGCGAACGGGCCTTGTGCCCGCCTCGTCCGCCGTGTAGCTCGCTTCGATCCGTCCGGAGCCGATCCGCCCCACATGCTCGACAGAACAGTCAACTTCTTCCTCGTGCACGCGGCCATCGTCTTGCCGCTGGTCGCCGTCCTCGCCCTCCTCGTCTCGTCGACCGCGCGCGCCGTCGTCCGCTTGATCGCCCGCGTCGTGGCTCGATTGATGCTGATCGCGGCCGTGGTCGCGCTGGCCTACGACGGCACTCGGATATTGGCCGGCGGGTCGGGGCTGGTCATGACATCGCTGTGGGATCACTGGGCAAGCCTCTCTCCGAAGACGCTGGAGGCAGCGCACAAGATGGTGTCGAGCCGGCTCGATCCGTCCGTGTGGGATATGGTGCTCGCGCCGGCGTTGCACTGGCCGGCGTGGCTGACGGCCATCGGCCTCTCCCTGATCCTGGGCTGGCTCGGCCGTCGGCGCCGCGAGGTCCGCATTTTCGTCAACTGATGCCTTTTCCTGCATCTCGGCTCGCTCGATCGTGACCGAGGCTTCTGCAGCAAAGCGCTGGGACTTTCCCTATATCTGAGCCTGAATCGTTTTCGATCCGGAGGCGAACCATGTTCTTTCGTAAAAAGCTCGAGATCCCGACCCCCGCCACTGCGCTCGCAGGGCGCTCGGAACCCATCCCCACGGCGACCACGCATTTCGTGAATGGCAACCCCTTGAAAGGACCCTATCCCGAGGGGACGCAACTCGCCATGTTCGGCCTGGGCTGCTTCTGGGGTGCCGAGCGAAAGTTCTGGGAGCTGGAGGACGGCATTTTCGTCACGGCCGTCGGTTACGCCGCGGGCATTACCCCGAATCCGACCTACGAAGAGGTGTGCTCCGGCCGGACGGGCCACAACGAGGTCGTCCAGGTCGCCTTCGATCCGTGCAGGATCAGCTACGAGACATTGCTGAAGACGTTCTGGGAGAGCCACGATCCCACACAAGGCATGCGCCAGGGCAACGATGTGGGCACTCAGTACCGTTCAGGCATCTACGTCTATTCACCCGAGCAGCGTCGCGCGGCAGAGGCAAGCCGCGATACCTACAACGCTGCGCTCAAGGCAAAACGCTACGCCGCCATCACAACGGAGATTCTCGAAGCGCCCGAGTTCTACTTTGCCGAAGACTACCATCAGCAGTATCTGGCCAAGGTTCCCCACGGTTACTGCGGCCTTGGTGGCACGGGCGTCGCCTGTCAGATCGGAACCGGCGTCAAGGCGGGCGCCTGATCGCCAACCGCTCGCCGGCGGATTGTTCCGAGGATGCAACCGCGATACCGGGTGACGACCTCGGTGTCGCTTCACGGGGCGGCGAGCCGCTCGTCATTGCGGAGCCGAGGTCGCTCATCGCCTCGATCAGCTCCTCCGTCGGATCGGGGCGCGCGAAATCCGCTCCCGCCTGTTTCAACACCTCCGGGACGATCCGGCGGCGACAGCCGAGAAGACCGAGAGACAGGCCCAGGCGGCGACGCAGCAGCGACGGCGGTACGATCATCGGCCGCGGTAGCGGCGACAGCGCCCGTAAAGCGCGCATCACGGCCTCGCCCCTGACCGGCGACGGCGCGACCCCGTGCACGATGCCGTCGATGCCGCGCGCATCGAGCAGGCCGGCAAGCAATTCCGCCGCGTCGTCGAGTGCGATCGCGGGGATGAGCGAACTCTTGAGATTGGGAACGACGCCGCGTTTGGCGAGGCGGGCCAACTCGTGCAAAATCCCGTTGCTGGTCGCGACCAGGCCGAGCCGCGCGATTGCGACGCTACTGCCCTCGCGTTGTGCGGCCTGCGCCTCGGCTTCCCACGTCGCCACCGCATGCCCGGCAGGCATGCTCTGGCCGCTGGCGGCCATGGCCTCGTGAAGGGGCTCCCCGGCGCCCGCTGGCGCAATCACCATCGACACTGAAACGAGGCGCGGCTGCCGGCCCGCGAAGGCGTCTCGGATGCGGCGCAGGGCCGTCACCCGCGATGCGACGGCAAGCGTCTCTCGATCCCGCCATCGGCCCCCCGAAAGCGGGGCGCCCATCAGATTGAGGACGCGATCGCAATCCTCGATCGCCGCCCTGGGCAACGGCTCCGACAGCGGATGCCACTCATGCACGATCGCCGAAGTATGCCCATACAATCGCTGGGCGAGAAACGGACGGCGCGTGACGATGGCAACATCGTGGCCCTCGGCGAGCAGTCGCGCCACCACCGCCTGACCCACTGGCCCAGTTGCGCCTGTCACCAAAATTTTCATCGCGATCGCAGGGGCAAGCGACACCCCTCCAATGGCATCCTCGCGCTCGTCGCGACTATGCGGTTTCCGGCTCGCTCGCGCGCGCCGGTGTCAGCTTCAGCCCACTGCGGCCGCCATTGCCTCGCCGCGCCCATCCGGCCCGCTCTCTGCCAATGCCTTGCCAGTCGCTGTCTCCATACTCGGCGGGTCTCGTTACCTCGGGCGGGGCGGCTCGTTGCCCGTGTCGGGCGATCGGGCGGCGTCGGCCTTCTGGTCTTTCCCGGCCGAAATCACCACGCGGCACGCGGCCGGCAAGTCGGCGAGCGTGACGGGCGGTTTGGGCTTGCGTTTCGGCGCCGGGCCGGGCTTTGGCGGTGGCGGGGGGCGCTCCAGCAGGGCGATCCAATCGTCCACCTCCTTGCCGCAACCGTCGTCGTGGGGCGTCGTGGCTTGCGATCGGCAGCCCGCGCTGTCCGCAGGACACGCGATGCGGACGTGCATGTGGTAGTGATGCCCCCAATACGGGCGGATCTTGTGGAAGTCCTTGTGGTCCACGCCTTTTTCTTCGCACATCGCCTTCTTGATGCCGGGGTGCACGAGAACGCGCTCCACTTGGGGGTAGGATGCCGCGCGGCGAATGATTGCTGCATGGCGTGCCGTGAACACTTTCGGATCGGCGTGCACCTTGTCGGGCCCGAGCATGGATGTGGCGCTCAGGTTTTCCCGTTCGCCCTTCGAAAGCCGGTGTCCAGGCATTGGCGTCAGCCAGATGTCGGCGTCGAGGCCGATCTGATGGCTCGCGTGCCCAGTCAGCATCGGGCCTCCGCGCGGTTGAGAAATGTCACCGACCAGCAGACCGGGCCAACCGTCCTTCGCGGCGGCATCCTTGGCCAGTCGCTTGAGTAGCGCGACGAGGCGGGGATGCCCCCAGTTGCGATTGCGCGACAGGCGCATGACCTGCCAGTGGTCGCCATCGATCGGGATCGCTTCGCCGCCCGCGAGGCAGCCGCGCGAGTAGAAGCCGATCGAGCGCGCCGCGAGTGGTGCAGGCGTCTTTTCAGCCCCGAAGATCGTCTTTGCGGCGACCACCTTGTCAGGCTTTCCGTCCTGCTTCTTTCCCGCAGCGGCGGCACCCGGCGCGGTGACACAATAAGTCACTGCAACGGCGATCGTGGCGGTCACGCCGGCGGCGATTGCGATGAGACGCATGCCAAGCCTCCCTCGGTCCGAGCGCACCGACGATGTCATGGGGCGACCGCGTCGCCGAGCGCCTCACGTTTGCATAGCTCGCGGCGAACCTGCAGACAAACTCGGGCGATCTTGCGACGTTGGCACGAAAAACGAAAAAAGCCCCACGCACGAGACGTCTCGCACCGGTTGGGGCTTCCTTCCATGCGCACGCGCACAGGCAGTTCAGAGGCCGCCGCGGCTCAAAGGCTCTTGTCGACCATCGAGCAGAGCGTCTCCGCGCTCGAGAGCGCGACACCGGGCTGCTCCTCGACGTTGAGCACCTTCACGACTCCGTCGTCGACAGCCATGGCGTAGCGCTTCGAACGGATGCCCATGCCGCGCGCGGTCAGATCCATGAAGAGGTCGATCTTCTTCGCGAACTCGGCCCCGCCGTCGGCGAGCATCGTCACCTTGCCGACCGACCCCGAGGCGTTCGCCCACGCATCCATGACGAACACATCGTTGACGGCCGTGCAATAGACCGCATCGAAGCCCTTGGCCTTCAACTCGTCCATGCGATCGAGAAAGCCCGGCATATGCGTTTTGTGACAGGTCGGCGTGAAGGCGCCCGGCACCGCGAACAGCGCCACTTTCTTGCCGCCGAACATCTCGGCCGTCGTCCTCGGCTTTGGTCCTTCGGCCGTCATCGTCGTGAACGTGGCCTCGGGCAACTTGTCACCAACCTTGATCGCCATCGAACGGCTCCTGCACTGCTTGAAACTTGAGGGGAGGGAGGCGCCTCGGAGACGCTGCACGTGAGGTCGCGACGGCGTTTGTCCGAGATCGTTGCCAGCTTAGCGGCAAGGCGGGCCTGGGCCAAGCGCCAGTTGCAGGCCCGCGTGCTCGCGAACCGTGGTCGTGATGACCCCGGAGCCCGTACATTTGCGGCCCAATTAGACTCCGGTAGTCGTTGACTCCCCTCCGGTGCGTTGGAATAGTTCCGGCGCGAGCGGCCCACCGAGGCCGCTTCAATAACAACAAAGCTCTTGCAGCAGATCCTTGGGAGAACGCTATGAAAGGACGTTTTGCCGGCCTCGCCGGCGCCGCAGCGCTTGCGCTCGGTTTCGCCGCCTTGCCGGCCCTCGCTCAGACACCGACAAAGCTCACGTATTTCACCGGACCGACGGGCGGTTCGTGGATTCCGATCGGCGGCGCCTTGAAGGTGGTGTGGGAAAAAGCGATTCCGGGGCTGGCGATCGAGAATCGTCCTGGCGCCGGATTGATCAATCTGAAGGCGATCGAGGAGGACAAGGCCCAGATCGGCATGGGCAACCTGATCACCACGTTCGACGCGCTCCGTGGCAAGGGAACAGGCATCACCAAGAACTACGAAAATGTCTGTCACATGGCGTCGCTGTACAGGCAAGTTCAGCAAATCGTCATCCGGTCCGACTTGGGCATCAACACGCTCGCCGATCTCAAGGGCAAGAGCGTCGGGACGCTGCCTCGCGGCAACACGACGAATGAGGTCGCCGGCTGGATTCTCGACGCGGCAGGCGTCGGCTTCTCAGGTGCCAGCAAGGTGGCTCTGTCCAGCCTTTCGGACCAGGCCAACATGTTCAAGGATGGCCAGATCGTGGCGTCCTTCATGATCACCACCGAGGGCAACGGCTCGGTGAAGGATATGGCCAACAGTCGCAAAATCGCGATGCTCGATATTCCCGACGACATCCTCGCCAAGCTGCGCGAGAAGAATGCCGGCTTTCAGCGCTATGTGATGCCGAAGTCCGCTTATCCCGGGCTGGAAAAAGATAACGCAACGGTTCAATTTCCGGCGCATCTCATCGTCAGTTGCAAGCTGCCGGACGACCTTGCCTACAAAATGGCCAAGGCCATGACCGAAGCATTGCCCGACCTCGTGAACGTGAACTCGTCGTTCAAGGGCCAGACGGCGAAGGACTTCGGAACCAAGGTCGACGTCAAGTGGCATCCGGGCGCGCTCAAATACTTCAAGGAGCAGGGCGCCCAGTAGGCGCTCGTCCGTGCGGGCCGAAGAAGAGGCGTGCCTCTTCTTCGGCCGAGCCGGCGTCGGCGTGCCATGCCCGCGGCTGACCCGCAGTTTGCGCAACCTATAGTCTCGTCGAAGACGTAGTCACCGTCACCGGGGTTCCCTCATGTACAAGCGCTTCACTGTCGGGCTAGTGACGTTGCTGTGTCTCGCATTCACACTGTTTCACTTGTATTCGGCCCTGTTCGGCGTGCCCGAGCCCATCTACTTTCGCGGCATCCACCTCATGTTTGCGCTGGTGCTGACCTTCCTGGTTTACACCGGCCTCTCGGCCCAGAAGGATGGAAGCCCCGGCATCCTCGATTGGCTGTTCGTGGCCGCCTCGGTGGTCTCGATCGGCTATATGTTTGTCGCCTACGACTATTTCATCGAGCGGTTTGCCACTGTCGACGATCTGAAGCTGATCGACTGGGTGCTTGGCATCACGCTCGTGGTGACGGTTCTGGAAGCTGCAAGGCGCGTCCTCGGTGCGGCATTGTCCATCACGGCCGTGTTCTTCATAGTTTATGCGCTGCTCTTCACATCGCTGAAGCCGCAAATGATGCTCGATCAAGTCTACATGACGCTCGACGGCATCCTCGGCATACCGATCAGCGTCTGCGCCACGTACATCGTGCTTTTCATCATCTTTGGAGCTTTCGTCGAGAAAACGGGTACCGGTCAGTTGTTCATGGATTTCGGCATGGCGCTGGCGGGCGCGAAGCCGGGGGGGCCTGCGAAGGTGGCCGTCATCACGTCAGGGATGTTCGGCAGCATTTCCGGCAGCGCCGTGTCCAACGTCATGACGACGGGGGTGTTCACTATCCCGCTCATGAAGCGCATCGGATACAGGCCGGCATTTGCTGGAGCCGTCGAAGCAGTCGCCTCCACCGGCGGACAGATCATGCCGCCCATCATGGGCGCGGCTGCCTTCGTAATGGCCGAGTACCTGGGCGTCAGCTACCTGACGGTTGCCGCACTCGCGATCATTCCGGCATTTCTCTATTATCTCGCCGTCTACGCGGCCGTGCACTTCGAGGCGCGCCGGACAGGCATGCGTGGGCTGCCGAAAGCGGATCTGCCGCAGATGCGCGCGGTGCTCCTCGAGCGCGGGCACCAGTTCCTGCCGCTCTTCGTCATCACCGGCGTGTTGCTGGCCGGCTACTCGGCGCCTTATGCAGCCATGTGTGGCATCGCCTCGGTGTTTCCCGTTGCCGCCCTGCGCAAGACGACTCGTCAGTACGTCCGTCCGCGAGTGATCTTCGAAGCCCTCGTTCTGGCCGCCAAGGATACCCTGACCATAAGCACCGCCTGCGCCGTCGCAGGGACCGTCATCGGCGTTATCCTGCTATCCGGCGTCGCCATCGAGTTCACGTCTTTTGTCGTCAACCTGTCGCAAAACAATCTCGTCCTCGCGCTCATGCTGACGGCTCTGGCGGGCATCATCCTGGGGATGGGCCTGCCGACCACGCCGGCCTACATCATTCAGGTGGCTCTGCTCGTACCGGCCGCCATCAAGCTTGGCGTCACGGTCGAGGCCGCCCACCTCTTCGTGTTCTATTATTCCTGCCTGTCGACCATCACGCCGCCCGTCGCCCTCGGGGTGTTCGCGGCGAAGAGCATCGCCGGCGGCAACCTATGGGACACGGGCTGGGCGGCGGTGAAGCTTGGAGCGACCGGCTACATTGTGCCGTTCATGTGTGTTTTCGGGCCGTCGCTGATGCTGATCGGCCCCTGGCAAGATGTCATTCTCACGTTCTGCTCCGCATCCGTCGGCGTCATCTGCCTCGCGGGAGGTCTTCACGGCTACCTCGTTCGCACGGCGACCTGGTGGGAGCGGGTCCTGTTGATCGCGGCCGCGATGGTATTGATCACGCCCGGGCTGTTGACTGACCTTCTCGGGCTGGGACTGCTCGCAACCACGGTCCTCAGCCAGAAGCTCATCGAGCGGGCAGAATTCCGCACGGAAACCTTACCGGCCCATGCGGCGGTTCCCGCAATGGCTCCGCCCGGAAAGTCGCCTTGACTTGGCGGGAAGCGTCTGGAAAAGTGGCGAATTAGCACTCTCCGACGCGGCTTGCCAGTCGGGGTGGTAATGTGTCCGCCTGGCCTGCGGGGGTTCTCTGCAGGTGGTATCGGCACACAATGCGCTCGAGTGCTCCATCCAAGGGAGGATTGACTTTGTTCACTATCCGCACCGCGCGGGTCGCCGCGCTTTATGCGATCGCTGCCCTTTCGCTCGGCTCATCGGCGGCGACCGCCGAAACGTACCGCCTCGAGATCTCGCTCGAGACCGGCCCCAATCACATCCGCAACATCGGCGTGACCGAGTGGGCCGAAGAACTCACCAAGAAGTCGGGCGGCAAGCTCGAGGTGAAAATCTTTCACGGCGCCGCCAAGTACAAGGATACCGACGTCCCCAAGGCCCTGAACCAGGGTGCGTTGGACATGGGCTTCCCCGGAACCTGGCAACTTGGCAAATTCGTCTCGGATTTCGACTCTGCCGACCTTCCGCTGCTGTATGGCGTCAGCTACGAGGACGCCTATAAAATCATCGATGGCAAGCCCGGCAAAGAACTGGCCGCAAAACTCGAGAAGAAACTTGGCGTGAAGGTGATCGGCCGCTGGCTCGACCTTGGCTTTCAGCAGGTCTTTACGGTCACGAAAGCCGTCAACAAGAATTCGGACCTGACCGGTATGAAGATCCGTATTCCTGGGGGCGCTGCCTATATCTCGCGCTTCGAAGCGCTGGGCGCCAACCCCGTGAAGATCGCCTGGCCGGACGTACCGCAGGCCCTGCAGCGCGGCACCGTCGACGGATTGTCGACCACGTTCGAATCCGCCCGCAGTGCGAAGCTGTGGGATAGCGGCGTCAAGCACGCCTACTTGGCCAATCAGTCCTTCAGCCAGTACCTCCCGGTCGTAGGCGGGAAGTCGTGGGCCAAATATCCAAAGGACATTCAGGATCTGATCGTGTCTTCGTGGGAAGGCAAGGTCGACGACCTTCGCAAGCGCGCCCGCGCGCGTCAGGACGATGCCATGAACGAAGCCAAGAAGAACGGCATCACGGTCGTCGTCGCGTCCGCCGAGGACAACGCTGACGCCAAGAAGAAGTACATGGCCAAGCAGGACCAGTTGGTCAAAGACCTGAAGATCGATCCCGCGCTGGTCGCGTTGATGCGGGAAATCGTCAAGGACTGAAGGCGCCGTCTCGTCGCCGCTGCGGCCCTTCGGCTTGGATCTGCCGACGCTGCGACCTGGTAGCCTGAAAGAACGATCGGCGCCGGCGGAACGCTTTCCGCCGGTGTTTCGCAACAAAAATCCGTCGTCCTGGCACGTAGGCTGGCAATGCTCGAAAAGTTCGAAAACGTTTTGATGGCCTTGCTGGCCGTCCTTGGGCTGGCGCTCGTCGTCAATGACGTCGTGTTGCGATATTTCTTCCCTCGTCACCTCACCGACTGGGGAATGGAGTTCACCATCTACTTCAGTGTTTGGGCCATCTTCATTGCCGGTGCTCCGCTCGTTCGGGAGGCTCGGCACGTTCGAGCCGACATCGTTCTGCTCATGTTGCCGCCGTTTGTTCAGCGCATCCTGGAGATCGTCGCACTTCTGGTGGGGCTCGCTTTTGCGACCGCACTGGCCTGGTACGGCTGGCAAATGGTTTTCAGCTCATATGGGCTTGGCGAAAAGAGCGAGAGTTCGGCGCACTTTCCGCTCTATCTGTACTATATGTCGCTGCCATTCGGCGCGACCTTGATGATCCCTCCGTTCCTCTACCGCCTCTACCTCTACGTCTTCCGCTTCGACCCGAACACGATGCTCGTGACGCACGAGCACGTCGGCCGAGATAAATAAGGCAGAGCGGAAAGCGCATCATGACAGTTCCTTTTATCGCCATCGGCCTCCTGTTCCTGTTCCTCTTGATCGGCCTCCCGATCTATCTCTCGCTCGGCTTCCTTTCGCTGCTCCTCTTCTGGCACGAAGGAACACCGCTCATCTCGCTGCCGCAGCTTCTCGTAGACCACCTCAACTCGGAAACGCTGTTGGCCATCCCGCTTTTCGTCATTGCAGCGACCTTCATGCAGAAGGGGGGCGTCGCGGGGGCACTGATCGATAGCGCGCAATCGTGGGTCGGCCGCGCGCGTGGCGGCCTGGCGCTCGTCTGCGTTGTGGCCTGCACGATCTTCGCGGCGATCTGCGGCTCGTCGGTCGCCACGGCCGTCGCCATCGGCTCGGTACTCATCCCGGCCATGGTCGAGCGCAAGTACGAACCACATTTTGCTCTCGGGACGGTGGGCGCCGCCGGCACGCTCGGCATTCTGATCCCGCCCAGCCTCGCCATGATCGTTTATGCCGTCATTGCCGAGGAGAGTGTCCCACGACTGTTTCTCGCCGGCGTGATACCCGGCCTGATGCAGGCGACGCTGTTCGTCGTGTGGATCATGGTCTATGCGCGA
>JBFWXN010000040.1:0-43292 GCA_050187415.1 Hyphomicrobiaceae bacterium | reverse complement strand
GATGCGCTGCGCCTCGCGCGCCTTGACGATGGTGCGCGCGACGCGGCGGGATTGGCGCTCCTCGCCGAAGGCGAATATCAGGTTGGCAAGATCGGCCTCGGTCATCTCGTTGACGAGATCGGCCGCACTGGGGCCCTGACGCTCCATGCGCATGTCGAGCGGGCCATCCGCCATGAACGAGAAGCCTCGGTCTGCCTCGTCGAGCTGCATGGACGAGACGCCGATGTCGAGCACGACGCCGTTGACTGGACGGAAATCATGGGCGGCCGCTATTTCGGCGAGATCGCCGAAGCAACCGTCGACGAGGACGAGGTTGCCACCCGAACGCTCGACGACCCCACGTCCGGCGGCCCGCGCATCCGGATCACGCTCGATGGCAAGCACACGGATGCCCGGAGCGGCGGCAAGCAACGCCTGCGCATAGCCGCCCGCACCAAACGTACCGTCGATGAACCTGTCGCCCGCGGCGGCAGCCATGTGCTCCACGACCTCGTCGAGGAGGACGGGAATATGGCGTGGCTCCGAGGCTGCGTCGCTATCTCCCGAAGCGGTCTCCCGCCTCGCCGTCATTGCTGCTCTCCTCCACCCCCGCCTGCTCCCACCGGCGAGCGGCGCCCTGCACCGAGAAGCTGTCGATGCTGGCGGACTTTGTCGCGGGCCTGGGCCCGGCGCTCTTCGAAGATCTGCGGCGACCAGAGCTGGAACTTGTCGCCCAGGCCGACAAAAGTGACCTCGGCGACACCTTCCGAGAGCCCGATACGGGAGCGAAGCTCCTTGGGAAGCACGATACGACCGTCCGCGTCGATGGCGATGAACTGAGCCTCACCATAGAGCGCGACAGCGAGCTCGTCGCGCTCGTCCGAATAGTCCGGCAAACCGCCGAGAAGCCCATCGATTTTCTGTGCAAGTCTTTCGCCGCCTGCATCGAGCGCCGGAGCGTCGAGCGAGGGGTAGCAGTAGAGGCCGGGCCCGGATGCGCCACTGTAGCGGTCGCGCTCGAGCACAGCCCGGAACGACGCCGGGATCGAGAGCCGCCCTTTGGCGTCGATCTTGTTCGTGAATGTCGAGACAAAGCGGTCCATCCCCTTGCGTCAAGCCTCGTTTAACGCGCCGCGAACACGCCGGCGCATTTCTCGACACCACTGACAATGCGCGGGGTTCAGACGGGCCACGACGGCACGACACCTCACTCTTGAACGCTGCAATCAATTGGGGCTCGCCGGACGTCCCCCGGCGCCCGACGAACCCCTTGCACTCCCACACCACTTCCGGCCGGGCGCGGGCGGTCGCACGAGATCCGTCCCTCTTTCGGATCCCAGCGCCGCGGCCCGCGTCCCTTGGCCCGGTGCGGACGGGCACTTATGGGATCTCATGGGATTGAATGGGAGTCAATGGATTCTTAAGGATTTTATCCGGCGATTTGTGGGCGCGATTGGGGCACGCCCCCGCAATGCAACAGTCGGCGCGGACCGCTGCCCGCGCTTCGCGTCGCGTCTTTATTTCGATATTTCAGTCTGTTACGGCCTCTTTCGAACGGCCTTTGCCGGCCGATCGCAGGGCCTGTTCAATCTGTGTGCCCCGATAAGCACAGTGACGTCCGTCGCCTGAGAAATTTATTCAAAAGCACGGCCAGCGACGCTGCGGGCGGCCGAAATGCCATGAAGCTTCAGGTGGAGATTCGATTCCCGCGCGCTCGGAGCGACCGTTCCGTCGATCAGAGCGGCTCCGGATTGAATTTATGATTGCGAACAATTGATATGTGCAATTTTCGATTGCATTGCCGGATGATGGCGCGGCCGGGTGCTTGACGGCGCCGCACCCAGCCGACGCGCTGACCACGCCCTGCGACGGCGCTAGTTGGTCAAACCGAACAGATTGTCCGGCTTTGCTTCGAGACGGCCGCGCTCGACCTCGCGCACGATCCGCGTCAGGGCGGCATGCGTCGGGGCCATGACGCCGACAGCCTCGCCCTTGCCGGCGATATAGCCGTTCATGTAGTCGATTTCGGTGCGGCGACCCTTGGCGATGTCCTGTGCCATCGACGGGCGCTGCAGATCGCTGCGTGCCGCTCCCGACGTGCCCGCCAGGATCAGTTCGTCGAGCTGGCGCACGGCGTCCGGATCGTTGTCGGTGGCGCGCACCCACAGATCGGGGTCGATCTTGGCGATCGGCTCCAGATCGAGGCCCAATGCACGGCCGACCTTCACCGCCTCGCCTGCGAGCTTGACGACGACGCGGCGGATTCGGTCGTGCTTGTCGCGCGCATTGCCGCCGAGGCCGGTCGCCGCCGAAACGCCGTTGCGCATGCCGTTCACGCAAAGCTTCGACCAGCGTACGCCCCAGAGATTGGGCGTGGCGCGGGCCTTGTCCACCGACGAGAGGATCTCGGCCAACTGCTCGATACGCGGCGTAATGCGCCCATGCACCTCGCCGGCCTCGAGCGTCGCGATCTTGCCGTCCTTCGGCATGGTGCGCCGGATGGAACCCGGCTCGTACAGCTCGACGGCGAAGTTGTTGCCGACCATGCAGCCGACGGTCTTGCCCCAACCGACGACGCCGGCGATACGCTCCTCGTTGACGCAATTCTGGGCCGAAACGACGTAGCCCATGGGCGACAGGTACTGGGCGATCATCTGTGTCGCCCAGATCGTGTCATAGGACTTGACGGCGACGATGGCGATATCGACCGGCCGTTCCTTGACGATGTCCTGCAGCTCGGTGAGATGCTTGGCCTTCATCTTCACCGTCAGGCTTTCCCCCGGGCTCATGCCAGAGATGGAAAGCCCCTTTGTGCGCATCGTCTCCACGTGCTCCGGCCAAGGGTCGACCATGGTGACGTCGTGGCCCGCGTGCGCCATGTGGGCTCCGAGATAGCCACCGACGGCGCCGGCGCCGACGACTACGATGCGTGGTTTGGACATGACGTTTCGGTCCCGTTCTTCTGGTTGCGATTGGCTGGCGGCGACAATCCGGTATCGTGGCGCTGTTGTGAAGAGGGTCGATGAGCCACCGGGACGAAGGGACCGCGCGACGATGAGCGAAATCCGTTTATCGCAACAGTGCGCGCCCCCGACACCCGCGCGCCCGCCGCGATCATCTTACGTTTTGCGCCTCGCGGCGCTGAGGCTGCTGGATCGGTTGACCGGTCGGCGAAGCGTGTGGGTGCTCGAGCAGATAGCCCGTCTCGAGCCTTAGAGCCGTGATTATGTCACCTCGCGTGCGCGGCCTCGCGCAATTTTCTCGCGCGGCCATGAAACGGAGACTTATTCCAGCGCACCGGGCCCCGGAGACGACTCCTCGAGGAACTGCTGGACGCTGCGAAAGAGGAGAATACGGTTGCGCTCCATCAGCATCGCGTGCGTGCCGCCGCCCAGTACCGCGAGCCGCTTCCAGGGCGCCTTGGTGAACAGCGGGAACACCGTCTCGGCCATCGCGCGGGGCGTATCGTTGTCCCACTCCCCAACGACCACCAGCAGCGGCACGGTGATGTGCGCGGGGTCGTAGAGCGGCTTGCCGGCGTTCCAATACTCTACGCCATCCATCACCACGCCGTTGGGTGCGCGGATCGTCTTGCCGCCGCCCGCGGGGTCGGCCGCGGCGACCGCCGTCCACCACTGGTCGAACCAGCCCGCGGGGATGATGTCGGCTTTTGCGGCCTCGTCGAGCCCTCCGAGCCGGCGCTTCAATGTTGCTTCGCGATCGACCGTGCGATAGGCGCCGACCTTGCCCTGCACGTGGATCGGCGAGGGCGACGACTTGCTTCTGTCCCAGACCGGCGCGTAGAGCGTCAGACGCTCCACGGTGTCGTTGTGGCCGGCGGTGTAGTAGCCGGTGACCGCCGTGCCCCACGACCAGCCGACGAGGCAGACCTTGTCGACGCGGCGTCTCGCGCGAACGAAATCGACGACGGCTCCCAGGCATCGGGCGGCGTCCGGTGTACGCATGAAGGGCGGGTTGTTTTCAGGCGGCTCGTCCATCTGGGGTGGACGCGTCGACCGTCCGTAGCCGGGAAGATCGATGAAGTAGCAGTCGAAGCCGCGCGCCGCGACGAAGTCCATCCAGGACATGCCGCCGAACGGGATGTCGAAGGCCTCGCCTCCATAGGTGGCGCCGTGCTGGAAAACGACAATCCGATCGGCAGCGAAACGATCGACGCCAGCCGGACGCTTGTTGCGCACGAAGATGCGACCCCAAGGGGCGAAATCGACGCTCAAATCTTCCGCGACGATCTCTGGTTTGATGTCCGACATGGCTACGGTCCAGGTTCGCTGCCGGGTTCACTTCCAGGCGAAGCGGGGCTGATCGAAATGCGCGACGCGGGTTGGCAGGCCGCGCAGGGCTACCTCGCGGAACTGGTAGAGCATGGCCGCGGTCGGCGCGAACACTTCGCCGCCCGTGATCGGGAGAGGTGCGGAAAGAACCGGCGGCTTACCGTCTTCGGTCGGACGCAGGCGGGGAATATCCGGGCTGTCGAGCTGACTGAAGGGGATGCGCAAAGCAAAGGCGACCTCGACAGGGTCAGGGTCGATACGGCCAACGACGCCGCCCCACACCACAACCGGCGTAATGCGGAAGCCGGATCGCGTCGGGTAGTCGTCGAGCAGACCCAGAATGGACTCGGGGGCCAGTTCCAGGCGCAATTCCTCGTGCAGCTCCCGCAAGGCTGCCTGCTCGATCGTCTCGCCTTCGTCGAGCCGTCCACCGGGCAATGCCCACTGGCTCGCGTGACGACGGAGCGTTGCCGGTCGCTTGGTGATGAGAACGCAGGCCTGATCGTCGGTCTCGCTCTGGACCACAACGATGGCCACTCCGGCCCGCCGAAGGCTTGCATCCTCGATGGGCCGGCGCTCGAACGCTCCGATCTTGCCGGAGAGGCTGTCCCTCAGTTCCGGCCGGAACGTGTATGGCATGTGGACGTGCTCCCCGTGCTTCGGCCCACGACGCGGCGCTGGCCCACAACCTGACATGGCCCACAACTTGACGTGGCCCACAACTTGACGTGGCCGCGACTTGGCAGGCCGCGCGGCGGCGTGTGAGACTTCGCCGACCCATCACGCGACGGAGACGAAGATGACCGATCCCACCGCCCAGGATGCCCAAGCAGGCCAGCCCAGGTCGCGCTATGTCAAGGCTCTTGGTCGAGAGGTGCATTACACGGAATGGGGAACGCCGGGAGCGCCCCCTGTCCTCATGTGGCACGGCCTCGCACGCACAGGACGCGACTTCGACACGATCGCGGCGGCGCTTTCCGGCCGCTATCACATCGTCTGCCCCGATACGATCGGCCGCGGCCTTTCGGAATGGAGCGACCGGCCTGACGAGGATTACTGCCTCGACGTCTACGCGCGCCTCGCGGCTGCCGTCGCAGACGCGGCCGGCTTCAAGTCGATGCACTGGGTCGGCACGTCCATGGGCGGCTCGCTCGGTATCCGGGCGGCCTCGACGTCGCTCAGCGGCCGTATCAAGCGGCTCGTCATCAACGACATCGGGCCCACGTTTCCGGAGGCACCGTTCGAGCGGATCAAGGCCTACATAGGCAATCCACCCGAGTTCGGCACCGTCACCGAGCTGGAGGACTATTTCCGAACGATCTACAAGCCATTCGGGCATCATACCGATGCACAATGGCGGCACATGGCGGAGACCTCGCTCAGGCGCCTGCCCAACGGCCGGCTGACGACGCATTACGATCCGGCGATCGTGCGCCAGATGTTCGTTCATCCGCGCGACTACGAGCAGTGGGAGCATTGGGATCGCATCGACGCGCCGACGCTGGTGCTGCGAGGGGTTTCTTCCGATTTGCTGCTGGCAGATACCGCACGCGAAATGACCATGCGCGGTCCGAAGGCGACGATCGTCGAAATCGCCGGGTGCGGGCATGCGCCGGCGCTCAACGTGACGAGCCAGATCGCGACAGTGGCCGATTTCCTCGAAGGCTGAAGGAGCTGTCGCATGGGAGACCCCGAGTTCGCGTGGCGGCCGACGCCCGAGGTCATAGCAGGCGCCAACCTGACGAAGTTCATCGCGGCGTGCGGCGTTGCCGATCACGAGGCTCTGTTGCGCTGGTCGATCGACGAGCCCGATGCCTTTTACGAGGCACTGCTGAAACACATCGATTACCGGTTTTTCGAGCCCTACACGCGCGTGATGGACGCCTCGCGCGGGATCGAACACATCGCATGGTGCGTCGATGGGCGAACGAACGTCGTGCTCAACTGCCTCGACAAGTGGATGGGCACGCCGACCGCGCACAAGACGGTGCTCGAATGGCTCGGCGAGAACGGCGACCGGCGATCGATGACCTATGCCGAGCTCCACGACGAGGTGTCCCGGCTGGCGGCTGGACTGAGGCGCCTCGGCATCGGTCCTGGCGATGTCGTGGCCATTTACCTGCCGAACGTGCCCGAGGCCGCCGTCTCTCTGCTGGCGGTGCCGAAAATCGGCGCGATCGTGCTGCCTCTGTTCTCAGGCTTCGGCGCGGAGGCGGTGGCCTCGCGCTTGAACGATGCGGGCGCGAAGGCGGTCATCACCGTCGGCGGCTCCTACCGCCGGGGCAAGGTCGTCGCCGCCAAAGCGGTGATCGACGAGGTATTTGAAGACGTGCCGACGCTCGACCACGTCATCGTGGCCCGGAGGGCCGATGTGGCCGTGACATGGACCGAAGGCCGCGATCACCACTGGCATGAGGTGACGGCCGCCGCCGGTCCCGGCACTGAGACTGCGGTCATGGCGGCCGATGCGCCGTTCATGCTGGTCTACACCTCCGGCACCACCGGCAAGCCGAAGGGCGTGGTGCACACCCATTGTGGATTCCCCGTGAAGACAGCCCTCGACATGGGCATCTGCATGGACTTCAAGGCCAGCGACCGGGTGCTCTGGATGTCGGACATGGGCTGGCTGGTCGGTCCGATCCTGGTCTACGGCACCACCCTCATGGGCGGCACGATGATGCTTGCCGAGGGCACGCCCGACTATCCTCGCTCGGATCGGATCTGGCAGATCGTCTCGGACCATCGTGTCAGCTATCTCGGCATCGCGCCGACGATCGCGCGCACATTCATGGCCGATCCGACCTTCGAGGCCGCGCGCTACGATCTGTCGTCGCTCAGGATCTTCGTCTCGACCGGCGAAGCGTGGACCACCGATGCTTGGTTCTGGCTCTTCGAGAAGATCGGCAAGAGCCGCGTGCCGATCATCAATTTCTCGGGGGGGACGGAGATGGGCGGCATCGTCACGTCGGTCGTCACGCAGCCGATCAAGCCAGGCTCGTTCACACGGCCAGTGCCTGGGACGGATGCCGCCGTTCTCGACGAGCATGGCCGCGAGGCAGCGCCCGGGCAGGTCGGAGAACTGGTCATGCGGCGCTCGCCGATCGGCCTCACCCAGAGCCTTTGGCGGGACGACGCCCGCTACTTGGCGAGCTACTGGTCGACGTGGCCCGGCGTCTGGCATCATGGTGATTTCGCGATGAAGGATGCCGACGGCTACTATTATATCCTCGGTCGCTCCGATGATACGTTGAAGATCGCGGGCAAGCGCACGGGGCCCTCGGAAATCGAGGGGCTGGCACTCTCGACGGGGCTGATCAAGGAAGTGGCCGCGATCGGAGTTCCCGATCCGGTCAAGGGCACGGCCATTGTCTGTGTTTGTGTCCTCCGGATCGGCGTCGCAGAGCCTGAAGCGCGCCGCATCATCGGCGACGCGGTGGTGGCCGGCCTGGGAACCGCGTTTCGGCCGAAGTCGGTGGTACTCTGCGAAGATCTGCCGAAGACGCGCAACATGAAGATCATGCGACGCGTCGTTCGTGCAGCCCTGCTCGGCCTGGACCTCGGCGATCTCAGCTCTCTCGTCAATCCGGAGGCCGTCGATGCGCTGACGGCAAAGCGCGACGCCGGTTCGTAGGCAGGCAACCGGCAAACCGAATGGAATATCGGCCGCGCGCGGCTATTACGTCTTCGGCGGCCTCGGCACGTGGGCTTCGACCGGGCCACCCGCGTCCTTCCAGCCCTTGAAGCCACCCAGAATGTGCGCGACCGGCTTCAGACCCATGTCCTGTGCCGTTTTTGCCGAAAGCGCCGATCGCCAGCCAGCCGCACAGAAGAAAACGAACTTCTTGTCCTCGGCGAACTGTGCCTTGTGATACGGGCTTTCGGGATCGATCCAGAACTCGAGCATGCCCCGCGGGCAATGCATGGCGCCGGGCACCTTGCCTTCTCGCTCCAGCTCCCGGGGATCGCGCAAATCGACCAGCACGACATCGTCGCGACCTGCAAGCTGCACCGCATCGGCCGCCTCGATCTCCTCGATCTCGGATTTGGCAGCCTCGAGCAACTTCTTGTACCCGTTCGTGATCTGCTGCGGCATAGACTTTGTTTCCTCGATTGATACCTCGTCTCGCGGCAGTGTAGCGGACAATCGCGACGATGGACACCGAGGGGACCGACCGGCCGAACCGCCGCCCAGGTCGGCCCCGATCACGCTGACGTCATGCCGGGAAAGCTCCGGGGCATTGAATTCAATCGGGCCGGCGCACGATACTGATCGATGTTTTTCACGCTCGCGGCCTGCCTCGCTCCGTTGATCGTCGGCGGCTTCGCTGTCGCGCGCAGAGGCGCGTGCGCACGGCGCCGGAGTTTCGCGCTCGCCACCCATGACGGGCGGCTCCTCGGGCCACCTCGCGGATCGAGCGTAAACCTCGGTCACGTCGCCGATTTGCGTCCGTACCGGCGCGTGCTAGAGACCCAAGGCAGAGGTTATCAACCGGGGTCGACTTTGCCATGAAGGACATCATCGAGGAGCTCGAGCGGCGCCGCGAGACGGCGCGTCTCGGCGGTGGCGAAGCGCGGATCGCAGCACAGCACAAGCGTGGCAAATTGACGGCTCGCGAGCGTGTCGGGCTGCTTCTCGACGAGGGCTCCTTCGAAGAGTTCGACATGTACGTCGAGCACCGATCCACAGACTTCGGCATGGAGAACACCAAGATCCCCGGCGACGGCGTCGTCACCGGCTGGGGCACGATCAACGGTCGCGTCGTCTATCTCTTCGCCAAGGACTTCACCGTCTTCGGTGGCTCGCTTTCCGAGACGCACGCCAAGAAGATCCTGAAAGTCCAAGACATGGCGCTGACCAACCGGGCGCCGATCATCGGCCTGTTCGATGCCGGCGGAGCGCGCATCCAGGAAGGCGTAGCCGCGCTCGGTGGCTACGGCGAGGTGTTTCTGCGCAACGTGCTCGCGTCTGGCGTCATCCCGCAGATTTCCGTGATCATGGGCCCCTGCGCCGGCGGCGACGTCTATTCGCCGGCGATGACCGATTTCATCTTCATGGTCCGTGACACCAGCTACATGTTCGTGACAGGCCCCGACGTGGTGAAAACCGTCACCAACGAGACGGTCACGGCGGAGCAGCTCGGCGGCGCCTCGATCCACACGACGAAATCGTCGATCGCCGATCGCGGCTACGATAATGACGTTGAAGCGCTGCTGCAGATGCGCCGGCTGATGGACTTTCTGCCGGCAAATAATACGTCGGGGGTACCGGAGCTGCCGACCAAGGAACCGCCCGACCGGCCGGAGCCGTCGCTCGACACGCTCATTCCCGACAATCCGAACAAACCCTACGACATCAAGGAGCTGATCCTGAAGGTGGTCGACGAGGGCGACTTCTTCGAGCTCCAGGACGCTTTCGCAAAGAACATCGTCATCGGGTTTGCCCGCATGGAGGGGCGCACGGTCGGCATCGTCGCAAACCAGCCGATGGTACTGGCTGGCGTGCTCGATTCGGATGCGTCGCGCAAAGCCGCACGTTTCGTGCGTTTCTGCGACTGCTTCGAGATTCCGATCATCACCTTCGTCGACGTTCCGGGTTTCCTGCCGGGAACGGCGCAGGAGTATGGCGGCCTGATCAAGCACGGAGCCAAGCTGCTGTTCGCCTATTCCGAGGCGACCGTGCCGAAGATCACGCTGATCACGCGGAAGGCCTACGGCGGCGCCTACGATGTGATGAGCTCGAAGCACATCCGCGGCGACCTCAACTATGCGTGGCCGTCAGCCGAAATCGCGGTGATGGGCGCGAAAGGTGCCGTCGAGATCCTCTATCGTTCGGAGCTTGGCGATCCCGACAAGATCCAGACGCGCATTTCCGAGTACCAGAAGCGGTTCGCCAATCCATTCGTTGCGGCCGAACGCGGCTACATCGACGAGGTGATCCTGCCGCGCAATACGCGGCGGCGCATCTGCAGGGGCCTCAACATGCTGCGCAACAAGAAAGCGGAAAATCCCTGGAAGAAACATGACAATATTCCATTGTAGAAAGTGAATATCCATTCATTCGGAGGCTGCATTTTCGCCTCGACGATTACATCGATTTAACGGACGGAAACGCTGAGTTTCAAGCGTTCTTTCTCATACGAGCCGCGGCGGGAAACAGAGAAACATCCTCGTCGCGGCCGACAACCAAATGAGGAGAACGAAATCATGAAAGCTCTTGTCCTTGCCGCCGCTGCCGCCGCCACGCTCGCCATGGGCGGACTTGTCTCGCCGGGGGCGGAAGCGGCGCCTGCTTACAAACGGGGCTTCCACGCGACCCACAACACGATCCAGAAAGTCAGAGTGACGCCGCACGAGCGCGCCCGTATCCGTCATAGCAAAGCCCGCCTCAATCGCATCGAGGCCAAGGCCTATGCCGATGGCAAGGTGACCACTTGGGAGCGCCTGCGGCTCAACAAGGCGCAGCAGAGGCATCGGTCGGTCGTGCGTCGCGCAGTGCGTTGACGAATTCGACCATGCAAACACCGATTCATGGAGAGCCGGACGCGGCTCTCCATGACGTCGCAGATGTAACACTAACCGACCTGTTTCGTTTTTCCTGCCCGGCAGCGCTCGTCATGCCATTGGGTCGGGCGGCCGCGGGCGCGCGATCGCAGGAAATGAGGCGGCCGTCGCCGCGCAGCCGCGCGTCCGTGGGGATTCGTCGGTCCGCCCTCCCCTACATCAACGCCTTCGAATTGCCCTTGCGTCGATTGTGGCGCCAAATAGGCTCGCTCGAGCGCACCTGAGCGACCTTGATCGAGGCCAGACCAGCCATGAAGACCGTTGCCGTCGATGAGTACGAGATGCACTACGTGGACATCGGGCGCGGATCGCCGCTGGTCGCCATTCATGGATCACTCGGCGATTTCCGCACCTGGTCGGGCGTCATGGGGCCGCTGTCCCGCGACCGCCGGCTGATCGTGCCGAGCCTGAGGCGCTTCTTTCCGGAGCACTGGGACGGACGCGGGACCGGCTTCACCATTGCGCAGCATACCGCCGACGTGATCGCCTTTATCGAAGGCCTGAAGCTCGGTGCCGTAGATCTGATGGGGCATTCGCGTGGCGGCCACATCGCCTTCCGGGTCGCGCAACAGCGGCCCGACCTGATCCGCAAGCTGATCCTGGCGGAACCAGGAGGAGAGCTCGATGAAACGCTGATGCCGAAGGGCGCCGATGCCCCCATGACCGCACGTGTCGACAGCATTGTCGAAGCCGCCCGCCTGATTGGCGAGGGCGACGTCGACAAGGGCCTCGAAGGATTCATCGATCGCATTTCCGGCGCCGGAACGTGGGCGAAGCGCCCTGCCGCGGCGAAGCAGAGGTACCGCGACAACGCCCATACGCTGATCGGCCAGATCGACGAGGGTCGCAAGCCCTTCACGCGTGCCGAGGCCGAGAGCATCCGCACGCCGACGCTGCTGATCGGCGGGGCGCTGACGGGCGGCATGATCCCGATCGTACTCAGGGCGCTCGCCGCTTCGATCCCGGGGGCGACCTGCGAGATGATCCCCAACGCCTCGCACAGCATGTTCGAGCAGGCGCCGGTGCGATTCTCCGAGATCGTGCTCACGTTTCTCGGATCGGCCTGAGAGCCCGGTCATTCGGAACTCGTGACTGGCGATCGGGCACTTGTACGCCCCATTGCTGGCGAGGGACGCCTTTTGCCCGAAAAACTTGCAGCCTCAACCGAAGACGCCTGCTTGAAAACAGGCACCCGATGCCGGACCATGGCGCATGGTGTCCTGCCAATGCCGGCCGGACGCGACTTCGAGCCGAGGTCTAAGCTGTGACCGAGCCCAAAGCCAGTCGATCGCTCAGCGACTACGATCCGAGCCCATTTTTCTGTGAGCTGACGGGACGCTCGGGCAGCGAAGCCTCTCAACAGGAACGCATTCGCGCCCGGCTCGACGGCATGGATATCGCGACGCTGATGCAGCGGGCCCGCGAGGCCGAAAACGAGTTGTTCAACCTGGGCATCACGTTCACGGTCTACACCGACAAGGACGCGATCGACCGTATTCTGCCATTCGACGTGATCCCGCGCATTCTGACGGCACAGGAATGGACGCACATCGAAACCGGCGTGACGCAGCGCGTCAAAGCGCTCAACCTCTTCCTTTGGGACGTCTATCACGACCAAAAGATCCTGAAGGACGGCGTGATCCCACGCGAACTGGTGCTCGGCAATGACAACTACCGGCCCGAGATGATCGGGCTCGATCCGCCGTGCGGGACTTACATCCACATCAATGGCACGGATATCGTGCGGAACAGGGCCGGAACGTTCCAGGTGCTCGAGGACAACGGGCGAGCACCATCGGGCGTCTCCTACGTGGTCGAGAACCGGCATCTGATGCAGCGCGCCTTTCCCGATCTCATGCGGGGGCTCAAGGTGCGCCCCGTTTCCGACTATGGCGAGCAACTCGTCCGCAAGCTGAGGGAGGTGGCGCCGGCCGGCGTCGACGATCCGTCGATCGTGCTGCTTTCGCCGGGCGTGTTCAACTCCGCCTACTTCGAGCACATCTTCCTCGCCCGCGAGATGGGCGTGCCGCTGGTAGAAGGTCGCGACCTAATCGTCGAGGATGACAAAACCTACATGCGGACCGTTGCAGGGCTGCAGCCCGTGCACGTCATCTATCGGCGCATCAATGATGATTTTCTCGATCCCGAGGCCTTCAACAAAGACAGCATGCTGGGTGTTGCGGGCCTGATGCGCTCGGCCCGCAAGGGAAATCTCACGCTCGCGAACGCAATCGGAACGGGTGTCGCGGATGACAAGGCGGTCTATGCCTACGTGCCCAAGTTGATCCGATATTATCTGAGCGAGGAGCCGATCCTCGAAAATGTCGAAACCTATATCTGCGGGACGGAGGACGGCCTCAAATACACGCTGGAGCACCTCGAAAAGCTGGTTATCAAGCCGGTCGGCGAGTCGGGCGGCTATGGCATCGTGGTCGGTCCGAAGGCCACGCAAATCGAGCGCGATGCGTGCCGGCGCCAGATCGAGGCCAATCCCGCGAACTTCATAAGCCAGCCCATGATCGACCTATCCGTCTGCCCGACGCTGCTCGACGGCAAAGTCGAGCCGCGCCACGTCGATCTGCGCCCCTATGCCGTGACCGGGCGGAGCACGTGGGTTCTGCCGGGCGGCCTGTCGCGTGTGGCGCTGAGGCGTGGGTCGCTGATCGTCAATTCGTCGCAAGGCGGCGGCACCAAGGATACGTGGGTGCTCGAGGAGGCTGCATTATGAGCTTGCTTGCGCGCTACGCCGAGGACCTGTTCTGGCTCGCTCGCTATATCGAGCGCGCATCGAACCTTGCGCGCATCATCGAAACCCACATGGCCTATGACCGGGGCCGCGACGAGGACGTGTCGTGGGCGTGGCTCGTGGCGCTGCACGCCGACCAGGAGCGCTTCTCGAAATCCTATGGCGACGCCTCGTTCGCGAATGTGATCCGGTTCTACGTGGCCGATCTGGAAAATACCGGATCGGTCCGGTTCTCGTTGCGCGGGGCACGGGAGAACGCGCGGGCATTGCGCGCAGTCATTCCGACCGAGATGTGGAACCATTTGAACGAGTTCTACAATCGGTTTCTGATCGTGTCCGATTCCGACCTCGAGCCCATCCGTCTATGGCGCACCTGTGCGCAGATCAAGGACGGCTGCTATGCGCAGATCGGCGTTGCCGAGAGTACGCTCTATCGCGATGAAGGCTGGCGCTTTTTCCGTCTGGGGCTGATGGTGGAGCGAGCCGACCAGACCAGCCGGCTGCTCGACGTGAAATTCGCCCAGCTCGCGACGGGCATGGAATCGTCGGCGAAAGCGGGCGACACCACGTTCTGGTCTCTCGTTCTCCGGTCGGCAGCCGCCTATCAGGCGTTTCTCCGGCTCGAGCACAAGGGTGGCGAGCCCAGTCGGGTGGCCCGCTTCCTCCTCGTCAATTCGAGCCATCCGCGTTCCGTCGCCTATAGCGTCATGCAGATCAAAGCCATGCTGCACGAGCTTGGGTCTGGCTACGGCCTCAGACAGGCGCGCATGGCCCAAGAGAAAGTCGAGGTTCTGTTCGAGCTTCTGCAGATCGCCGCGCAAGAACCGGAT
Organism: Hyphomicrobiaceae bacterium; assembly: GCA_050187415.1. Lineage (GTDB taxonomy): Bacteria > Pseudomonadota > Alphaproteobacteria > Rhizobiales > Hyphomicrobiaceae. The sequence goes on along the minus strand of JBFWXN010000040.1, from coordinate 28,884 downwards.
CTCGTGTCGCGCTTGCATGATATCAACGACAACATCCAGAAGAGCCTGATCGGCCTGACGGACGAACTCGCGCAGCGCTTCTTCGGCCATCCGCCACCAGAGCCGGCGCCGACGGAGCGTGATGGCCCTTCCCAATCACAATCGCAAAGCCAGACGTCGACGTGACGGCGTCGCCTCCCATTGCGCCGGTCGCGCCACCTGAACGGTCACCCGAGAGCAAGCCCGCCCGATGACGCTACACGCCGCGCTCACACATCGCACCAGCTACACTTACGATCGTCCGATCGGTGTCTCGCCACAAGTGATCCGGCTCCGCCCGGCGCCGCATTGCCGCACGCCGATCCTCAGCTACAGTCTGACTATCGAGCCCAAACTTCACTTCATCAACTGGCAGCAGGATCCGTTCGGCAACTTCCTGGCGCGCGTGGTTTTTCCAGAAAAGACCGAGACATTCAGCGCCACCGTCGACATCATCGCCGACATGTCGGTGATCAATCCGTTCGATTTCTTCATCGAGGAAGGCTCCACAGAGTGGCCATTCGCCTACGAGGCGAGCCTCGCCAAGGAGCTGCAGCCCTACCTTGCGCCCGATCCTGCAGGTCCGAGGCTTGCGGCCTACGTCGCGAGCATCGACCGGACGCCACGTGTGACGATCGATTTCCTGATCGACCTCAACCGCAAGCTTCAGGGCGACATCAAATATCTGATCCGCATGGAGCCGGGCGTGCAAACGCCGGAGGAGACGCTGACGAATGCGTCAGGATCGTGCCGGGATTCGGGGTGGTTGCTGGTGCAGATCGCGCGGCACCTGGGTCTCGCGGCGCGGTTCGTCTCGGGCTACCTGATCCAGCTCGTTCCGGATGTGAAGTCGCTCGACGGCCCCTCCGGCACCGATGTCGACTTCACGGACCTGCACGCGTGGGCCGAGATCTATGTGCCCGGTGCCGGCTGGATCGGTCTCGATCCGACGTCTGGTCTGTTGACCGGGGAGGGTCACATTCCCCTGGCGGCGACACCGCAGCCATCGAGTGCCGCGCCGATCAGCGGCAGCCATGAGCCGGCGGAAGTTACGTTCGGCTTCGATATGCGCGTGAAGCGGATCGTCGAGAGTCCGCGGGTCACCAAGCCTTATTCGGACGAGCAGTGGGACGAGATCCTGAAGGTCGGACACGCGGTCGATGCGCGTCTAGAGTATGGCGACGTGCGGCTGACGATGGGCGGCGAGCCGACGTTCGTGTCGGTCGACGACATGGACGGCGACGAATGGAATACGGCCGCGGTCGGGCCGACGAAGCGACGCCTCGCGGAAGATCTGGTGCGCCGGTTGCAGAAGCGTTTCGCGCCGGGGGGGCTCCTGCATTTCGGGCAGGGCAAATGGTATCCGGGAGAGCAACTGCCGCGGTGGGCGTTTGCCCTCTACTGGCGGACCGACGGTCAACCGCTTTGGGAGGACCCCTCGCTGATCGCACGTGAGGCAGAGCCGAAGTCACCAACGATCGAGCAGGCACATGCTTTCACAGCGACGCTATGCGACGAGCTTGGCCTGCCGGCCGACAGCGCTCTTCCAGCGTATGAGGATGCCGGATACTTCGCCCTCGTCGAACAGAAGCTGCCGATCAATCTGACCGCAGAAGACAACAAGCTCGCGGATCCTGCGGAGCGCCAGCGGATCGTTGCCGTTTTCGACCGCGGCCTCGACAAACCGGTCAGCTATGTGCTGCCGATCCAACCCTGGAATGCGCGGGCGCGGAGACGGCGCTGGACGACAGAGCGGTGGGCCATCCGGCGCGACAAGCTGTTCCTGTTGCCGGGCGATTCACCGGCCGGGTTCCGCTTGCCGCTCGGATCGCTTCCGTATCTCCCTCCGCTGGACACGCCCCAGGTCCTGCCGCGCGATCCTTTCGAACCGGCGCCGGCACTGCCCGAGCGGCATACGCTGATGCAGCAGAGGCAAGCGACAGCGCAGCAGCCGGCGGGCCTCGCCCGCAGCGGCGTGGGCGACATCGGCGGCGAGGTGCGCACAGCAATGACGGTGGAGCCGCGTGACGGCAAGCTATGCGTGTTCATGCCTCCGCTGACCGACGCCGAGGACTTTGCGGCTCTGACGGCTGCAATCGAGGAAACGGCACGCAAGACCAATCTGCCTGTCCATATCGAGGGCTATAGCCCGCCGCACGATCCGCGGCTGAACGTGATCAAGGTGACGCCGGACCCGGGCGTGATCGAGGTCAACGTGCATCCGGCCGCATCGTGGGACGAAGCCGTGAACATCACGACGGCGCTCTACGAGGACGCGCACTTCTCTCGGCTCGGCACCGAGAAATTCATGATCGACGGACGCCACACGGGCACCGGCGGGGGCAATCACATCGTCTTGGGCGGGGCAACGCCGCAGGACAGCCCGTTCCTGCGGAGGCCCGATCTACTGGCCAGCATCATTGCCTATTGGCAAAACCACCCGTCGCTTTCGTACCTTTTCTCAGGGCTGTTCATCGGGCCGACCAGTCAGGCCCCTCGCCTCGACGAGGCCCGCCACGAGAGCCTCTATGAGATGGAGATCGCGCTATCCCAGTTGCCGCAGCGCGGGACCGGCGAGGTGCCGCTCTGGCTCGTCGATCGCCTGTTCCGCCACCTGTTGGTCGATTCGACCGGCAACACGCATCGGGCCGAGATCTGTATCGACAAGCTCTACTCGCCCGATGGGCCGACAGGACGCCTCGGCCTCGTCGAATTCCGGTCCTTCGAGATGCCGCCGCACGCGCGCATGAGCCTCGCCCAGCAGCTCCTCTTGAGGGCTTTGATCGCCCGCTTCTGGGAGAAGCCATACCGCAACAAGCTGGTTCGCTGGGGCACCACGCTGCACGACCGTTTCATGCTGCCGCATTTTCTATGGACCGACTTCATCGACGTCGTCGACGACCTGCGGGCCGAAGGTTTCGATATCGATGCCGACTGGTTCCTGCCGCATCGCGAGTTCCGATTCCCGCGCCACGGCGTCATCAAGGCCGGTGGTGTCGAGGTCGAAGTCCGGCAGGCACTGGAGCCATGGCATGTGCTCGGGGAGGAAGGCACGATCGGCGGCACGGCGCGTTATGTCGATTCTTCGCTCGAGCGCGTTCAGGTTCGGGTCTCGGGCGGCACCGACGATCGCTATGCGGTGACCTGCAACGGAGTCGAGCTTCCGCTTGCCGAGACCGGAACGCGCGGAGAACGCGTAGCCGGCGTGCGCTACCGAGCCTGGTGGCCGCCGTCGGCACTTCATCCCACCATCGGGACGCACGTGCCCCTGGTTTTCGACGTCGTCGACACCTGGACCGGCCGTTCGATCGGCGGAGCGCGGTATCACGTCTCACATCCGGGCGGACGCAATTTCGAAACTTTCCCGGTCAACTCCTACGAGGCGGAGGGGCGCCGGCTCGCACGTTTCGAGCAGACCGGCCACACATCCGGCAACATGCGGCCGGGCCGCCCCATTGTGAACCCGGACTATCCGCTCACGCTCGATCTGAGGCGGAGGCCTTAGCGGCAGCCGTTCACCCTGAATAGTGGCAAATGCGTTGGATGCGACGTTTTTGCAACAAGTTCTGCATCGCAGTGCGGTAGATTGAAAGCGCTTCGTGCAATGCGGGCGTGAGCTGATCCGCGCTGACAATCGGGAATGCCCTGAGGATGACCGTCGACGCCCAATTTCAGGATCACGCGGTGGATCTGCTCGAAGGGTATGGTGACGCCGGCTCATTCGACGAGTTGGTCGGGCCAGGCGGCGCGCCGCGGCCACACTGGTCGACGTTCCTCACCGGCCTGAGACGACTTTCTCCGCGAGATCGGCTTGCCCGCGCGTCCCGGCTCGACCGGCAAGTCCGCGAAACCGGGCTCGTGCACGACATCTTCTCCGATCCCGAAAACCAGCAGCAGCAGTGGCGGCTGAACCTGATGCCGCTCATCCTCGCTCCCGAGGAATGGTCATGGCTCGAACGCGCCATGAGCCAGCGGGCACGTCTCTTCAATGCGATCCTGAGCGATATCTATGGACCGCAGCGGCTGCTCCGGAGCGGGACGATACCTGCGGCGGTAATTTTCGGAGATCCCACGTATCTTCGGTCGTGCCAGGGCATAGACCCGGTGGCCGGGCATCTGCAGTTCTATGCGGCGGATCTCGCCCGTTCGCCAGATGGGAGCTGGCGCGTCATCGACAATCACGCCGAGACACCGGCCGGCGTCGGTTACGCTGTCGCCAACCGCGTCATGCACGCCGACGTGACGGATGAGCTCTTCACCGAATGCCGGACGCGGCGCCTCTCGACGCACTTCAACGCGGTGCAGGGAGCGCTTGCCGAGCGTGCGGGCCGCAGCGATCCGAATGTTGCGCTGCTCACGTCCGGACCGAGCCACGACGACTATTTCAGCCATGCCTACCTCGCGCGTTATCTGGACCTGATGCTTGTCGAGGGTGGCGACCTGCGTGTGGTTGGCGATGAAGTCTACCTGAAAACCCTCGAGGGACTGAAAAAGCTCGATCTGCTGGTGCGTTGCATCGAAGGCTCGCGATCGGACCCGCTGGAGCTCGATCCTTCAGGCTTCCTCGGGCCGTCGGGCCTCGTCCACGCCACCCGCAAGTCGCCACAACTGGTTGCCAACGTGATCGGCTCGGCCATCATCGAAAACCGGGCGCTCGGCTCCTACCTGCCGACGCTGGCGAGAGACCTGCTCGGTGAAGATTTGATGCTGCACGATGCGCCGCGCTGGTGGCTCGGCGACGAGGCGGCGCGGCAGCACGTCGAGTCGAGCCTCGGCGAGTTCGTTATCCGGCCGGCCAGCGAGGGCACCGGGCGGCCCGGTCGCGCTGTGCGCGGCCGCGCCGCCGGCTCGCTTTCGTCGTCGGAACGCGAGCTCCTGATCTCGGATCTTCGCCGACGGGGCGAGGCACTGGTCGCAGAACAGCGCGTCGGCTTCGGCACGATGCCATCGCTGACGAACCGCGGCCTGCGGCCGAAGCCGTTCGGCCTTCGCCTCTTTGCCTCTGCCACGCGTGATGGCTTCGGCGTGATGCCGGGCGGTATTGCCATGGGCGTCGACGCCGGCGCCGCGGTCGCCCTCAGCGCGTCGGATGGCGAGACGCACGACGTGTGGATCAGGGCCGACGAGCCGGAGCGGCCACACGCGAGCCTTTGGCGTCCGCGTCTCGAGGCGGCGCTCGTGCAGCGATCGCAGCGGACGCTGCAAAGTCGCGTCGCCGACAACCTGTTCTGGCTCGGCCGATACCTCGAGCGTGCCGACTGGACGATACGGGTCATACGATCGTCGCTCGGACGGCGTCTTGAATACCTGGAGTCGGCACCCACCCGGCGCGCAGGCGACCTTTGCGTCGAGATGCTTGTCGAGAAGGGGGCCAAGCATCTCGCCGTTGCCGGGCCCCGCCGCGTGTCGGGACGCTCGGCGTCGCTCGCCAGCCAATTGGTCGCCGCGCGCGACAGCAGCTACAGCCTGGTCAACACCTTCGATGGCATCTACCGAGTGGCAAGCCTGACGCGGGACCGTCTCTCGCTGGAGGCGTGGCGCGCGCTTGCCTCCTTCCGCGTCGACGAGGCCTGGCGACGGCGGATGGCCGAGGCGGGCGCGAGTGAGCTGCAAGACGAGATCGAGGACAAGATATCGCTTGTTGCCACCTTCAGCGGCCATCTGCACGAGAACATGACGCGCAATTATGGGTGGTTTTTCCTCGACATGGGGCGTCGCCTCGAGCGCGCCTACAATCTCTGCGAAACATTGCATCTGCTATTTTACCCCGCACAGGGCGAAGACGGGAGCAACGAGGACCTGAATTTCATCCTGCGTCTCGCCGACAGCTACATCACCTATCGCTCGCGTTACCGTCTCCAGCCGATGCTGCCGTTCGTGCTCGATCTGCTCGTGATGGATGAAACCAACCCGCGGAGCGTTGCCTATCAGGTTGCCGGGTTGACGCAGCACCTCGCGGCTCTTCCGCAGCAGGCCAACGGCAGCGCCTTGTCGCGGGAGCGTCGGATCGTGCTTGCTTTGCAGACCGCGATCCGGCTCGCTGATGTCAACGACCTTGCGGTCGCGACGCCCGAAGGAACCCGACCGGCGCTTTCCGCGCTCTTGCAGCATGCGCTGAACGGTTTGCCGGAGCTTTCAGAGGCCATTTCCCGTCGTTACTTCCGAGTTGTCGACGATGAGCCGCATCGCGTTATGCTTCGCCAAGAGCCGTAAAGCGTAGTGCCCATGATCTATGAGATCAGTCACCGTACGGCGTACCGATACGAATCGACCGTCACGCAGTCGCAGCACCTGGTGCATCTGGCGCCGAGCGCCAGCGATCGCCAAGTGGTGCAGCGGCATATGCTGCTGATCGAGCCGACGCCGAGCTGGCGCAGCGACTTTATCGATTACTTCGGCAACCCGACATCGGTCATCGGCATCGATAACGAGCACAACGAACTGGTCATGCACGCGCGCAGCACGGTCGAGGTGACGGCGCGTCAGCAGATCGACGTGAGGCAAAGCGTGAGTTGGGATGCCGTGGCGGGCCGGATCGCGGCGGCAAATCACGAGGTCGACCTCGAAGTGGCCCAATATGCGCTACCGTCGCCGGCCACGCCGACGTCCGATGCCGTCCTCGTCTACGCCGAGCCCTCGTTCGTGCCACGGCGTCCGATTCTGGCCGCTGCCTGGGACCTGACCTGCCGCATCTTCGACGACTTCACGTTCGACAGCCAGTCGACGGACATCTCGACGCCCGTCGTCGAAGTGCTGAGGAACCGGCGGGGCGTGTGCCAGGATTTCGCTCACCTCGCGCTCGCCTGCCTACGCGCGAAACGAATCCCGGCGCGCTATGTCAGCGGATACATCCTCACGCGGCCGCCACCCGGAATGGTGCGCTTACAAGGTGCCGACGCTTCGCACGCCTGGATCGCGGTGTGGGCGCCCGAGACCGGCTGGATCGACTTCGATCCCACCAATCGCCTGATCCCCAGCGACGAGCACATCAGCTACGCGCATGGCCGCGAGTTCGCCGACATCAGTCCGATCAGTGGTGTCCTGCTCGGCGGGGGGCAGCACCGGGTGGACGTGGCGGTCGATGTCGTGCCGGTGGGCGCTCCCAAACACATGGCCGAAACCGGCCGCTGAGGCGATGGGGCCTCACGCTTTGGTTGATGGCCCGTTTTTTGCGGAACGGGCAGGCCTCCGCGCCGATTCACCAACGGCCTTCAACGTCTGACGTTTCGTGTTCGAGTGCCCCGCCAACCTTTTTATGTTGCCCGCCCAAGCCGACCTGATCGATCCGCGAAGCACTTGCATCGTACGCGCGATTGCGTCATAAGGCGGTCCTGTCGCGCGCTGCCTCTCAGGCGGCGATGGCGACGTGGAAGCGGGTGTAGCTCAGCGGTAGAGCATCACGTTGCCAACGTGAGGGTCGAGGGTTCGATCCCCTTCGCCCGCTCCAGATTTCATCGTTTGCTTGATCACATCGATCGCCGTCGGGCGTACCGGGCAGGGTGCGGCTGCCCGTTTTCCTGCGCTGCAGCCAATGCGCCCCTGAACCGTCGTGGAAATTCCGGCCTTACCCGACGCACGCCTCTGGCGGACATGGTAACGTCACATTATGCCTTATTTTTCCGCGTTGCGTCGGCCGGTCCGACGCTCGAGATTCGGGTGGCGTTCGACGCAGGGGTGATCAGGGGCAAGGCCGCTTTCGGCGGGCTCCAATCACTGGCGAGGGGGGAACAGGCCACACATGTTTCGCTGGAAAAAGCGCGATGAAGGGTTCGAGTGGCATCAATACGTCCGCACGACCATTAAGCTTCGCCGCGAAGCAAGGCGCGAGAAGGCGCAGAAACTCGGCGAACAGGTCGCCGGCAGCGCGCGTGCGGCGGGTGCGGCCGCCGACGAACTCGCCAAGAACAGTGCAAGACGGCTCGGCGATGTGGCGCGGGCAGCCGCCATCCGAGGCGGCCACGGCGCCGCCACTGCTTTGAGAGCTGCGGGGCGCGGCCTCCGCTCGCTGGCTGGTTCGCTCGGGGGGCTGCTCGGAGGTTTTCTGGCGGGCTTCGATCGGTTGGCGATCTGGCCCGCGATCGATTTGTTGGGACGGCCCGGAGTCAGCGGACCGCTGACGTTCGTCGGCGTGATCGCGGCGGTCGCAGGGGCCGTGAGGACCTTCATGGGCAGCCGGGGCCTCGATTTCGAGGCCGGCGCCGCGCTCGGCATCGGTGTGGTGTGCCTCGTCCTTGGAATAGGTCCGTCGCTCCGCCTTGGGCATGCGGTGTTGCCACGGCGAACAATGGCGCCCATCGGCGGGCTTCCCTCGCGGCCGTGGCTCATCGCGGCGTGTGTCGGTATCGCAGCACTTGTTGGGAGCATCGGCGTCGCTGTCACGCCGGTCTCCATGCCGAGCGTGAGCTTCCCGAGGGTTGCCAGCCTCGAGACATTTTCATTGATGCGCGCCGAAACAGTGTCGGGCAAGGCGCAGGTGCTGGGGGCCGATACGGTTCGTGTCGAAAGGCGCAAGATCCGCCTCAAGGGAATCGTCGTACCGGATCCGGGCCAACGCTGCCTGCGCTCGGGCGCCCGGGCCGGAGGGCGGACTTGGGCGTGCGGACACGACGCCCGAGAGGCCTTGCAGCGCCTCGTCAACGGGCGGACCATCAAGTGCGAGATTGGCTCGGGAAGCGCCGACGACGTCGTCGCCGGCCGGTGCGAGACGAAAGGCGAGGACGTCGCGGAACTGCTGGTCAAGGCCGGTTTTGCGTTTGCCGAAGGAAGTTTCCTGTCTGCTTACAGCAGCGCCGAAGGTGCCGCCAAGGACAGCAAGGCCGGCATCTGGAGTTCGGCCGCGCCCGAGCGGCCGGCGCAATGGCGCGACCGGCTGTGGGCCGAGGCGAAGCAACAGGCGCCCGAAGGGTGCCCGATCAAAGGCCGTGTCAGGGGACGGGAGCGGGTCTATCTCCTGCCCTGGGATGCGAACTACTCCCGTGTCCGCATCAGAAAGCGCCGAGGCGAGCGGTGGTTCTGCACCCAGGATGAGGCCGAGGCCGCCGGCTGGCACAATCCGAGCCGTGGCTAACGCGACGAACTTGACGTTGTCGCGCTTCGGTGCATCCCCGGATGCGATCCATGGCTCGCTTGCAGGTCCGACGCCTTAGCCCCGCGAGGCCGATCCATCGCAACGGGAAACTGGCGTCGCTGCGCCGTTGCAGTCTATTGTCCGGCCGCACCCATGTCGTCTGCACCGGTTAACCGACGCCGAAAGCTTCGCTATGGACCACTCGCCGCTGCTGGCTGCTCCCTATTTCGATCCCAAGGCTCTGCGCGTCGAGCTGACCGGACTTTTTCGCGCTTCCGGCGACAACCACGTGGCGGTGCGGCCACAGATCCTCGATCGTTTGAAAATGCTGCTCGGCGATGCGCGCGAATTCGCCCGCGCCGCACTCGAGGCCGATGGCAATGGACGCAAGTGCGCCGAAGGGCTGAGCCACTTTCAGGACGAACTGATACGGCTGATCTACGACTACACGACCACGCACGTCTATCGCACCGACAACCCCGACGATGCCGAGCGGATGGCGATCATCGCGACCGGGGGCTACGGGCGCGGCCTGCTCGCGCCGCAGTCGGACGTCGATCTCCTGTTCCTGCTTCCCTATAAGCAGACGGCCTGGGGCGAGAGCGTGGTCGAATACATGCTCATCCTTCTATGGGATCTCGGACAGAAGGTCGGCCATGCTGTCAGGACGGTCGATCAGACCATCCGCTTTGCGATCGCCGACATGACTATTCGTACGTCGCTGCTTGATACGCGTCTCATCCTAGGCGACGAGAACCTGAGAGACGAGTTCGATCGCCGCTTCGCCTCGGAGGTGGTGCGTGGCACGGCGAGCCCGTTCTTCGAGGTAAAGCTCGCCGAGCGCGACGAACGCCATCGCCGCTCGGGCGCCTCACGGTATCTTGTCGAGCCCAACATCAAGGACGGCAAGGGCGGCTTGCGGGATCTGCATACACTTCACTGGCTGGTTCGGTATCTGGCGATCGGTGAGGGCAGCAGCGGCACGCAGCGGAGCATTTTCACGTCTGCCGAGCAGACCAGGTTCCGGCGCAGCGAGGACTTCCTGTGGACGGTTCGCTGCAACCTCCACTTTCTAACCGGCCGACCGGAGGAACGATTGTCGTTCGACCGGCAGCCGGTACTGGCGGCCCGCCTCGGTTACGTCGCTCGCGGCGGACTGCGCGCCGTCGAACGCTTCATGAAGCACTACTTCCTGGTTGCCAAGGACGTGGGAGACCTGACCACGATCTTGTGCGGAACGCTGGAAATGCAGCAGCTCGTGCGGGTGCCGGTGCTGGACACGCTGCTGGGCCCGCTGGGATGGCGCATGCGGCGCCGGATCAGGAAGACCAGCGACTTCAGAATCGACAACGGCCGCCTGAACGTTGCCGATGCGAAAGTGTTCGAGCGCGATCCCGTAAACCTGATCCGCTTCTTTGCCTATGCCGAGGAGGCTCACGCTTTCATTCACCCCGCAGCGCTGCGCCTCATCTGGCAATCGCTGAAGCTGATCGACGAAAGGTTGAGAAACGACCCGGAGGCCAATCGCATTTTCCTGTCGCTGCTGACCGCGCCGGGCAATCCGGTCGCAACACTGCGACGCATGAACGAAGCCGGCGTGCTCGGGCGTTTCGTACCGGAGTTCGGCGCCGTGGTCTCGATGATGCAATTCAATATGTACCACTCGTACACGGTCGACGAGCACCTGATCCGGACGGTCGGCGTCGTTTCTCAAATTCTCCGCGGCGAGGCCGAAAAGATCCATCCGCTGTCGCACAGGCTGCTCTCATCCCTCAAGAACCCGCGTGTCCTTTACGTCGCCGCATTCCTGCACGACATCGCCAAGGGGCGGCCGGAGGACCATTCGATCGCCGGTGCGCGAGTGGCGCGGCACCTGTGCCCGCGGTTCGGCCTCAGCGAGAACGAGACGCAGCTTGTCGAATGGCTGGTGCTGCGACATCTCGACATGAGCACCATTGCACAAAGCCGCGACCTCTCGGACCCAAAGACCATCCGAGATTTCGCCGACATGGTCGAGACCCCCGAACGGTTGCAGCTGCTGCTCATGCTCACCGTCGCCGATATCCGAGCCGTCGGCCCAACCACCTGGAATGGCTGGAAGGGCCAGCTGCTGCGCACCCTCTATTACGAAACACTGCCGCTCGTTGAGGGACGGCATCAGAAAGCCGATGCGCCCGAGCGGATCGCGACGGCGCAGGCGGCGCTGCGTCGGGCTGCACAAGGCGTGTCGTCAGCCTCTCTGGAGCACTTCATCGAACGCCACTATGACGACTATTGGCTGAGAACCGATACCAAGCGCCAGCTCGATCACCTGAAACTGGCGGCCAAGGCCTCGGCACAGGCCAAGGAGTTCGCCACGCACTATGCGACCGACGCTTTCACGGCGGTGACGGAACTCACCATCCTGGCGCCGAATCATGCGCGCCTGCTGTCGCTGTTCGCGGGGGCGTGCGCGGCTGGCGGCGCAAATATCGTTGGGGCCCACATCGCGACGACGCGGGACGGCGCGGCGCTCGATACGTTTCTGCTCAAGCGGGAGTTCGACCACGACGAGGACGAGCAGCGGCGCGCGAGGAGGATCGGCGAGACGATCGAGAAACTGCTGCGGGGGGAAATGACTCTCAATCAGATGCTCGGAAAGCAGCGCGATGCCAGAGGGCCGCAACAAGCCTTCAAGGTTCAGGCCGAGACCGTGATCGACAACGACGTGTCGGATCAGTTCACGGTCATCGAAGTGGTCGGGCTCGACCGGCCCGGCCTGCTCTACCACGTGACGGCGGCGCTCTCCGATCTCAATCTCGACATAACGTCGGCGCACATCACGACATTTGGCGAACGGGCGGTCGATGCGTTCTACGTTACCGACCTGACCAACAAGAAAATCGTTTCACCCGATCGCCAGCAGGCGATCAAGGCCAGGCTCGAAAGCGTGCTCGCCGGTACGGTATCGGCGTGAGAGATGCGCCAGCGCGGTGCCCAGAACCTGAAATTCAAGCTGTGGAAACGTACATCCAGGCGATCAGCGCTTCTCGGCGCGCCGGCGATGGTCTCTAATAGCCGCGTTCAACAATGCGGCGAGGTGGCTCGGCAATCATGGGTCGCATCCTGTTGATGCGTTTGGCGTGGGCGGCGCGAGGCGGCGTGAGCTGTGCGCTCCTGATCGTTGCGCTGCTTGGTGCCTCATGCGCGTCGAAGGCAGATAACGTCGATCTGCGCCTGGTGCTCGCTGTGGACGCCTCGGGAAGCGTGAACGAGACGCGCTTCGACTTGCAGCGGCAGGGCTACGCGGCCGCATTTCGGCATCCCCAAGTGTTGCGCGCCATCCGGTCGGGCGCGCACGGAAAGATCGCCATTACGATGATGCAGTGGACCGGTCCGGCGCTTCAGGTGCAAGTCGTGCCATGGAGCGTCATTGCCAGCGAAGGCGATATGCACGCCTTCGCGGCGGCGGTCGAAGGGGCCCCACGACAGCTGTTCTCGGGGGGAACGTCAATCAGCGGCGCAATAGACCACGGAGCGCGGCTGATCGCCGAATGCGAGCACACGGCACCGAGAAGCGTGATCGACGTCTCTGGAGACGGCCGCAACAACCGTGGCCGCGCCGCGACCGAGGCCCGCGACGAGGCGATCGCGGCGGGCATCGTGATCAACGGCCTGCCTATTCTCGAGCTCGATCCCACGCTCGACGAGCACTATCTCAACAATGTCGTTGGTGGACCCAATTCGTTCATGGTGCCCGCTCAAAGCTTTACGGAATTTGCCGATGCCATCCTGAAGAAATTGATCATCGAGATTGCCGAGCGGCCGAAATCCCAGGTACGAGTGGCGCAGGATAGCCGAGGATCTGCAAAACATGCTGAAGGTTCGCCTTATTCCCTGCCTCGACGTCAAAGACGGTCGCGTCGTAAAGGGAGTGAGCTTCGTCGATCTGGTCGATGCGGGAGATCCCGTCGAAGCTGCAGCCGCGTATGACGCCGCGGGCGCCGACGAGTTGTGCTTCCTCGACATCACCGCAAGCCATGAGAACCGGGATACGATCTTCCAGATCGTCGAGCAGACCGCGGAACGTTGCTTCATGCCGTTGACGGTCGGCGGTGGGGTGCGGACGCTGGACGACATCCGGCGCCTCTTGAAGGCCGGCGCGGACAAGGTGTCCATCAATACGGCGGCGGTCGATCGTCGGGCATTCGTGGCGGAGGGCGCCGAGAAATTCGGTGCGCAGTGTATCGTCGTTGCAATCGACGCCAAGCGCGTGTCGCGCGACGAGGAAGCGGGGAAATGGGAGATCTTCACGCACGGCGGCCGGAAGCCGACGGGCATCGACGCCATCGCCTATGCCCGTGAGGTCGTTGCGCTCGGCGCGGGCGAGATCCTCCTCACCTCGATGGATCGAGACGGAACCAAGGCCGGCTTCGACATCGGATTGACGCGAGCCGTCGCCGATGCGGTTTCCGTACCGGTGATCGCTTCAGGTGGCGTCGGCACGCTCGATCACCTCGTCGCGGGTGTGAGGGACGGGCATGCGAGCGCCGTGCTTGCCGCCTCGATCTTCCACTTCGGCACCTACTCGATCGGCGAAGCGAAGCGCCACATGGCAGCCGCGGGGCTTGCGATGCGGCTCGACGCCTGAAGCTGTTGCACTGCAGAGGAGGCTGTCGGAATTGGCGGATTCGAGATGCTCTGATCTCGGCTCATCATTTTCTTTCGAGTTAATTTCTATATATATCAATATATTATAGTCATCTTGCGAGTCTTTTTGCTCGCAAAGTGGAACTTCGAGAATCGGCGCACGTTCTCAAACCATCAACTCAGTTGATCGGAACATCGCGGGTCGCACAGGTCGCGGCCCGTTTGCGTTTTCCGGCGGAAAGGACCAGCATGACAATTATTCGAACCGCGCGCGCGGGTATGATCCCGGCGATCGCAGCCATGGCGGCAGCGACGGCTCTCTCGGTGGCGCAACCGGCCTCGGCAGCACCCGTTGCGCCCGGTAGTGTCGGTGTAACCATGCAGTCACCGGCGGCTCCGGCCCTGAATTCGAAGGCTGCATCCGTGCAACTCGCCCAGTATCATCGTGGCCGTCACTGGCGTCACCGTGGCTGGCACGGCGGTCGGCACTGGCGCCATCGCCGGGGATGGCGGGGATATGGGCCCGGCATTGTCGGTTCGATCGCAGGCGCGATCATCGGCGGTTCGATCATTGCTTCTCAGCGCGACCATCGCGACGCCTGGGACCGCTGTGACGCCAGGTATCGTTCGTTCCGGTGGAGCGACGGTACTTTCCAGCCTTATGGAGATGGACCGAGGCAGTTGTGCCCCTATCTCGCGCGATAGTTTCGAGCCCATCTGAGGCGGCGTAAGGATTGCACTTGTCGAGCGCCCTGGCGGAGGTTCCGTCAGGGCGCTTTTGTGTCAATGGATGTCATCCTGCTCGGCGAAAGCGCGCTTCAGGTCTTCGACGGTAAATCCCGGCTTTCTGGCCTTGTCCAGGATGGCGGCCTCGCGGCGGGCGAGCAGGTCGCATGCTGCGGGTATCTTCTCGGCGGCCGCATGGGGGATGACGACCGCGCCATGGCGATCCGCGTGGACCAGGTCGCCGGAGCGCAGCAGCATGCCGTGGATGCGCACCTCCTGGCCGAAGCCCGCGAGATGGGTGAAGCCATGGCTTGGCGCGATGGAGCCTGCCAGCGCCTGAAACCCCGGGGCCCAGGCCGGAATATCGCGGATACAGCCGTCCGTGATCACCCCGAGCGAGCCAAGCGCCTTGTGCACTGTCGATTGCACCTCTCCCCAGAATGCTCCGAAACCGACGTCGTGGCCGTCCAAATCCTGGATACACGTGATGGTCGGACCTGGCTTCGAGGCGATGTACTCATAGTAGGCGATGCGCTGGTCGCGCGCAGGTTTGCCGGAGAGTTCGTGTGCGTGCGTGGCGCGCACGGTCGCCGTGCGGGCGTAGCCCACGATCGGCGGCAAGTCCGGAAACGGGCAGACGAGCGGCTTCATGGTGAAGCCGGTCAAACGCCGCTCCGGCGTGACGATCTCCAGCGCGTTGCAAATAGTCGGCGTGTCGAACTCGGCGAGCTTGGCGAGAAGCTCGGCGGAATGGGGCGCGGCGGTCATGGGCAGTCTTCCCTCACGGCTTTGTGTTGCGGTGACCATATCGGGGGACTCGCGCGAAGTCAGCCGGGAGATGGGACGACCATCAACCGCCCTGCTTCTTGCGTGCGTCGTCCCATTGGGCCTGGCGGCCCTTCACCGTGGCGATGTAGCCGCGATTGTGCGTCGGAGAGACCCACATCTCATTGACGCAGACATGCGGCGGCTGCCTGGCGACGAAAGCGACAACCGAGCCCATATCCTCCGGTTGCACCATTTTCGCCAACGTCTCGGGCAACTCCGGCGGGTCGCGAAACTGCATGATCTCGGTGGCCACCTCGCCGGGCAGGATGACGGTCGAGCGGATGCCGTTGAGGCATTCCTCGAGATTGACGGTGTGGCTCATAGCGACGACGCCGTGCTTGGCAGCGGTATAGATCGGCCCGGACACCATGCCGATATTTCGCCCGGCCATCGACGACGTGTGAATAAGCTGGCCGTCGCCCTGTGCCCGCATGATCGGCAGCACGGCGTGCGTCACGTAGAGGGCGCTTTGCAGATTGCCGGCGACAAGCGTGTCGATGGCATCGGTCGTAAGGTTCTTCCACCAGCGGTTCGGGACGTTCGTGCCGGCGTTGGACACGACAATATCGATACGGCCATGGGCAGCCATGATGGCATCGACGATGCGCTTGACGCTCGCCGCCTTGCCGAGATCGCCGGACTGCACCTCGGCCTTGCCGCCGGATTGCGTGATGACGGCCGCGACGCGTTCGAGCGGCTCCTTTCGGCGCCCGGTGAGAATGACGATAGCGCCCTCGGCTGCAAGCGCCTTGGAAGCGGCCTCGCCAATGCCGGTGCCCGCACCCGTTACCCAGGCAATCTTGCCCCTGATATCGCGCATGATGCTCGCCTCCCCTCAGTCTGTCTCGATCGGCAGACTCTGGTCCTTCGCCCATTCACCCATGGACGCGTCGTAAAGCGCGATGTCGTCGTAGCCGAGCTGATGCAGAAGGAAGAGGTCGACGGTCGCCGATATGCCGCCGCCGCAATAGCAGATCACCTTCTTATCTTTTGTCACGCCCTGCGCTTCCAGCTTGGCCGCCGCATCGTCCAGCGTCGTGAAGGCCTTGCTCACTGGATCGACGAGCGTCGCGGCGGAGACGTTGACGCTGCCCGGGACACGTCCGGCCCTGCCGTAACGGCTCGGCTCGAGCCCTTTGTGGAACTGCGGGCCGAGGGCATTGACCGTGACCACGCCCGGCGCATCGATCGCACGGCGCGTGGCCGCACTGTCGACGAACAGACCCGGCCGAGGACGCGCCTTGAAACGGGCAGGGGCGTAGCCCTTCGGGTCACCGCTTTCGGTTGGACGGCCCTCCGCTTTCCACTTATCGAAACCGCCGTCGAGCACGGCCGCATTGTCGAAGCCCAACGCGCGCAACATCCACCAGAAGCGCGTCGACCACATCATGCTGCCGATGCTGTAGAGAACCACGCGAATGCCATCACCGATGCCATGCCGCGAGAAGGCCGCCTCGAGTTGAGCGGGATCCTTGGGCATCATGAACCAATGGCGTTGGCTCTTGTCCGAAAACTCGCCCTGAAGATCGAGGAAATCCGCGCCGGGGATGTGGGCCTCGCGGAACGTGCCGAGGCCAGGCTCGGGCAGATATGGCTCGTCCACACCCGGAGGCGGCGGATTGTTGTAGGTGGTGCAGTCGTAGACACGCACGGTCGGATCGCCGAGGACGGCGGCGAGAGCCTCGGTCGAGATGAGGGCATTGGGATCGCGCATGGTCGTTCCAATCGAAATGCTGCGGCGGCTCGATGGCCATCGTTACCGAAACCGGCGTGATGCGGAAGCTTTTCCGCGCACGGCGGTGGCCAGCGTGGCGATTGACAGGTCTCGCCCCACCTCCAACAGTCTCGCTGAAATTTGATTTGGACAATGAGGAGGGCGCCGATGACGACCAAAGTGGCGGTCATTGCAGGAGCGACAGGAGCAGCGGCGAAGCGACTGAAGGATGTGCTGCTGGCCGATCCCGCCTGGCGTATCGTCGGGCTCTCGCGCAATCCGCCCCGATCGGAGGACCCGCGCCTCACGTTCCTCGCCGCCGACCTGACGAATGCGGAAAGCACCGAGGCCGCGCTCGGCAAGGTTCCGGAGGCGACACACCTCTTCTATACGGCTCGCGCTCAGTTCACGGATGCCTCCAAGGGGGTCGAGGACGTCGAAGGCAACGCCGCGATGATGCGCCATCTGCTCGACGGTGCTGAAGCCTCTGCCAAGGGACTGGAGCACGTGCATCTGGTCGAGGGCACGAAGTGGTACGGCATGCATCTCGGACGAATGTCGTCGCCCGCCCGTGAGGACGATCCGCGTCACATGCCGCCAAATTTCTACTACGCCCAGGAAGACCTGATGCGCGGACGTCAGCGGGGCAAGGCCTGGACCTGGTCGGCGTCGCGTCCGGGCTTTCTCTACGATTTTGCGCCGGAGCGACCACGGAATATGCCGGCGGTCATCGGCGCATGGGCGGCAATGTGCCAGGAGATGGGCATGCGCCTCGACTTTCCGGGCAAGCCACAAAACTACACGGCTCTGTTCGAGGCAACGGACGCGGTGCAACTGGCGCGCGCGGTCAAGTGGATGGCCACGGCCGAATCGGGGCGCAACGAGGCCTTCAACGTGACGGACGGGACCGTCTTTCGCTGGGAGCGCCTGTGGCCGCGGATCGCGAAGTTCTATGGGCTCGAGCTTGGGCAAGTGCGACCATTGAACCTCGGACTCTGGATGGCCGACAAGGCTCCGGTCTGGGCGGCAATCGCCAAACGACACGGGCTCGCGAGCAAGATTATGGACGACGTCGTGCCCTGGAACTTCGGCGATTTTCTGTGGGGCCTCGAGACGGACGTCGTATCGAGCATGACGAAAGCGCGGCTCGCGGGCTTTCACGACACGGTCGACACGGAGGACCGTCTGCTCCAGCTTTTGGCGCAGTACCGCGAGGCGAAAGTGCTGCCGTGAGATGGCCGGGGCAGCGACCCGAACGCAATGCACCAGGAGGCAAGAGGGTGAGCAATCCGGCATTCAGGTTCGATCACGTGCACATCATCGCCCGCGATCCGAAGGCGAGCGCGCGATGGTATGTCGACATGCTCGGGGCCACGATCGCGCGCGACACGACGGCCCGCGGCGCACCACAGATTTTCGTCGAGCTCGGCGGCATGACCATCCTCATCCGGGGCAAGAGGCCGGGGGAGGCGCCAAAGGATGGCACCGCGATCGGCGACTTCGGTGACTATTCGAGCCACAACGAGTGGGGCACCGATCATTTCGGCTTCATGTACCAGGGTGACCTGACGGCCTTCTGCGCGGGGCTGTCCGACAAGGGTGTCGCCTTTCCCGTCCCGCTCAAGAAGGGCGTCGACGGCAGTCTCCTCTGCTACATCCAGGCGCCCGACAACGTCTCGATCGAGCTGATGCAATGCTGACGCCCGACCGTCGGCGGTTGCCGTGAGTTTGTGCTTGTCGCAGACTTCAGGCTGTCTGAAGCTGCGAGTGCGGCAGTGCGGCCGCGCTGAACGGGAGCGCGCGCGATGGGTGGTTACAACAAGACGTCCGGCGATGTGATCGGCCTTAGCGGACTGACCACTCATGGCAACGTGCTCTCCGGCACGCGGCATATGGTTGCCGCCGGCCAGCACGCGGCGGCGCACGCCGGGTTCGTCATCCTGGAAGCGGGGGGCAACGCCATCGACGCGGGCGTGGCCACCGGCCTCGCGCTCGGTGTCACGTGCTGCGACCTCGTCAACGTGGCGGGCGTGGCACCGACCATGATCCGGCTTGCCGAGACGGGCGAAGTCGTCACGATCGACGGGCTTGGCGTTTGGCCGGCGAAAGCGTCATCCGCCTACTTCCGCGAGAAGCATGGCGGTCTCATCCCCGACGGATTGATGCGCGCGGTCGTGCCGGGCGCGCCGTCGAGCTGGATCACGGCACTCGAACGATACGGCACCATGAGTTTCGGAGAGGTTGCCGCGGCCGCCATCCGCCTGGCCGCCGATGGTTTCGTCGCCGATCCGCGCTTCTGCGATACGATCGTGACGAACGAAGAAAAGTACCGGCGCTTTCCCGGCAATGCGGCCGTGTTCCTGCCGAACGGCAAGCCGCCGATGCCAGGCCAGATTTTTCGCCAGACGGACCTCGCGCGCTCCCTTCAGTACATGGTCGACGAGGAAAAAGCGGCAGCCGCAAAGGGCGGGCGGGCCGCTGGCCTGGCAGCAGCGCACCGCGCTTTCTACGAAGGCGACATCGCGGCAACGATCGCCGACTACCATGCCAAGAACGGCGGTTGGCTGACGCGCGACGACATGGCGGGTTTCAGGGCACGGATCGAGGCGCCGGTCCGCATCCAGCATGGCAGTCTCGAGGTCTACACGTGCGGAGCATGGTGTCAGGGTCCGCTGCTCGGCATGCTGCTCAGGATGCTCGAGAAGGATGATCTCGCGGCTCTAGGCCACAACTCGGCGCCGTACATCCACCTGCTGGCCGAGGCCGTCAAGCTCGCCTGTGCCGACCGAGAAGCCTATTTCGGCGACCCGCTTTTCGTCGATGTGCCGCTCGAGGAGTTGTTGTCTTCAAGCGTCCAGGCGAAGCGCAGAGCGCTGATCGATGCGCAACGGGCGTTTCCCGATCTGAGAGAGCCCGGTCGCATCGAGGGATGGCCTTGCCCCGCCGTGCCGCAGGCTCCGCGTGCGCGGACGCCTGCGCTCTCGCCGGATACGACCTACTGCTGCGTGATCGACAGCGCCGGCAACGTCTTCTCGGCGACTCCCAGCGATGCCTCCTACGATGCCGAGCTGATACCGGGCACGGGCATGATCGCGTCCGGACGCGGCAGCCAGTCGTGGGCGACCAAGGGCCATCCTTCGGAGGTGATGCCCGGCAAACGTCCCCGTCTCACGCCCAACCCCGCCATGGCGGTGCTCGACAACGGGCGTGCCTTCATGCCGTTCGGCACTCCCGGTGGCGACGTACAGACGCAGGCGATGTTGCAGGTGCTGCTCAATGTCTCCGTATTCGGCATGGATTTGCGGACCGCCGTCGAGGCGCCGCGGTTCGCAAGCTATGCGTTTCCGTCGAGTTTCGAGCCACACGAGGCCTATCCGAACCGGCTTGCGGTCGAAGGCCGAATGGACGAGACGACCTTCGCCGGTCTCGAAGCGCGCGGGCATGACGTCTTGAGGTGGCCCGACTGGACGCGGCTCGCGGGAACGGTGAACACCATCGTCAAGGACACCAAGGCCGGGGTTCTGACGGCCGCGGCCGACCCGCGGCGCGCAACATATGCAGTGGGTTGGTAAGCCGCTCCGCCACGGGACCACGCCACGCGCGTCGCTCGAACACGAACGGCCGGCTCCATATGGGACCGGCCGTTTCCGATTTTCCGCCTTTGCCGTCGTCAGTGACGGCCGTGACAGTGCTTGTACTTCTTGCCAGAACCGCACGGACACTTGTCGTTTCGCGCGACGCGTCCCCATGTCGAGGGGTCGTTCGGATCGACATCTCCAGCCGACCGGCGAGACTTGACCGGTGCCGTGCGTACATCCGTGCCGCCGGTGGGCGCGCCGACCGGCGCAGCAAACACCGCGTCCGCGAGCGCAAACTCGTCCTCGCCCGTCATGGGATTGATGTGGTGCGCGTGCATCGGCGGTAGCGGCTCGCTCTCGAAGTCGGGAGGCTCGTCGCCGGAGAAGGTCAGACCCATCACTTGCGTGGTCACGGCTTCGCGCAGCTCGGCCAGCATGGCTTCGAACAGCTGGAACGCCTCCGACTTGTACTCGTTCAGCGGGTCGCGCTGAGCGTACCCGCGGAGATGGATCACCTGTCGCAGGTGCTCCAGCGTCACGAGATGTTCGCGCCAGAGATGGTCGAGCGTCTGCAGGAGCACCGATTTCTCGATATCCTTCAGCCGCAGCTGACCGATCGCGGCGGGATCCTTGCTCGGCGCTGCGTCGATGGCGCCGACAAGGCCGCGAGCCTCGGCGTACTGCTGCAGGAACGAGAAGCCGATCCGGTCTGCCTGATTATAGGCATCCTCGACCGAGCCGCCGCTTACCGCGATATCGTCGCGGTTGGCACTCAAGATGGCTCGGCCGATCTCGGCAAGGCCGTCTTGCGTCGGCTCGCGCTCGAGCATCGCCTTCAGCGCGGCATCCTTGTCGACGAAGGCCAGCATACCCTTCGCGCCCTCGTAGCCCTTCAGGATTTCCTCGCCGAGCTCCGCCGCCTTGTTGTGAGCCTTGCCGTCGACCTCGCGCAGCAGCCGCTCACGGATCTCTTCGTCGGCAATGCCTTCCTCGTCTGCCCAGTCCTTGATGGGCAGGTCGAGCCCGAAGACGCGCTGCACCTCGGACTGCAAGCCGGCGGTGTCCCATTGTTCGGCGTAGGCGTTCTCGGGAATATGCGCGGCAACCAAATTCTCGACGAGCTGATGGCGCATATCCGTGACGGTCTCGGAAACGTCATCCGTGCCCATGATGTCGAGGCGCTGGTCGAAGATGACCCTGCGCTGATCGTTCATGACGTCGTCGTACTTGAGGACGTGCTTTCGCGAATCGAAGTTGCGCGCTTCGACCTTTTTCTGGGCGTTCTCGAGCGCTTTGTTGATCCAGGGATGGGTGATCGCCTCCCCCTCCTCGAGACCAAGCTTCTGGAGCATGCCGTCGATCCTGTCGGCGGCAAAGATGCGCATCAGGTCGTCCTCCAGGGAGAGGTAGAACTTGGTGCGGCCAGGATCGCCCTGACGGCCGGAGCGGCCACGAAGCTGGTTATCGATGCGCCGGCTCTCGTGGCGCTCGGTGCCGATGACGTAAAGACCACCGGGAAGTGTGACCGATTTTCCGGCCTTGCCGTTCTTGGCCGGGACAAGCTCGATCGTTTCCGAGGCCTGCATCACCACGGCCTTGTCGCGCTCGATCTCCGACTTGATCTCGGCACGGCGGCGCGTGATCTCGGCCTCGGAGGGCGGATTGCCAGCCTTTTCGCAGACCTGGCGCCATTCCTCGATGCGGAAATCGATATTGCCGCCGAGCTGAATATCGGTGCCGCGACCGGCCATGTTCGTCGCGATAGTGACGGCACCGGGGACGCCGGCTTGCGCGATGATCTGGGCTTCCTGCTCGTGAAAGCGGGCATTGAGCACCTGGTGCTTGATGCCCTTTTCCTTCAGCATCTCCGCCAGCGTCTCGCTCTTCTCGATCGATACGGTGCCCACCAGCACCGGCTGCTTGCGCGCCTGAGCGCGTTCGATGTCGGCGATGATGGCCTGCCATTTCTCGCGCGCCGTGCGATAGACCTCGTCGTCGAGATCCCGCCGCGCAACAGGCACGTTCGTCGGAACCTCGAGGACATCGAGGCCGTAAATGTCCATGAACTCGTTTGCTTCGGTGGCGGCCGTGCCGGTCATGCCGGACAGCTTGTCGTAGAGGCGGAAATAGTTCTGGAAGGTGATCGAGGCCAGTGTCTGGTTCTCCGGCTGGATCGTCACATGCTCCTTCGCCTCCAGTGCCTGGTGCAGGCCCTCCGAATAGCGGCGACCCTGCATCATGCGGCCGGTGAACTCGTCGATAATGACGACTTGATCGTCCTTGACGATATAGTCCTTGTCCCGCTGGAACATCTTGTGGGCCTTGACGGCCTGGTTGATGTGGTGAACCAGCGTCACGTTCTCGATGTCGTAAAGCGACTCGCCTTCGAGCTGGCCGGCTTGGCGCAACATCTCCTCGATGCGCAAGCTACCCGCCTCGGTGAGCGCCACCTGACGCTGCTTTTCGTCGAGATCGACGAAACCCTGGGTCTTGAGGAGCTCCTTCATCTCGTCGCGCGAGTGCGATCGGGCCAAGTCCGTCTCAAGCTTGTTGTGCTCGGCAACCAGCTCTTTCATCAGCCCGTCGATCTGGACATAGAGTTCGCTCTTGTCGTCGATCGGGCCAGAGATGATGAGCGGGGTGCGCGCCTCGTCGATGAGGATCGAGTCCACCTCGTCGACGATCGCGAAGCCATGCCCGGCAAGCTCGGGGGGGCGCCCTCCGAACTGAACCATCTCGTTGGCGCTCATCTTCATATTGTCGCGCAGATAGTCGAAACCGAACTCGTTGTTGGTGCCGTAAGTGATGTCGCACGCGTACTGCTCGCGACGCTCGTCGTCATCCAACTCGTGCACGATGCAGCCGACCGTCAGCCCGAGGAACCGATGCACCTTGCCCATCCATTCGCTATCGCGTCGGGCGAGGTAGTCGTTGACGGTGACAATGTGGACACCGCGTCCCGTGAGGGCATTGAGGTAGGCGGGCAGGGTTGCGACCAGCGTCTTGCCTTCGCCCGTTTTCATTTCGGCGATCTTGCCGTCATGCAGGACCATGCCGCCCAGGAGCTGAACGTCGAAGTGCCGCATGCCCAGCGAACGCTTGGCCGCTTCGCGAACCGTCGCGAAGGCGGGCACGAGAAGATCCTCGATCGAGGTGCCGTCACGCACCTGGCGGCGGAACTCCTCCGTGCGCGACCTGAGAGCCTCGTCGCTCAGCTTCGAGAGCTCCGCCTCGAGCGCGCCGATCTCTTCGATGCGGCGTCGATAGGGCTTCAGCCGGCGTTCGTTCGATGATCCGAAAATCTTCTGAGCGATCGCACCGATCGTGACCATGGAATCGGGCCTCAAATCGTTCGGCCCGCGACCGGCGGCCGGAGCGGGCTCGGCGCCACACCGGCGCGTGAAGGAAAAACGGCCTCCGGCTGCCCGTTCGGGGATGCTGCGACACAGGCTCCAACGAGCGGGAAACCTGACCACAACCCCAAATGCGCCAGGGGCGATCCGGGCGAGCCGGATGGGCGAAGAGATAAGGAGCATCCCCCCGACTGTCAACGCAAGGGCCATGCCGGCCGCGTATTCACCGCATGCACCGACCGCGATGCGCGTCGCTTTGCCTCGGGACGGCGTTTGGGGACACATTCGCCCGCCACCATTTCGGCCAGGAGTGGGGATGAGGTCTTGGCGCCTTGCTCATGAGGCGTTACCACCCGGTGGCGCGACGGCCGGTTGGTCCCCGCCGCCGAATAAAGGGATACGCTCTTGATCCGTCTCAACATCGTCTCCCGCGGGGTCGCCGCCGCGCTCGCCCTGATCACAGCGCTCTCGCCATTGCCGTGCCACGCGGCGGACGACACGGTTGTCGCCAAGGTTGACGGGCGGGTCATCACGGAGGCCGACGTGAGGCTGGCTGAAGCCGAGATCGGCAACGATCTCGGCACGCTGCCACCCGACAAGCGCCGTCGCGTTCTGGTCGAATATCTGATCGAGACCGTGCTGTTCGCTCAGGCCGCCGAGAAACAACATCTTGGGAGCGGGCAGCGTTTCGACGAGCGCCGCCGCTACTGGGATCGCCGCGCTATGCGGGACAGCTATTTCGATCATTCCGTCAAAGGATCCGTGAGCGAAGCGGACGCGAAAAAGTTTTACGATACCCAGGTGGCCGCGACGCCGGCGCAGGAAGAAGTGCGCGCCCGGCACATTCTCGTCGAGAGCGAGGACAAGGCCAAGGAACTCTACGAGAAGATCGCTCACGGCGCCGAGTTCACGCAGTTGGCGAAGCAGTTCTCCAAAGATCCGGGCAGCAAGGACGACGGCGGCGATCTCGGATACTTCACCCGAGGCCGGATGGTGCCGCAATTCGAGGAGGCCGCGTTCAAGCTCGACAAGGGCGAGGTGTCATTGCCGGTTCAGAGCCAGTTCGGCTGGCACCTGATCA
This sequence comes from Hyphomicrobiaceae bacterium, assembly GCA_050187415.1. GTDB lineage: Bacteria > Pseudomonadota > Alphaproteobacteria > Rhizobiales > Hyphomicrobiaceae. Next base: position 3,890 of record JBFWXN010000040.1, on the reverse strand, counting down.
AGGTCGAGGACAAGCGGCAACGCGGCGCGCCGCCGTTCGACAGGATCAAAGATCGCATCATCGCGACGCTGGTGCATCGGCGAGCACAGGAGATCGGACAGAGCCTGCGTCAGGCCGCCAAGGTGGAGTTCGTCGATCCCGCGCTCAAGTCGGAAGTCGACAAGGAGACCGGAATTCGCCCGGCGCCCGGCAACGGAAAACAATAGTCCGCCGCGACTTGAGGGGTGCCCATTCGCTGCCTTTCGGCGTGCGCAACCGATCATGGACTGGCGGGGCTGGTCTCGGTCGTTGCGGGGTCTTCCTCGGGAACGGTGAAGCCGCCCTCGGAAACCAGCCGTGCAAAGAGCCCACCCTTGGCGACCAACTCGCGGTAGCGGCCGCGCTCGACGATCCGACCCTCTTCGAGGACCAGAATGCGGTCGGCGTTGGCCACGGTCGACAGACGGTGGGCGATGATGAATGTCGTGCGACCCTTGCGCAGCGTATCCAGGGCTCGCTTGATGCGAGCTTCCGTCGTCGCGTCGAGCGCGCTGGTCGCCTCATCGAGGATGAGGATCGGCGCATCCTTCAGGATGGCGCGCGCAATGGCTACGCGCTGGCGCTCGCCTCCCGACAGGGAGGCGCCGCGCTCACCGATGACGAACTTGTAGCCTTCGGGTTTTCGCATGATGAAGTCATGCGCCTCCGCGAGGCGGGCGGCGCGCTCGACTTCCTCGTCGGTCGCGTTGGACCGGCCGACGCGGATATTCTCGGCGATCGTGCGATTGAAGAGGCCCGCGTCCTGGAAAACGGCGGCCACGGCCTGCCGCAGCGAGCCAAGGGAGACATCGGCAATGTTGTGGCCATCGATCGAGATGCAGCCGGCATCCGGTTCGCGGATCCTTTGCAGCAAGGCCAGTGTCGTCGTCTTGCCGGAACCCGTCGGGCCGACGAGGGCTACCGTCTCGCCCGGCCGTGCCAGGATGTCGAGATCGAACACGCCCTGCGACCCGGGTCCGTAGCGAAACGAGACGTCCTCGAACCTGACCTCGCCGCCAACCGCCTGTAAGGGTCGAGCGCCCGGCTTATCGATCACAGTCGCACGGGCATCCATCAGCTCGAAAAATGTACCGAGGGTCGGCGCCTGCTGATTCACCCGGACGATGAATCCCGAGATGTGATCGAGCTTGCCGATCATCAGAGTGGCGAAACCGACAAAAGTGACGATGGTGCCAACGGTGATTTCGCCTCGCGAGGCCAGTAGCGCTCCCACCAGGAATATCGCGACCATGGCTATCGTCGCGGCCGACCGGGTGAGGACGGTCAGGAGCCCCCACCACGTCAGTACCGGGTACTGAGCGGCGAGAAGCTGCCCCATGATGTCACGCATGGCCTGCAGTTCGGCTCCGAGCCGGTGATAGCTCTGGACCACTGTGACGTTGCCCAGGACGTCGCCGACCCGCCCGTAGACGTTATTGTGGAATTGCTCGACGGCGGTCTGGCCGGTCGTCGTCTTCTCGACCACGAACACGTTCAAGAGCACGTAGAGCAAGGCCAGCGCGGCCAAAATAGAGGCCATGCGCCAGTCGAGAGTGATGGCCGTCGGCACCAACCAGAGGATGCCGATCACGGCCGTCAATTGCTCGCGCAGGAACGATAACCAGAGCCAGAACAGGGCATCGGTGCCCGCCAGGATGGTCCGCACGACGGCGCCCGAGCCTTTGCGCGCGTGATAGCTGATCGGCATCGTGATGGCGCGCTCGAATGCGTCACCCATGGCGGCGAGGCGGCGGCGATGGGACAGGCGGTCGGAGGCGACCGCAATGACAACGCTGGCGAGGATGCCGACGAAGCCCAGGGCGGCCCACAGCCCGATCAGGCCGAAGACGCTTTCGTTTTTCGAAAGCGCCGTGACGACGGCACCGTAAAGCTGCTGCTCGACGACCTGGATTATGGCGAGGGCCATACCAGAGACGATCAGCGCGACCGCCAGCCAGCGTTCCGAGGCGAGCATCGCCAGCGCGCGCGTATATGCTTGCCACGCGCCCATGGGCTCGGTTAGCGGTCGAGCCTCGGCCGGCTCAGGGGCAGGTGTGGTCGACACGCGCGGTCAATCGCCTCGCTATCAGGGGCCGGCGGACCGTGACTTGGCCGGTCTGCGGCGTGGATGATTGATGCGGTCCTTTGCTGCGAACCACGCAAACACGGCTGGCATGAACCAGGGCTGACCGGTGTAGAAGGGCACCGCCTTGGGTGGGCGGAAATCGAGTGCCGATGTGGCATCAGGATGGCGCATCAGCGTAAGCGCTGCCTTCTGGCCCGCCCAGCGGGCCCAGACGACGCCCGAGCCACAGTAGCCTGCCGCATAGCGTACGCCGTTCTTCGTGAAAATGCGCGGGATCATGTCGCGGTTCATGGCAACGTGACCAAACCAGCTATGGGTAATCGGTACGTCTTCGAGCAACGGAAAGATGTCGAGCAGGGCACGCCTGAGGCTCTCGGTCGGCCACTGTGGATCGCCGGCGATGGTGCCGTCGCGACCGCCGAATAGGATGCGGGTGCCGTCGGGCGAGGGCCTGAAGTAGTAGTGGAGTGCCCTGGTCTCGCCCATCATGTAACCTTTCGGGCAGAGCTCACGCATGAGATTTTCCGAGATCGGGGCGGTCGCTATGATGCGGCTGCGCACGGGAATCATGCGACGCCGAAGCCATGAATCGACCTGGTCGGTATACCCGTTCGTTGCGACGATCACGTCCGCCGCCCGGATGCGCCCCCGAGACGTCTCGACCTCGTATCCGCTGCCATCGGAGCGCATGCCCGCGACCGGTGTCTCGCCATGAACGCGCGCGCCGGCCTCGAGCGCCAGCCGCAGCAGGCCGGCGTGAAACTTAGCCGGATGCAGTCCGCCGATGTCCTTTCGAACAAGGCCGCCATGGTAGAAATCGGTACCGATCGCGTCGCGCTGCTCGGCGCGGGAGACGGCAAAGGCGTCGATGCCAAGCGTCCTTCCGAGCCGATCCGCCTCGCGCGCAAGGTTGTCGTAATCTTTCTGCTGCGAGGCGCCGGTAAACCGCCCTGTCAACTTGAAGTCGCAATCGATCTTCTCTTCGGTAATGAACCGGTGCAGATCGTCGCGAGCGAGTTTTCCTTCACGATCGATGCCTTCGGCACGCTCGCGGCCGAAGCGGCGCTCGTGCTCGGCGAAGCTGTGACGCAGGTTGCCTGAAGCAATGCCTCCGTTACGCGTCGAAGCACCTTCACCCGGGCGCATGCGGTCGAAAACTTGCACGCTGCGACCGGCGCGAGCCAAAGTGAGAGCCGCAGACAGGCCGGTATAGCCCGCGCCGACGACAACCACGTCACAGCGCCCCAGGACTTCGGCCTGTGGCAGATACGAAGGCGGCGCCGCCTCCCACCAATAGGGTTCGTTTCGGATCATGGGGGCCACCTGCCGACACGAGATGCTGGCCATCACCAGCCCTGCGGCAGCGCTTCAGCACGCCGCCAACGGCACTCTATGCGGGAAGTCGGCGGCACGACAATGGTTCGTGCGCGTGCAATAGGAGAGGAAGGTGCATCCCTCCTCTCCCGCGCAACGATTGCCTTCGCTTCAATACTGCTGCCCGATCGGCGCGGGTCCATTGAAATCGCCTGCCGGCGCGCCGATGGTGCGGGCTACTTCGGCGCCAGGATCATGATCATCTGATTGCGGCCCTCGAACTTCGGCTCATACTCGACCTTGGCCACGCCTTCAGTGTCCGACTTCACGCGCTGGAGCACCCGCATGCCGAGGTCTGTGTGGGCCATCTCGCGACCGCGGAACCGCAAGGTGATCTTCACCTTGTCGCCTTCCTCGAAGAATCGTCGCATGGCCTTCAATTTCGTCTCGTAGTCGTGATCGTCGATGGCAG
>JBFWXN010000039.1:0-44686 GCA_050187415.1 Hyphomicrobiaceae bacterium | reverse complement strand
TTCCCCGTTTTCGCGCAACCGCGTCAGCACGTAGCGATATTCCGCTTCGGCCTGGTTCTTGTCTTCTGACGATTTGATGAAGCGCCGTCCGATCACGACCATGGCGCCGCTCGCGATCAGCGCATACAGCAATGCCGCAACGACGAGAAATCCCGGCACCTCGATATGGTAGCCCGTGAACGACAGATCCAGCGCTCCGCCGAGATGCCAGAGCACGAAGATGAAAGTAATGGCGGAAAGCAGGGCCTGGACGATGCCGCTGACGAAATCGACCGGAGCTTCGGTTGCTTGGCGGATGTCGTCGACGATCCGCGCCTCCGGGTTGGCATGGTCTCCGACGACCAGATTGAGCTGATAGTAGCGACCCCGGCTCAGCCATCGATCGATCACGTTGCCGCTGAGCCAGACGCGCCAACGCCGCTGTAGCTTCATGCGCAAATAGACCTGCGCGACGCTCAAAGCCACGCTCGCTGCGAGGATCACGAAGTAAGCCATCGACAGCCAGGCGACCCGGGACGGATCGCGCTGCTGCAGACCGTCGAAGATCGAACGGTTCCACAAGTTCATCGCGTAGGCCGTCACGAGGCCGGCGCCGATGATGGCGAGGATGCCGAAGGTCAGCGTCCAGGCGTGGGCCCGCTTCTCGGCCCTCCAGAAGCGGAGCGCGCTTCTGAAGAACGCGGAGACGCGGCGGCGGCGGAGGTCGCGTTCGGTGGTGGCGTTGTCTGCTTCGGCATTGCGCACGCTTGTCACCGCGACGTCTCCCGCTTCGGCGCCTGTAACAGACCAGAGGGGGCGTAGGTTCCTTTGCCTGCCACTGCGGCGGCGGCCGGGCGAGGCGGCGATGGCCAAATATCCGCAACACGTGACAGCCCCCGCCCGGGACGACTACGATTGGCGATGCCACAACGATCGGGAGACGCCACGATGAAAAATTTGGAAGGTAAAGCCGGCATCGTCACAGGCGCGGGCCGCGGCATCGGACGTGCCGTGGCGCTGCTCATGGCGGAGCAGGGGGCGAGCGTCATCGTCAACGACGTCGGCGCCGGTCGCGAAGGTCAGCAGGACAAGGACGATTCCGCCGAACTGGTGGTGCAGGAGATCGTCAAAGCGGGCGGCAAGGCGACGGCCAATCGCGATTCGGTCGCGGACTACCAGGCCGCGGGACGCATGGTTCGAACCTGTGCCGAGACCTATGGCAAAATCGACTTCATCGTGAACACGGCCGGCATGCTTCGCGAGCGCATGATCTGGAACATGACCGAGGAAGATTTCGACCTCGTCATCGGCGTGCATCTCAAGGGCACATGGAACATGTGCACGCACGCCACCAAGATGATGCGCAACCAGCGGTTCGGGCGCATCGTGAATTTCTCGTCGGATGCTTTCAAGGGCTCCGTAGGGCAATGCAATTACGCCGCTGCCAAAGCCGGCATCATCGGGCTGACGCGTACCATCGCCCGCGAGGCTGGCCAGTACGGCATCACGGCCAACGCCATGTGCCCGTTCGCGGCGACCCGCATGACCGTCAACGATGCGGTCATCGCCAACTGGAAGCGGCGCGTCGAGAACGGCCTGATGACGCAGAAGGACTACGAGCAGCGCATGGCGATGCCGGGCCCGGAGTACATTGCTCCGATGGTCGCCTATTTGTGCACGGATGCTGCCAAGGACGTGAACGGCCAGATCTTCCACGCGGAGAAGGGGCACTACCACACCTACTACTATGGCGAGGCCAAGCGCTCGATCTTCAAGTGGGACGATGGCGGCATGTTCGACGTCGACGAACTGGTCGAGATGATCCCGTCGTCGCTCATGTACGGTATCCCCAACGAGGCGCCGGCCAAGGACGCGAAAGAGGGGTAGTGCCGAGAGGAGGCGAGCTGAGGCTGGTTATTTATTTTGCCCCCGGCTCGAGCTCGATGGCTCCGCATATTGCGCTTCACGAGACGGGCCTGCTCTTCGAGGGCAGGCCCACGTCATTCGCGAAGAAGGAGCAGCGTACCGCCTCGTTCTTGGCGATGAATCCGGCAGGCAAAGTGCCCCTGCTCCTGATCGACGGGCAACCGCTGACGGAGGTCGGGGCTATCCTCTACTTCATTGCCAAGTCGGCACCCTGGGCCGGGCTTTGGCCGCAAGATGTGGACAGCCAGGCGCAGGTCGTCTCGTGGATGTCGTTCATCGCCTCTGCTCTGCACCCCGGCCGACAGGAAGGTGCCGACCGCGCCTACCACGTCTATGGCATCGCGGACCGGCGCCTCGGCAACCGAGAGTGGGCGGCAGCAGACAGGTACACCATCGCCGACATCCATCTGTTTCGGCTGTATTGGAGGATGCGCGACTCGCTCAAGCCTTCGCCGGAGGCGTTTCCATCCCTCGAAGACCACTATCGGCGCATGATGCATCGCCCCGCGGTGAAGCGCACGATCGAGATCGAGCAGGCGGTCGGATACGAGCTGCCAGCATGATGATCGGATCGACCCTCGGCACAGCCAAATGCCGAACTTACCCCCGACCGTGCTGCTCTGATGTAGCTTTCCGGTATACCGCCGTACGTGTGCGTGAGGCCGCGTCGCAGCTGAGCGAGTGGTAGCGGGAGGCGGACTTGAACCGCCGACCTAAGGATTATGAGACCTTCGCTCTAACCACCTGAGCTATCCCGCCTTGCGAGGCCGGATATAGGGACCACGCGCAAGCGCTGTCAAGTAACGCCCGGCGGGGCGCCCGCTCAATGGGTGGCGGAGGTCGGCACTTCCGCGAGCTGGCCGGCGTGGTCGTTCGTCCGAGGCAAGAGGCGGCGGCTGCGTGAGGCTGCCGCCCGCGCCCATCGCAGCGCCGTCCACAGCCCGCCCTCTTCGAGTGCTATCCGTCTCGCGAACAGCGATACCTTGCGTGAATGCCGATCGCTCAGTTGTTTTTCGCGGTCGCCATAGAATGCCGCGATCTGGCTCGGCCCCACCGCATCCGAACCGAGCCAGCGAGGGACATGGATATTGCACAGGCGCTCGACGTCGATCATGGCCTTGCTGGCGCCGGTTCCGCTGGCTGGGCATGCCGTGCCGAACGCATCACCGACAAGTACGACGCCGGGCTGCGGCTTCGCCTCGGTATCGACCAGATCCATCGATCGAAAGCGTATGGGACCGGAAATATCGAGTGTGCCGATGGTCCGGGTAAAGCCGGGAAGGCTGTCGGCGAGAACCGCGGATGGGCGTGCCCGGAATTCGCGAAGCCAGGTGTCGTCGGTCTGCCGATAAACGAACAGGTTGGCCCGCAAGCGGCCGGCTAACGGAAAGATCGTCAGATAGGCGATCCGATCCCGGGGGCGCTCGCCGAACCATGTCAGTGCGCCCAGGTTCGCGAGGCGGGTGTTCCCCGGGACGAGGTCGAAACCGATCGAGATCGAATGGCAACGCCGGACCATGCGCTGCGTGTAGCCGAATGTCGCCAGCGCGTCGGCGTTCGAACCCGTTGCGAGCACGACGAGCCGGGCATCGATCTGTCCTCCGCCCGCCAGGTGCAGACGGCGATGCATGCTTCGGCCGACGATGTCAGCCTCGATCACCTTGTCGTCCAGAACCGAGACCCGGTCCGGAAGGAGCTGGTGCAACCTGTTGACCAAGCCCGCATAGTCGATGCCGAACTCGACGACGTTGCGGCGCTCGGCAAGCTTGCCGTGGCGGCCGATCCAGATGCCTTCGTAGCGGAGCGTCCCGGGCAGGATCTCGTCGGCCAAGCGGGCCTGCTGCAATGCTTGCACGTGTGCGTGCTCGAGTTTTTCGCACCTGAATTCCGTGCCCCGAGGACGAACCGGGTCGATCAAGCACACCCGGTAGCCTGCTCGGCCGAGCATAAGTGCCGCCAGCGATCCTGCAACGCCTCCGCCTACGACTGCGACGTCGACCCTGTCCATATTCTGCCTCTATGCCTGCGGCCATCCGGCAAGATGCCTGCAATTTGGCAGCCAACTCCCAACGCGGCCGCCCGACGATCGGACTGATGGCCGCGAAATCAGCCGCAGAGGCAAAGAAACCGTAAACGCCGATGCGGCGCTCCCAGGGCTCAGGCGTTCTGCTTGCCGCCGTCTTTGACGAGGAAGGTGAAATCGGCTCCTTGTGGCGCTTGGAGTACGCTCTCGCGAAACAGCCGGTCGTAGCCGCGCTCGGGCAACGGACGTGCCACTTTCGCCCAGACTTCCCGACGCTTGTGCAACTCGGCCTCATCGACGAGAAGGTCCAGCCGGCGCTCTTTGACCGAAAGCTTGATCATGTCGCCGGTGCGCACCAGCGACAGCGGTCCCCCGATCCACGATTCCGGTGCGATGTGCAGTATGATCGTGCCGTAGGCCGTACCAGACATGCGCGCATCCGACATCCGCACCATGTCCTTGATACCTCTTTGCAAGAGCTTCTTCGGGATGGGCAGGAAACCTGCCTCCGGCATGGCCGCCGGGGACGCCGGACCCACATTCTGGAGCACGAGAAAGTCGTCCTCCGTCACATCGAGGTCTGGATCGTCCACACGCGCATTCATGTCGTCGAGACCCGTGAAGACGACGGCGCGTCCCGTCTTCTCGAAAAGTGCGGGCGTGGCCGCCGAGCGCTTGATGATGGCACCGCCTGGCGCGAGCGACCCGAAGAGTGCGACCAGGCCGCCTTCCGGCTCGATTGGATCGGACGCCGTCTTAATGACGCGGCGATCGACCCAGATCGCCTCGTCCGCCTGGAGCCTGTCGCCGAGCGTCTCACCGGCTACCGTCATGCAATCGAGATGCAGGAGCGGTTTCAGCTCGCGCATGACCGCGCCGATGCCGCCCGCTGCATAGAAATCTTCCATGTAGTAGGTGTCGCCCACTGGTTTCACAGCCGCCAGCACGGGCGTCGTATCCGACAGCTCGTTGAACCGGTTGAGATCGAGTGACAGACCGAGCCGGCCGGCAATGGCCGCCAGATGCACGACGCCGTTGGTCGATCCGCCGAGCGCGAGCAGGACGCGGGTGGCGTTGTCGAGCGATTTTTGGGTGATGATCTGATCGGGTGTCAGATTCGAGTGGACGAGCTGGACCGCGGCTGCGCCAGTCGCTTCGGCCGCGCGGATGCGATCGGCGTGAACGGCTGGGATTGCGGCCGTTCCGGGCAAGGTCATGCCGATCGCCTCCGCGATGGCGGCCATGGTCGAGGCGGTGCCCATCACGGCGCACGTGCCGGCGGTGGTCACGAGCCGTCCCTCGGCCTCCTCGATCTGCGGCTTCGACATGCGCCCGGCGCGATACTCGACCCAAAACTTCCGGCAGTCCGTGCAGGCACCTACTCTGTGTTCGCGGTAGCGGCCCGTCATCTGCGGCCCGCCGATCAATTGGATCGCGGGCTTGCCGGCACTGGCTGCACCCATGAGCTGGGCCGGAACGGTCTTGTCACAGCCACCCATCAAGACGACGGCGTCCATCGGCTGGCCTCGGACCATCTCCTCGGTGTCCATGGCCATCAGGTTGCGAAACTTCATCGAATTCGGCTGCAACGTGGATTCGTGCACCGAGATGGTCGGGAACTCGAGTGCGAGCCCGCCGGCCGATTGAATGCCTCGTTTGATCGCGTCGACCAGCTCCGGGAAATGGCGATGGCAGGGGTTGAAGCGGCTGTAGGTGTTGGCGATGCCGATCACAGGGCGTGAAAGCTCGTCCATCGAGTAGCCCATGGAGCGGGCAAAGGCGCGGCGCAGATAGACCGAGAAGTCGGGGTCTCCGTAGTTCTGCAGCCCACGCAGGTAGCCGCGGCTGGCGCGTTGGCCGGGAGGAAGCGTTTCACCGTCCCCGCCTTTGCCGCTCCCCTTGGGTGCTGCCTTGGTCTTTTTCGCCATGCCGGTATCCTCCCTGTTGGGACGGAGGATGCGCCGAGATTTAACGCTTCTTCAAGACTTCAATGGAAAGATTCCATTAACCAACCAGCGCACCTTCCGGATATCGAGCCATGCGGGCAAATGCAGGATTTTCCGCGCGCCTCACATCGTCATTGAACGAGGTCAACAATGATACCGGCCGCGTTGCGTTTTGCGGCCCATTCGTGGTTTCTGCGATCACCGGGTATCCGATCTCCCGCATCGAAGATGAGATCCGCGCCGGCCGCGCGCTCGACACGAACGCCAAATCGATTGTCAAGGGCACAAACACGGACGAAGTGGCTTCGGCCCTCGCACGGTTCGGCTATCGCATGGATCTCAAGGAAAGCTACACGCACCTCGCGCGCAAAGAGCGGCCGAACGTTTGGGGCTGGATGCAAAAGCCGCGCAATGCCTGGGCGCATTACATCCTTGCCATCCATAAGGGCAAGGAGGGCCATTGGGTGCTGATCAAGGGCGTCAAGCTTTGCGACACCTACTCGGAGGGCAAGTGGCAGTTCGTGTGCGATGGCCCGCACAAGGGCGCGCGCATCATGGAGGTGTTCGAGGTTCGCCGCGAACTCGGCGTCTGAGCGAGCTACTTGAACATGGCGTGAGGGATCCAGAGGATGATCTGCGGAAAGGTGATCAGCAGCGCGACGTTGACCAGATCGACGGCGACGAACCAACCGCAACCTTTGAAAATGTCCTGCATCGGGACGTCGGTGGCGACACCCTTCAGTACGTAGACATTGAGACCCACGGGCGGCGTGATGAGCCCGATCTCGACCATGCGAACGACGAGAACCCCGAATACGATGGGGTCGATGCCCAGCGTCTTGATCGTCGGCAGGATGATCGGCACGGTCAGCAGGATCATGCCGATGCCGTCGAGGAACATGCCGAGTACCAGATAGAGAACCATGATGCCGATCAGGATCACCACGGGCGGCATGTTGAGGTGCACGATCTGATCGGCGATCGCGGCCGGCATGCCGGTGAAGCCCAGAAAATGCACATAAATCAGCACACCGGCGATGATCGCGAAGATCATCGCGGTTGTTCTCGCTGTTTCGACCAGGGCACCGCCGAAGTCCGCGAACGAAATGCGCGGGATGGCAATCAGCATCGCCCCGATGGCTCCGACGCCGGCGGCCTCGGTCGGCGTCGCGATGCCCGTGTACATGCTGCCCATGACGAGCATCATGAGCAGAAGCATGCCCCAAGCGCCCTTCAGCGATACAAAACGCTCGCCCCAGCCGACGCGCGCGATCGGTGGGCCGAGCGCAGGGTTGGCCTTGAACCGCGCGAGCAGCATGATCACGTAGCTCGTCGCTTGCAGCAAACCCGGCAAGATGCCGGCGAGCAGCAGCGCGCCGATCGATTCCTCGGCGATGAAGCCATAGACAACCATCAGCACCGACGGCGGAATCATGATCGCCATGGTGCCGCCGGCGGCGACGCATCCCAGCGCAACCTTGTTGTCGTAGCCGAAGCGCTTGAGTTCCGGCAGCGCGACCCGGCCCATCACCGCAGCAGACGCCGTCGATGCCCCGCAGGCAGCGGCGAAGCCGGCGCAGCCGACGATGGTCGAGATGGCAAGCCCGCCGGGCCAATGGCCGAGCCACTGCCGCGCCGCCCAGTAGAGGTCGCGCGTGATGCCGGCATGGTAGGCAAAGAACCCCATCGCAATGAAGAGCGGCAGGACCAGCAGATTATAGTTGGTGAGGTGTCCGTATATGGTTTGCGCAGAGAGGGCCGCCGCCGAATCGTAGCCACGCAGAACCAATAAGCCGAGGAAACCACAGATCGCCGTTGCGAACGCGATTCGAAGGCCGGAAACGAGCAGCAGCGTGAGCACCGCAAGCGAAATGTAGCCGAGCGTGATGGGGTCCATTTACAAGGTCTCGCAAAGGGCTCGGGGCCGGCCGAGGGGCCTATTCCATGTGTGGCTCGGGGGTGCCCTCGATGGGCTCGTCCGGAAATCGATCGGGCGCAATCCCGGCAAGAGACTGGAGGAACAGTCGGAACGAAAGTAGGCCATAGCCGGCGCTGATCGACGCCTGTGCCGGCCACGTCTTGAAGTACGGCGGCGTCATCGTGACATCGTCGTACAGCCATAGCAGATAGGCCGCTTTGCCGCTGAACCATGCGAGGACCGCACACACGATCACGCTGATGAGCAGCGTCGTCACCTGGAGGATGCGGCGTGCGTTGTCGGGCATCATCTCGATTGCGAGATCCATGCCGACGTGCGCGCGTTCACGCTGAGCGTATGAGATGGCGAGGAAGACGATGATCGGCATCAACAGCTCCGAACCCTCGAGATGACCGGGGATCGGAGCGTTGAAACCGTACCTCATCATCACCTCGGCGCCCACGAACAGCATCACGACGAGTATGATCGCGACCGAGCAATAGAGAAGGATCTGCTCGAGAACATAGACCGCCGGCTTGATGATGCCGAAGAGCAGTGTGGCCGCCACCATGCAGGCCACAACCACACCCAATAAAAGGATAAGCTCGTGCAAGTGGGCCACCCGATCGCAGCTTGAGCACGCGCTCAGTTCTTGTGCTTGGCCACCTCGGCCTTGACGAAGTCGAGCATCTCGCGGCCCTTTTGTCCGGCCGCTTCCTGCTCTTTGACCCAGTCTTCCCAGAGCTCACTTGCGCCGGCAACGAGCTTGTTGCGCATCTCCGGTGTGAACGTGTCGACTTCCAGCTTTTCGTGGAAAATCGGTATCCACTTGGCGTCCGCGGCGGCATAAGCCTTCAGCAGCGCGACATTCGCGGCCTCGCGCGCTTGCGGCAGCTTGGCCCGGATAGACTCCGGCACAGTGCTCCAGGCTTTGATCGAGATGCCCTGGAAACACATGAAACCGTTGAGTGCGATGCCCTCGGTGACGTACTTCGAAACCTCGTGCAGCTTATAGGCACCGAAGCTGTAGGCATACGGAAAGCCGAAGCTGTCGATCGTGCCACGCTCGAGCGCGGTATAGGCTTCCGGCGCCGTGACCACCACAGGCACGGCACCGAATTTCTGCAGGGCTTTTGCGTTGAGGCCGGAAATGCGGACCTTCACGCCATTGAAGTCCTCTGGCTTCGCGATTCTGCGATTACCCATGAATTCGTAGCTCGGCAACGCCGTCGGGCCGAAATACATGATACCCCAGCGGTCGGCCATTTCCTTGACGGACAGGGGGTGCGCATAGACCGCCTCGTCGACCTTGATCCGATCCTCGAGCTTGCGCGGTGGCAAGAAGGGCAGCTCCATCACGTTCGTCAGCGGAAACTTGTTCGGCGCATAGCCGGTGCACATCTGTCCGCCTTCGTAGCCGCCCGCGCGAATCGCCTCGGGCGTTTGCTTTTCAGGACCGAGCGCCGAGCCATATGCGATGCGGATTTCGACCTGTCCGCCGCCCTCCTTCGCAAAAAAATCGGCCATGGCTTCAATGCCGGCGGTCACCGCCCGTTTCGGTCCAAAAATGTTGAAGTTGAAAACGTGCTTGGCCTGCGCGTGCGCCGGCGCGGCCAGAGCGGGAAGGCCGACAGCGATGGCCCCGATCCACGCGACTATCCGGCGCGTCGCCTTCATGCACGAGCATAGGCTCAGCAAAACTTGCGTCGTTTGCACGACATCCTCCCTGTTCTAGCGCCGACCTGTTTGTTTGTTTTTGCACGCGTGACGGACGCGCGTGCTTGCGGCGATCTAGAAAGGCTAACCGGCAATGGCGGCAGGTTGCAAGGGTGGAGTGTGTTTTTCTATGCCGCGATCGGGGCATCGGGGAACGATAGCTGCTCGCGCGCCCGCCACTCGTTCGTCACGTAGTTGATGATGATCGACTTGCGCACGCCCTCGATCTGACGCGGCTCGAACCCGTGGTAGGTGTCATTCGACGGCACGAAAACCATCGCTGAATTCTGTGCGAACGGCGAACGACCGATGTGACGCTTGTCGGCGTCGTAGATATCGGTGCCGAGGTCGGCGTGGCTCGGCGGCTTCGACAGATAGAGCAGCATGGTGAACACTTTGACGCCGAGGTCGGTGTGCGGCTCGAGCCAGAAGCCGTTGGTGTCCTGAGCATATTCGAGCCGCAGGTAGCTGCCGCCCAGTCTGGTGCCGAAGTGACTTGCGATGCGCTGCGTGACGCGCGGGGACTGGAACGCTTCCGCGAACGCCGCGATCACGGGAAAGGCGGCCTGGTTCTCGACGTCGAAATACGTCCTCGTCGCATTGTGCAGCTCGCGTTTTCCGGACACGCCGCCGAGCGCGGGTGCGGGGAATGGCAGCTCGGTCAGGTCGTCTGCCACATCGGCGGGGAGGCATTGCTTGAGCAGCCAATGTGGATAGGGCTGCGGATGTTTCTCCGAGGCCGCGATGCTGCCAAGGAGCGCCGTCGTGATCGCTTCGGTGTGCTTGGACATCTCAAACTTCCCCCTTCGCTCGGTGCCGGCACGCATCGGTTTGTCAGGCGAGGGTGCGTGGCATCTTGCTATTCACCCCCAGTAGCACTCGGAATTCACCCGTCCCTAGGAGGCAAGGCGTCACGGGGGATCGCTTGTCACGTGCCAAATCGAAGCACGCGCCTGGCTCGGCCGCGCGGCGGTCCGTGTGGCGGCGGGACGCCACAAGTGGGCATGCAACGCGAGTTCTGCCTTGCCCTCGCCCCGAGCATCGTGGAGACAATCGCCGGTGGCGGGGAACCGCGATCAGGTTCGCGGGCACATGGAACTGTTCCAGGAAATTTTGACCAAGGTGACGTTGCCGATCATCGTGCTGGTGGTGCTCGGCTATGCCATGCAATCGAGATTGAAACTCGATGTCGGCACCTTGAACCGTCTCCAGGTTTATGTCGTCATGCCGGCGTTCTTCGTGCATTTCCTGTCGAGTGGGCGCCAGCCGATCTCGGTTATTTGGCCCGTGGTCTACATGGGCATCGTGCAGTTCCTGATGATCATTCCGCTTGGCTGGTTGATGGCGATGGCGTTGCGCATGCGGCCGTCGCTGGGGCCCATGATGGGCCTAGGTGCGGCCTATGCAAATGTCGGATTTTTTGGCGTGCCGGTCACCCAGCTCGCCTTTGGATCGGACTACCTGATCCATCAATCGGTGATGGCCGCGCTCATGGCCATCCTCACCACGACGGTTGGCGTCTGGATCATGGCGCCGGCCGGAGGGCGCCCGTTCGACAAGCTGAAGTCTGCCTTCGAAACGCCGATGATACCGTCGATCGTATTGGGTCTGGGCTTGCGAGGCTTCGACGTGGAGCTGCCAACGCTTATCGGCCAGCCGATGCAGTTTCTCGGATCGATCTTCACGCCGCTCGCGCTCTATACGCTGGGTGCGCAGGTGGCGGCGTCACGCATCGGCCGGATCGAGTGGGGACCGCAGACGCTCGTACTTTTCCTCAAGTTTCTTGTCGCACCCGCGCTCACCTGGTGGATCTGCCACATCATGGGGCTTGGAGCGGACGTGACAACCGTGATCGTGGTCGCCGCTTCGACGCCGGTTGGCGTACTGATCACGATCTTTGCCGCGGAATACAGGATGGAGGCCGACTTCATCTCGACCGCGGTGGTCATCTCGACGGCGCTGTCGCCGATTTTCGTGACGGCATGGATCCTCGCGGTGCGCCTTTGTTGATCGGCTACCGACCTTTCTCGATCGGTACGCCCGGTTCGCGCTTTGCTTCGCGCAGTACGACGGTCGTCTTGACGCTGGCCACGTTGGGCAGGGCCGTCAGTTGGTCCAGCACGAACGACTGGAAGCTCACCATGTCCGTTGCGACGCATTTCAGCATGTAGTCGGCGTCGCCTGCCAGCATGTGGGCCTCGCGCACGATCGGCCAGGTCAACAGCCGGCGCTCGAATTCCCGCAGTTCCGGCTCTCCCTGGGCCCGCAGCGTGACCATCGCAAAGGCCACCACCTCGAAGCCGATCAGGCCGGCGTCGAGGACCGCGTGATAGCCGCGGATAAAGCCGGCCCTTTCGAGCGCCTGGACGCGCCGCAGGCATGGCGGTGGCGAAAGGCCGACGCGCTGCGCCAACGCGACGTTCGTCAGGCGGCCATCGGTCTGCAACTCTTTCAGGATGCGCCAATCGGTAGCATCGAGACGCGCGCGCATCGGCGATAGTGCCTCCCAGGCAAAACAAGGTCATCGGATCGAGAGGTTGTTCAAGCACGGCGCGCTTCGGTCGTCGAAGACAATTGCGAACCACGTGTGCGAGTCGCGTGCCGGTTGCGAGAATCATAGGTCTCATCCTTCGGAGAATACACCATGACGCGGCCGCTCGCCGGCCTGAGGGCTTGGCTGATCACGGACGACAAAGCGGGCATGAAGGTGCAGGCCGAGGGCGTGGCCGAGGCGCTGGGCGTTTCGTGGGAGTTGAAGCAGGTCGGCCCACGCGGCATTTGGCGGTTGGCTGCGCCTTACGGCCCGCCCGATCCGCGCGACGGTGTCGGCGTCGGCAAACTCCTGGCGCCACCGTGGCCGGATATCGCGATCGCCACGGGCCGCCTCAGCATTCCCTACATCCGCACGCTGCGCCGGCATGCGGGAGTATCGACCTTCACCGTCGTTCTCCAGGACCCGAAAACGAGCGCACGCACGGCTGATCTGATCTGGGTCCCCGAGCATGATCGCCGGCGTGGCGCCAACGTCATCTCGACGCTTACCGCACCCCACACGTTTTCGCCCGAGCGCGTCGCTGCGTTGCGCGCCCGCGCGCCGGAGGCGATCGCGGCGCTGCCTGGTCCGCGCATTGCCGTCGTTCTCGGCGGTAAGAACGCCGTCTACAGGTTCACCGACGCAGACGACGATCGGCTCGAGGCTTCGATCGCGTCGATCGCGCGGCTCGGTGCGAGCTTCCTCATAACGCCGTCGCGCCGCAGCCATCAGCGCCTTGTGCGAGCGGTGCTGCGCGCCACCGAGGGGGCCCCCCGCTTCTTCTGGGATGGTGCCGGGGAAAATCCTTATCCAGCATTTCTGGCACATGCCGATCTCTTCGTCGTGACGGGCGATAGCGTCAACATGACGGGCGAGCCGTTGGTCACAGGGCGGCCGGTTTATGTGTTCGAGCCATCGGGCGGCAGTGCCAAATTCACTCGGTTTCACGAGTCTCTGCGGCGCTATGGCGCCACCCGCGCGCTGCCTGGCGAGGTTAAAACTCTCGATGGGTGGACATACGAGCCGTTGGATTCGGCGGCGGAGATTGCAAGGGCCATCGCGGAGCGCTTTCGGCGAAGGCGCGGCATGTTGAGCGGCTTGGTCTCGGGCAAATTGGCTGCCGAGGCCTGACCCGCACGCTGATCGCATCGGTGCGAAGGCGGCGAGCGGGACAGCAACGGAGAAAAGGGGATCGATGATGGGGCATCTCAACATTGCCAAGCTGCGGGCGGCACAGGTCGAGACTGATCCGTTCAGTTACGTCGTCGTATCCGGATTTCTCTCGCCCGAGACCGTGCGCGCCATCAACGCGAGCTATCCGCGCATCGACAAGGGCGGGAGCTTTCCGATCGACAGCCTCGACGACAGTATGGCGATCCGTGATGTGATCAAGGAACTGGATGGTCCGGAGTTCGAGACCGCAATCGAGGAAAAGTTCAAAGTTGCGCTCGACGGACGGCCGAAGATGTTCTCGCTGCGTGGATGGACCCGTGCAAAGGACGGCCAGATCCATACCGATTCAAAGGACAAGATCATCACTGTCCTCGTCTATCTCAACGAGGATTGGAAGCAGGATGGCGGCCGGCTCCGCATTTTGCGGAACGGTCGCGACGTGGACGATTTCGTTACCGAAGTTCCGCCCGACAACGGCACGCTTCTGGTGTTCAAGCGGTCGGACAATTCCTGGCACGGCCACCATCCGTTCGAGGGCCAGCGCCGCTCGCTGCAGATGAATTGGATGACGAGCGAAGGCTCGAAGGGTTTCCACGCTGTGCGTCACCGTATCTCCGCGGCCGTGAAGAAGGTGATGGCGGGCTAGGGGGAGACGGCGCGCTTTTTTCGGCGCCGGCGCCGCCGACCGGTATTGGATCAGCAGCCGCCTACCGGTGATTGCGCCGACCGCTGCTCTGCCGGCGCTCTGCCCCCTGGTCTGGGAGACCGCGAGGTCCTACACCTTCAGGCATCACAAAATGAGCCGGGAGAACACCCATGACGACCAGACGCATTGCTGCCGTAACCGGAGGTGCAAGCGGCATCGGAGCGGCGACGGCACAGCGCCTCGCGGCTGACGGCTATGACGTTGCCGTCATCGACCTCAACACGGATGGAGGCGAAGCGACCGCCAAGAGCATCGCGGGGCGTGGCCGGAGCAGCCGGTTCTACCGATGCGATGTCGCGGACGCCGCGGCCGTCGAAGCCTGCTGCGAGGCAGTCGAGAAGGAGATGGGTCCGGTTGCCGTGCTGGTGACTGCGGCGGGGTTGATCCCGAATACCGAGTCCGTGCTCGATATGGACATGGCCTTTCACGAGCGCATGTGGAAGGTGAACTACAATGGAACCCTTCACGCCTGTCAGTCGTTCGCGCGCCGGATGGTTGCCCGGAAGGCAGGCGCCATCGTCACACTCGGCTCGATCAATTCACGAATGCCGCTGCCGCTGCCGGCCTACAACCCCGGCAAGGCCGCGGTCGAGCGCCTGACGCAACTGCTTGCGGTCGAACTCGGCCGGCACTCGATCCGTGTCAACTCGGTCGGCCCAACTTATGTGATGACGCCCCCGCTCCGCCAGAAGGTCGCGGACGGCGAGCGCGACATGGGCAAGATCATGGGCGTGCACGCGCTGCCTTACCTACCCGAGCCGTCGGACATTGCTGACGCGATCGCATTTCTCGCCTCGGCCCAGGCACGCGCGATCACGGGCATCCTGTTGCCGGTCGATTCGGGCTGGCTGGCGGGCGTGCCCTATCGGACATATGCGGGCGGGGTGCCCTGGGAGGAGTGACGGCCGGCTGTTCCGCTGGAACAGGGCTTAGGTGGGCCTGGATCGTATCCGGAGCGTTCGCAAGGCTTTACCGATCGCTTTATGATCCCCGGTCTACTCGAGTACGATCCGCCCTTCCACTTTCGCGTCGATCGTCTTCAGGGCGCGGATGTAGGCCATCACGACGTCGGCCAGCAGGCGACCGTCGGTTTTGCCGATCAGGATGCGGCCGCGTCCGAGGGATGTGTAGCCGTCTCCCCCGGCGAGCAGGAAGTCGTTCGAGGCAACCGTGTATGTCGCGTCGGCTTCGATCGGCGCGCCGCTGTGGGTGAGGTTTTTGATCCGCCGCCCCTGAGGCGCGGTCTGGTCAACGAGAAACCTCAACCCGGACACCTGCGGGAAGCGCCCCCCTCGGTTGTCTATGTCGGAAACGCCGTTCTCGAGCGCGGCCTCGAGATCACGTCCTGTGATCGCGACCAGGACGGTGCGGTTACCGAACGGCAGCTCGCTCAGCACGTTGCGGCGGGTAAGTGGATGCCCGGCCGGGTACGTGCGATTGCCGCGCAGGCTGCCGCCGTTGGTGATCGCCACCTGGGCGCCGGTGGCGTGGCGAATCGCGTCGGCGACCAGATTGCCGATAGCCGCTTCCTCGGATCGCACGACCGAGGATCGAGAGTCGAGGGGCCGGCTGAGCGTTGTGATAACGACGTCGAGCTGTCGACTGAGCTCGGCCTCCAGCCGGTCGACGATGGCCAGCGTCTCGGGGTCGGGCGTGATCGTGGCGCTGTCGATCGGGCGGAAGCGCGCGTGCCAGTCGACGCGGCGGCGGCCGTTCTCCTCGCCGAGGCGGGCATAGATGTCGACCGCCGTCACGGTCTCGGCCTCCTCGCCGCTCTCCACCATGACGATCCGATTGTCGTAGACGATGCGCAGATCGTGATCATGACCGGTCAAGAGCACATCGACGAGACGCGAACGCATGATTTCGAGATCGCGCGCGAAGTCGGTGTGGGTGACCGCGACGATCAGATCGGCGCCCGCCGCTCGAAGCGCCTTCGACTGCTCGCGTACCGTTGCCATCTCGTCGAGAAAGCGAAGGTCGGCGGTCTGGGACATGAGCGGGCTCGTCGCCAGTGCAACTCCGAAGACACCCACCCTGAGCGGGCCCAATTCGAAAATGCGGCGGTCCTCGTGGCCGGCGAGCCGGGCGCCGGTCGCGTCTCTCAGGTTGGCTGCGAAATAGTGAAAGCGAGACTCTGCGCGCCGTTTTGCATAAACCTGCGGGCCAAAGTCGAATTCGTGATTTCCGGGAACGAACACGTCAGGGGGCATCACGTTCAGCAGCTCGACCGTGTGCGCACCTTGGTCGAAGCCCGACATCAGCGAGGGTGAGAACATATCACCCGCGTGGGCGTAAAGGAGCGGTGTTCCCTTGGCCCGCTCGGCGCGTGCGATCGCGTTCAGCCTTGCAAATCCGCCGCGGCCCTTCACCTCGGCCATTTTATAGATATCGTTGACGAGCAACAGGGTGCAGGTCAAGGGCGCTTCGCCTTGCCCGGCTTGGGCGATCAGATCCGAAGGCGAAATGACAGTCGCGCCGAGAGTTGTGGCCGCTGCTCCGGCCAGGGCCTTGCGGCGCGTCATGCTGCCTGTCATGGGAATGGTCCTGGAGACGTCCGGTGCACTGGCTATCGCGGCGGCCTGTCCCGGCCGGCATGGACGGGCGTGCCGCTTTCAGTCCAGCGGTGGCAGCCAGCGCCGCGGTGTTTCACGCGCGTCGTCGTAGGCCGCTTCGAAGACCGGGCTCGCCAGGATCGCCTGTACCCGGAGCACCCCCTTGCCGATGTTCCTGAAGCTGTGCTTACGACCTGCGGCGATCACCACCGAATGTCCTGTCGTCACGACTTGGCGATCGTTTTCCACCACGACCTCTGCTTCGCCATCCAGCACGGTGAGTATTTCCTCGACCGCATGCAGGTGTGCGGGCGCGCCAAGTCCGGGATCGCACCACTGCTCGAAAAGGCAAAGTTGTCTGGTGCCGACCGCCGCGGAGGCGATCATGCGCGTGAGTACGCCCTGACGCCACTCGTCCTTCGGCTGGGTGGCACGGTCGATGACGGTCATGCTCATGGGATGCCCCGCTCGTGATTGCGACCCATGCTGATGCCCGGCCGCGCTGTCGCGGAACTTAGCCTTGCCGCCGGAGACGTGCCAGTCTGCGCGTGTGGACCAGACCGATTTGGTCGGAGGCGCCCGGTTGCTTATGTTACGGCGTATAGCATCGCACTTACGGACATGGGAGCGCCGCATGAGCACGTTACCTCACAACGACCCGGTACCCGGCGATGCTCGATCATGCGCTCAGATCGAGCAAGTCATCGTACCGCGCGCGCGCGATCTCGGCGGCTTCGAGGTGCGGCGCGCGCTACCGGCACAGGGCCGGCAGATGGTCGGGCCCTTCATTTTCTTCGATCAGATGGGGCCCGCCGAATTTTTAATCGGCAAGGGTATCGATGTTCGCCCGCATCCGCACATCGGACTTGCCACCGTTACCTACCTGTTTCAGGGCGAGATGTGGCACCGCGATAGTCTTGGCACGTCGGTCGTGATCAAGCCGGGCGAGGTGAACCTGATGACCGCGGGACGGGGTATTGTCCATTCTGAGCGCGAGACCCCCGAGGCTCAGGCGCAAACCCGCGACATGTTCGGCATCCAGGCGTGGATGGCGCTTCCCAAGGATGCCGAGGAGGGGGATCCGGGCTTCGTGCATCACGGCCTTGGCGATCTGCCGCGTATCGAAGGCGAGGGCAAGCGCGTCAGGCTCGTCATGGGCGAGGCGTTCGGTCGGCGCTCGCCGGTCTCGTTCCCCCATCCGGCGCTTTATGCAGAGGCGGTGCTGGCTCCCGGTGCGGTGTTGCCGCTCGACGCGCACTACGATGAGCGCGCGGTGTTCATCGCCTCGGGCGAGATCGACATCGCGGGCGACCGCTTTGAAGCGGGGCGCCTCCTCGTCTTTCGTCCTGGAGATCGCATCTCGATCCTCGCGACTGCCCAATCGCGGCTGATGGTCCTCGGCGGCGAGCCGATGGATGGGCCGCGTCATATCTGGTGGAATTTCGTCTCGTCGTCTCGCGACCGGATCGCGGCAGCGAAATCCGATTGGAAAGAGAAGCGCTTTCCTCTCGTCCCAGGTGACGAAAGCGAATTCATCCCGGTGCCGGACTAGTGCCTGCCGATCGACTGTTAGTTTCCAAGCATCTTCGGTGCGGCTCCCGGTAGCGGGTTCAAGGCCGACGTCTCGCCATTCACCTGTCGCGGCTTGCCAGGCTTGGGTTTTGGCGCGGCCCGCGTGTGCCGGCGGTTTGGACTCTCGGGTCTCGCTGCGCCTGCCGGCGTTCCGGCCGCGTCCTTCGGCACGGCCCCGATCGGCTTTTTATGGAGGGTTGTCGCCGCGTTGGCGTGAGTGACAGCGCCAGAGGAGGGGGAGGGTTTCGCCGCCGAACTTGCCTGGTTCTGATCGGGTTCGTCGTCGCCATCGTGTTCGTGTTCGGGTTTTGTGAAGCCCGAATAGCCACGGCAGGTTCGCGCGCGAACGTCGCGGCCGATATTCGCGGGCTGTGCCGGCACATCGGCGGCGACGGCGAGAGAGCGTAGCGAGATCGGGAGAAACGGATGCGCCTCGTGCAGCGCAATGCTGGCCACGTGCCGTGTCTTCAGGGGAGCCGCCGGAGGCACGACCACGGCGGTCTGCAAGCGAGGGTCGCCCGCCAAGTGTGCGAAACCGGCCTCGATCAACTCGGTTGCGCGGGCAGAGCGCCTCTGTCGCGTGTATTCGCCGAGCACGATCGCTATAAGACGGTGCCCGTCGCGCGTCGCACTGGCAACGACGTTGTAGCCGGAGGCGCAGGTGAAGCCGGTCTTCATACCGTCGGCGCCTTCGAGCGAGCGAAGCAGGTCGTTTTGCGAATGGAATGTGCCCTTGTGGATTCGAACTGTCTGGGTCGAGAAAACCTCGGCGCGGTCTGGAAAATCCTTCAGCAAAGCGCTCGTTAGAGTGGCAAGGTCTCGCGCCGTGGTCACCTGTTCCGGATCTGGAAGCCCATGCGGATTGCGGAATACGGTGCGTGTCATCCCGAGGCGCCTTGCGGTGTCGTTCATCGCCCGGACAAACGCATCCTCGGCGCCGCCAACCCGCTCTGCAAGCGCCACGGCGAAGTCGTTCGCAGAGCGAAGGACCAGGCCGCGCACCGCCTGCTCGACATTGAGCTTGATCCCAGCGCGCAATCCAATTCGCGTCGCCGGCTGACCGCGCGCGTGATCTGACAGCGGTACGTCGTCGTCCCAGGCGAGGCGCCCCGCCTTTACCGCATCGAAGGTCAGGTAGGCCGTCATCAGTTTCGTGACCGACGCGGGATGCCAGAGCCGGTCGGCTTCCTCGGCGTACAGGACCTTGCCGGTAGCGGGTTCGAAAAGGAGCAGCGGGTTGGCTTGCGCGACGCAGGTGCTCAAACCCACGACGATTGCAGTCGCTGCGCCGACCCATGCAGCACTGAAGATACTCGGCATTGCTGTCCCTCGATTTGGTCTGAACGTGACGAGGCGCATGAGCATTGGCGTGTCCGCCTCAACTGTCGCGTCTCGCGGCGAAAGACCGGAATTGTTCGCGGGTTGCGGCTGCCAGAGCACCACGGCGCGTCGTGCCCCGCACGCGTCGCTGTTTTCAGTTTCCGAAGTTGCCGCGAAATGCGTTCCATGCCCGTGGGGGCACGGCCGGTGCTTGTTGGGCTGTGCTGGCCTGTCGACCGCGAGCAGGCGTGCGGGATGCCGCTCTCGCCGGACGCTGCTGCCGCGACGGAGCGACGTCCTCGTCCGTGTGGGCCGACGAGAGCACGACCGAGCGACCCGCAAGAGCGGATGCGGTACGGCTGTCGATCCCGTAAATGTCGCCGAAGGTGTGCAACTTGCCGTCTTGGTCGGCTGTCGCCGTGAAGTAGGCAATGTGCACGTTGACCTTCTTCTGCAGCGTTACGTCGTGCGTTGCGCCGCGCGCGACGATCTGGTCGATGCGGCTGCGGCTCCAGCCCTGGTCATAGGCGAGGATGAGCTCGGCAAGCTTGAGAGGGTCCTCGACCCGCATGCAGCCGTGGCTGAAAGCGCGCGACTTTCGCGAGAACAAGTGGCGCTCGCTGGTGTCGTGCATGTAGACGTCGTGCTTGTTCGGAAAGCGAAACTTGACGACCCCGAGTACGTTGCTGCGACTGGCGCCTTGAATGAAGCTGTAACGGCGGATGTCGGTCGAGGACCAGTTTACGCTGTTCGGGTCGATCTCCCGACCGTTGCTGTAGACACGCAGCTCATGTCGCCGGAGTGCGCGTGATGCGCCGTCGTTCTCGGAAAAGAAAAACCAATCGTTTGCCGCGCGCGCCTGTGCGCGGCGCAGCATCGGCCCGAGTTCATTCGACTTGATGCCGTCGGGCACGCCCCACGTCGGATGGAAGATGACGAAGCGCATCGGCATCGAGAAGACCGGCGTGGGCGTCGACGGCTTACCGACTACGATTTTTGCGTGATGCACGACCTTGCCGTCGTGGACAACCCGCGTAATCTGCTCGGGTATGTTGTCCAAGATGTAGAACTCGCCGAGGTCTTGAGGTAGCCAGCGCCAACGCTCCATATTGACGACGACGCGGCGTTCCTCGCTTGAAATCTCTCGCTTCGGCGTCTGCTTGGGTTCGCCTCCCACGCTTGTCGAATTTCGGTTCTCGCGCAACCTTGCCAAGGCGGCTTTCAGCGCGACGAAGCCCGCGTGGTGCGGCTGCAGGCTTTCGAGATAAACATCGGCGGACGGCGCCTCGGCAATGGCCTCGATCACGGAGCGCGGCTCATAGAGATTCAGGCGCACGTCGATCAAGCGGCTGACGGAAGACGGATCGGTGCGGCCGCCGCGCGCATAACGCGCATACTTCAGGACTTCCAGCCCCATCCTGATCTCGACGTCTACCAGTGTCTCGGGCGGTGACCCCGCGTCTGGGTGCTTCGGCGTCTCGAATGCGGCCGCCTCGAGACCCCATTCGTCGGCCCGCTCGAGTGCTTTCAGTGCCGCTTCGGCACGTGGCGACAAGCCGTCGGCCTTCGTCCACAGACGGACGGCATCGCTTTCGCCGTAATAGCCTTTGAGTGCTGTCAAATCCTCCTGGTCGGCCTTGGCACGGCTCTCCGGCCAAGATTCGAGACGCGCGCGCAAGGACACGATGAAGGGGTCGACCTCGGTGACGGTCCGAGCGACGGCGGGTCTCTGGGGCGCGCCTGGCGCGCGCGTCGGGCCGGTGTCGGTCGTTGGTGGCGTCAGAGGATCGGCCCCGGCGGGTACGGCGTCGAGCCCGCCGCTCGCGGTGTCGGAGCGTGGGCTCGCGGGCGATGTTTCGGCGACCGCCGCAGCGGGTTCGGTCTTGTCAGACTCGTTCTTTGAAGTGGGTGCGGCGGGGGGCGTACCGCCCTGCGACGCGACCACGGAGCCGGACTCCTTGGAAACGGATGTCGGAGCACGATCGGCCACCGTCTCGGAGCCCTCTTCTGGCTTCGACGCGACACCCGCTGCGGCACCACTGGGTGCGCTTCCCGTCTTCGTCGCGTGGTTCGGCTCGAGGCCGGCCGCCCTCGTGGGTTGAGACGTGCCGGCGGCAGGGACCGCGGCTTGATCTTCCGCGGAAACGGTCGATGCGGCAGCCATGCCGATGAGGAGCGCAGCCAAGAATCGGTACAGCATCATGCAACCTCGGATCGCGGCCCGCGCGGACTCGAGCATCTCAAGTCGGCGATTTGTTATGATGGAATTTAACTCTAACAGGATCGGCCCCTGCTTGCCGACGGCGAGGTTGACATGGAGGGCGCCTTTGTTGCCCACCGTTGCCACCCGGCACCAGTGGCGGCACGGCAAGCTCGCATCGGCGGGGCGGCAGGGCGCCTTAATCTGCCCAGCGGTTGAAGGCTGCGGACATGGACGCCGTCCCGGATGCGAATTTCGGCGCGGGTGCGCTGTCGTCGTCGCAGCGGCCCCGGCGTATGAGGGAGGACATACGCCAGGGCCGTGCTCTCGGTATCCGGGCCAGAATGGGGGAGGATACCCGGCAACCGATGGGTGCGGCCTACGTTCCGCCCTGTCGAAAGCGTCGCGCCGCACCGACTGGCGCGCACTTCAGGAAGCGGAGATCGTCGTCAACGGTAGCGACGTGTCGTCTTTGAGGCGCGACATCTATCGCCCGTCGATGCGCGAGGCACTCATTCACATAACAAACAGTCGACGCTTCGAATCTGGCCGGAAGCGATTTCGGCGATCAGGTCAGGCCGTCAAATACAAATTCTTAACCATGCCATCATGGTGATCTCCGCAATCGAACGCTGTCAACTGACGAAATGTTTCCGATTGAGTCGCGTGCGTGAGGATATATGCGGCGCGGGAGATGTTTTTGCGCCGCTTGAATGTTCGCTTATGAGCTTACGAGACGGGCGCGCCGCGATCACGGCACCCCTGGTCGCACTCAGATGGGGCCGGTCTCGATCGGCAGATCCTCACGTGCACCCCACTCGCTCCAGGAGCCGTCATAGACGGCGGCGTCGGGCTGTCCGATTTGCGCGAGTGCGAAGGCGACAACGCCAGCGGTGACGCCGGATCCGCAGCTCGCGACGACGGGCCGCTCGATATCGACACCGGCTTCGGCAAAAACGGCCCGCAGGGCGGGTGGATCCTTCAGGGTGCCGTCCGCGTTGAGCAGCATCGTGAACGGCACATTGCGCGATGTGGGAATGCGGCCCGAGCGCAAGCCCTTACGCGGCTCCGGCGCCGTTCCATTGAACCGTGCGGCTGCGCGCGCATCGACGATCTGCACGCTCGGGTGACCGATCAGCGCCTTGACGTCCGCCGCATCCCTGACCAGGGCAGCATTTGCGCGGGGTGTAAAATGGCGGGGCTGCCGCTTGACGCTGACTTCGTCGGTGACGGGCCGGGCCTCGGCTTTCCATTTTTTCAGCCCGCCGTTGAGCACCGCAACGTCGTCATGACCCATAGCCCGGAACATCCACCAAACGCGGGCGGCCGAATAGAGGCCCTCGCTATCGTAAACGATCACGCGCATGCCGTCGCCTATTCCCATGGCCTTGATCTGTGACGCGAACTGGACCGTCGACGGCAGCATGTGCGGTAGCGGGCTTTTCTTGTCGGATACCTCGTCGATGTCGAAGTAGTAGGCGCCCGGGATGTGCGCGGCTCTGAACTCCTCGCGCGCATTGCGGCCGGATGTCGGCAAATGCGTGGAGCCGTCCAGGATCACGACATCCGGACTATCCAGGTGTTTCGCGAGCCATTCCGTCTCGACGATCCATTGCGTCGGGTCGGCCATCCGATCACTCCCTTGAATTGCTGATGATGACGTATCGAGATCGCTCGAGCGTCAGGCGAGAACGACGCGAATACGCCGGTTGATCTTGCCCTTCTTCTCGATCTTGGAAACCGTCAGCGCGCCGATCTCGCCGGTCGAGCGCACGTGCGTTCCACCGCAGGGCTGCATGTCGATCTCGCCGTCGCTCCCAATCAGGACGAGGCGGACACGGCCCGTACCCACCGGCGGCTTGACGGACATCGTCCGCACGAGGCCCGGATTGGCTTCGAGCTCGGCGTCCGTGATCCATCTCTCGGAGACGGGGTGATCGGCTGCGACGAGCGCATTGAGCTTGGTCGTCAACAGATCCCGATCGACCGATGAGGCGTCCTCGATGTCGAAATCGAGACGGCCTTCGTCGGCGCCGATCTGGCCGCCCGTTACGGGAAACGGCACGAGGCTGCACAGAAGGTGCAGCGCCGTGTGCATGCGCATGTGACGGTGACGCCGCTCCCAGTCGACCTCGATTTCGACGGTGTCGCCGGCGGACGGTCGCGGCGCGCCTTCTGCCGCCATGTGCACGACGCGCGACTTGTCGGTGTTGTCGTAGACCGTCGTTGCGATCGTGCATTCGCCGCCCGCGAAGCGCAGCCATCCGCGGTCGCCGGGCTGCCCTCCCGCCGATGCGTAGAACGGCGTCCGGTCGAGAACGATGCCGCCGCGTTCGTCGACGTTGATCACCTGGGCCTCGCAATGGCGGAGGTAGGCGTCGGTTCGGTAAAGCTGCTCGGTCATGACGACGGTGCTTCCGGTCGGAGCTTGTGGGGAAGCCGGCTCAGGTCGCGTCGGGGTCGACGAAAACGCTGGGCGGACGTGGCCGCGGAGCTGCAAGCCAGTCGGGTGTCGGCAGGTCCTTCTCGCGCAGGAACTCGGGGTTGAACAGTTTGGATTGGTAGCGGGTGCCGTAGTCGCACAGCAGTGTCACGATGGTGTGGCCAGGCCCGAGGTCCTTAGCAAGGCGGATCGCGCCCGCGACGTTGATGCCGGATGACGAGCCGACGCAGAGGCCCTCGTCCTCGAGCAGTCGGAACACCTGCGTGACCGTCTCCCGGTCCGGGACGAGGTAGGCATGATCGACCTTCAGCCCCTCGAGGTTCTTCGTGATGCGGCCCTGGCCGATGCCCTCGGTGATCGAGGAGCCTTCGGA
Organism: Hyphomicrobiaceae bacterium; assembly: GCA_050187415.1. Taxonomy (GTDB): domain Bacteria; phylum Pseudomonadota; class Alphaproteobacteria; order Rhizobiales; family Hyphomicrobiaceae. Next base: position 20,303 of record JBFWXN010000039.1, on the reverse strand, counting down.
CTTCAGCTCGCCCGATGTGTAGTAGGAGTAAAGGGCGGCCCCGGGCGGGTCGGCGAGCGCGATTTTGACGTTCGGCTTCACTGCGCGAAGACCCATCGCCACGCCGGCGAGCGTGCCGCCCGAGCCGACCGCCGAGACGAAGCCGTCGACGTTGCCGTCGGTCCCGGTCAAAATTTCGGGCGCGGTGGTCGCAATGTGTGCCTCGCGGTTGGCGACATTGTCGAACTGATTGGCCCAGATAGCACCGGCAGGCTCGGTCCGCGCCAATGTCTCGGCGAGGCGGGCCGAGTACTTCACGTAATTGTTCGGGTTCTTGTAGGGAACGGCGGGCACCTCGACCAACTGAGCGCCGAGCAGACGGAGCGTGTCTTTCTTTTCCTGGCTCTGGGTCTCGGGGATCACGATCACTGTTTTGAAGCCGAGGGCGTGGCCCACCACCGCGAGGCCGATGCCGGTATTACCGGCGGTGCCTTCGACGATGGTCCCACCGGGCTGCAGCTTGCCGCGCCGCACCGCATCCTCGATGATGAAGAGCGCGGCGCGATCCTTCACCGACCCACCGGGGTTCATGAACTCGGCCTTGCCCAGGATGGTGCATCCGGTCTCTTCCGACGCCCGCCTGAGCTTGATCAGCGGCGTGTGACCGACGGCCTCTGCAACGCCATTCCGGATCGTCATGATGGCGGTCCCTCAAGCTGTCCTGATTGATCTTTGCGAAGACCCTAGTCGCTGGGTCGCATAAATGGAAGGCTGCCGGATGGGGCCCCGGCAGATGGCAACCGCTATGCCCAGCGCGCGCATGCCCCTATGATAACCACACCTTTCCGATGCACCGAGGAGCGCTCCATCGTGTTCTATGACACCCGCGACAACCAGCACGGCCTCAAGCATGACCCCTTCAAGGCGCTCATGGTCCCGCGCCCCATCGGCTGGATCTCGTCGATCAGCGCGAGCGGGGTGGCCAACATAGCCCCCTATAGCTTTTTCAACGCCATGGGAGAGCGGCCAACCTATGTGGCATTCGGCTCTGCCGGCATGAAAGACAGCCTCACGAACATTCTCGAGACGAAGGAGTTCGTGTGTTCCATCGCGACGTGGGACCTGCGCTACGAAATGAATGCGACGTCGGCTGCCGTTGCCTACGGCGTCGACGAATTCCCGATCGCCGGATTGACCGCCGTCAAGGGCAATCTCGTCGCTCCCCCCCGCGTCAAGGAGAGCCCGGCTGCCTTCGAGTGCAAGCTCTGGCAGACGATCGAACTGCCCGGCCGACCGGGCAAGCCTTCGAGCCACACGATGGTGATCGGCGAGGTGATCGGCATCCATATCGAAGATCGGTTCGTCAAGGATGGGATGGTCGACACAGGCGCGATGCGGCCGATATCGCGACTTGGATACATGGAGTATGGCGTCCTCAATCCGGAGAATGTGTTCGCCATGAACCGTCCCGAGGTCGACGCGGACGGGAAGATCGTCAACCTGCGGCCCGAAGGCCAGTTCGACGGAAAATACCGCTAGGACCGCCAACGCTGGTCGGCGGCGGGGGCGTCAGCTCCCGTTGCCGCTGGTGGCGTGTTGGCAAGGTGGTCCCGACGGACCCGGCAAGAGCCAAGCGTCCGGGCATCGCAGCAAGCGTTTTCGAAGACTAGAGCTTTTCGATCAGGTCTTCGTCGCCGTAGCCTCCGGCCCCGCGCGCAAACGACTGCGTGAGGTGGGGCACAACGTCTTCGATGCGATCGATGATGGTGAAGCGCACTTCGAGTCCAGGCCGGATAAATGCCTCCTGGCGCATGTGATCGAGAAGGCCCTTCAGCGGCGCCCAGAAGTTGGCGACGTTGGCAAGGACGATCGGCTTGTCGTGCTGGCCGAGTTGAGCCCAGGTCATTTGTTCGACCAACTCCTCGAGCGTGCCGATCCCGCCCGGAAGAGCGACGAAGGCATCCGAGTGCTCGAACATGTGTTGTTTCCGTTCGTGCATGTTGGACGTGACGATCATTTCGTCGACGTCACGTAGCATCCGTTCCTTGTTGCGCAGGAACTCGGGGATGATCCCGGTCACATAGCCACCAGCCGCCAGGACGGAGCGTGCAACTTCGCCCATGAGGCCGAGCCCGCCACCGCCGTAGACGAGGCCAAGGTCGGTTTGGGCGAGTGCTGTGCCGAATCTTCTGGCAGCCTCGACGTAGGCCTCGTCTCGACCGGGCCCCGAGCCGCAGAAGACGCAGACGCTATGCTTGGGACGCGGCTTTCCGAGGGTCTTTGGGACGGACATTCCCGGGTCGCGGATTTCATCTTTTCTATTTTGCATTTTGGATAGTCTATCTCGAAAGCTTGGCAACCGGGAGGCAATTTGCGTCGTCAGCCTTATATAGGTCGCCGAACCTGGAATTTCGCCACAGGACGAGGGTTCGTTCCATTTTTCCGCTGGGCAGTCGTCGGCAGCACCGGCCATGACGCTTTTGTGACCGGACGCGTCGGTTCGCGAGGTCCATGGCGGCCAGCCATCAACCACGTGACGATCTGATGTGGCTGAGAAGCCTCTTGGTCCGGTATAGTTCCGATTGCAGCCACGCGTCTCACGGACGTCCAGAACCCCGACGAACCCGAAACGCAGCACAACGCCAACGCGACGAGGGGCATGATGATGCATGATGTCACCCAGTCGGCCGAACGCGGCGGAGGCGCCGCCATAAGGCTGTTTCGAGCGGGTTCGATCTTGGCGGGCCTCATTGCGTTGCCGGTTTCCTCGCCATGGGCAGCTGGAGCGGTACCGCTTTCGGAGACGATAGCGGTCCACGAGCGTGGCAAGCGGCTGGCGCAGGACACAAATAGGACCCTTGATCGGCTGGTTCGCCCCGGAACCGTGGTGGCCGGGGCGATCGAGCCAACAGACGCCTCGGCGACTTTCCCAAGCGGCAGGTTGCCTCAGTTCATCGAAAGCGGCAGCGATTGGCTGGCACGCACCGCCAGGAGCTATGCTGCCCTGATCGAGCGCCTGTCGCGGCCGACATCACCCAATCCGGTTGCCGATGCGGCGAGAAAGCTGGCAGCGGAGCGTGACGCCTTCCTGAAAGGCGCGCGCCGGGGGACGACCATTCACGAGATGGCTCCGGAAGTCTCGCGGCCCGTATCGCGAAGCGTACCCGATGTCCGCGGGAGCGTCGTCATCCGGCGCGGCAGTTTCGCGGCACCGCCGTCCGCGACGCGGGCCCCCGAGCCGAGCCCTGAGGGGCAAGGCGGGGGTTTGCTCGGTTGGCTTAATCGGGGCTACCTGGCGTTCCAGGCCGAGGTCGTCGGCAAGCTCTCCAATCGACCTGTGGGAGCGTATGCAGAGGCGGCGCCGGGGCTGAAGTCGCCAGAACCAAGGGTCGTACCTATGTCCGAAGGCAGGCAGCCGGTTGTCGCGGCAGGCGAAAAGCTCGGCGCCGCCGCCGCGGTGGAGACGGCGCCGCAGGCGCGGCATCCGGCGGCTGCACCGGCGCCCACCGAGACCCGCCGCGTCGATGTGTTCCGCAAAGCGGAGATCGCGCGGCAAGAGGCTGCGACCAAGGCTGTAGAGGCGGCTTTGAGGGCCGAGCAGGAGCAGAAGGCCGCTCAGAGGGCGCGAATGGAGTCTGCGACGGTTGCCGAGATGAGGCGGCAAGCCGCTACTGCGGACAGGGCCGAGGCCAGGGTTCGGGCGTTGGAGGCCGCGCGGATCGCGGAGGCCAAGGCCGCCGAGGACGCCCGGCTGTCAGCCATGCCTGTCGCTGCGGACGTGCCGGCACACGAGATCGAGCGCCCGGACCGCGTGACGCGCCGGACGGTTGCCGGTCCGGACGCGCCGCGACACGCGCACGGTCCGGCACGTCCGATCCTTCGGCCTGGTGCCATCCGGCGACCCGGCCTCTAACGTTCCGACGGTTTCAGTACACACGCCAGACCGGAAAAGGAAAAAGGTCCCCGGCGCTGACGCCGGGGACCGATGTTGCAATATCGGGCGCAAGTATCCGTGCCGAGTATGTGGCCGGCTCCGGAGGACCCTTCGGTCCGGCCTAAGAATTTGTGTCTCGTTAGAGCGCTAATTGTGCCGGCGGTGGCGAGTTGGTCAGTGGCCGTAGTAGGGGGCGCAGTAGCCAGTGACCGAGTTGTCGGCCTGGACTGGCGTCGAGGTGGAGGCAGAGGCCGCACCTGCGAAGAGGCCGAGGGCGATGATCGAGGCGAGGATCGTCTTCATGGGAGGTCTCCGGCGTGTCTCTGGTTGCTGTTTGATAGGGTTTGCTCGTCCGGTTGCGGTCAGTGGCCGTAGTAGGGCGCGCAGTAGCCGGTGATGGAGTTGTCGGCCTGGACTGGTGTCGAGGTGGAGGCGGAGGCCGCACCGGCGAAGAGGCCGAGGGCGATGATCGAGGCAAGGATCGTCTTCATGGGAAGTCTCCGGGGATTCTCTGGTTGCTCTTCCGCGATGTCTGTTTCAGTCCGGCTGGTTTGTGTCTCGCCGTCCGATGAAGTGAATATAAACGATGTTCATTATAGAAGTCAAATCCGGATCGATCCGTTTTCAAACACGAAATCGTGAAGTCCTGGGCGCAATCGAGCAGCGGGACAGGGCTGCCGTTGCCGCGCACATGCCACAGTGAAACGCACGACCGTGTCGCGCGTCGTGCCGCCGCTGTGATCCGCACGACGCGAGACATGCGCTCTTGCGCCTGCTAAGAGCGGGGCCGTCGGAGGCCGCTCATGAGCATCACGTTTCTCGTCGCCGTTTATTTCATCGTGTGGTGGGTGGTGCTGTTCGTGGTGCTACCGTTCGGTGTCGTAACGCAGGGCGAGGCGGGCGCGGTCGTTCCCGGCACGCCGGAGAGCGCACCGGCGGACTTCCGCCTGAGGCGCGTTCTGGCCATTACGACGGCCGCGGCGACGGTCGTGTTCCTGGTGATGTGGGGAACGGTGCACTGGGGGATCGTCGACTTGCAGGCGCTTTTGATGGGCGTCTCATAAAGGGCGCCTCGCCGGGAAAACAACCGGGGCTGGCCGCCAAGCCTAGCCCCGTGAACCTAGTGCGAAAACCATATGTTATCGTTGTCGTCAGGCTGCGCTCCGTTGATCCGGAGATTGCAGACTTCGATAATCACGCTCGTGACCCAACTCCGCGAAGTTGGAACAGGAGCGCCTGGTCTCCCCAGACCCGGGCTGCTTCCGGCGATTTGCCGGAGCCGACCCCTTTTCTGTGCAACGCCACGCACGTTAGCGAAGGCAACTCGGCTTGTCAGCACAAATCCGTGACAATTTGACTTGGTCTCGCGCATCGGCAAGACAATCGTTGGGCCGCGTCCTGTGGGCGTCGTTGCCACGCCACAGGGAAATGACTATTAGCCGCGGGCAGCCAAGACTAAGACCGGGATAACTGTTTCGACCGTTCGATGTCGCGCGCAACGCCAATCGTGTGCACCACTTTCGACAAGGAGCGTTACCGCTCATGCGCCTCAGTCGCTATTTCCTGCCCGTACTCAAGGAGACGCCCAAGGAGGCGGAGATTGTTTCGCATCAGTTGATGTTGCGCGCGGGACTTATCCGCCAGGAGAGTGCCGGCATCTACGCATGGTTGCCGCTCGGCCTGAAAGTGTTGAACAAGGTCAACCGGATCATCCGCGAAGAGCAGAACCGGTCGGGGGCCATCGAATTGCTGATGCCGACCATCCAATCGGCGGACCTGTGGCGCGAGTCGGGCCGCTATGATGCTTACGGCAAGGAGATGCTGCGGCTTCAGGACCGCCACGAGCGCGAGATGCTGTTCGGTCCGACCAACGAGGAAATGATCACGGAGATCTTCCGCAGCTACGCCAAGAGCTACCGGGATTTGCCTCTCAATCTCTATCATATCCAGTGGAAATTCCGGGACGAAGTGCGCCCGCGCTTCGGCGTCATGCGCAGTCGCGAGTTCCTCATGAAGGATGCGTATTCCTTCGATCTCGACAAGGACGGCGCGCGGCATTCCTACAACAAGATGTTCGTTGCCTATTTGCGTACGTTCGCGCGCTTTGGCTTGAAGTCCATCCCCATGCGCGCCGACACCGGGCCTATCGGCGGTGACCTCAGTCACGAGTTCATCATTCTGGCTGACACGGGCGAGAGCGAGGTGTTCTGCCACAAAGACTACATGTCATTCGCGCCGCCATCGTCCGGGACCGACTTCGACGACGTTGCCGGGATCCAGGGGATTGTCGACCGCTGGACGTCGCTCTACGCGGCAACGTCGGAGATGCACGACCCTTCGGCCTACGATGCGCTTTCGGCAGACGCCCGTGTTTCTGCCCGCGGCATCGAGGTGGGTCACATCTTCTATTTCGGCACGAGGTACTCGGACCCCATGCGCGCCGTGGTGCAAGGCGCAGACGGGAAGCCCGCGACGGTTCACATGGGTTCGTATGGCATTGGCCCCACGCGCGTCGTCGCAGCGATCATCGAGGCAAGCCATGACAAGGACGGTATCGTCTGGCCGGTCTCAGTTGCTCCGTTCGAGGTCGCGCTGATCAATCTCAAGCCCGGTGACGCCGAAACGGACCGCGTCGTGGACGATCTCGAGCGGCGCCTCGAAGCAGCCGGAATCGAGGTTCTGGTCGACGACCGAGACGACCGTCCAGGCGCGAAATTCGCAAGCATGGACCTGATCGGCTGCCCCTATCAAATGATCGTGGGGCCGAAAGGCGCGAAGGCTGGAGAGATCGAAATCAAGACGCGTCGTGACGGCACGCGGCGCACGTTGGCGCCCGACGCGGCCGTGGCGGCGTTGATCGACGACGTCAAGATCGGACGCGATCCGGCCTGATCCGGGTGAAAGGGCGGTCGGAACTGGCGCGGGGGCGCCGAGCGGCGCGCTCGCCAGGACGGTGCGATGGGAAGGCCACGCGGTGGGCGCGTGCAAGTGCTATTGGACAGTCCGGTGGTCAGAGGGGAAAGCCATGGCGATAGCAGCGACCGAAACGGTCCTCGAGCAACAGGCTCCAACCGCTCCCCGATCGGTGGATACGCGCTCTTTTGCACCGTTCGAGTGGATGCTCGCACGGCGGTACCTACGGGCGCGACGCAAGGAAGGCTTCATTTCCGTCATCGCCGGCATCTCGTTCATCGGCATCATGCTGGGCGTCGCGACGCTCATTATCGTGATGGCGGTCATGAATGGCTTCCGGCACGAACTGTTCCAGAAGATCCTGGGTATCAACGGGCACGTGGTGGTGCACAAGATCCAGGCTCCCTTTGATGACTACGCCGACGCGTCAGCCCGCCTGCGGCGCGTCCCCGGCATCAAGGCGGTGATGCCGTTGATCGAAGGGCAGGCCATGATCTCGACGCCAGCCAATACGCTCGGCGCTCTGGTGAGGGGACTGTCCGAGGAGAGCCTAGACAAGCTTCCCCTGGTATCGGGCAATGTGCGGTTTGGCACTTTGGAGGGGTTCGACCGGCAGGAGGGCGTGGCACTCGGCATCCGCTTGGCCAACTCATTGGGGGTCAATGCTGGTGACAGCATCTCCCTCGTCGCGCCCAAGGGCGCGTCGACACCGTTCGGCACAGCCCCGCGCATCAAACGCTACAAGGTTGCCGCGGTGTTCGAGCTCGGAATGTCCGAATACGACAAGTCGATGGTGTTCATGCCGCTGGCAGAGGCTCAGCGATATTTCTCGCGTGGCGCCGAGGTCGACGTGCTCGAGGTGATTGTCGACAGCCCCGACAACGTCGACAACGTCATCGGTCCGCTTCGCATCGCGGGTGGTCCGACGCTGCACCTGACCGACTGGCGAAAACGCAACGAGACCTTCTTCACCGTGCTGGAAGTCGAGCGCAACGTGATGTTCATTATTCTGTCGCTGATCGTCCTTGTCGCGGCATTGAACATCATCTCGGGCATCATGATGCTCGTGAAGGAGAAGAGCCGCGATATCGCGATCCTGCGCACCATGGGTGCGACGAAGGGCGCGATCATGCGCGTATTCCTGATCACCGGTGCGTCGATCGGCGTGGTAGGCACGATTGCGGGATTGTTGCTCGGCATTGCGGTGTGCTCGAACATCGAGAGCATCAGGCAGGTGCTGCAGAGCGTTCTGGGAACGAAACTGATGGATCCCCAGGTCTACTATCTGACGCGGCTGCCGGCGCGCATCGACGCCATGGAAACGACCTGGATCGTGATCATGGCGCTGGTTCTGTCCGTGCTGGCGACGCTCTACCCGTCATGGCGCGCCTCGCGCCTCGATCCTGTCGAGGCACTTCGCTACGAATGAGGTTTGCGGTGCAAGATCGCCTGACGACCGCCGCGCCCGTGCTCGAACTGATCGAGCTTCGGCGTTCGTTCCATCAAGGGACGCGCAACATTCACGTTTTGGATGGCGCGGGCGCCACTCTGATGCCCGGCCAGGCCGTGGCGCTCGTGGGACCGTCCGGTGCCGGCAAATCAACGCTCCTGCACATCGCGGGACTCCTCGAGACGCCGGATAGTGGGCGGGTCATGGTCAACAGCCGGGACTGCTCGAAGATGGACGACGACGCGCGCACGCGCGTCAGGCGCGGAGAGATGGGCTTCGTCTATCAGTTCCATCAACTGCTGCCGGAGTTCTCCGCCGTCGAGAACGTGATGCTGCCGCAACTGATACAGGGCAAGCGCGACCGTGAGGCCCGGGTTCGGGCGACGGAACTGCTGACCGGCCTTGGCCTCGCCGAACGCCTCGATCATCGTCCGGCCGAGCTGTCCGGCGGTGAGCAGCAGCGGACCGCTATCGCGCGCGCTCTTGCCAACGCGCCGCGCCTTCTCTTCGCCGATGAGCCGACCGGCAATCTCGATCCAGAAACATCCGAACACGTGTTTCACGAGTTCGTCGGGCTGATCGAACGCACTGGTGTTGCGGCCCTCATCGCCACGCACAACATGGATCTGGCGCGGCGCATGCATCGCGTGCTGCGCATGGAGGGCGGCAAGCTGGTCGAACTGGCGCCTGCTAGTCTGACCTGAGCCGGGACCCGGCGGAACGCGAGGTACCAACACATGCCTGCGTTGATGCTCGAGAGCCGGCGCCTTCAACTTCGACCGGTTTCCGGCGACGATGCCGCGCATCTCTTTCCGCTGATCAACAATTGGGCCGTTGCGCGATGGCTCGGTGTGGTGCCGTGGCCCTACACGATGGCCGATATGGAGCACTTCCTTGGTGTCATCGCGGCGCCGCGCGTATCCACGCCATCTCCGGTGTTTGCGATATGTCTCGGCGGCATACCGATCGGGTGTGCGGAGTGGCGCGGGCGCGCGCCCGCGTCGCCAGAACTGCTGCACCATACGACCGAGCTTGGCTATTGGCTCGGCGAACCGTACTGGGGGCAGGGGTATGCCACCGAAGCCGTGGCGAGGCTGATCACGTATGCGTTCGAAACGTGTGCGGCATCGTCGATGCTCTCGGGCGTCTTCGAAGGCAATGCCAGGTCCCTACGCTTGCAGCAGAGGCTCGGTTTCGACATTGTCGACAAGGCGATGACGATGTGCCGGCCGCAAGGCAAAGAGCTGCCGCTCATTCGCACACGGCTCGCGCGCGAGCGCTTCAGGCCGGGCGACTGAGTCACATCCGTTCGTCGGCCGGTGGATTGTGTGAAGCACGCTGCGAGCGGCGCCTCTCGCATGATAGCTTTTGGGTATGAGCGCTCCGATTCGAAAGACTGCCACCGCATCCGGCCCGCCCAAAGGCGCCGGCCAGTTCGTGCACCTCAAGGTGCACTCTGCTTATTCGCTGCTGGAAGGCGCCTTGCCGATCTCCAAGATCGCCAAGCTTGCCGAGGCGGACATGATGCCGGCCATCGGTCTGACGGACAGCGGAAACATGTTTGGCGTGCTCGAGTTTTCCGACAAGCTGGCCGGCGCCGGAGTCCAGCCTATCGTGGGCGTTGCGCTGCGCGCGGACTTTCGAGACAGCGACGACCCGCATGCTGCGATGCGCCTCGCCCGGTGCGCGGTCGCGAAGCCGACCGGGCCGGTTGCGCTTTATGCGCAATGCGAGGCGGGCTACGCCAATCTCACAAAACTCAACAGTGCCGCCTTCCTCAAGACGCCCGATGGCGAGCCACCCCACGTCAAGATCGAGTGGCTGGCGGACATGGCCGACGGCATCATTGCCCTGACCGGCGGCCCCGACGGCCCCATCGACCAGGCGTTGCGCGATGGAAAACCGGAGATCGCACGTGCTCGCCTCGAGCGGCTGATGGCGATCTACGGGCGTGGACTTTACGTCGAGATTCAGCGTCACGGCCTCGCGCCCGAAGCCGAGGTCGAGCCGCAGCTTCTCGAACTCGCCTATGAGTTCGGCGTGCCGATCGTGGCTACCAACGAGTGTTATTTCGCGAAGGCCGAGGACTACGAGGCGCACGACGCGCTGATCTGCATCGCCGAGGGCCGCTACGTTTCCGAGGACAACCGCCGCCGACTGACCCGCGAGCATTATTTCAAGACCGCCGAGGAGATGCTGCGCCTGTTCGCGGATCTGCCCGAAGCGACGGCCAATACGATCGAAATCGCGAAGCTCTGCGCTTATCGTCCGAGAGGACGCAAGCCGATCCTGCCGGCGTTCGTCAAGACGGTCGATGGCGCCAGCGCCGAGGAGCGGGTCACAGCGGAGGCGGCTGAGCTGAAGCGCCAGGCAGAGGAAGGGCTGGCCGAGCGGCTCGAGGCTGCCCCGCTGGCGCCGGGCTTTACGCGTGAGGACTACGAGAAGCGTCTCGCCTACGAGGTCGGCGTGATCACGCAGATGAAGTTCCCCGGCTACTTCCTGATCGTGGCCGACTTCATCAAATGGTCCAAGATCAACGGCATTCCCGTCGGGCCGGGGCGCGGCTCGGGTGCCGGCAGCCTCGTTGCGTGGGCCTTGACCATTACGGATCTGGATCCCTTACGTTTCGGTTTGCTGTTCGAGCGCTTTCTCAATCCGGAACGTGTGTCGATGCCGGATTTCGATATCGACTTCTGCCAGGATCGGCGCGACGAGGTGATCAAGTACGTCCAGCAGAAGTATGGCGAGGATCGGGTCGCGCAGATCATCACGCACGGCAAGCTGCAGGCGCGCGCCGTGCTGAGAGACGTCGGCCGCGTGCTGCAGATGCCTTACGGCCAGGTGGACAAGCTGTGCAAGCTCGTGCCGAACAATCCCGCCAACCCGGTGACGCTGCCCGAGGCCATCGAAGGCGAGCCGAAGCTGCAGGAGGCGCGCGACGAGGACCCCACGGTCGCACGCCTGCTCGAGATCGCGCAGACGCTCGAGGGCCTTTATCGCCATGCGTCGACGCATGCAGCCGGCATGGTGATCGGGGACCGGCCTCTCGATGAGTTGGTCCCCATGTATCGCGATCCGAAATCGCATTTCCCCATCACCCAGTTCAACTGGAAGATGGTCGAGGCGGCAGGGCTCGTGAAATTCGACTTCCTCGGGCTGAAGACGTTGACGGTGCTCCAGAAGGCGGTGGAGCTGATCAAGAAGGGTCGCGGGATCGACGTCGATCTCGCGCGGCTCGCGATCGGCGGCGACGATCCCAAGGTGCTGGCGGCCTACGAGCTTCTTGCCAAGGCGGATACGGTCGGTGTGTTCCAGCTCGAATCGACGGGCATGCGCGAAAGTTTGAAACGGCTGAAGCCCGATCGCTTCGAGGACATCATCGCCATGGTCGCCCTCTATCGACCTGGTCCGATGGACAACATCCCGACCTACATCAACCGCAAGCATGGCGACGAGCCCATCGACTACCCTCATGATCTGATCAAGCCGATCCTGGAGGAAACCTACGGCGTCATCATCTACCAGGAGCAGGTCATTCAGATCGCCCAGGTGATGGGCGGTTACACGCTCGGGCAGGCGGACCTTCTGCGCCGCGCGATGGGCAAGAAAGACAAGAATGAGATGGCGAGCCAGCAGACGCGGTTCGTTGAAGGCGCGATCAAGAACGGCGTGAAGAAGGCGGACGCGACCTATATCTTCGAACTGGTCGACAAGTTTGCTGGCTACGGTTTCAACAAGAGCCACGCTGCGGCCTACGCGCTCGTGAGCTATCACACGGCTTACCTCAAAGCGAACTATCGTGAGGAGTTCCTTGCGGCATCGATGACGCTGGACATGGCGAATACCGACAAGCTCGCCAATTTCGCCGCGGAGGCCCGCCGCTCGGGCATCGAGGTGGCGCCGCCGTGCGTCAATCGTTCTGGGGTGGAGTTCTCCGTCGACCCGCCTGTCGAGGATCAAGCGCACGGACGCATCCGTTATGCGCTGGCCGGCCTGAAGAACGTGGGCGCGGGGGCGGTATCGACCATCGTCGCCGAGCGCGAGCGGAACGGCGCGTTCAAGTCGCTGGCCGATTTCGCCGGTCGCTTCGATCCGAAGCAGGTGAACAAGCGCGCGCTGGAGATGCTGGCGATGTCGGGGGGCTTCGATGTCTTCGAGAAGAATCGGGCTTTGGTTCACGGCAACGCCGACGTCTTGATCGGTAACGCGCAGCGCCTCAATGCCGACAAGGCGTCGGGTATCGCCGATATGTTCGGCGTGAGCGAGGGACCCCGCCTCGACTTGAAGCCGGTCAAGGCGTGGACGCCGATGGAGCGGTTGCAGAACGAGTTCGCAGGGGTCGGGTTTTATCTGTCAGGTCACCCCTTGGACGAGTACGCTACGATCCTGCCGAAGCTCGGAGCCACCCGCTACGTCGATTTCGAGGCGAGGGCGGGGCTCACGACGACCGCGGCGCGGCTGGCAGCAATCGTCGTGTCGGCGCGTGAACGTCGATCGCAAAAGGGCAACAAGTTCGCTTTCGCGATGTTTTCCGATGCGACGGGGCAATTCGAGGCCGTGGTTTTCTCGGACACGCTGGCGCGATCACGCGATTTGCTGGAGGCAGGGACGGCGGTGCTGCTCTCGGTCGAAGCCGAACGCGATGGCGACGCGGTGAAAGTGCGGATCAACTCGATCGAAGCGCTGGATGCGGCAGCAGCAAACGTGAACCGCGGGGTCAAGATTGTGCTGGATGGTCGCGGGTCGATCGACTACGGGCGCGCGTATGCCGAGATTGCGCGGCTGTTGCGGCCCGGCGGGAAAACGTCAGTTACGCTGTGCAGCGAAGTGGTTGGCGTGGAGGGCGTGGACGGTCCACGTCAAATCATTGCAGACCTTCAGGGAAAATTCGAGATCGGCGCGGCCGAACGCGGTCAACTGACGACGGTTCCCGGGGTGCTCGAGGTGCTCGAGATCTGAGGCGGGGCAGACGAAAAGGCCCGGCGGGTGCGGCCGGGCCTTTGCCTGATGTGAACTCTCGGGCTATTGCCGAGATGTTATTTCTGGGTCCGCTTCTCGGCCCACTCGACGTACTTCTTGGCCTTGGCATGCGTCTCGTCGAAGTACTTCTGGTACTCGGCGCCCTTCATGATTTTCACGGCGAGGCCGACGTCGTCCATCTTCTTCTTGTGCTCGGGATCGTTCATCGCCTTCTCGAACGTGTCGGCGAGCTTGGCGACCACCTCAGGCTTCATGCCCTTGGGACCCGCGATGCCGCGTGTCGACGATGAGATCATGCTGGGATAGCCGAGTTCCTTCGTCGTCGGCACGTCCGGCAGGAACTTCGAACGCGCCCCGTCCATAACGGCGAGAGCCCGCACCTGGCCACCCTGCACCTGCTTGACGATCGAGCCGACGTTGTCGAACGACACGTCGACGTTGCCGCCAAGCGTCTCCTTCATTTGAGCGGCGCCGCCGAGCAAATGGACGATGCGGAACTTCAAGCCGGGCACGGCCTCTTCGAGCATGAGGATGGCAAGATGGTCATCGGAGAGGATGCCCGTCGTTGCGGCTCTCATCTCGCCCGGCTTGGCCTTCGCTGCGTCGACGATATCTTTCAGAGTCTTGTAGGGGCTGGAAGCGGCCACCCAGACGACGCCCGGGTCGAGCACCTGGTTGATGATCGGTGTGAAGCTCTTCTCGGTGAAGATAGCCTGGCGCTTGGGTTCGAGATAGGCGGGGTGGGTGGCCGGCAGTTTGACGAAGCCGATGTTGTAACCATCAGGCTTCTGGCGCACGAGATCGGTCCAACCGACCTGGCCGCCTGCGCCGCCCTTGTTCACGATCACGATGGGCTGGCCGATGAGTTTTTCGGCGATGCTGCCGACGATGCGCGCGCCGATATCGGTGGAGCCGCCAGGTGGGAAGGCAACCATCAAGTTGATCGATCGGTCTGGAAACGTCTGGGCTAGCGCCGAGCCGGCGCACAGTGCAGCGCCTACGGCGGCGCCGAGGATCGTCTTGAGCATAGCGAATTCTCCCTGGTTGAATTTATTGACGAGTTGCGGTTCTGCCGGCCGCGCTAGTCATCAGAAGCCGTCCGTAATTGTGTGGGCGCAAGATTGAGCGCCGAGACCAGCAGTACGATAGCCGACAAGACCAGTAGAACGAGTGTAATTGGACGTGTGAAGAAAATACTGAAATCTCCCGCCGACATCTCGAGCGATGTTCTGAGCGACTTTTCCAGCTGAGGTCCGAGTATCAACCCGAGGACGGCCGGCGCGAGTGGGAAATCGAGTTTCCTAAGCAGATAGCCGACCACGCCGAAGCCGAGCATGACCCAGATGTCGAAGACGCTCGAGTTGATAGAATACGCTCCGATCATGCAGAACATTACCGTACCGACACAGATGTACATGTACGGCACCTCCAGGATCTTGGCCCACAGGCCGACGAGCGGGAGGTTCAGGATCAGCAGCATAACGTTGCCGATGAAGAACGACGCGATGATCGTCCACACCAGCAGGGGTTTTTCGGTAAAGAGGAAAGGCCCCGGGGTCAGGCCGTTGACGATGAAGGCGCCCATCAGGACCGCAATCGTCGGAGAGGACGGGATGCCGAGGGTCAGCAGGGGCACCATGGCCGCGTTGGCATAGGAATTATTAGCTGTCTCGGGGCCGGCGACGCCCTCGATCACGCCGGTTCCGAATTTTTCAGGATGCTTCGAGATTCGTTTTTCGAGGATGTACGACATGAAGGTCGGAATGATTGCCCCGACGCCGGGAATGAGCCCGAGGAAAAAGCCGATGCCGGTGCCGCGCCAGATGGCGCCAATCGACGCTTTCCACTCCGCTTTGGTGGGCAGCACGTCGCGCAAGTTTGTGCGCACGATTTCCTTATAAGGCTTCTCGGCGGTCGACAGGATCTCGCCGATGCCGAACAGGCCCATGACGACGGGGATGAAGCCGAGGCCATCGTAGAGCTCGGGCATGCCGAGCGTGAAGCGAGGCACGCCGCGCGTCGGATCGATGCCGATCATGGCAATGAGAAGGCCGGCAACAGTCATCAGGATGCCGGCAAGCAGCGAGCGACCGGCCAAGCCGGTCACGAGGCATAGGCCGAACAGCATGAGCGCGAAAAACTCAGGCGGCCCGAATTTCAGCGCGAGAGCCGCAAGCGGTGCGGCCACGACAACGAGCGCAACCACCGCGAACGTGCCGCCGATGAACGAGCCGATGGCCGCGATTCCGAGTGCGGCGCCGCCGCGCCCGTTTCGGGCCATCTGAAAGCCTTCGATGCACGTAATGACCGATGCCGCCTCACCCGGCACGTTGAGCAGCACCGAGGTAATGGTGCCGCCGTACATGGCCCCGTAGTAGATCGCCGACAGCATGATGATGGCGCCGGCAGGATCGAGATTGAAGGTGATCGGGATCAGGATCGCGGTGCCTGCGGCAGGACCGACGCCCGGCAGCACGCCGACGAGCGTGCCGAAGATGCAACCTGCGAGCGCGAATGCGAGATTTTGTAGGCTGAGTGCCGCGCCTAGTCCCGCGAGGAGATAGTTGAGTGTATCCATGAAGAGCGGTCCTCAGATGCCGAAAGTCCCGATCGGCAGTGGCACCTTGAGCCAGTAATAGAAGATGTGGAACACGCCGAAGCTGGCGGCCAGCACGAACAGGCCGATGGCGACCGGCGAGCGTGCACCAAGCGCCGGCAGCAGGGCACCGGTGACGATCAAGGCCATCAACCGCCAGCCGAGCAGGTCCAGCAGGAGGGCACCGACACCGAGCATCACCACGACGGACAAGACGCGAAAAATTGCAGGGCGATCGGGTATCAGGCTTTCGCCAGGTGGATCGTTCGGTCCGCGCGCGGTTTCCATGACGAGTAGCACGCTGAGTGCCGCGCCGATGGCCGCCAGCCAGATCGGAAAAAAGCCGGGTCCCGGGCCAAGTTCATCGAAGAGCGGTAGCGAGGTCGATTCCCAGATCGTCACCCCGAAAAGCGCAAGAAAGCAGATTGTTGCGACAATCCAGCCGCGTTTCACTCGTCATCCTCCCCAGGACATTCGATATATCGGTTCGTTAGGTGATCGCTATCACGCTTCGCCCATCGGGGCAACGCAGCCGGCCGAGGCAGATCGGAGGGCGCTAACGGTCGTCGCACGCCGCGCGGGCGCCCGGACTGCGGCGGCTCGAGCCGAGGCAGCCCATCCTGAAAGGCGGTTCAGCCGAGCGTGGCGCGGAAATCCTCGTAGCCGAAGCGGCGGATCAGCCGGTAGGTGCCGTCCTCGTCGAGGATGGCGATGTCCGGCTTCGGCGTGCCGTTGAATGTGGTGTTCTTGACGAACGTGTACTGCATCATGTCGGTGAACACGATGCGGCTGCCGATGTGCAGCGGTTCGGGAAACGAATATTCGCCGATCACGTCGCCGGTCATGCACGTCTTGCCGCCGAGGATGTAGTCGTGGGCATGCACGCCGGGTGTGGCGGCACCGACGACGTCCGGCCTGTAGGGCACCTCGAGCACGTCTGGCATGTGGCAACTCGCGGAGGTATCGAGGATGGCGATATCCTTCTCGTTGCGATGCAGGCCGATGATGGTCGCAACGAGCCACCCGGTATCGACGACGATGCCGGCGCCTGGCTCGAGAATGACCTCGACGGCGAATTCGCGACGGAACGCCTTGATGGCGTCGATCATCCTGTCGACGTCGTAGCCTGGTTTGTTGATGAAATGGCCGCCTCCGAAGTTCACCGCCTTGACCCGACGCACGTAGGGCCCAAGCGTCTTGGCGACGTGATCGATGAGCCCGGTGGAGCCGTCGGCCAAGCTCTCGCAGAGCGCATGCGTATGCAAGATGTCGATCTCGTCCCACGGCAACTCGTCCAATTGGTCGAGCGTGGTGCCGAAGCGGGAGCAGGGCGCACAAGGATCGTAGAGCGCGCCTCCGAGCGTCGCGTTGGAGTAGCCGGGGTTTACGCGAATACCAATGGTCTTGCCTGCGGCGCGCGCGACGGGTCCGAGGCGCCCAATTTGCTCGGGAGAATTGAAATAGATGTGGTCGGCGATCGCCGCCAGCCGCTCGACCTCGCCCGGCGCGTAGGCCGGTGCATAGACGTGCACCTCCTTGCCAAACTCCTCGGCCCCCATACGGGCCTCGTACTCTCCCGAGGCGGTGGTACCGTCGAGCGCGTCGCGCATCATAGGGAAGGCTGCCGGCATGGCCCATGCCTTGGTGGCCAGCAGAACCTTGCAGCCCGCCTCGCGCCTGATGCGCCGCACGGTCGCCAGGTTACGCTTCAGAGCGGCTGCGTCCAGCACATAGGCGGGCGTGGCCATCGAGGCCGGCAGCTTCGAGGTCATGGGGTGGTCCTTGATGCCTTGCGGGCGGCGGGCGTCGATGACGAAGTATATGGCATTCGTGTCCCGCTGTTGGAAGGTGCGGCCTTTGACCGAGCTCAGCCCCTTCGCATTGCCACCAGATGATCGCAGACCGTGTCGATCACGCTGGCGTCGCGCATGTAGGCATTATGATAGAGCGCATCGCTCAGGTGCTTCCACATTGCATCGGGATCGGCGAGCCCGCCGTCCGGTGTATCCGCGGCAACAACCGATGAGTAAAGCTTATGTGCTGCGACGAAAATTGCCTCGTCGTCGATGCCGCCGAGATTGACCGCTTCGAGACGCATCTCACGCGGCCGATCGACGTAAGGCGGAAGGTGGTCGACACCCTGGAGAACATAGGCATCGTCCCCGCCATAGGCCGCACCCACAACCCCGCCCCGGATTGCAGTTGTCAGTATCTTCGCCCACGCCCAAGCACCCCCGAGCCGCGCGGACAGCCAAACGGCGGCGAAAATCGCCGCATAGACAACCGGGACGAGCAACAGGAAGGTAAGATCGGCTGCGGTTCCGAGCCCATAGGCTTCGGCGCGCACCTTTTCGATGATAGGTCCGAAGAAGTATCGGGCCGTCCAGGCGAAGAATGCGACGGTTCCAATGACCCCCGCAATACGTCCGAAGGCCGTCAGCGACCGCATCGCGGCACCGACCGTGACGTATTGGGGCGAAATCGCAGCCGCCGTCTCTAGAAGCCGCATGGCCTCGTCGCGCGGACTGTGAATGACGAGCCACTGTCCGACGTGAAGGCCCTTGCTGCAACGGCGAAGGGCGCGTCTATGCCAAAGGAGCGTGTGCAGGCCCCGCCATGCGCTCCAAAGCGCGACGAGCAGGAGGCCTCCGAAGCCGACAACTGTCTCAGCGATCTTGGTGGTACCGGCGCCGAAAATCGCGACCAGATACCAGATCATGACCGGGGCAATCACGATCCCCATGACGACTTGGAACAACGCGATCAGCCACGGCATGGTCTTCAGCCGCCTCACGAAGAAGGGCGTCCCGAACGTAACCACGCCGCCTCGGAGCGTGGACGGACGCAAGTGCGTGAGGGCTTCGAGCGTTACGTTGCCGCCATGGCTGTGTGCGACAATGGAATAAGGAGTTTGAGCCTTGTCGAGCTTGCGCACAGTCCGTGTCAGGTTGTTCGCGGCTTGCAACCGGTCATGATCGGAATTCATTCCCGACCAGTGCAGTGGAAGGATTTCGATACCGGCAACGCCCTGCCTTGCGAGTGTGGCGCAGAGCTCGGTGGCAAACGACGACCCTCGCTGCCACCAGCGGTCACCGTCGTCGTCAGGATGATGGTCGTTGGTGCCGTGGACGGTGATGACCACGTGAAGCTGTGGCGCCGCCATCGGTGCGGACGCGACAGGCTGGACTATCTCCTCGGGCATATGTCCCCTTACACATACAACTTGAATCCGGAGCCGGGCAGCCCTTTTGCCAATGACCCGCCGATATAAGGAAAAGGGCGGCAAAGGCCGCCCTACAATTTCGGCTCGGCCGATTTGAGGATCGTTCAGGTCTTGACCGCAAACAGCTCCGCCTGATCCGCGGCCGTGATCTCCTTCACATGCCACGGCAGGCCCTGCTTGCCGATCTCGTCCATGAACGGCTTGGAGGGAAGCTGCTCGACGTTATAGACGCCGCCCGACTTCTTCCACGCGCCGTTGAACAGCATCATGGCGCCGACGACGGGCGGCACGCCGGTGGTGTAGGAGACCGCCTGTGCGCCGGTCTCCTTGTAGCACTGGGCGTGGTCGCAGACGTTGTAGATCAGGGCCAGTTTCTCCTTGCCGTCCTTCCTGCCCCGGAAGATGCAGCCGATGGACGTGCGTCCGGAATAGTTCTCGCCGAGGGACGAGGGCGGCGGCAGCAGCTCCTTCAGGAACTCCATCGGGATGACGGGATGACCTTTGTACATGACGGGATCGATCCGCGTCATGCCGACGTTCTGGAGCACCTCGAGATGCTTGATGTAGTTGTCGGAGAAGGTCATCCAGAAGCGGATCTGCTTCAGCCCCTTGATGTTCTCGACGAGGCTCTCCTCCTCCTCGTGGTAGATGAGATAGGACTTGCGAGGGCCGACCTCCGGGTAGTCGATCATGGCCGAGATCGACAGGGGATCGATGTCGATCCATCGGCCTTCCTTCCAGTACTTCCCGCGCTGCGTCACCTCGCGCAGGTTGATTTCCGGATTGAAGTTGGTGGCGAATGCCTTGCCATGGCTGCCGTCGTTGCAGTCGATGATGTCGATAGTCTCGATCTCGTCAAACAGGAACTCCTGCGCATAGGCGCAATAGATGTTCGACTGCCCCGGGTCGAAACCGCAGCCGAGGATCGCCATGATGTCCTTGGCTTTGTAGCGGTCCTGGTAGGCCCACTGCCACGAATACTCGAACTTGGCGACGTCGCGCGGCTCGTAATTGGCCGTATCCATGTAGTGCACGCCCGTGGCCAGGCACGCATCCATGATCGGCAGGTCCTGGTAGGGGAGCGCCATGTTTATGAGGAGGTCGGGCTTGACCTTCTCGATGAGGGCAATGGTTGCCTCGACGTCGTCGGCGTCGACCTGCGAGATCTCGATCGGTGTGACGCATCGTTTGGCGACGGCCTCGCAGCTTACGAGACGGCGCGAGGCCA
>JBFWXN010000038.1:0-44810 GCA_050187415.1 Hyphomicrobiaceae bacterium | reverse complement strand
GCAGAAACAGGACCAGGAGCGAGTGGTCGCCATCGTAGCAAGCGCGCTGAAAGCATGATCGCTGGCGAGAGCGACCGCACTCAGTCGCTGCAGCGCAAGATGTGGTTGGTGCGACTGGCGCTGCCAATGGTCCGTGCGCTTTCGCATTGGCGCAAGTCTCGCTGCCGGATGCGGGCGCTGTGGGGCGCAACGCCGATCGTGACGCTGCCGCTCAAGGCGCGCGCAACTTCTCTCCTGGACTTCGAGAGTCGGACCGTTGTCTTCCAGACGTATGTGATCACAAAAGACTTCGACTACAACTTTCGTTTCTTCGCAAACGGCGCCGCCAAGCTCGGACCCTGGGCATCTGATCTGGCCGACCAACTCATTTTTGTCTGGGCGCTGCTGCGCTTCGACATCTTCCACTATTTCCACGACCGCGGGATGATGCGGCCCGCCGGCCGCTTCGGTATTCGGCAAGACGAGCTCGCCCTCCTGCGACGCGCCGGCAAATCCGTGTATCTTTTCGCATACGGTGCCGACGTGCGGACCCGCGAAGCGACAATGACGCTTGGCCGATGGAATTTCTGTGTGGATTGTGCGGAGCCTGGCCGTTTCTGCCTCTGCGATGACGCGCCCGGTCTTGAAATGCTGGCGATGCAATCGAGCCTGGCCACGGCTGCAGTCGGCATGGGCGATATGTTGACCTATGTGCCGGCATCGCGACACGTCGACTATTGGCCAATCGACACCGACACGCTGAAGGCAGCAGCTCCCCCCCGCACCGACGGTCCTTTGAGGATCGCCCACGCCCCCAACCACATGCACTTCAAAGGCTCTCACCACCTCGAGGCGGCGATCGAAAAGCTCAGGGGCGAAGGGCACGCAATCGAGTACCTGAAGGTGCAAGGAGTTCCGAACTCCGAAGTGCTGTCGATGTTTGCCAAGGCAGACATTGTTGCAGACCAGTTTCTCGGTGGCTTCTACGGCTACACCGCGCTTGAGGGCATGGCGCTGGCCCGGCCTGTCCTCTCCTACGTCCGCACGGCGTGGCTCGTCGAGGCGCACAACGAATGCCCGGTGATAAACGTTACCCCAGCAACGATCGAGGAGACGCTGCGCTGGTGCCTCGCCAACCGGGATCGCCTGCCGGCGATCGGGACGCAGGGGCGCGCCTACGTCGAGCGATGGCACTCGGTTTCGGCCGTCGCGCGGCGGCTTGGTAGGCTGTACGAGGCGACAGCGAATTTACCGGACAAATCACTCGACGCCATTCGCCGGCAACGAGCGGTCGAGGAACTGCGCGTCTCTGGCCAGCGAGATTCTGTAAATTGGAACCATCCGTTCTGTATAGGGTCGGACAGCAGCGCGCTGGCGTTGCTCGGCGACGAGCGCGGGCCCACCCGGGACGAGGCGGTTCACAACATTTCCGAACCTCCGCAACGCCGATGGTCGCTCGCTGGCAACGACGTCGAGCTGTTTGACGGCTGGACTAGCTACGACCGGACGCCGTGGCGGCACCCCTGGCTGTCGGCGGAGCGCGTCGCAGACTTTTCTCAGTTCAGCCGCGCGACGATCGATAAACTCAAGGTTGCACTCGATGAACGGGAAGATACAACGGCCCGCCGGTTCGCCTTTGTCGGCAACCTCGCCAATATCAACTGGATGCGCGCTGGCGCTTTGAAGCGGCAGGGTCTGTCGATTGACGTCGTGCTGCATCCTCACGACCGCAGTCTAATGTCACAGCCGTTTTGGGAGGAATTCGATGGCGAGCGCACGGCTCTTGGAGAAGATCCGTTCGCTCACGAGGCGGCAAAGCGGTCGCTGACGGGCGTCGCGTGTCCGCAAGCCGCCCAGGACTGGACCGCATTGCTGTCGACAGACGACGATGGCGTGCCCTCTGCCCGCGATCTTCTGTTGGCTGCCGAGTATATGCCGTTCCTGCCGCTTCTGCGGTCGATAAGCGCCTACGACAGCCTGCTGGTGACGCAGACGTTCGCGTTCGGACCGCTGGCGCATACTCCGTTCGTCGTAGGACCGAGCGGCGGAGACATCTGGTTCGATCCCGCCCGTGGCGATACGATCGGGCGTCTGGGCCGGATGGCTTTGGACAAGGCTTTCGCCGTGCTGGTCTCGAATCCGATCACGCTGGCACATGCCCGGCGATACGGATTGCGCAATTGCCTCTACCTGCCGTTATCGATCGACGAGGAGCGTTACCGGCCAGGACTTGAGCCCGAAATCCGACGCGAGTGGCAGGCACGCAGCGGTGGTGAGTTTTTTGTGCTCACCTCGATGCGTCTCGACAACACATGGAAGGGCGCACAGGTTGCGCTGGAAGGGTTTGCGCGGTTCGCAAGCAAGGCACCTACTGCCCGCCTCGTTATGCTTGGTTGGGGGAGCGACGAAAATGCCGCTAAGCAGAGGCTTCAGGAACTAGGTGTTGCAGACAAGGTATTGATCCTGCCGATCGTCGGCAAGGCGCGGCTGGCGCGCTATCTGAGGGCCGCCGACTGCCTGATCGAGCAGTTTGTGCTTGGCTACTTCGGCGCGTCGGCCCTGGAGGCGATGGCATCGGGTCTTCCCGTCATCATGCGGCTGGAGAGGGCACAATATGATGCGCTGTCGCACGCAGGCGCGCCACAGGTGCTGGATGCTGCGAGCGCCGACGCGGTCGCGCACCATTTGGCCAGGCTTTACGGCGATGCGTCGTTCCGGCACGCTGCAGGTGAGGCTCTGCGATCCTGGTTTATGGCGGCTCATGCCGGCCGAGCCGTAGCGGACGATTATCGGACGGTACTTTCGGCGGCTGCAGCTGGATTGTCTGTGGACTGGTCTCAATCACCTCTTGCCGCGCCTCTCTCCGCAGAGGAACAACGGTACCATGATGACCAGCTTAATGGTGCTCCGAGATTTCCCAATTATGAAATCTGACGCGATCCGCCCGCTTCGCGCCGAAGCGATTGTGTCTGAAATCACCGCCCAGCTCGGCAGGCCACTTCGTATTCTGCACATCGGAAACATAGCAAACAATGCTTACAATAATGCGCGGATACAGCGACAGTACGGCATCGAAGCCGACGTGATCTGCTTTGACTACTATCACGTGATGGCAACCCCGGAATGGGAGGACGGGGGGCTGACGACGGCCGTCAATGCGGGGCTGCCCAACTGGTGGGCCAGTAACCTCAAAGGCTTCAAGCGACCTGATTGGTACGTTCAAGGCCCCCTGCATTTGTGCCTCGACTATCTCGCCGCATTTCGGCTTGGACAGAAGTCGCGGTGCCGGCTCCTTAAATGGGAGCTCGAAAATGCGTACATTGACTTGCTGAGAGAAAACGCAATCGTCAATCAGAGTCCCTGGACCGAGCCGCGATCGTGGACGAGAACTGCCACCCCGCCGCTGCTGCTCACGGTTCAGTCGGCCCTCGAACGTGCCCCCCAAAAACTCAGTCTGGCATTGAACGAGATTCGGTGCCTCGCGCTGTGGCCGTTGCTGGCCGCGGCCGTCGCCGAACCGCCGCGCATCTGGGGTGCCGGGTTGGCCAAGGGTCTTTATCGTCAGGCACGTCGTGTCGTAGGTCGCTCCGATCGCGATGACACCGCATTGCGTCAGGAGCTGACCCGGCTCGTTCCCGGAGGTGAAGGGATAGGCTGGGGGACGGCGGCTGCGCGTGTGGCAAAGTCGCTCAGTAAGATCCTCGTCCTGCTTCCGCTACTGCCGCTCGTCGGCCCCGCCCGCTTGTGGTCCCGACGCACTTGGCCGCGGCCCACTATGCCAACTCTGAATGCGCGGCAGCTCGCGGCAGAAGAGTTCATGGCTGCTCACGTGAGCCCTGAGGTTGATCAACAAACCCGCGTCGACTTGAAGAACCAGCTCGTCTACCAGAGCTTGCCATTCGCACCGCTGCTCAAACATTACGATATCGTGCAAGGTTACTCGATCGACGGGCTCATTCCGCTCGCGAATGGTCATTCCGTATTTGCATCGTATGAGCACGGTACGCTGCGGGAGTTGCCCTTCGAGAATTCACTCACGGGGCTGGTCTGCAATATCGCCTACCGCAACTCCCCGGCGGTGTTCGTCACGAATACCGACGTGCTGCCGTCGATCGAGCGGCTTGGCCTCATGCCGGAGAGGGTGCACTATCTGCCGCATGCTTTCGACGATCGCAAGCTCATGAAGTGGCGAGATTTGCACCGGAGCCTGAGGCCGTCAGATAACGAGGTCGTCTTCTTCAGTCCGACACGACAGCACTGGAAGGACGAAAACAGGTCACTGACTAAGGGCAACGACGTGATGCTTCGCGCAGCGGGGCGCCTGTGGAGTGAGGGCCGGCGCTTTCGCCTGGTCATGGTGGAATGGGGGCAGGATCTCGCGGCGACCAGACAACTCATTGGCCAGCTCGGATTCGCCGGCGCCGTGTCGTGGGTGGCACCGATGGGCAAGCAGGACCTCTGGCGCACCTACTGCACCAGCCACGCCGTGCTCGATCAGTTCGTGCTGCCGGCGCTTGGCGGCGTCGGCTTCGAGACGCTTACCCTTGGCTGTCGGCTGATCACGCGCACCGATCAGCCTACGCTCGGTCGCTTCTTCGGCGCCGAGCCGCCGGTACTGCCCGCAGCAGACATCGATCAGGTTTACTGTTCCATGAGCCAGGTTCTCGAGGATCCCGCCGATAAGGCAGAAATTGGTGCTGCAGGACGTCAATGGATCGATCAATGGCATTCAGCGCGCAGAACGGTGTCGATCCAGGCTCAGGTTTATCTGAATCTACTGAAGGGTCAGGGTGCGTTGGCCCCTCAAAAGGAAGGTGTCGCGTGACCTTGCGATGTGCTCCAAAGTTATGTTTGCACCTATGCCGGGAAGAACTTGAGCGTGGCCGAAAAGCTCTGGACGGATCGGATGTCGAGCGCTAGGACAATACATCCTTTGGCTGTCCGCCATTGCCGCAAATTCTTGAGCGCGGCGGCGAAGCCTTGGTGTGGGAAGCAGGCTGCGTGTAGGGTTGGCAGGCGCAGTGTGATCCGACGCAATGGGCTCGAGTACCGGCCTCCTCACCGAGCAAACGTTTACTTGCTGCCTTTCTTTCGAGATCTAACGCAATAATCCGAGGACAAGGCCTTGCGCTTAAGCAGCATTTCCAATTTCCGGGCTACCCATTTGAGTTCGGAGCCCCTCATCGCCGAAGCCTTTTTGACAGATGGTGACCATGTTATTGAAGGCGTTCTGAAGCAGACTGATGGTCGTTGGATCCCAATCATCGATGGCGTCCCGTCCTTCCTCACGGGCGTTTTGCAGAGAGACCTGTCGGAATTTGCCGCACGGAACGGTCTCGAGATGCACCCCTCGCAGGCGCGCGACACTGCCGCCCATCAGGCCAAGACGAACGAGACGTTCTCCGACAAGTGGACCCGTTACAAAAACTATGGCCTCGAGCCGCAGCACCAGGAGTTCCTGTATGGCTGGTACTGCAAGAAATTCGGGTTAAAGGACATCGATGAGCTCAAGGCCTTCCACGCCAAGCGTAGCAGAATTCTCGAATGCGGAACCGGCTCTGGGTTCAACTCGCGATTTATGGCACAGCAAACGAAGGGCGAGGTATTTGCGCTCGACATCTCGGCGGCGGCAATGACCACTTTCGGGAACACGCGAGACTTGGCAAACTGCACCGTCGTGCAGGCTGACCTGATGGACGCGCCGTTTCCAGACGAGTATTTCGACTTTATCATCGCCGACGGGGTGCTGCACCACACTCCCGACACCCATGCAGCTGTCGAAGCACTATATCGGAAGCTGCAACCGGGCGGCCAGTTTTTCTTTTACGTTTATAAAAAGATGGGCGCCGCGCGCGTATTCTGCGACCAGCATATCCGCGAGCAGTTTATGCCGCTGGTGCCAGAGGAATGTTATGCCGCCTGCGAAGGGTTGACCGAACTCGGACGTGAGCTCTCCCGGCTTAATGCGACCATCACGTTGGAAAAGCCGATTCCGGTGCTCGGAATACCTGCGGGAACTCATGACGTTCAGCGTCTCCTCTATTACAATTTCGTTAAATGCTTCTGGAACGAAGCATTCGATTACGAGACCAACAACATGGTCAATTTCGATTGGTATCATCCTCACAACGCCTGGCAGCATACGCAGGATGAGGTAGAGGGCTGGCTCGGCGCTCTCGGCGTCAAGGAGTGGCGGATCCACGATGCCAACCCCAACGGCATCTCGGTACTGCTCACCAAGCCGATCTGAGGAGGCTGGCCATGCGGGTCCTTGTTACCGGCGCATCGGGCTTTGTCGGCCGGGCGCTTGTCGGTAGGCTGATTGCCGCTGGGCATGACGTCGTCGCTCTCGTGCGCGACAGCACTCATGATTTGGCCGGTGCCCGCTTACTCGTGCACAGGCTGGGCGAGGACCGCAACCTCGAACTGCCCTCTAGTCTCGATGCCGTTGCACATCTTGCGCAGTCGCGCGCGTACCGTGCATTTCCGGGCGACGCAGATGAGATGTTTCGCGTCAACGTCGTTGGAACGCACACGCTGCTCGAAGCGACCGCGGCAGCCTCGATTGGCCGGTTCTGCGTCGTGTCTAGCGGCAGCGTCTACGAGCCGTTCACCGGCGAGCCCCGGAAAGAAGCCGAGGTGCTGGAACCGCAGGTATATCTCGGTGCCAGCAAGCTTGCCTCCGAGGTCATAGCGCGGCCCTATGGCAAGCTGTTCCCTGTGTCGGTGTTGCGGCTGTTCGGCCCCTATGGCCCGGGTCAGACCGGTCGGCTGATGCCAGACCTTATTCGCAGGGTCGCAACCGGAAAATTTGTCACGCTGCCGCTCGAAGGCGGCGGCATGTCGTTCGCCCCCACTTACGTCGACGATATTTGCGATGTCATCGCCACAAGTCTTGTCGAGGGTTGGAGCGGCGTTTTCAACGTCGCGACCCCAGAGGTGCGAACCATCCAACAAGTGACGCTGGAGATTGCCAAGGCTATCGGCAAGGAGGCGAAGTTTGAACGGCGCGAACTGGAGGCTCCCTATCTGGTGCCGGACCTGACGCGTCTGGGCGAAAAGTACGACCTTAGCCGCTGCCGACCGTTCGCTGCCGGTATCCTCGCAACGCTAGCTGCAGGCTATTGAGAAAGTGACGGAGAGCGAGGCATGGGCGCGCGCCGCCGGCCGACCGCTTCGTGTGCTGCATTGCCCATGGAATATTGCTGGGCAATCTGCCGAGCTGGCCGCGGCGGAGCGTTCGCTCGGTGCCGACAGTCGTTGCGTGGTCATCGAGGAAACGGCTATCGGGTTTCCCGCTGATGAACGGTTGATGGCGCCGGGCGGCGGCGTTGTGGCTCGTGAGTCAGCGAGGTGGCGGCTGCTTTGGCGGGCGATGACGTGGGCAGACGTCGTCCATTTCTCATTCGGTCAAAGCTGTCTCGTGCCGCATGCCTTTCCCAGCCTCCGCAGCTTCAACTGGCTAAATCCAGCGCGCGCCGTTTGGCGTCTCTACGCTCGCGCGGTGTGGCTCAAGGACTTGCCACTACTCGCGAGGCTCGGCAGAAAGCTGGTGGTCACTTGGCAAGGGGATGACGCCCGCCAAAGCGATCGCTCACTCGAGCTGTTCGCCTGGTCGCTCGCAAGTGAGCTGGGCGACGAGTACTACGTGCCGAACTCTGATCATTGGAAGCGGCGGACAATCGACACCTTTGCCCGTTATGTTCCCGTGCAATATGCTCTCAATCCGGATTTATTGCACGTGCTGCCGCGCAGCGCGCGCTTCATGCCGTATGCCAGTCTCGACCCTGCGCGGGTCACCTGGCTGCCGCCGCCTGCCGACACAACGAGACCGGTCGCGTTTGCACATGCGCCCAGCCACCGCGGCGCCAAAGGCACCAAGTATGTTCTGGCAGCAGCTGAACGACTGCGTGCTGAGGGGATCGATTTTACACTCGATCTGGTCGAAGGCATTTCGCGCCAGCAAGCCATGCAGCGATATGCCAAGGCCGACGTCATTATCGATCAACTCATTGCAGGTTGGTATGGTGGGCTCGGCGTCGAAGCCATGGCTCTGGGCAAGCCCCTCGTTTCTTTTATCAGGCAGGGTGATCTCGTTGCGCTAGCGCCAAAAATGCGCAGTGAATTGCCCGTGCTAAGCGCCACTCCCGAAAGTATAGCCGAGGCCATGAAACAGATCATTGCCATGCCGCGCCATGACCTGCAGGCGTGGGGGCAACGGTCACGTTCGTTCGTCGAGCATTGGCATTCGCCGCGCAAAATTGCCTCGCAAACTCTGGCCGACTATGTGCGAGTACATGGCGCGACTGGTCCGCCGACCGCGACCGGGATTTAGAAAGGGGCCGCGGTCGAGCGCACATTGGTCGAACTGGGATTGACCGTGGATGGCGACGCGAAGTTGGTTTGATGAACTCATGCTTGGAGAGTATTGGTGAATCACAATGGGGGCCGTGGTGACGGGTGATGTCCTGTTCCGCACGCTGTTCCCGCTGGATGAATTTTCGCAATGCGTAGAACTGAACGGGTTGCCTCAGCCCAGATCTTGTCTGTCCCGAGGATTAGTCGCTAGGGAGATCATCGATGACCATCTCGAGCCCAGGTGAGCGCATCCAAGAACTGAAGCCGCCCCTTCCCTTCATCGACCTGGCAAAGCAGCAAGCCAGGCTGCGTCATCGCTTGGATGCAGCGATCGGGCGTGTTTTGGATCACGGCCAGTACATAATGGGACCCGAGGTGGGGCAATTGGAGGCGCAGCTCGGCGCATTCTCGGGTGCCAGGCACGCCATTTCAGTTTCGAGTGGAACAGACGCGCTGCTAGTCATCTTAATGGCTTACGGTATCGGGCCGGGAGACGCGGTAATTTGTCCAGCGTTCACGTATACGGCGACACCTGAATGCATTGCAATTCTGGGAGCGACGCCTGTTCTCGCCGAAGTTCGCGAAGATACCTTTAATATCGATGTGGAGCGCCTCCCTGGCGCAATAGCTGCCGCTAAGAAGGCGGGCTTGCGTCCTCGCGCGATCATGCCTGTCGACTTGTTCGGCCTGCCCGCCGACTACGACGCCTTGCTTCCCTTCGCTTCCGCAAACAATCTGTACGTCGTATCCGATGCGGCCCAGAGTTTCGGCGCACAATCGAACGGGCACCGGGTGGGCTCGTTCGGTGGAGCGACCGCTACCAGCTTCTTTCCGTCAAAGCCGCTCGGTTGTTACGGCGACGGTGGCGCGATAATGACCGACGATGACGCCGCGGCCGATATAATGCGATCCATTCGGTTGCATGGCAGAGGGTGCGACAAGTATGATATCGAAAGGGTCGGGATAAATGGCAGATTGGACACGTTACAAGCCGCTATTCTGATCGAGAAACTTGACATCTTTTCGGACGAGATCGAAAGGCGTCAGAGTGTGGCGGAACGCTACACAGCTGCCATTCAGGATCTGGTGGCGACGCCTACTGTACCAAATGGATTAGTGTCCGTCTGGGCCCAGTATACGATTCGAATTCCCGGTCGGCGTCGTGACAAGCTTGCGGAAGTGCTGATCAACCGGGGCATTCCGACAGCTATTCATTACCCGAGACCATTGCATCACCAGAAGGCCTATGCAAACTGCCCAATCTCCACTTCAGGCGTCGACGTTGCTACGAGCCTGGCTGCAGACGTGATTAGCCTGCCGATGCATGCCTATCTTGAGCCTCATGATCAGGATCGCATCATTGATGAGGTTCGTATGGCGCTACGCCACCTTTGACTGGACGGCCTGTGACGGTTTCTCTTGCCCGTGCGCGGAGGTCGCTTCAGGCTGCCCTGCTGACGACACGTAACTGGATCAGGAAGTGCGCGAGATCGCGAATGCAATAGAGATGGATCTCCCGTCAATTACGCCAAACGTCGGGAATCGGGCAGGCAGTACACCGCTGCGCGCCGGGCGGATGGGTGACCTCGGATATGGCTGCTACAGGGTCACACCAAAAACCTTGGCCCATTGGCCAAGGTTCACTATTCGCCACAAGCTCGGATCCACCGCCGCACGGCCATTGAGCATGCTGTCGCGAAGCCGCCGCGCACCCGCTGCGTTGAATAGCCCAGGAAAGGCCGATAAAGTCGATTCCACGCCGTCGTGCACGAGGCCTTTGAGCGGACCTCTAAACCATTGCTGTTCCGG
Organism: Hyphomicrobiaceae bacterium; assembly: GCA_050187415.1. Classification (GTDB taxonomy): domain Bacteria; phylum Pseudomonadota; class Alphaproteobacteria; order Rhizobiales; family Hyphomicrobiaceae. The sequence continues at coordinate 34,664 of JBFWXN010000038.1, read as the reverse complement.
CGTGGCAAAGCCCAGCTTGTCGCGACGGTTGGCGACGGCGTCGGGGAGGGCTCCTGCCATGGCTCGCCTAAGGACTCGCTTCGTATCGGCACCGACGATTTTGTGATCGTTGCCGAGGGCCAGCGAGAATTCAGCCAGCGGGTGATCGAGGAATGGCACCCGTGCCTCGATCGAGTGCGCCATCGAATTCCGGTCTTCCCAATGCAGCAACATCTGCAGATTGGAAGCGAACATCATCGTCACGCAAAGTGTGCCAATGTCGTGCGGCAACTTTAGTCCCAGCTCTGCGGTGGCTGCCTGCATGGGCCCGAGCGGATTTCCACTTTCCCGTAGAGCCTCGCCTGACAGCCAGTCGTGTTGAACGAGGCTGTGATAATGCCGCCGCAGCATGATACCGAGCCCCTTGGGCAGGAGTGGCACCGCGTACCGTTTGAGTTGTTCGGCCAACGGCGCCGAATGCAATCGCCTGCGTTCGACAATTGTCCGCACGACCTGCAACAGACGTCCCCGGCGCGTCAAATCCGCGATGTAATGCGGAAAGGCGAAGTGATAGCCGGCGAGTTGCTCGTCCGCACCTTGCCCGTCGAGCATGACTTTGATGCCCGCCCGTCGGGCTTCCTCGAACACGCACCACTGCGCGAAGATCGACGTGGAGCCGAATGGCTCATCCTGATGCCAAGTGATGTCGACCGACTTCTGGAACACTTGTTCCGGCTTGGGGTAGATGAAGAAAGGTCGCGTGCCGGCGTGCAGGACGACGGCATCCATAAAAGGCTTTTCGTCGACGCGCTTGTCCTCATAGCACGCTGAGACGGTGTTGACGTGCCGGCCGGGGGGCGTCATGCCCGCCATGAGGCAGACGATGGCAGAAGAATCCAGCCCGCCCGAAAGGCAAGATCCGACCGGAACATCCGACCTCAGATGCAGCCGAACGGCATCCGCTAGAAGCTCGCGAAACCGCTCCGCCGCAGAAGCCTCATCGAGAGTGATCGAGCCAGCCTGTACGGGATACCAACGCTTGAGCTTCAGGTCTGGCCGGCACCCGCCGGCATCGACGACCGCCGCCTCGCCGCCGCGCAACTGGAGCACACCATTGAACAACGTCTCGGCGGTGTGGTCCGAAATACCATAGGCGAGGAAGTCGTGAACACGCGCCAAGTTCAAGCGCTGTCCGCCGGGCATAAGTCCCAGGAGCTGTTTAATCTCGGACGCGAATGCTACGCCCGCGACGCTCGTCACGAAATAGAGTGGCTTAATGCCGAACCGGTCGCGTGCTAGAAACAGTCGCTTCTCTGCGTTGTCCCAGATGGCAAAGGCGAACATGCCCCTCAATCTTGGCAGGCAAGCTGCCCCCCAGACCATGAAAGCGCGCAGCAACACTTCCGAGTCCGATTGAGTCAGGAAGATTTCGCCTTTCGCGACTAGCTCATGCCGCAGTTCAAGATAATTATAGATCTCACCATTGAAGATCATCGAGAAGCGGCCGGACGGGTCGACCATCGGCTGTTGGCCGCCCTCGGTGACATCGATGATTGCTAGCCTGCGATGTCCAAGAGCCACCGGGCCCGAGGGGCTGTCTTGAACCAACCAGCCACGGCCGTCGGGGCCCCTATGGGCAACGATGTCGATGCGCTTCTCATCGGGCGCGAATCCGATCGAGCAGAACAGGCCGCACATAGCTCGTTCAATTCCTCTTACTGCAGATCGTCATCCATCGGCCTCGTTCGGCGCATCCGGGCAGTCAGCCAGGGTCCGATCAGGTCCCGCAAAGACGCTTGCTCCCTCTCCCAGGACAAGTGCTCGGCCGCCGTCCGTGAAGCAGCCTGGAAGCTGGCCACGTTCTCGGGAGAAAGGGCGTTAATCGCCCCCGAGATGGCCTGCGGGGTCATGTCGTGGCTAACGACCCCGACGCCATGCTCCTCCACGATCGTTTGCATGTCTCGCGCCGGAGATATGACGACAGCCAGCCCAGCGGCGATGTACTCGAACAACTTGTTGGGGAGGGTCATATGCCGCTGCACATTGTCCAGGGGCGTGAAGAAGGCACCGACATCGGCAGTGAGCGCTGCCGCCCGGATCACCTCGTCGGGAGCGACCGGCGGCTCGAAGTTCACCAACTCGCCGCGCCCGGTCTTGTTCGCCAGCCGCTTCAAGCTCTCGATGTACGCCGGTGAGCCGTTGCCTCGGATCGTGAGCCGATGCGGCGTTCGCCAATAGACAACGGACTGGATCAGCCACTCGAGGCCACGATTCGGCACCACGTTGCCGTGATAGAGCAGCCGCAGCGGCCATGGGGTCGGTCCGGGTCGTTCGATGATCACCCGCTCGGGCGTGTTGCGGATCACGGTGGGGAGAACGGGAAGGCCGTAGAGCGCTTGGAGTGCTTCCGCAATTCCGGGACCTACGGTCGAAACACTGTCTGCCGAGGCGATCGCGGCCCGCTCGAGCCTCTGAACCATCGGCTTATAGACGGTTCGCCACCAGAGGCTCTCGTCGAACTCGAGGGTGGCGAACTCGTGTGTGTCGTAGTGGAGGCGCACCGGCGGTGCTGTTGCTGAGCGATGGTGTTCGGCCTTGTAGGCGGCAGCGACTACGAGGGCAGGCCAGTCGTTTGCAACAACGAACGTCGGTCGGTGCCGCCTGAGGCCGTCGAGTGCCCGTCGATAGACTGGCGCCGACCAGAATCCCCATCTCGCCGCGGAAAGCCCCGCGCACGCCGGGAGCTGCCGCGTCAAAGTCGCCAGCCGTCTTGCGAGGCTGGGCTGCGGCGTCGGCCATTTGAGGATCTGGTAGGGAACAACATCCTCAGATTCTCCGAAGCCAATAACCAGCGGGCGCTGGCCCAGGCTCTCGATCAGGCGACACTGGCGCAGCACTCGCGGATCGCGGGAAATTCGGGAAAACGCCAAAATGGCGATTGCTGTAGGCTTCAGAGCATTCGCGCTCACGGTTGCTCGGTCAGCGAGCATCGACGATCCTGCCAATGACTTGTCCCGTCGTGTCTGCACGCACCTGCCAGGAGGCATGCGCCCTGACATACGCGGAACCGCGCGCTCCCATGCCCTGGGCCTCCGCTGGCGCCGCGGCCAACTTCGCAGCGGCGTCCGCCAGCGCGCCCGGATCGCCCATGGGCACCACCAATCCTGCCCCGAGCTGGCGAACGATGTCAGCCTGAAATGGTAGCTCGGAAGCGATCACCGCAGTACCGCAAGCCATAGCCTCGAACAACTTAATGGGAGCGATGCCCGTCGCGGAACGTTCGGCCGGATTCTCGATGACGCAAAGTGCGGCGATGGCGCCCCGCATGAGCGAGGGAATCTCGAGTTGCGGAAGTCGACCGAGCCAGAGCAAGCGGGCATTGGCTGTCTCAGCCGCAACTTTGCTGCGCTCCACACCATCGCCCGCGATGACGAGCTTGACGCCTGCCGGCCAATTTGGATGTCGTGTCGCAGATAGCATCGTGTCGATGCCATGCCACGCAACGAGACCTCCCACGAAGATGATGTATCGGCCTTCTATTTCGCCCTTGGCGCCGTCGCGCCGGAAAATTTCAGTATTCGCTCCATTCGGTACTACTGTGACGCGATCGTGAGCAGCGAAAGCTCTCACCCAATCGCGCAAGCCATCGGTCACGGCGAACACGTGAGCTGCGCGCTTGAGTTGCGCGCGATAAGCCCAGGCGACAAGCGGAGCCAACCTGCCGAGCCGAGGGTAAGTGACGATCAGATCAGTGGGTGTGCCGTTGACCTCCTGGAACACGGGCACGCCGCGGAGCCAAGCCAGGTGCGTAGCAGCGATCGCCGCCGGATGCGAGCGCATGTAGACGGCATCGAAGCGGGACAGCTGCGATATGAGTCGGGCCTGAGCACGCGCGAAGTCAAGCCCGCGCCGCCAGAAAGAGCGGCCGGCGCTGGCTCCGCCTGCTTCCGTCGTGATCAGCTCGACCTCCCAGCCGGCAGCGCGCAAGCCCTTCACGATCTCATACACGTGGGTATGCACCGCCTGTCCCTCTCTCGGCGTCTCGAGGCACAGATAAGCGAGGGCCCCGCGTTTCGGTTCGCCCGCCATACACTCCAACCCTCCTGCATCGCGCTCTCGCGAACCCACGCCAGAGCGGCTCGCGGAACGTCAGATTGCCTTACCGCACAGCCGGTGACGACCAGGGTCGCAATTTGGCCGGCGAGCGACGGGTTCAAAGAGCGCGTGGGTCGATGTGGGCCGCGATCTCGAAGGCGAAGATCTCGAGCGTCTCGATGTGTATGGTCGCCTGCAATCGGGTCAGAGCGGCTCCAGACAACCATCAGACATCTCCCTGTAGCGCTCGCCGGTTTCGGGGCAAAGGAGATCCGCGCCGAGACGGTGCCCTGCCCGGCTCATCCAGCCGATGCGCTTTGCCGGCACACCTGCCATGAGCGCATAAGCCGGGACGGCGGAGGTTACGACAGCGCCCGCCGCAATGAAGCAGTATGCGCCGATTTCGTGCCCGCAGACGATCGTCGCATTCGCGCCGATCGATGCCCCACGACGCACAATAGTCTCTCGAAACTCCGACTTCCGTTCGATCTCCGCGCGCGGATTGTTGACGTTTGTAAACACGCAGCTCGGGCCACAGAACACGCCATCCTCGAGGCGGACGCCGTCGTAAAGTGAGACGTTGTTCTGGATCTTGCAGTTGTCGCCGACGGTGACGTTCGGGCCCACCACGACGTTCTGACCGAACGTCGAGTTTTTCCCGATGCGGCAGCCACGAAGAATATGCGAGAAATGCCACACCCGACTGCCTGCCCCGATCGCCATGTCCGGGTCGTCGACATAGGCGCTTTCATGCACCTGCACGCCTTTTGCCTCCCATTCCATCTTAAACTGGGATGCCATCCTCGTATCTCCCGATATCGGCAAGCACGGCCCCGACGAGGGGATGCCTGTCCGGCGCGTCCGCTTCCGGCCGCTGGGCCCGGATCGCCGAGACGATCTCGATCGCCGGGCGCGCCGTTTCCAGCTCGAAGCCGCGGCCGGAAAGGATTTCCTCGTAGCTCAGCAGGTGAAGCCGTGTGAAGTCTCCCGACAGATCGCACACTCGATCACCCATGACGAGCCGCCGCGTCGCCTTGTTGAGCTCCTTCTGGCCGTGCGCCTCGGCCGGCAGGTCACGCCCGTTGATCGAGAGGAAATATCGGATAAGCGCGCCTTCGAACTCGAGTAGGCCGGCTGCACAGTCAATCGCTCGATGATGGACCACATTGCGGATCGGGCGGCCGAAAAAATAGGTGAGAAGATCGTAGAAGTGGACGCCAATATTGGTCGCCACGCCGCCCGACTTGCGCTCATCGCCCTTCCACGAAGCATAGTACCACTGGCTGCGTGCCGTGACGTAGGTAAGATCACCCTCGATACGAGCGTTTTTTCCGAACGCAAGGCGCTTTGCAAACTCGTCGCGCAGCTGCTGGTTATCCGGGTTGAGCCGGAGCTGCAGGATGGTGAAAACCTTCTTGCCGGTCGCTTTGCTGAGGTCGGCTACCTCATTGAGCTCCCACGGGTTGAGCACCAGGGGCTTCTCGCAGATCGCATGCGCCCCGGCGCGAAGCGCAAACTCGATGTGAGCGCGGTGCAGGTAGTTCGGCGAGCAGATGACAACGTAGTCGACGGCCCTTCCAACGAGCGCCGCCTTATGCACGTAACTCGAGAACTCAGCGAATTCCGTGAAAAAGCGCGCCTGCGCAAAGTCGTTGATCTGGCCGACGCTGTCGGACACGTCGTACGCCGCGACGATGTCGCCGCCGATCTGTCGGATCGCATCGATGTGCCTGCGGGCGATATAGCCAGCCACACCGATGATCGCGAAGCGGGGTGGGCTTGGTCCTGTTTTCATTGCTTCTCCGCCTGCCGTTCGGGGTCGGCTTTGTAAATAGTGCCGCGTTGTCTCGAACTCAAATCCTCACGTCGCTGTCCTCGATGCTGAGGATCTCCTTCAGGTCATAGAGAAGGCCGTCCCGCACGAGTAGCTTTCGGAAGTTGTCACGTCCCATCTTGACGATTTCGTCGTGCCGCACGGCGAGCACGACAGCGTCGAAGGTACCAGAAGGCAGTGAAGAGCAAATCTTGATACCGTACTCTTCCTCGACCTCATGCGGATCGGCCAGTGGATCGCAGACCGTGACGATATGCCCAAAGGCCTCGAGTTCCCTGACGAGGTCGGCAACTTTGGTATTGCGGATGTCAGGGCAGTTCTGCTTGAACGTAATGCCCATCACGAGAATGCGCGCGGCGTCGACTCGAAGTCGGCGTTGCAGCATCATTTTCACTATATCCTGAGCGATGATCTGGGCCATGCTGTCGTTGATGCGACGGCCGGCCAGGATCATCTCAGGATGGAAACCTACCGACTGAGCCTTGTGGGTGAGGTAATAGGGGTCAACACCGATACAATGGCCGCCGACGAGGCCGGGACGATAATAATGGAAATTCCATTTCGTTCCTGCGGCCTCAAATACCTCACGTGATTCAATTCCCAGGCGTTTGAAAAGCAGCGCCAGCTCGTTGAACAGGGCTATATTCACATCGCGCTGCACGTTCTCGATAACCTTCGCAGCCTCTGCCACGCGGATTGAGCTGGCTTTGAATGTCCCGGCTACGATGACCTCCCCATAGACCCTATCCACGAGATCTGCGATCTCGGGCGTCGAGCCGGACGTTATTTTCTTGATGTTCGGCAAACGATTGACCGGATCGGCGGGGTTGACCCGCTCCGGGCTGTAACCGGCGAAAAAGTCGACATTGTATTTGAGGCCGGAAACCCGCTCGATCACGGGAACGCAGACCTCCTCTGTAGCCCCGGGGTAAACCGTGGACTCGAAGACCGCGACGCCTCCCCTGCGGATGACCGAGCCAATCAATTCGCTCGCTCTGACGAGGGGTGTCAGATCCGGCCGCTTGGCGGCGTCGATGGGGGTCGGGACCGCCACAATGAAAAGATTGCAGGTTTTCAACTCTTCAGGATCGGACGAGTATCTCAGCTTCGAGGCAAGTCTCAATTCCTCGTCGGTAACCTCGCGCGTGCGATCATGGCCCTCGGACAACTCACGCACACGGGACGAGTTGATATCGTACCCGATCGTCGGGAAACGTCGTCCCAAGTAGACGCTCAGCGGGAGCCCTACATACCCCAGTCCAATCACTCCAACGTGGGTATCATCCAAGGTAGGCGGCTTAGCAATTTCGATCATAAGTCCAAGTCCCCGATGCGAACGAGATGCGAGGAAGCTAGGTTTGCCGTCGCGTGCTAACGTTCATCTTTAGAGGCTGCTGCAGACCTTATGACCCCCAGCAGCCAACTACACGAGATCGAGCGCCGTTGCCAAGCTCGGTTGAATTTAATCCAACGGCTACTCTGACGCACCCGTAGTTGCCGCTCCCAGGCCAATTTCGGCCGTGCTACCGTGGCAATGTGGTGGGGCCAGTTGGTTTTTTGATCTTCACCATTTGCGCGCGCGCGAAATGTAAGCGTACTTGAGCGCCGATTTTGATCGTCAAAGTCGGACGTTTGGAGTATGCGCGCCATCAGCCGGCTTCTCGAGTGCCTGCGCACGGACGTGAGTGAGATATTCGTCGCGACGCGAGGCAGGCCGGACTCTGCGCGTTCGCTGCCCGGGGCCTCGGCGACGGGAAGGCGCGTCGAGCTTTAACGGAGGTTGGGTGATGAAAGTCTGTCACTCCAGTGACGAGGTTCGCCCATTTGTAGAAGAAGGTTGATGACGCCGTTCATTACAATGGTGGGCGCGACAGGGATTGAACCTGTGACCCCACCCGTGTGAAGGGTGTGCTCTACCGCTGAGCTACGCGCCCAAGGCGTTGACGATATCATCGACGCGCTTGCGCCGTATCCTTAGCCGCCCCGTCGACAAACTGCAACCACCGACAGGAGAGCCGCCGCCGACCTCATCGCATCAGCTCGCGCATGGCGCGGTCGAGGCCGTCGAGCGTGAGCGGGAACATCCGGTTCTCCATGATGTCGCCGATCAGCTTGATCGATGGCGTCCAGCTCCAGTGCGCCTCGGGCACCGGATTGAGCCAAATGCAATTCTCGTAGATACCCGTCACGCGCCGCATCCAGGTCGAACCCGGCTCCTCGTTCATGTGCTCGACCGAGCCACCAGGAACGGTGATCTCGTAGGGGCTCATCGAGGCGTCGCCAATAAACACCACCTTGTAGTCCGCCGGATACTTGTGCAGCACTTCCCACGTCGGCGTGCGCTCGGTCCATCGGCGGCGATTGTTCTTCCAGACGTACTCGTAAAGGCAGTTGTGGAAGTAGAAGAGCTCCATGTGCTTGAACTCGGCACGGGACGCCGAGAACAATTCCTCGGCCAGCTTGATGTGCCAGTCCATGGAGCCGCCGATGTCGAAGAACATCAGCACCTTGACGGTGTTGCGCCGTTCGGGGCGCATTTGGATGTCGAGATAGCCCTTGCGCGCCGTGCCCTTGATGGTACCGTCGAGGTCCAGTTCGTCAGCCGCGCCTTCGCGTGCGAACTTCCGCAGACGGCGAAGCGCCACCTTGATGTTGCGCGTGCCGAGCTCGACCTTGTCGTCGAGGTCCTTGAACTCGCGCTTGTCCCAGACCTTGACAGCCCGGAAATTCTTGTTCTCCTTCTGACCGATGCGCACACCAGCGGGATTGTAGCCCTCTGCCCCATAGGGCGATGTGCCGGCCGTGCCGATCCATTTCTTGCCGCCCTGATGGCGGCCCTTCTGCTCGGCGAGGCGCTTTTTCAACTCCTCCATGATTTTGTCCCAGCCGCCGAGTGCCTCGATCTTCTTCTTTTCCTCCTCGCTGAGATATAATTGTGAGAGAACCCGCAGCCACTCCTCGGGGATCTCGGCGTCGGTGGCGTCCGCCATCAGTTCGAGCCCCTTGAAAACGTGGCCGAACACTTGGTCGAACTTGTCGAGATGGCGTTCGTCCTTCACCAGTACGGTTCGGGAAAGGTAGTAGAAATTCTCGACGCGCATGTCGGCAAGGTCGGCCTGCATGGCTTCCATCAGCGCCAGGTATTCCTTCAGCGTGACGGGCACTTTCGCCGACTTGAGCTCGTAGAAAAAGTTCGTGAACATCTGGGCCTCGTCGGGCGCGGCTGGATTTTGGCAAAGATTAGCGGCTTAGCTCGCGCGAGGGAACGGGTGTTGTCGATCGCTCTCGCGGTGGCGCTGGGGCGGCCGGGCCGGGGCGACTGGGAGAGCTCCGACTGGGAGAGCTGATGCAACTTATCATCTTCGACTTCGACGGCGTGGTCGCCGACAGCGAGACGATCGCCAATGAGCTTCTGGCCGAAAGCGTAACCGGGCTGGGGAAGCCGACGACCGTCGACGATTCAATTCGGTTGTTCATGGGAAAGCGCTGGGACGACTGCAAGACGGCCGTCGTCGAATGGACCGGGGCCCCACTACCCGATCATTTCGAGGTGGCGCACCGGCAACGCACACGGGAGGTGATGCGTCGCGACGTCGGCCCGGTCGTTGGCGTCGGAGCGTTTCTCGACCGACAGCGCCACGTGGCGCGCTGCATCGCCTCGTCGAGTAGCCGGGAGTGGCTCGACCACTGTGTCGACAAGTTCGGCTTTCGCGGCCACTTCGGCGGAAATCTCTTCAGCGCGACGCAGGTGCCCAGCGGCAAGCCTGCACCGGACATCTTCCTACTCGCGGCCACGAGCATGGGAGTTCAGCCGGATCGGTGCCTTGTCATCGAGGACAGCCCGTCAGGCGTGCAAGGCGCGTGCGCGGCAGGCATGACCGTGATCGGCTTTCTAGGCGCCAGTCACATCCGCGATGGCCATGGCGAGCGACTGGTCGCCGCCGGCGCGCATGAATTGGCCCGGTCCTACGACGAGGTGGCGGCGATTCTGGCTCGTCGCTGATCTCGAGCCAGAAAGGTGAGTATCCTGGGCGTGGCGCGCATCCTTCACAGCGTCAGCCGTGTGCCGACACCGGCGTCTTTTGCCGCCGCAAACGCCAGGTTGCCGACGATCATGTCCTCCATGGCGTTGCCCATCGATTTGTAGAGCGTGACCTCGCTGTCAGAGGACCGCCCCGCCTTTTTGCCGAGCAAAACCTCGCCCAACTCCGCGCCGCGTGCAGGGGGGCGTCCGGCGAGTTCCGCACAGCCGACGGGCGCCGGTGAGAATGCGCTCATCGCCTCGACGAACAGTCGTGCCCGATCGATCAATGGCAATGGCAGTTCGCTGCCTGGAGGCGCAAAGCCGACCGAAGTCACGTGGCAGCCGTCCGCCACCCAGTCGGCCTCGATGACGGGCGTCTCGGCCGACGTGGTCAGGCACACGACATCGGACGTGCGCACGGCCGCCTCGAGATCACTGACGGCGGTGCCATTGGGGACACTGAGTGCCAGCGCACGCGCGGTGTCGGCGTTTCGCGCATAGACGCGGATCTCGCCGAACGGGCGCGCGAGATGGAGTTGGCGAATGTGCTGGCGCGCCTGTACGCCGCCACCCACGACCAACGCGGTCCGGGCGTCTTCGCGCGCCAACTCGCGAACGGAGAGAATGGCGGATGCCGCCGTGCGCAGACCGGTGAGGCTTGCGCCATCGAGGATCGCCACCGGCGCGCCCGTTTCGGCATCGAATAGCGAAACGAGCGCCTGATGGCTTTCAAGCCCGTAGGCTTGATTTCCGTGGAACACGTTGACGGTCTTCAGCGCGATCATCTGGCCAGGGGTCCAGGCCAGCATCGCCAGCGAAAAGCCTTTGCCCGGGACGTCGACCTTCGGCCGCGGCGGGGCCTGGACTTTGCCTTGTGAGAGCGCCCTGAACCCGTCGGCCAATGCGTCGATGGCCGCGGCAGGATCGACAAGGCGCATGATATCCGCGCCCGAAATGGCGAGCAGGCTCGTTTGTGCGTGTGACATGTCTGCCGATCCCGATGCCGCAGGTCCCGCTTGCCGAAGCTAAACCACCTCGTTCGCGAGCTTGATCTCGCCGCGCTGCAGGCGGCCGACATTCTCCAGCAGCAAATCGATGACGCGATCCTCGTAGCGCACGGTCTCGCCGGCCGAATGCGGTGTGATGATGACGTGCGGCATGGCCCAGAGCGGTGAGTCCGCAGACAGCGGCTCCTCGACGGTGACGTCCAGCGCCGCGCCCGCGATCATGTTCGCCGACAGCGCGGCCGTGACGGCCAACTCGTCGCAAACTTTCCCTCGGGCGACGTTGACGAGGAACGCCGTCGGTTTCATTGCCGCGATGGCCTCGCGGCCGATGAGGCCAGTAGTCTCGCGAGTGAGCGCGGTGGTCAGCACCAGAAAATCGGCGCGCGGAACGAGGGAGATCAACTCGGTCTCGGCATGGATCTCGTCGGCAGCGCCGCCGCCTTTCGCCGGATCGCGTCGTGTGCCGATCACCGTCATGCCGAAGGCTTTGCAGAGCGCGGCGAGGCGTTGGCCGATGCCGCCCATGCCCACGATCAGCACGGTTTTACCTTCGATTTCGTCCTCGCGGATGCGGCGGTCGCCCTGCATCGGCCGCCAGCGCTTCTGGTGCTGATGGTCACGCAGGAAATGCAGTTGTCGCGAGAGCGACAGCATCAGCGCAATGGCGTGCTCGGCGACGGCATTTGCATTCACACCCTGACCGGAGGCAAGGCGGATGCCGTGCGCGCGCAGCGTATCGCGATCGTACTGGTCGGTGCCCGCGCTGATCGACTGGATCAGCTTCAGCTTCCTGGCCGAAGGTGCCAGCTCGTTTTTCCACATCATCGAGACGCAAAGCAGATCGGCACTCGGCAGCTTCGCTTCCAATTCTTGGATGCTGCGCGCGACGTCGAACGTCATGCCCGTATTGCGCGCGGTGAACGGCGCTTCGAACTCGTAGGCGACATGGGCAAAAAGAACCTTGAGATCGGCGTTCGGTGGCATGGAGGCCATGAGAACTCGCTTGCTGATCGGCGGCGACGGGCTGTGCCACAAACTGCCATCATCGCGGTCGCGTGTCGAATAACGCGAGCGATCCCGGCGTCGGGCGCTCTGCACACCGCCCGGCGCCTGGTGCTCGGGCGGCTCTCACACCGCTGTCGCCTTTCGGTCTGCTCAGCAACAGAGGCGACATGGCGACTACGTCGGGTCCCACGAAAACACGTCGGCCGAGCGATCATTCGGCGTGAAGCTCGCCTTCATGGCGGGCAGGGCGACATCGGCGATTTTTTGTGGCGTCCAGCCGCTCTCGGAGTGGACCGAGCGGATCGGCCGGTTCTGGCTGAACAGGAAGAGTTCGTGCATGCGCGCGGCCATGATCTGCCCCGACACGCCTTTCGCAAGGTCGGAGACTAGGAAAATGGCGAGCGGCGCGATCTTGTCGGGCGTCATGCGCTGGATCTTCTCGACGCGGGCCTGCTGCTCGGGCGTGTCGGTCGGAATGGTGCCGATCATGCGGCTCCAGGCGAACGGAGAAACGCAGTTCGAGCGCACGTTGAAGCGCGCCATGTCGAGCGCGATACCCTTCGACAATCCGACGATGCCGAGCTTGGCGGCGGCATAGTTTGCCTGGCCGAAGTTGCCGATCAGGCCAGATGTCGACGTGAAATGGACGAAGGCACCCGACTCCTGCTCCTTGAAATAGTTGGCGGCGGCGCGCGACACGTAGAATGCGCCGTTCAAGTGCACGTCGATAACCTGCTTCCAGTCCTCGATCGACATGCGATGGAAGATGCGGTCGCGCAGAATGCCGGCGTTGTTGATGACCGCGTCGATGCGGCCGAAGTTGTCGATGGCCGACTGGACGATGGCCTGGGCGCTGGCCGGTTCGGCGACCGAGTTGAAATTGGCGATCGCCTGCCCACCGGCCTTGCGGATCGTCTCGACCACTTCCTCGGCGGGCTGCTGATTGCCGGCACCCTCGCCATCGACGGAGCCCCCGAGGTCGTTGACGACAACTTTGGCACCTTCTTTGGCGCCGAGAATGGCCATCTCTCGGCCAATGCCGCGGCCCGCGCCGGTGACAAGAAGCACCTTGCCGTCCATGCAACCCATCAGATCTCTCCATCCGTGATCGTGTGCCCGCGAAAGCTCGCATGCAGGCGGCAAGGCGTCAAACTGTGTAGCGCCTCCGGTTCGCCGGGCATCGCGCCGATGCAACGGCAAGCAGCAATCGCACGCGAAGCTCGTAGACAGGTGGGCTCGAATTGAGAGCGAGCAGGTCAGGGCGTTGCGTTCACGCGAGGCCCGCTGCCTTGGCTTGGGCCAGCACGCGCTGGGCGAGCTTCAGGTGCGGCATGTCGATCATTTTACCGTCGAGGCTGGCAACGCCGGCGCCGGGATTTGCACTAAAAGCCTCGGTTATCTTTTGGGCATGCGAAATTTCATCGGCCGACGGCGTGAAGACGGCGTTGATGATAGCGACCTGCCCGGGATGAATGGCCATCTTGCCCGTGAAGCCGTCGCGCTTGGCGATGCGTGTCTCGGCCTCGAGGCCCTTGTCGCTGCGGAAATCGACGTAGACCGTATCCATCGACTGCGCGCCGGCTGCCGAGGCGGTGATCAGGCAGAGATCGCGAACGAGGCGATAGGGGGACGTGAAGTCGCCCGCCTCGGTGCGGTTGGCCAAAGAGCCGATGACGGCGCCGAGATCCTCGGCGCCCCACGACAGCGCGGCAACCCGGCTCGAGACGCCGACATAGGTGTGAAGCTGCAATACCGAGATCGGCGTTTCCGTCACGATCGGCAGGATGCGTGTCTGTCCGCTCTTCAAGCCGTACCTGGTCTCGGCGCTGCCGAGCGCCATCGAGAGCGTGTTCACGTCGGCCCCGGACGACGGTTTCGGCAGGATGATCCCTGCCGGGCCGGATGCCATGACGCCGGCAAGATCGGCCTCCCAGTCGGCGCCGCCGAGCGGGTTCATGCGCACCCAGAGTTCGGGCTTAGCGCCTTTGGCGCGCGCATCGGCGATGAAAGCAGCCGCCATCTCGCGGGCGACCGGACGGCGCTCGGCGGCAACGGAATCCTCGAGATCGAGGATCAGCGCATCGGCCGGCGACTCGAGAGACCGCACCATCTTCCGCTCGCTGTCGGCGGGGACGAACAACATGGAGCGCATCGGCGCCTCCTTTCCTGGATCACGTTGATGTGGGAGCAAGCATGACGACTCGGCGAAAGAGGCGCAGATGTCTCGCGCCACCTGCGCGCGCCGACCGGGGGAGGCCGCCGAGCAGCGTCGAGGTCAGGCTGCTGGCTTTTTCCTCATGAAGGCTTGTCTGCGGCATTCGGCGACGAGCTTGCCGTCCTGATTGTAGGCGCGGTGAATGAAGTCGACGACGCCGGCCGTCGGCCGCGACTTCGATTCGCGCTTGGCTGCCACTTCCGTCGTCGAACGGATGGTGTCGCCGTGAAAGACCGGATGTGGGAACTTGACGTCCGTCATGCCCAGATTGCCGATGGTCGTGCCCAGCGTCGTGTCGCCGACCGAGACGCCGATCATGAGGCCGAGCGTAAACAGGGAATTGACGAGTGGCCGGCCCCACTCGGTCTTGGCGGCGAAGTGGGCGTCGAGATGCAGCGGCTGAGGATTGTGTGTCAGAGCGGTGAACAACACGTTGTCCATCTCGGTGACGGTACGGGTGATCGCGTGCTCGTAGACCTTACCGATCTCGAACTCCTCGAAATAGAGCCCGGCCATGTGTTTCCTCTCCTGCTCGCATGTGACGCGCTATCTGCTTGGCGTAGCATGATCAGCCCGTGCGTCGAGGGCAAGTTGCGATGCGCGGTCGACGGAGGCGCGCTTGTCGTGCGTTGACCGCAGTGCCTGCAGCGGACTAGCTGCAACACAGGGACCGAGCAAGCAGCGCGGGGTGTGAGTGCAAGTGTGGCGGTCTGGTCGATGGCGATCACGGGTGGCCGGCCCGATGCTGCTGGCGTGGGCATTGGCTGCGCTCCCGGCCATTGCGCAGGCCGCGGACGAGCATCTGGTCGCCGTGGTCGCCACCAGGGGGAGCGTGCACCAGCCCTTTGGTGAGGAGATCGTCGTCGGCGCCACCGCCGAGGCCGAACGGCTCAATCGCAACGGCGGCGTGCTCGGAGCATCGATACGGCTCGTCACGTGGCAGGAGGACTGCAGCCGGGAGCGAGCGATCGAAGTCGCCGAGGAGATCGTACGCTTGAAGCCGGCAGTGGTGATCGGGCACTTGTGCGCGGGAGCAGCATTGGCCGCGGCGCCGATCTATGCTGCTGCCGGGGTCCTCATGATCGCGCCGGGCGTGCGCCATCCTTCGTTGACGCGGCCCGATGTGGCCAAGGGCCTGGTGTTGCGACTGGCTGGTCGCGACGACCGCTTCGCCACCGACACGGTCACGTTCATCCGGTCTCGAAAACTGTGGAAAAGTGTCGCCGTGATCGCGGATCGGACCCGCCAGGCGCGATCGATGGCCGACGGTATCGCATCCGAGGCTCGGCATCGCCAGCTGCCGATCGCCCTCGACGTTCGCATCGAGTCCGGAGAAAAGAGCTATGCTGGCCTCGTCCAGCGCGTGAAGCGGAGCGGCGCCGGCGTGATCGTCATGCCCGCGCAGCCCATCGAACTTGGGGTGGTCGCCGGCAATCTGCGGCGAGCAGGCGTCGAAGCGCCCATCGTCGGCAGCGAGATCCTCGCGGTTCCGGCGATCAGAGCTACCGCCGAGGCCGAGAAGGACCGTCTGGTGCTCATGCTGCCGTGGACCGGTCTGGAGCGTGTTGGAGGCGTGGGCGCAATGCCACTTCCGCTCCACGGCGCGAGCGAACCATCACGCCGCCGCGCCGAAGCCGCTCTCGAAGTGTGGGCCGCACTGGCCAAACTTGCGGGAAGCGCTGCCGCTTCAGCCGTCGCCGGCGCCGCTCGTACGAATTCGGTGGCCACCGCCGTCGGGCCACTTCGGTTCGACGATAGGGGCGACGCCTTGGTGCCGAGCTACGTCCCAAGTACCTGGCGCGGCGGCCGTTGGCAGCCTGTCGACGATTGAACAGACTTCAAAAAAACCATGTGGTCATTGCGGCTGGATCTGGCCAATCCACTCGGCCGTCAGGGCGCGCGACAAGCCGATATAGCCCGATGGCAGGTCCGCGCCGGCACACTGACAGTCCACGATGCGCTGGTTGAGACGGGCGATCGTCTCCCGAGGGTTCGCACCGGCATCGTGGCAAGCCTTGAGGTCGCGGATGGTGATGTCGACAACCTTTGAGATTGTCTCAGACTTTCCGGAGCGCTGCATGTGGGCCTCCCTACCGATTACTTGGGCCGGATCGCACGTCATTGCCGACTAAGTGCGGCGAAATAATATCGCAATTCGCTTGCCGGCGGGATTTCCTGTTCGTAAGCGATACAGGTGTCCGAGACCTCCAGAACCTCCGAAGCGACACTCGATAATGGCGCCCGTCGGCAGCGAACTTAATCTTGACCCGTACATCTACCTCATGTCGTCTACAGCGTAGCGACATGGTGAAGGTTGAGCAAATGGCTGCTCCTTCAAATCTTATTACAGACGTGAAAGGTATTGCCGTCGGCCATGCCGACGACGCCGGCCTGGCGTCGGGTGTCACCGTCGTGCGCATCGACCGGCCCAACGTGGCGTCGGCGACAACTCGCGGTGGCGCGCCCGGTCAACGGGATACCTCGCTTCTCGAACCCGAGATGACCGTGGAAGCGGTGGATGCGGTGGTCCTGTCGGGCGGATCGGCGTTTGGCCTGGACGCGGCCGGCGGCGTCATGAGTGTCTTGCGCTCGGCGGGGGTGGGGATGACCGTCGGCTCGGCGATCGTGCCGATCGTCTGCCAGGCGATCGTCTTCGATTTGCTCAACGGCGGCAATAAAGCCTGGGGGACGGACTCGCCCTTCACGGCGCTTGGCGCGGCCGCCACCACCGGCTGCGTTCGCCAGGCGTTCCCGCTCGGCACCGTCGGCGGAGGCTTTGGCGCAACGACGAGCAATCTGAAGGGTGGCCTTGGCTCGGCCAGCGCCACGACATCGTCCGGCGCGATGGTCGGCGCCATTGTTGTCGTGAATGCCGTCGGCTCCGCGGTGGTCGGAGACGGTCCGCACTTCTGGGCCGCGCCTTACGAGCGGGATGGCGAGTTCGGCGGCTTGGGGCTTCCCGCGTCGTTCGACCGCCGCTCGCTGGCGATGCGCATGAAGGGCGGTGCGCCGCCTTCGACGACGATCGCGCTTGTAGCAACCGATGCGACGCTCACCAAGGCGCAGGCCAAGCGGCTGGCGATCATGGCCGACGATGGTCTGGCGCGCGCATTGAGGCCGGCGCACGCGCCGATGGACGGAGATACCGTCTTTGCCGTGGCGACCCAGCGGCACGCCTGCGTCAATCCTGTCGAGCTGGCCGAACTTGGGCATATCGCCGCCGACTGCCTTGCGCGCGCGATCGCACGCGGTGTCTATGAGGCGACAGCTCTTCCCTTCGCCGGGGCCTTGCCCGCCTGGAAGGATCGCTTCCGCCGAGGAGACCCGATGTGACGCGCGGCCGATGGATCGCGACTGTGCTCGCGCTTGCCGTTCTGGTCGGTCTGCTCGGGTGGCAGCGTCATCGACAAGGCCTGATGCACGCGTGTCTCGATGGTGGTCGGGCGTGGAATGGCCCGTTGAGCCGTTGCGAACCGCCGCGCATCGGGCCCATCCTCAACCGGGCGCTCGAACGATCCTGATGGCGCCCGCCGTATGATGCCCATCGATGTGCGCGGCTCAGAACCGGTCGACCCGGTAAGGCCTCGGGTCGGTGTAGGGCGTCTCTCCCGTCATCATCTCGGCCAGCAGGCGGCCCGTCGCGGGGCCGAGCGTGAAGCCGAGATGATGGTGGCCGAAAGCCAGCCACAGGCCCGGCTTCCCTGGCGTCGGACCGATTACGGGAACCATGTCGGGCAGGCATGGGCGGCGCCCGAGCCACGGCGCGGGATCGACCGGGTCGCCGAGCGGGAAGATCTGCCGCGCCGCGATTTCGGCCCGACCGAGCTGAACCGGCGTCGCCGGCGCATCGCGTAAGGCAAACTCGGCTCCCGTCGTCAGGCGCATGCCCTTCGACATGGGAGCCAAGCAATAGCCGCGCTCCGCATCGATCACCGGCCGGTTCAGGGTCGCATTGCCGTCCGGCCTGTAATGCATGTGATAGCCGCGCTTCCAGCCGAGCGGCACCTTGATGCCGTGGATCTTCATCAGGTCGTTCGCCCAGGGGCCGAGCGCCACGACGACGTCACGCGCTTCGGCCCAGCCCGAGCGCGTCGCGACCTTCCAGCCGCCGCCGGGTACTTCGGCGAGCGTCTTCGCCTCGCCTTCGATGAAGGTGCCGCCGCGCTTCGAGAAGAGGTCGGCATAGCCGCGACCGAGGGCGCCCGGATCGGAGATGCTGACCGGATCGGTGAAGTGAAGCGCCCCGACCAGGTCGCCCGAAAGATGCGGCTCCATCGTATCGAGCCGCGTGCGGTCGATGGTATCGCTGTGGATGCCATAAAGACTGCGAACCTTCTCGTCCTTGAGACGCGCCTGCTCCAGTGCCGCCTCGGTTCGATAAACGCGCAGGTAACCTGTGCGGTGCATCAGGCTCTGTAGACCGGCAGCTTCGATCAGCGGTTCGTGCTCGCTGATGGAATGCTCGACGAGAGGCAGCATGGCGGCCGCACTCGCCGCCTCGCCTTCAGGTGTCGAAGCGGCCCAGTAGCGGATCAGCCAGGGCGCGATGCTCGGCAAGCTCGAGAGGTGGTAGAAGGCCTCTGAGGTGTTGTTCAGCGCGTACTTGAAGATGGTCGCCCATTCGCGCGGGAACATGTAGGGCACCACGCCTTCGCGCTGGATCATGCCCGCGTTCCCGAAGGACGTCTCCTCAGCCGGTCCACGACGGTCGAGCAGTGCGACGGAGCGGCCGCGGCTTTGCAGGTGGAGTGCGCACGAGATGCCGACCATGCCGGCGCCAAGCACGATACAATCGAATTTCATGGAGGCCTGCGGGAAACGAGTGGAAGGAAGCGCGATAGTACGCCATTGCACGGCTGAGAACCATCATTGGTGGTACCGCATGTCGAGCAGTGTGTGCTCAGCCGTTGGGCAACGGACGCCTACTTCAGAAAATCAAGGAGGAGGCCGGACAGCGCCTCGGGAGCTTCCTCCGGAACGAAATGTCCGCAATCGGGGATGACGGCGCCTTCGACGGCTGTTGCAACCCGTCGCATGCTGGCCTCGACGTCGGCCCCGCGACCGCGGCCGTGCGGGTAGCTGATGCCGCCGCCTACGGCGAGCACCGGCATGGGCAGACGGAAGCCGGTCGCCAGTTGCGCCGCATTGACCCGCGCATCCTCTGCCATCGTGCGATAGTAGTTGAAGCCCGCACGCAGGGCGCCCGGCTGGCTGTAGGTGCGCGTGAACTCGTCGAGCGCGGCATCGTCGATGGCGCCGGGCTTGTAGGCAAAGGTCTGGTAAAACCATTGCAGATAGAGGCGCTCGCGACCGGCGACCAGCGCTTCGGGCAGGTCCGGTGTCATGTGGAACTGATGATGCCAGCGGCGTCCACCCTGGCTGAAATCGCCACCGTCACCGGGAATGACCACGTCGATGATGGCGAGCCGCGTTACGACCTCGGGGTGGGATGCGGCAAGGGCGTAGGCCGTGGGACCTCCCCAATCGTGGCCGACGAGCTGAAACGTGGCGTGACCCAATATTTCGGTCATGAGGCGCCAGACGTCGTTGGCGACCGTCCGCTTGTCGTAGCCGGCAAGGGGACGCGAGCTGTCGCCGAGGCCCCGCAGGTCGGGCGCGATGACAGTATAGTTTTGCGCCAGCTTCGGCATGACGAAGCGCCATTCGTACCACGTCGATGGCCAACCATGCAGCAGCACGACCGGCGGACCGGAACCTAGCGTCACGTAGTGCAGCATGACTTCGCCGACCTCGGCGTAGTGGTGCTCGAACGCAGGAGGACTGGTCATGGCTGCGGTTCCCAGGTGGTTGACTTGAATTGAGCATGAACTTCGAGGCGCGCGGGTTGCCTCGACGGTGTCGGTTCAGCGGCCCACGGGCGCGATCTGCGGGCGAGCGAGTGCACATTGCCTGCGCGGTGCCGTCATCGGGTCATATCTCGTCGAAGGTGCCGCCGCGGCCCCTTCCGCTGGCAAAGCGAGCGGCGCCGGCTTGGGCTTCCCGGTGCACGGCCTCGAGACCGGCCGAGAACTCGGCGCGCATAGCGTGCTCGAACGGCAGATCCCACTGGCGATGTACCGACGCTCGGTCGAGCCGCATGCAGACCTGGGGAAAGCGCGTCAGCTCGAGCGCCAGGGCTTCCGCCGCGGCGCGGGCTTCGCCCTTGGCGACGACGCGATTGGCGAGCCCGAACGACAGGGCTTCGTCGGCACCGACTGGTCGCCCCGTCAGAATCATGTCGAGGGCGCGCGACTGCCCGATGAGGCGAGGCAGCCGCACCGTTCCACCGTCGATCAGCGGCACTCCCCAGCGGCGGCAAAAGACACCGAACGTCGCGTCTTCCTCCACCACGCGCAGGTCGCACCAGACGGCCAGTTCGAGCCCGCCGGCAACGGCATATCCGGCGACGGCCGCGATGACAGGCTTCGTCATTGCGAGGCGCGACGGGCCCATCGGGCCTTCGCCGTCGAGCTTGTAGCGCTGCAGGCGTTCACCCGAGGCGACCGACTTGAGATCTGCGCCGGCGCAAAAATAGCCACCCGCCCCGCAAAGCACGGCAACATGCTGGTTCTCGTCCGCCTCGAAGCTGCGGAAGGCCGCCGCGAGCCCTTCGGCGGTCTCGTTGTCGACCGCATTGCGCACCTCGGGGCGATTGATGACGACGGTCGTGACGGCGCCGTTGCGCTCCGTGAGAACTTTCGAGGTCATGATCGGGCTGGCTCGTCTTTCGGGTTGAAAAGTACGCGGTCGACCGCTCCGGACCGGGCTCGCACCGCAGGCACCGGGATCGGCAGCACCGCGCCAACTGGCCGCGAGGCGGCTAGGCGGCGACGTAGCCGCCGTCCACGTTATAGTTGGCGCCCGTGACGTAGCTCGCGCGATCGGAGCAGAGCCAGCACACCATTTCGGCGATCTCCTCGGCGCTTCCCATGCGACGGGCGGCCGTCGAGCGCAGGATGTCCTCGCCGCGGCGCTGCATGACTTCGCGGGTCATGTCGGTTTCGATGTAGCCCGGACAAACCGAATTCACGCGGATTTTCTGTGTGGCGTATTCGATACCTGCGGTCTTGGTCAGGCCGACCACGCCGTGTTTTGCCGCAACGTACGCCGATGAGGTCGGAAGTCCTACCAGGCCCGCGATCGACGCCGTGTTGACGATCGCGCCGGAGCCCTGCTTCGACATCACCTCGATCTCGGCGCGCATGGCGAGCCAGACACCCTTCAGGTTGACGGCGATCATGCGGTCGAAGGCGTCCTCGGACCATTCGGCCGTCTTGGCGCCGACGGCATTGACCTGGTAACCGGCAATGCCTGCGTTGTTGAACGCGCAGTCGAGCCGCCCGAACGCGTCGACGGCACGCGCGACCATCGCATTCACTTCATCGGCTTTCGTGATTTCGACCTTGATGGCGATGGCCTGCCCGCCGGCCGCGTTGATCAGCCCGACCGTCTCCCGGGCGCCACCCTCGTTGAGGTCGGCGACCGCGACACGTGCGCCTTCCTTGGCAAACAACAAAGCTGCCGCGCGACCGATGCCCCGCGCCGCCCCCGAGATCAGAGCCGCTTTGCCTTCCAGCATGCCAGCCATGGGTTTTCCTCCGTCGCATGTTTCGTTGGCAGCATCATGCGACGGAGAATTTCGGGCGGCAATCGCAGTCGCCTCAGAACTTGATGTGCCGGAGGAAGTCGCCGAGCTGACCGCCCCAGAGGCGGACGGATTCGACGAAATTGTCCTCGGAGAGGCCACCGACCATCGCGATGTCCATTCGCAGGGCGAAGCTCTGGTCCGCACGCTGCACGGCGTAGGCATAGCGCTTGCGGATGTTCCAGGCATTGAGCTCTTCGAGGCTCGCGTTGTTTTTCAGGCGGAAGCCGGCCTCGAAGGTGATCGAGTTGCATTTCTGGCCGTTCGTGCACCCGTAAAAGTAGATGTTGTAGCGCGCTCCCTGCGTACCGGTCGCGATCTGGGGATCACCCTGGCTGTCGGTGGAGACTTCCGCCGCCTGTCCACGCTGGCGCAGGTAGGCGGCGATCTGCTCGGCGTCGGCGAAATAGGTGTTCGAGGCGCTCGCAGGCGCCTGGACCGACGCATTCGAGAGGCCGACGCCCTGGGCGCTGGCCCCGCCGAGAGGCATGGCCAACGTGGCGATGGCGATGGCAAGGGCGGTGAACGTGTTGGTTACCTTCGGCATGGGTCGATACTCCTCGACGTGGCAGGGCTGGCAGTGGCCGTGCTGGCAGTGGGAACCGGTTTGGAGCCGGCATGGCGAGAAAAATAAACAATGTTCATAATGCGTCAATACGAAACGATGCGTAGCATAATAAACGATCCGTGATCTCCTTGACCAACCGCCTCGCCCGGGCCGATACCCCGATCGAGAATCGCGTCGAAGCAAACGCAAAAATGCGTTGCCCGACCCGGCTCAAATGGCATGATCGCTGCCTGTCGAACCCTGCAGGAAAGCCCGCCCTATGCCCTTCGAGCCCGCCAGTGACGTCCTCGCCGATTACACCGTTCTCGATCTCACACGCGTGCGCTCCGGTCCGACGTGCGTCCGGCAACTCGCCGACTGGGGCGCTAATGTCATCAAGATCGAAGATCCCGAATCGGACAAGGTCGGTCTCGGCGGACCGCGATCCGGATCGGATTTCCAGAACCTGCACCGCAACAAGCGCTCGATCACGCTGAACCTGAAATCACCGGCGGGTCGCGAGGTCTTCATGGCGCTTGCCGCCCGCGCCGACGTGATTGTCGAGAACTTCCGGCCGGACGTGAAGAAGCGTCTCGGCATCGACTATGAGGCTGTCGCCAAGATCAATCCGCGCATCGTCTACGCGTCGATCTCCGGGTTCGGCCAGAACGGCCCGCTCGCCAAGCGGCCGGGTTTCGATCAGATCGCGCAGGGGATGGGGGGGCTGATGTCGATCACCGGCGAGCCCGGCAAGGGGCCGATGCGGGTCGGCATCCCGATCGCCGATCTCACCGCCGGCATCTTTTGCAGCCAGGGCATCCTGCTGGCTCTGATGGAACGCCAGAAGTCCGGCAAGGGACAATGGGTCGAGACGTCCTTGCTGCAGGCGCAGGTTTTCATGCTCGATTTCCAGGCAACGCGCTGGCTGATGGATGCAGAGGTGCCGCCTCAAGCGGGCAACGATCATCCAACCTCGATCCCGACCGGCGTGTTCAAGACGTCGGACGGCTACATCAACATCGCCGTTGCCGGCCAGAAGATGTGGGAAAAATTTGCGGCGCTGTTCGACGACGCGGGCTTCAGGAGCCCGGACTTTGCAGATGCTAAGAGCCGGTCCAAGAACCGCAAGGCCTTGAACGCGCTGATCGAAAAACATACTCTCGAAAAGCCGGCCGCCTATTGGATCGAGATGCTGAATGCCAATGGTTGCCCGGCTGGCGAAATCAATTCGATCGACCAGGTATTCGGCCTCGAGCAGGTGCGTCACCTCGGCCTCGCACAGCCCATGAACAGCCAGGAGCGGGGCCAGACGGAAGTCGTCGGACAGCCGATCCTGATGAGCCGCTCGAAGGCCGCCGTGCGCGTGCCGCCGCCGAAGCTCGGCCAGCACACCGATGAGGTGCTCGCCGAGATCGGCTACGAGCCCGACGCGATCGCGGCGCTGAAGGCTGACGGGGCTCTTTAGCCCGGCGACAAAGGACGAGCGGCGGCAAATCCCGAACCGAGGCCTCGAGCAAGCGACACATGCGGCTGCGCCTTAACCGCGACAGGGCAGAATTCGTTGCCTGGTGGTCGCAGGTCGGCGGCCTGAAGCGTGGCGTCGCCGTGCTGGTGATGACGCTGATGGCGCTCGCAGCGACTGGCGCTATCGTCGTCATGGGCCCCCGCCTCGCTCGGGAAGGGCGGCTGCTTTGGTTCGGCCGCCACGCCGACGGCATCATCGTCGGATCGAGCGTCGAGCAGGTGGGGGCCTTCAAGGGCGGCGCGCCGAGATATCGGTTGACGTTGCGCTACACGTTTGCGACGCCCGACGGACGTCGGTTTGCCGGGACGACGCTGCGAACCGACGTGCGCGACCCGCCGGCATTCGTCCGCGGAGATGCAATCGGTGTCTATTACGAGGCCGCGTCGCCCGACAACTCGGTAGCCGAGCACAACCTCCGGACCGACGTCTATGCCTTGGCCTTGTTCCTGCCGTTCCTCGTCGTCATGGGATTTGCCGCTCCCGCGTGGTTTCTCTATGGCGCGCTGCAACGAAGCCGCGAGAAACCCGCCTGACGCTGCACCTGCCTCAACTCACCGTGAACTGCGTCGCCTTCTCGCGCACGAGGCCTTCCTGTGCGACCGTCGCGACGAGGGTGCCGTCACGGGTGAAGATGCTGCCGCGGCACAATCCGCGAGCGCCGAAGGCGCTGGGACTGTCCTGCACGTAAAGGAGCCATTCGTCGGCGCGGAAGGGCCGATGAAACCACATGGCATGATCGAGACTGGCGAGTTGGATATTGGTCTCGAACGCCAGCCGGCCGTGAGCGATGAGTGCGGTGTCGAGCAGTGTGAAGTCCGACGCATAAGCGAGAACGCACTGATGAAAGGTCGGTGCGTCCGGCAGACGGCCCGTCGCGCGCATCCAGACCATTTGGACCGGAGCCCGCGACTTCCGCTCGAAGTACCGCGAGGGATCGACGAAACGCACTTCGATCGGGCGCTCGCGCTCCCAGTAGCTGCGCATGTTGTCGGGCAGATGTGGCATGAGGCGCGCGAGCAGATCCTTCTCGCTCGGCAAATCCTCGGGCGCCGGCACGTCCGGCATGTCGCTGCCGTGGTCGAGACCCGGCTCCGTCTTGTGGAAAGAGGCGGTCAAAGCGAAGATGGGTCGGCCATGCTGGATGGCCTTCACCCGGCGCGTGGTGAAGCTGCCGCCGTCGCGGATGCGCTCGACATCGTAGACGATCGGAGCCTTCGGGTCCCCGCCCAGCAGGAAATAGGCGTGGGCGGAATGGGCCAGCCGCCCCTCGGGCACTGTGCGTACGGCGGCAACCAGGGCCTGCCCGAGAACCTGCCCGCCATAGACCCTTTGCCAGCCGACGCTCGGGCCACGGCCACGAAACAGGTTCTCCTCGAGCGTCTCGAGGTCGAGCACTGAAAGCAGCGTCGCCAAAGCTGAGTTCGCATCGGCTGGCGTCATGGTACATCGCCTCGTCGGTTTCCCAAGGGCCGTCGCGTCGGTCATAGTGCGCAGAGCGCACAAAGGGCAGCCGCCACCGCTCTGTCAAGACCGCTGCCGGTAAGGGTCGATGGGTTCTCTCGCCCGGAACCGGACCGCGCCTTGGCCGGGTTCTGCCTCCACTCAAGGAACGATCATGGCGTCCACGACCCGAGATACGCACGATGTTCTGATCGTCGGCGGCAGTTTCGCGGGGCTGGCGCTTTCGCTTGCCCTTGCCCGGGCCGAGTGCGGCGGGCCGGACGTCATGCTGATCGAGCGCGGGCCTCTCGATGACAACGCGGAGGTTCGGGCCGATCCTCGGGCCTTCGCATTGTCTGCCGGATCGAGGCGGCTACTCGAGGCGATCGGTGTCTGGGCGGCGGTCGCCGACGATGCACAGCCGGTCTCCGCGATCGACATTACCGACAGTGCGCTTTCGGACGTGGTGCGTCCGGTCCTGCTCAGTTACGAGACCGTCGCCGACGGCGAGCCGCAGATGCTGATCCTGCCGGCCGATCGGCTGCGGGGGGCCCTCGTCCGGGCGGTGAGGGCGGAGCCGCGTGTCGCGGTCGTGGCGCCGGCCGACGTGGCAGCAACTCAGATCGAGCCGGGTGCCCGCACGGTGGCATTGAGGGGGGGCGCCGCGGTCGCGGCACGGTTGCTCGTCGCAGCCGATGGGGCAGCCTCGCCGATCCGATCCATGGCCGACCTCGGCGTCGTTGGCGGCTCGTTCCGGCAGCGCGGCATCGCAGCGATCGTCGGACATGAAAACGATCACGCAGGCCGGGCGGTACAGCACTTTCTTCCGGGTGGACCCTTCGCCCTGCTTCCGCTCCGGGGCGGCCGCCATTCGTGCATCACGTGGTCGGAAGCCGAGGATCGTGCGAAGGACATCATGGCGCTCGACGACGCGGCCTTCGTCGAGCAGGCGCAACTGCGCGCCGGGTGGCGGCTCGGTGCCCTGACGCTGGAGGGAGGTCGCGCGTCATGGCAACTCGGCGGGCATTTGGCGCGCCGCCTGGTTGCGCCGCGCCTCGCGCTGATCGGCGATTCGATCCGCAGCGTCCATCCGATTGCGGGCCAGGGCGTCAATCTCGGCTTTCGCGACGTGGCGGCCCTCGCCGAAGCCCTCGTCGAGGGCCTTCGCCTCGGGCTCGAAGCGGGAGATGCAACCATACTGAGCCGTTACGAGAGATGGCGACGTGCCGACGGCGTGCAGTCGGCCGCGGCGTTCGCGGCATTGAACGCCCTGTTCTCGAACGATTCGACCGGCGTTCGTGCCATCCGCGACATCGGCTTGGGCCTCGTCGATCGCCTGCCGGGGCTCAAGGGCCTGCTTGTGGCCGAAGCAGCCGGGGCGACCGGTACGGTGCCTCGGCTGCTCAAGGGGCAGGCGCTGTAATCAAAAGGCGGTTTGCCGCCTTCTGGGAGAAGCTACCGACAGCTACCAGGTGCGCCTCGGGCCGGTGTCGATGTGGAAAAGTCCACCGCCGTAATGCTTGAAGCCGCCGACGAGGTTGCGAATGAAACTCGACGCGGCACCTCGATTGCCGTGGATGCGGAAATCAGCGGCATTGCCGGTCAGGTGCATCGATCGGCGCGCCCCGCCAACCCGCGCGTTGCGGGATCGGCTGCGGCACGTGGAATTGACGGTGACGGATCCGAAATGTGCTGCGACCTGGGCCAGCACGTTGCGCAGATTGCCGTTCAGGCAACTCGAGCTTGCAACCCAGCGTATCGAGCCTCCCCCTCCGCTACCGACGCTGCGTGTCGGCTTGGGAGCATAAACGTGACCGCGACCAAGGCTTGCAACGCGAACGTTCTTCTTCCCCTTGTGCGCGTGCTGGCGGCCATGATGTGATTTGCGGTGGCCGCTGTGGCGCGACCGGGCGTGATGCTGACGGTGGCTTCTCACGACCGACGCGCGTGGCGCACGACGCCGCGCCGGCCTCGCATCGTCATCGTCGTCATCGCTCGAGAGCGAGGCATTGAAGTCGGCCCGCGCGCTCGGGAAGGTTTCCCGCATCCAGTATTCGGGCGTATCAGCCTTGGCGATGTCGATAGTGCCGACAATGAGGACGCCCGCGGCTGCACTCGCAAGAATGCGAGCCCAAGCTGCGAGGCGGCGATGAGACAGGCGTTCGGACATGATCGAGATTCCCCTGCTTTCGCCGAGCGGATGAGCCAACGAGCTCAAGGCGAGGGGGTCCGCGCGGCCTGCTCCCCAACAGGGGCGGCCAAGTAGACGCGTCAGTCCCGAATTGGCACGGTCAAGTGCGGGTATGGTTTACAGGGATAGTTAATTTTCCGGCTCCGCCGAAGCGGTGCGCCGGTCGACGTCCGGCGGGGGGCGGAACATTGATTTCAAGGCTGCGTCAACGCATTGCGCGATCAGGCTCAGCGCAACAGAAAACGCCCGGACACAGGGTCCGGGCGTCATTAACCAAGTCCCGATGTTGGAAATTCGTCAGTGCAGGCTGGCGAGTTCCAATTCGCCATCGAGCGCATGCCCGACCGCTGCCTGCTTGCTATCGGTCAAGGCGATCGGTGTGCCATCGGCCGCGTGCAAAGCATAAAGATCGATACCTCTCGGCAAGCCCTTCACGCTCGGGAACATCCGGCGGGCCTCCGCGCTCGTCATGGATTTAATGTAGGCGACCTGACCGTCTCCAAGGCGAGCCAGCTCCAGCTCGCTGATCAAGGCATGACGGTTGTCGACGGACCGGATCGAGCGCGACCGACGCGCGGTCGTGCGCTTCTCGGCGGGGCGTTTTCTAGACTTCTGCATGACGCCACTCCTTATCTGCCCAGCATCCTGGGCCGGGCGCGAGCATGTAGGCTCCGCAGCGCCTTGACAGGCCATGCGTCCTTCACCATGCCTCGCGATCATCGGCTGATTCGCGTGTCGTTGCTGTAACTCAAACGGCTCAAGTGTCAGGTTTCTGTCGCCCGATCTCGATTCTACGCACCATTCTGTCTGGCTCGTGGCGCACGAGATCAACGGTAAGAAGCCCGTTCTCGAGTTCGGCGGACCGAACTTCGATGCCCTCCGCGAGGACGAAAGTTCGTTGAAACTGCCGTGCGGCAATGCCGCGGTGGAGAAAATGGCGATCGCGATCGTCCTCTTGTTTCCCCCTGATGATCAATTGGTGGTCCTCGACGAGAACGTCGAGTTGGTCGCGCGTAAAGCCGGCAACTGCCAACGTGATACGCAACACGTCGGGACCGTCCTCTGAGCGGTGGACCCGCTCGATGTTGTAGGGCGGATAGCCTTCCGCGCCGCCTTTGCCAACACGCTCGATAAGCCGCTCGATTTCTTCGAAACCAAGAAGCAGCGGGCTCGACATCAATGTCATTCGGGTCATGTTTGGCAAAGTCCTCGTCGAAAGCGACCTTGGATGCGCATGCAATGGGCTTTACCCATTGCCTCCGGCCCTAACGAGGCGCCAGAGCGCACACCACCAATATGGGGCACCTCCCGAGGAAATCAATCGTCGAGCCACACCCCTGTTGCCGTAACACGACGCTTGAGCTGAGTTGACTCATGTAAATGCGCTGCCGCCCCGGTCCCCGGGCTCCGGCGGTGTCCCGTGACCCAAGTCGGAGGAAAAGCGACGGGATTTAGCCGCGTGGCTGCATCTTCTGCGCGGCGTCGGCCATCAGGCGACCGAGTTCCTGCGCCTGCTCCGCATATGTTTGCATCTGACGCTGAGCGTATCGCGCCTGGATTTCCATCGCCTCCTTCACATCGCGTGCGCGGGCAAGATCGGCCGCGAACTGGAAATTGGCGTCCATGTTGTCCTGGGCATAGCGCATGGCTTTCGTCTGCGCCTCGCGAGCCGAATCGGTCGCCGCCCCCGTCGAGCGCGTCAACACGTCCTGAGCCTTTTTGGCCATGTCCAGAAACTGGCTGTAGGCCTGCCGGGCCTGGTTGACGTTCTGCTCGGCAAGATCGCGCATTTGCGCAGGAATTTCGAATTGAGGCGTGTCGGACATGAACTCGGGCTCCATCTTGGGTCTCGAGAGCGAGCAGGATAGCACAAGCCTCTCACCAGGCGAGAAACTTCGCGGCCCCGGCGCCGACTTTCCGGCCCAGCCCATCAGCCGGTCCTTTCCGTTCGATGTATTCGAGTCTAGATGGTGGCCACCGAAGCACAGCACGGGCTGACGAATGCCTGGCGATAAGCCCCCGCAACCTGACGCCACGGCTCAGGCAATATCCGTGACGAGCGCCGCTCCCCCGGTGCCGGCGCCGCGCGGTATCGGCCTGGATCGGCTCGTCCATGAGCTTCGCACGCCGCTGGCCGCGATCCAGTCGACAGCCGATGCCCTCGCCGGTGGCCATTTGGGGCGGATGGGAAGCGAGCGGCACGCAACTTATGTGCAAGGGATCGCCGACACCGCCAGGCATGCGCTCGCGGTGCTCGATGCGATGATGGCCCATGCGGGCGCAGAGCCGGTCGTGGCGGAGCGAACGCCGGGCTCGATCGATATCGAGCTGCTGGCGCGGGAGATGGCATCCAATATGGGCATGCTGGCAGCGGCGTCGGGGGTTCGTCTCCACCTATGCGAGAGCACGGGGCCGGTTTGCGCGATGGCCCGCGCAACCGACGTGCGCCAGATGCTCATCAATCTCATTGCGAACAGCATCACGCATGCTGGTGCAGGATCGACCGTGCGTATCGAGACCGGCACCCGCGACGACACGATCTGGCTCCAGGTAGCAGACGATGGTGCCGGCATACCGCAATCCGTGATCGATCGACTTCAACAGGGCCTGCCTCTGGATGCAGATGGCGCCGCCGTCTCGAGGACGCGGCTCGGCCTCACTCTGACGCGTTCGCTCGTCGAAGCCAACGGAGGGCGTATCGAGATCGAGTCGTCGGCGGCTGGCACGGTGGTGCGCGTGTGCTTGCCGGCCGGTTGAACGGCCCCTGGCGGTACCGCACGCGTGTGATGCCGTCGCGACGGCAACTCAAGCGCTGCACGCATTCGCACGAGCGAGGAAGCGCCGGTTCGGTGCGCTCTGCGGGCGTTGTGCGAGGCGCTCGTTCGCGAGGGCGATCGCGACCGCCGTCATGCCGGCACGTGTCGCGGCTTCGTTCAACGTCCACTCGATGACATCGCGCTGGGCATGACTGCCACCGATGCGCCACAGGTGATAGCGGCAAGCGAGCAGCTTCTCGGCGGCTTCCGCATAGGCGCGGCGGTCGAAGGCAACAAGCCCCTCGACGATGGGCAGCCCGATATCGCGGTAGCTCGACGAGGCCTCGCCCCCCGACGCAGCGGTTGCACGCATCGCGGCGAGAAGCCGATCGAGTTCAATGCCGTCCCCGGCACGAAGCGCAGCCATCGCGGCGTGGATATCGGCAAACAGGCACAGCTCTCCGTCGGCGTGACCGGCCCACAACTTTGCCAGCGTCTGCCAGCGCGCGCCGCCGTCATAGCCGAGCATCTCGAGGCGCCATAGCAGCGCCGAGCCGTTGGTCAGGCTGATGCCGAGCGGCCTCTGCGTCTCGGCGATGGGTCCATCGTAGACCGCGAGCGCCTGCTCATATTCGCCCAGCTCCACGTGGAAGAGCGCCTTGTGCCACCAGATGTGCGTGCGGCTGGCGTTCTTGTCGCCGGCCCAAAAGGGCATCCGGCTGTTCATCCAGTCGAGACCCTCGGCGGGACGGCCGGTCATCTCGAGAACGTGCGACACGGCGTGATGCGGCCAATAGCCGTGCGGCTCCAGCTCGGCGGCGGCCCGCGAGACCTCCTCCGCCCGTGCGTAGTTGCCGGCTTCCTCGAGTCCGAAGCCGTAGAATGACAACATGATCCCGTAGTTGGCCATCGACGGGGACCACTGGGGCAGCGCACGCGCCGACCGATCGCGCACGTTGGGAAATCGACCTTGGAACGCATCGAGCAGCATGGCGGCGAAGTGTCCGAGCAGGTCGAGCGGCTCGCGCATCAGGTGCGGATCGAGCACCGCGGTGGCGGATTGGCGCCGACCTTTCACGGCGTGCTCCAGGGCCGCGAGATGCACCTTCTCACGGGCATTCATGGGGAGCGCGCGTGCCGCCTCCATCAGCGGCATCGCGTTCTTGACGAGGACCGCGTCGTTGGCGAGCGCGAACACCCAGGCCTTGCCGATGTGGGCCATGGGACATTGCGGCGCGGCCTCGCGAGCGGCCTCGAAGGCCCCCAGCGTGTCGCCGTAGGAGAGCGAAAAGGCCCTGACGCCGGCATCGAAGGCGTCAGCCGCCGGCTGGGTCGCCGAGGTTAGCTCGAGGCCTTGTGCGTCTTTCGCCATGGTTTTCGTGTCCCGCCCGGAGTGCTGGAATATTTTGCCATGCTAGCGGCACTTCGCAGGAGAACAAGTCCAAGGGAAGGGTTTTGCCTACCAAGCTGGCGGCGTCCACTGCGTGTTCTCGTCGAGGGGATAGGACGGCCGCGGCAAGCGACTGAACTGGATGCGCTCCAGGACCGGCGCAGTGAGGCCCTCGGTATCGACCTCATAGACCTGTTCGGGCGGGAACCATGGCAGGAAGCCGGAACGGAAATGGCCTCGCGATTTGACGGCAACCGTGCGCGCCTTGCCGATGTCGAGCCCGAACATCTCGAAAAACATCGGGTCGAGCGTCTGGTGACGGTCGGAGATGACGACCACGGTCACACCGGCGATCTTGAGCGCTGCCGATGGTCCGAGATGCAGCGTGCGTCCCTGCGCCGAGCCGAGGCGGCCGACGATCGTGCCGTCGTGGAGACCGACGACCTCCGCGTCGGCCTCGAACGGCGCGTCGCATGGCAGCCCCGCGTGCCGGTTGAACCGGGCCTTGAATTTGGCGCCGACGCCGAGCTTGTGCGCTTCGTCGGCGAGGGGCGGATCGAAGAACGAGCCCATCAGCACGTCCTCCGCGCCTGACCAGACGAGCGCCGACAGGAGTTCCGTCGTGCGTCCCGTGCCGCCGCCGCCGGGGTTGTCGCCGGAATCGGCAAAGATCACCGGCTTGCGGTTGGCGTCGCTTTGGGCGAGGGCGACCGCATCGGAGAGCGGGGTCAGTTTCTTGCGCAAGCGGGCCCGATTGGCCCAGCCATATTCGGCAAGCTCCCTCGCCAGCGTTCGCGCGCGCGCCAGGTCGTGGCGCGCCGTGACGATGATCGCGATGCCGTTCTTGCTCGAATCCGAGAACACGAAGCCGCCGAAGATCGAGACGTTGAGAATGTCGCCCGCAAGCTCGGCACGGCGCCGCGTGCCAAGGTCGATCATCTCGCCATAGGGACCGCTGGCGGTCAGCAGGTTGACGGAGGCGGGCGTCAGCGGAAGGCGAATGAAGGCGGCCTTCGGTTCGGCGAGGCCGGCGAGAATCAGCCGAAGCCCGAGAGCGGCTTCCTCGCCGCGCTCGATGTAGTCGACGTGCGGGTTGGTGCGATAGCCGACGATCAGGTCGGATTGCTCGACCATCCGCTCGGAGATGTTGCCGTGGAGATCGAGAGTCACGACAACGCGCGCCGCGCGGCCGGCGATCTCGCGAGCAAGGGCGATCATCTCGCCGTCGGGATCGTCGCGGTCGGTCGCGATCATGGCGCCGTGGTTGGCGACGTAGACGGCATCGAGCGGTCCGGCGGCTTCGAGACCGGCGCGCATCCGGACGAGATAGTCGTCCATGAGCGCGCCGTCGATGCAGCCCGCAGGGTGGCAGGCGGCGAGCAGGATGGGGACGGGTTCCCATGGGCCGGTTGCGTCCATGGTCTTCACGAAAGCCGAGGCCTCCCCGAGAATGAACGGGTTCGGCTTGCGAGCCTCGGTGAGTATTTCGTCGCCTTCGAGCTGATAGAGGCTCCTGAAGTCCGCCTCCTTGGCGACCGGGGCGAAGCGGTTGCTCTCGAGCCAGACACCGATGATGGCAACGCGCGGATTGGACTTCGACATGGGGGGCGCAGCTCCGGATTGGTGCGGGGGCTCGAGGAAGGCTCAGCCTACGACGCACGCTCCCGTCTGGCCATGCGACGGTGCGCTGCCGTGACGGGCATGCGCGCCGGAGGTGAGATCCCCGAGCGAGTTTGCAAGCATATGAGGCGACCTCGGACGAGCCTTGGCACCAGGCGAATCCTAGTATGCCGCCTGCAACTCGACTATGCCGCAACGCCGCTCGGCATGGCGATCAAGGCGACGGCAGTGCCGCCGGGATGGCCTTCGAGTTCGCTTTTGGCCAGCGCAAGCGCCTGGTCCAGGTCCTCGATGCCGGTCAGGTCGACCAGATGCCGCTCATAAAGCATCACCACGCCAGGGTGCGAATGAGCCGCCGCATTGCCGCCACCCGCCGCATACCACAGTTCGGAGAGTGCCGCGCCGATGTCGCTGGCAGCCGTCGCCGAAGCAAGTGCGCGGCTGCGTTGCACGCGGATGGCCCCCTGCCAATCGATCGTGCGTAACGGGCGCGGCCCTTCGCCGACGCTCTGGTAGACGCGAAAACCCGAGGTTGCGGCCGCCAACGTGACGGACTCGAGAGGCATATCGAGCGAGCGGGCGGCGCGCGCGCGGGCCTCACGCTCGGCGATGCCCCCGCTCTCGTCCTTGACGTGCATTTCGGCCGCGCCCATCGCCGTCGCGCGGACACGGTGGGTCAAGGTGTCGACCTCGACGGTGACGTCGACCTGGGTCGGGTCGGCGCCGAGCCGAATAACGGCGTCCAGGGCCTCCTTGCGGATGGCGATGAGGTCCTCGGGCTGGGGGTGTGGCACGATCCGTTCGACGACGTCGCGGACGAGCGCGAGCGCCACGCCGATCGACGAAATCACCTCCGCATCGCGGCTGATCTCATGGCGCAGTCCGGCCTGTTCGGCCGCGTAGGGGACGAGGGCTGCGGCACCGCCACCTTCGCCGATCAGCAGCTGCTGGTCGATATCGAGCTGATACTCGTTGATCAGGTCGGCAACCACGGGCAGCACTTTCGCCACCGAACAGTCGAGCACCCGGCGGGCGGCTTCATCGACTGTGCAGCCGAGGAAATCGGCGAGCGGCTCGAAGGCGCGCCGGGCGGCATCCGGATTGCCGTAGGCATGGTGGCCGGGCTTGGCGTAGCCGAGCACGTTTGCCGCGCACGTGTTGGTCAGAGCGAAGCGGTGGCCGTCGGTAGTGCGGATGGCGACATGATTGGCGCCGTCGCCGGGCTTCGGCTCGAACAGCTCGAGTGTGGCGCCTTCGAATACGGCAGGCTCGGCGAACGCAGCATAGGCGAGACCTGCGATGTGGGCGCTGCGCGGCCCGACATCGACCAGCCGGCCGCGCTCCGCGCGGATCAGGCTGCCGCCCGCTATGCCGATGTCGCGCACGTCGAG
>JBFWXN010000037.1:0-46055 GCA_050187415.1 Hyphomicrobiaceae bacterium | reverse complement strand
TTATTCGTCTGCTCGTCGATCAGTCCTGCGAACCACGCTCACGGCGGTCCACGACTATCTGCAGATCCTAAAATAGTGCAGCGCACAACGAATTGCAAGTGATATGTTGCATTGCAGCATTGACGATTAACCAGACCTGAAGGCGATCGTGAGAAGGTTTTCGTGGCGGGTGTCAGGACCCAGCCTCAATGAAGCCGGAAAAAAGTGGTGACTCATCCGAGCAAGGGGGAGTCGGCAATGACGGAAGGGAAGGCAGGGTACCACCGTGCCCGCGCGAAGATGACGCCATGGATACCCTCGGCGAAGGGCAGTGCCCGCGTGCTGTGCGCCGCAGGCGCGTTGCTGACGTTGATGACATTCTTTGCGGCTCAGGCGGCGGCGGGCGGACGTTACGCTGCCATGAGCGTCGATGCCAATACCGGACGCGTGCTTCATGCCGAGGCCGAGGATCAGCCGCGCTATCCAGCTTCACTGACGAAGGTGATGACGCTTTACCTGGTTTTCGAGCAGATGCAACTCGGCCGGCTTGGCCCCGACACCCTGCTTAGGATCTCGCCGGAAGCGGCGGCAGTTCAACCATCCAAGCTTGGCCTCAAGCCCGGATCGACGATCGCGGTCTCGGACGCGATCAAGGCCCTGGTCACGAAGTCGGCGAACGACATTGCCGTGGCTTTCGCCGAGCATATCGCGGGGAGCGAGCAGCGGTTTGCTCAAGCGATGACGCGGAAGGCACACGAGCTTGGTATGCGCGCCACCACGTTCCGTAATGCGCACGGCCTCCCCGATCCGGAGCAGACGACGACCGCGCGCGATATGTTGACGCTGGCATTGCGGCTCTACGATACGTTTCCACGCGAAGCGCGGATCTTCTCGCTGCGGTCGTTCCATTATGCCGGGCACAATCACCGCAATCACAACACGATGCTGGACAATTTCGCCGGTATGGACGGCATCAAGACGGGATACACAAGAGCATCAGGGTTCAATCTCCTGGCATCGGTTCATCGTGATGGGCGGCACGTCGTTGCGGTCGTCCTCGGCGGCACTTCGGCCTCGTCGCGCAACGCGCGCATGCGCGTCGTGTTGAGCCGCGCACTGCACCAGGCGTCGCCGGTGCGCGCCCGGCCCCGTCTCGTCGTCGCAGCTCGGCCGGTTCCACGGCCGCCGGCCGTGTCCCGGCTTCACCGTGGTCCCGCTGCGGTTGCGCCGCCGGTCGCTTCGGTGGCCTCCGCTCGCCCGCGCCTTGTCGAGCCGGTGCGAGCGGCAGCGCTCCGGTCGGCCGAACCGGGTCCGCGCGAGGCCGCACGCGATCTCGAAAATTGGCGATCGGAAGTGCGTCTGGCGGCACCGATCGAAAGCGGCACCAGCGTCGCCAGCCGTGTCGGCGCCAGCAATGACTGGCGGCCGACGATCGCCCCCGATATATCGATGGCACCGAATATGTCGCCGGCCCGAGCCCCGTCGACGCTTCACGCCCAGGCTGCCTATCTGTCGAGCCGCTCGCCATTCGATGAGCCGCATGGGACTGACCGGCGTGCCCCGGCCGGGGGACGCGCGCAGATCCAGATTGGGGCCTTCGCCAATCCGTCCGAGGCGCGCGATCAGCTTGCCGCCGCCCGGGATCTCGCACCGCGGCTGCTCGGCGATGCAGGCGTAGCAGTGCCGACCGTCGTTGTCGGTGGGCGCACGCTCTATCGGGCGCGTTTCGTCGGGCTCGATACGGCCGTCGCCGCCTCCGCTTGCGCCGATCTTCGAAGGCGCCGGATCGACTGTCTCGTGGCGCGGGCGGACTGATCGGCGGCAGCGACAAGGTTCGCGTACCGCTGATCGTCGGGCGGTCGTCAGGTCTTGATCGCGCCGCTCGTCCCATTGTGCCTTGACGTCGCCCGTTTCCGCCCGAACCCTGGCCTCGATCCGAAGTCGGCTATGAGGTGAGCGAAATGGCGGCGCACGAGAAGACTTCCGGCAAGATCCCCGTATTCCAGGTTCTGGCCGATGACATCAAAGCGATGGGCATCGAGTGTGTCTTCGGTCTGATGAGCGATGACACGGCCCTGTTCGCAACGGCGCTCGATACGGCGGGTGTGCGGCTCTACGGCGCACGCCACGAGAACATGGCCATCGCGGCGGCGGAGGGATATGCGTATTCGACCAACAAGTTGGCGATCGCGATCGTTGGACGGGGGCCGGCGCTGGCAAACGGCCTTCACGGGGCGGTCTATGCCAGCCGCACAGGCTCGAGACTGCTGATCATTTATGGCGAGGCGGCAACGCTCGGCGCGCCGAACGGGGTAGGACCGGACTACAAGGGCATCGACGGCGTCGGCATTCTGAGGGCTGCGGGTATCAGGACATTCACGGCGACGAGCCCGGCTGCGGCACGCCAGGCTCTGGCGGATGCGACTGCCGCCGCCATGGCCGGAAACACGGTGAGCCTGCATCTGCCGACCAACGTACAGCTCGCCGAGATCGACGCGCCGACGGCGCCACTCGCGATCGCGGCGCACGAACAAAAGGCGCAAGCGGCCGCAGCCCCGGCCATCGAGACCGCAGCCCTGGTGCTCGGGAATGCGAAGAAGCCGCTGATCGTTGCGGGTATCGGAGCCTATCGTGCCGGCGCGCGCGAAGCGATTGAGCAACTCGCCGAGAAAACCGGGGCTCTTCTGGTGACGACGGCACGCGGCAAGGATTTTTTTCGCGGCAACCCGCGCAATATGGGAATCCTCGGCTCGTTTTCGCACTCGATCGCGCGCCGCATGGCGGATCAGGCGGACTGCGTGGTGGCGTTCGGTGCCGGTCTCAACTTCCTGACGACGAGCTTCGGCACGGCCGTTCCTCAGGTGCCGCTGATCCAGGTGGATGCGGTGCGCGCCAATATCGGCCGGTGGCTGAATGCGGATGTTGCCGTTGTGGGTGATGCGCGCCTCGTCGCCGAGCAGTTGCTTGCCGCCATGCCGGATCGTCCCCGCGCGCAGAAGCCGTTCCACGACGCGGCCACACGTCAGTTGATCGCCGATTTCCGGCCAGAGCAGGACTTCCAGCCGCAGAACACACCTCGCACCATCGACATGCGCGCGCTCGGGATCGCGCTCGAGGATCTTCTGCCGACCGATAGGAACCTCGTCGTCGATGGCGGCAATTTCCTCGGCATCGTCCCCTATCTCTCGGTACCCGATCCCGGTGCATTCAAGATGATCAGCGACTTCGCGTCGATCGGCCTGGCGTTCGGCGCGGCGCTGGGTGTCGCGAGGGCGAGGCCCGATCGCACCACCGTGCTAGTCGTCGGTGACGGCGGCTTCCTGATGACCATGGGAGAGCTTGAAACGGTGGTGCGCGAGGATCTTCCCATGGTCATCGTTCTTATGAACGACTGTGCCTATGGCGCGGAGCTGCACTTCCTGAAGCTGCGGCAGCAGCCGGTTGGCAAATCCGTGTTCCCGGACGTCGACTATGCGCCGGTGGCGGCGGCCTTCGGTTTCGATGCGGAAACGATCCGGACCCGGGAGGACTTGGAGCGGGTCGCTCCGAAACTCAGGAAGCCGGACGGTCCGATCTTTCTCGACTGCAAACTGAATGCGGACGTTGCCGCACCCTTTATGAGCGAGTTTGCTCACTTCGAAGGCCATTGAGCGTCATGGCGGGCAAAGCGGCCGGCGTCTGGCGGAAATGGCCGGGGTCTGGCAACGGCGTGGCGCTTGGCAAAATGCTCCGGGCGGGCGACGTTGTCGGGAACACAGGGCCAGCAGCGAGGATTAGCCATGAAGAACCTGTTCGATCTCTCCGGCCAGGTCGCCGTCATCACCGGTTCGAGCAAGGGCATCGGCCGTTCGATCGCCGAGGTCATGGCCGGCATGGGGGCCAAGGTGGTCGTGTCGAGCCGCAAGGCTGATGCCTGCGAGGCCGTCGCGGAGGGCATTCGGAAGGCCGGCGGCGACGCGACGGTGATCCCGTGCCACATCGGCCGCAAGGAGGACTGCCAGGCGCTGGTCGACGGGGCGAAAGCCAAGTACGGAAAGATCGACGCGCTCGTTTGCAACGCGGCCGTCAATCCCTATTTCGGGCCGCTTTCGGGGATTGCCGACGATCAGTGGGACAAGATCATGGAGTCGAATATCCGCTCCAATCTGTGGCTCGCCAATCTGGCGGCGCCGGGTATGGTCGAGCGCGGCGGCGGCACGATCACCATCGTCTCGTCGATCGGCGGCCTCAAGGGCTCGGCAAAGCTCGGCGCTTACGGCGTCTCGAAGGCGGCCGATTTCGGTCTAGCCCGGGCACTCGCCGTCGAACTCGGACCCAAGAACATCCGTGTCAATGCGATCGCGCCCGGTCTCGTCAAGACCGACTTTGCCCGCGCGCTGTGGGAGGACAAGGCCAACCTCGACAAGCGGCTCGAGAATTCCCCGCTGAAGCGGATCGGCGATCCGGAAGATATCGGCGGCATCGCGGCGTTTCTGGCCTCGAAGGCAGCGTCCTTCATCACCGGGCAGGTCATCGTCGCCGACGGCGGTGTGACGATTGCATGAGGCACGCCCGAACCTCGACGGATGCTGCGACGCGGAATAATGACAGCCGTTGCGCGTGGCCGTGAGCTGCCGTTGAATAGAGCCTCGTCGACCGAGACGACGTCCCGACCAGGAGACACCCGATGGACCTGCGCTTCAGCCCCGAAGACGTCGCCTTCCGCAACGAAGTGCGCACGTTCTTCCAGACCGAGATCCCGCTGTCGATCCGCAGCAAGGTGATCGAGGGGCGTGAGCTGACGAAGGACGACATCGTCACCTCGCACAAGGCGCTCCACAAGCGCGGGTGGGCAACGCCGGGGTGGGCCAAGGAGTGGGGCGGCACCGATTGGTCCCCGATCCAGTTTTACATGTTCGGCGAGGAGATGCAGGTCAACGGGGTTCCGCCCCCGGTCGGGTTCAATGTCACCATGCACGGACCGGTGCTGATCCAATTCGGCACCGAGGCTCAGAAGAAGCACCACTTGCCGCGCATCGCGGCCTGTGACGACTTCTGGTGCCAGGGCTTCTCGGAGCCGGGCTCGGGCTCGGACCTCGCCTCGCTCAAGACGACGGCGATCCGCCAGGGTGACCACTACATCATCAACGGCCAGAAGATCTGGACGACACTCGCGCAATATGCGGACTGGATTTTCTGCCTCGCGCGCACGGACCCATCGGCGCCGAAAAAGCAGCTTGGCATCTCCTACATCATGATCGACATGAAGACGCCCGGCATCACCACGCGGCCGATCATCACCTTGGATGGGGGCCGCGAGGTCAACGAAGTGTTCTTCGACAACGTCAAGGTGCCCGTCGAAAACCTCGTCGGCGAGGAAGGGCGCGGTTGGGATTGCGCCAAGTACCTGCTCGGTAACGAGCGGACCGGCATTGCGCGGGTCGGAACCTCCAAGATGCGGATCGCGCGCATCAAGCAACTTGCCCGCATCGTGGAAGCCGGTGACGGCTCGCTGATGGACGATGCGCAGTTCGCCGAGAAGGTGGCGATGGTCGAGGTCGAGCTCAAGGCGCTCGAGATGACGCAACTTCGCATCATCTCGGAGGACCGCAAGGCGGGGCGCGGCGGCAAGCCCAACCCAGCTTCGTCGATCCTTAAGATCAAGGGTTCGGAGCTGCAGCAGGCAACCACCGAGCTGCTCATGGAAATCGCCGGGCCGCTGGCACTGCCCTACGTGCGCGACGACCCAGACGACATGGGCCACAACGAGGGGCCTGTCGGGGTCGATTGGGCATTGCCGACGGCGCCCTCCTACTTCAACAACCGCAAGGTTTCCATCTACGGCGGCACCAACGAGATCCAACACAACATCATCGCGAAGGCGGTGCTCGGATTCTGACCGAGGTCGCCGGGCTGGCGACCTGCGGGCTGACGCCCAGGCGCGGTCACCGAACACCGTCGAGCACAATCGTCACCGCCGCCGTTCGCAGCTCTCATTGAAGCCATCGACACGAAAGCAACCGCCATGGACCTCGAGCTCTCTGACGACCAGCGGCTCCTGCAGGATAGCGTCAACGGGCTGCTCGCACGCCGTTACCCCGATGTCGTCAAGACCCGCGCGGAGATGGCGAAGGAGCCGGCCGGCTATTCCGCCGCGGGCTGGAAGGAGTGGGCCGACCAAGGTCTGCTCGCGATCCCGTTCTCAGAGGAGGACGGTGGTCTCGGGCAGGGCTCGGTCGAAATGATGCTCGTCGCGGAAGCCATCGGCCGGACGCTGGCGCTGGAGCCCTTCTTTTCCACCGTTGTGCTTGGCGGCGGCGTTCTGCGGCATGCCGCGGGCGCCGATCTCCGCGCGAGCCTCGTGCCAGAGGTGGTCTCGGGAGCGCTGACGCTCGCGCTCGCACATCAGGAGCGCCAGTCTCGCTTCGACGCCTTCGACGTCGCGACGACGGCCAGGGCCGACGGTAGCGGCTTCCTCCTCGAAGGCGAAAAGATGGTGGTCCTCAACGGAGACAGCGCGGGCAAGCTGATCGTCGTCGCCCGCACCTCGGGCGACCGGCGTGCCAAGGAGGGCATCGGCCTGTTCCTGGTCGACGCCAAGGCCCCCGGCGTCTCTGTTCGCGGCTATGCCACACAGGACGGTCGCCGCGCCGCCGACATTTCGTTCTCGAGCGTAAAGGTCGGCAAGGAGGCGGTGCTCGGCGATCCAGCGAAGGGGCTGGCCGCGCTCGAGCGTACCGCCGACGAGGCCATTGCATTCCTTGCTGCCGAGGCCGTCGGGGCGATGGAAGTGTTGCACGCGACAACGCTCGACTATGCCAAGACGCGCAAGCAGTTCGGGGTCGCGATCGGTTCGTTCCAGGTCATTCAGCACCGGCTGGTCGCCATGTTCACGGCCCTGGAGCAGGCCCGCTCGATCGCGCTCTACGGTACCATGATGGCGGCCGACGACGACGCAACCGAGCGCCGGCGCGCGATGCATGCCGTGAAAGTCCAGATCGGCAAGTCGGCCCGTCTCGTCGGCCAGGACGGCATCCAACTGCACGGCGGCATCGGGATGACCGCGGAATACAAGGCGAGCCACTATTTCAAGCGCCTGACCATGATCGAGCTGGCGTTCGGCAATACCGAGCATCATCTGCGTGCGCTCGCTCGCATGGGCGGTTTGATCGAGGCGGCCCGCCCGGCGGCGTGAGCGCGGCGAAGTCGACAAGAAGTTTTCCGATACTTGCCGAACGGAAAAAGCTCAGCGGTGCTCCCCAAGGTCACGAGAGGCAGCATGATCCCGATTGGTGCCGTTCAAAAGACCGCCGAGGACCTGATGGCGAAGGCTGCCATCGAGATCCCCGATGACTATCTTGGTGGACTGCGCGCGTGTGCCAGTTCGGAGAAGGGGGATCTCTCGTCGTTCGTGATCCAGGCGATGCTCGACAACTACGAGGCCGCCAAGGAAGATCGGCGCGCAATGTGCGGCGATACAGGCGTGCCGCGATGGTACGTGAAGTATGGCAATGACGCGCGTGTGGAAGGCGGGCCGGTCGCCCTCGAAGCTGCCTTGCGGCGTGCCACCGCCAATGCGACCCGTGATGTTCCACTGCGGCCCAATCGCGTGCATCCTCTCTGGCGCACCGATCACAACAACAATTGCGGCATCGGGGCGCCCGAGATCGAGTATGCGTTTCACCCGGATGGCGATTGGATCGATCTCGTGACGGTGCACAAGGGCGGCCTCTTCGGGACCGACTATCGCATGCTGTTTCCGGGTGACGGCATCGAGGGCATCAAGCGGTTCTTTCTCGATACCTGCATTGCCTTCGGCAAGCGCGGGCTTGCCTGCCAGCCGGCGATCGTCGGCATCGGACTGGGCGGATCGAAGGACATCTGCTCGGTGCTCGGCAAGCAGGCGGCATGTCTGCGTACCGTCGGCGACCGGAATCCAGATCCGAAGATCGCCGCGCTCGAAGAGGAGTTGAAAGAGCTCGGTAATTCGATCGGCATGGGTGCGATGGGATTCATGGGTTCATCGATGGTCGTCGATTGCCACATCGAGGTCGGCTACTGCCACACCGGTGGCATGCCGATGAGCGTGCACATGTTCTGCCTGTCCTCGCGGCGAGCCGTTGCCCGTGTCTATTCGGATGGACGGGCCGAGTTTCGTACTGATCCGGCTTGGTTCACCGATTATTCTCGTCGGGCGGGCGTCGAATGGGATCAGTCGGGGACGCTGCAGGCGGCGGAGTAGCGCCCGTCCATCCCGGCGATGGCCGCCGTGCGCGCCCGTGCCTCGCTTGCACTGTCGAGCGAGACATAGGAACGTGGGGCGGCAAACGAATTACGCGCTGGAGAAAGCATCATGAAGACGCGGGCTGCAGTTCTGACCGAGGTCAACAAGCCCCTCGAAATCATGGAGCTCGAGCAGGAAGGCCCGAAAGCCGGCGAGGTGCGCGTCAAGGTCAAGGCGGCCGGCGTGTGCATGTCCGATTGGCACATCATGAATGGGGACTGGCCACTGCCACTGCCGATGGTCCTTGGGCATGAGGCCGCTGGCATCGTCGACGAGGTGGGGCCGGGTGTCACCAGCGTAAAGGCGGGTGATCACGTCATCTTCTCGTTCCGGTCGAATTGCGGGCACTGCGCCTATTGTGCCAAGGGCCGAACGGTGCTGTGCATCGGCTTCAACGATACCCCGCGCTGGGGCATGCACGACGGCACATCCCGCGTGAAGCTCAACGGCGAGCCGGTGAATGTCATGGCGCGCATCGGCACGTTCACCGAGTACTCGGTGTGCCCCGCGGACCAGGTCGTGAAGGTGCGTCAAGACCTGCCGTGGACACACGCGGCGATCATCGGCTGCTCGGTGGCAACGGGCGTCGGCGCCGCCGTCCGCCACGCGAAGGTGGAGGCAGGGTCGACGGTTCTGGTGATCGGCTGTGGCGGCGTCGGCCTGAATGTGATCCAGGGCTCGCGCCTCGCGGGTGCCAGGACCATAATAGCCTGCGATCTCCTCGACAATAAATTGCAGATGGCGACCAACTTCGGCGCAACACACATCATCAATGCCAAGCGCCAGAATGTGACGGAAGTGGTGAAGGAGATCACGGGCCTCGGCGTCGACTATGCCTTCGATGCGATCGGAACCGAGCCGACCGTGGTGCAGATCGTCGATGCGCTGGCGCCTGCGGGCCATGCTGTGATCGTCGGTATTCCGGCCTTCTCGACCCGGGCGCCGATCGCACCGCATCTCATGGTCTACGGCGAGCAGACCCTGTCCGGCACCTACTATGGCTCGGTCCGTCCGGCCGTTGACTTCGGCATGCTGGCCGACCTTTCGATGGAGCGTAAGCTCAACCTCGACGACCTGATCTCGCGCACCTACGCATTCGACGAGATCAACGAGGGCTTCCGACTGATGGCGGGCGGACAAGTCGCGCGCGGCGTGATCCTGATGGATTGAGAGTTCGTGCGCCCATCCCTTTGCGCGGCGGCGTTCCGGCCGCGCGGCACTCGTTGATCCGGAGACCGAGCCCGCATGATCAAGGACAAACGCTATCTTATCATCGGCGGAGCCAGCCTGATTGGCAGCCACCTCACGGAGGCCTTGCTCGAGGCCGGCGCGCGCGAAGTGGTATTGTTCGACAACTACAGTCTCGGCAGCACCGCGATCACGGACGCCTTGAGCAAGAACAGCGCGGTTCGCGTCATCAGAGGAGATGTGCTGAAGGCCAATCAGGTGTTCGAGGCGATGCAGACTATGGACGGCGTGTTTCTGTTGGCGGCCTTCCTCACGTTGCCGCTTTCGGCATCGCCGGCTGCCGGTGCCGAGGTCAACATCATGGGGCTGGTCAATGTGCTGGAGGCGTCGCGCCTCCAAGGGGGGCAAAAGGTCGTTCTGGCGTCGTCGATCGCAACCTACGGCGACAATGTGCACGGCGAGGTCGACGAGACGACACCGTTCGGCTCGGCGGGCGTCTCGCCTGCGTTCGGCGCTTATGCGGCATCGAAACTGATGGGTGAGCATCTTGGCCGTCTGTACGACCAGAAATACGGCGTTCCCTTCTGTGCGGTGCGCTTTTCGACGGTCTACGGCGAAAATCAGCATAGCCGAGGCGTGAACGCGCTCTATATCCTCGAGGCCTTGCAGCGCGCCAAGGCCGGGCAGCGGCCGCAGATCCGCGACACGGGCGAGGAAGCGCACGACTTCATCCACGCGAGTGACGCCGCGAATGGC
The DNA here is from genome assembly GCA_050187415.1 of Hyphomicrobiaceae bacterium. GTDB lineage: Bacteria > Pseudomonadota > Alphaproteobacteria > Rhizobiales > Hyphomicrobiaceae. The sequence continues at coordinate 35,869 of JBFWXN010000037.1, read as the reverse complement.
ATGATGCTCGCGATGTCGAAGGGGCGGTCGGGCGAAGCTTATAACCTCACCACCGGTCGCTCGACAGCCGTCAAGGCCGTGGTCGAGCTGGTGTTGAAGGAGCTTGGCAGCTCGCTCGAGCCTGAATACGTGAGCGACACGCGTGGCACGCGTTCTACGGCGCATCATGTGCTGACGATTTCGAATGCCAAGGCTGAGAGCGAACTTGGCTGGAGGCCGGAAGTCTCGGTCGCCGAGGGTATCGGCCGCTTGCGGCGCTGGATGGACGCCGGTGGGCGGTAGGCAAGGGGCCGGGAGGGACGTCCCGCGATGAAGGTCGCCATCGTCTCGGACATCCATGCGGACGCCCGGGCCCTGCGGCGTGCTTTTGACGACATGCCGTCAGTCGATCGCGTGCTGTGCGCGGGAGACGCATGTAGCGACTTTCGTTTCTGCCCGGAAACGGTCGATTTGCTGCGTGAGGCCAAGGCGCAGTGCATTCTCGGCAATCACGAGAACATGCTCTTCGGCGGCGGCAACCCCGGTTACCTTGCCAAATGCCGGATCCAGTTCGCGGCGGATGCGCTGGCCTTTCTCTCCGATGCGCCGGAATCGCTCGATCTCGAATGGGCCGGAGTGCGCATTCACATGATCCATGCAACACCGTGGAGCCCGTTTTCCGGCTATATCCATCCAGGCAGCCCGCAGCTGCCGCGCTTTGCGAAGCTTCCCTACGATGTCGTCATTCTCGGACATACGCATGTGCCGATGGTCGAACGTGCGGGCGATGTCACGGTGCTCAATCCAGGTTCGCCGTCACAGCCGCGCGACGGCGACAGGCGCGGCTCCTACGCGGTGCTCGACTTGGATGCCCGAGCCACAACCATTCACCGTTTCAGCCTGGATTGAGGGTTCTTTTCTGGCCAGTCCGCCTTATCGCGCGCTAGGGTTCGCGACGATACTCGTGGCGCATGATGCGTCCGATTTGTCCGGAGCAGGGCGTCGATGGACTACAAACCGCTAGGCCGCACAGGGCTGACTGTTTCGGTTGCCGGCCTCGGCTGCGGAGGCAACAGCCGCCTCGGTCTGGGGCGGGGCAAGAGTGATGCGGAGGCGGTTGCGCTGGTGCGCGCAGCACTCGACGAAGGAGTGACTTTCTTCGACACGGCGGAAGCCTACGGCACCGAGCATATTCTCGGGCAGGCCTTCACGCCCGCCGATTGGGATCGCGTCGTCGTTTCGACCAAGAGCCGTATTCTGCGCGATGGCGAGCGCCTTTCTGCAGCGGACGTAGTGGCTAATCTCGAAGCTTCCTTGCGGCGCCTGCGGCGTGAACGGGTCGATGTGTTTCTGTTTCATGGAATAGCGCCGCAGCATTACGATTACGTGCGCGAGATGCTGGCTCCCGCGCTGCTTGCCGAGAAACAGAAGGGTAAGATCGGTCACCTGGGCCTGAGTGAGACCGGGCCCGGCGATCCGGGCCAGACGATGTTGCAGGGCGCGCTGTCGGACCCGATCTGGGAGGTGATGATGCTCGCCTTCCACATGTTGAACCAGGGCGCGCGGAGGCACGTCTTTCCGCGTTCCGAGGCGCAGGGTGTCGGCACGCTGCTGATGTTCGTCGTCCGGAATATATTTTCACGTCCCGGACTGCTTGCCGGGACGATGCGCAAGCTTGCCGCAGAGGGAAAGGTTCCAGCCGACCTCGCTGCTCGCGACAGTCCGCTCGACTTCCTGATCCATGAGGATGGCGCCTCGTCTCTTCTGGATGCGGCCTATCGCTTTGCGCGACACGAGCCGGGCGCCGATGTCATCTTGTTCGGGACGAGCGACATCGGGCATCTGCGCACCAACATCGCGTCGATCGCGGCGCCACCTCTGCCGGCGGCGGATACCGCAAAACTCTATGAGCTTTTCGGCCATCTGCGCGGCGTCGGGCTCGATCTGCCGGATCACGTCGCGGCCCAGAGGGCGCCCGGGGGGCAGAGCACGGCCGGGCCATCGTAAGCGCCTTTGCAGGAGTCCGGCCGCCCGGGCAGGGGAGAATGTCATGGACCGCGGCCTCGTCGCTTCCAGCAAATTCTTGAGCCTCGTGCTTCGGCACAAGCCGGACGAGATCGGGCTCACGCTCGACGGGGAAGGCTGGGCGGACCTTGATGAGCTGATCGCCAATGCACGGTCGCATGGCCAACAGCTCGATCGTGAACTCGTCCTGCGGATCGTTGCGGAAAATGAAAAGCAGCGGTTCGCGGTGAGCAGCGATGGGCGCCGCATTCGCGCCAATCAAGGCCACTCACTCGACGTCGACCTGGCGTTGTCCGCGGCGGTGCCGCCGGCTGAGCTTTATCACGGCACGGCGCTGGGCAATCTCGCTTCGATCCGCGAGACGGGTCTCAACCCGGGTCGTCGTCAGCACGTCCATCTTTCGCTCGACGCGCAGACGGCGACGCGTGTGGGTGCGCGGCACGGTAAGCCGGTGGTTCTGACGATTGCCAGCCAGGCGATGCATCGGGCCGGGCATGCCTTCTATTGCTCGGAAAATGGGGTCTGGCTGACCGCTGCCGTGCCGGTGTCGTTTATCCGCTTCCCGGCCTAGGCGGCGCGGCGAGGTCTGTCGCTCAATCGCGGTTTCGCCTGCCGGTGGTGCTGCTATGCTAACGACAACGGCGCATCTGAGGTACCGTATGAGCCAGCTCAAGACTGTCGACCTTCATCTTCCGGCGTCCCGCGAGGATCTGGCTGCGCTCGAGATTGGCACGGTGGTCTATTTGTCGGGGCGTGTGCACACGGCGCGCGAGGGCGTCTACAAGCGCTCGGTCGAAGAGCGGTGCAATTTGCCCGACGGCATCGGTACCGCGAGCTTCCATTGCTCGCCGGCCGCATCCGTCGGGCCGAACGGCGAACTGACCGTCGGGGCGGTCACCGCGACGGCTTCGTTCCGATTTGCGAAATGGATTGACGGGTGGCTCGAGCGATCGGGCTGCAACGTGATCATCGGCAAGGGCGGCATGTCGAGCGACATCTACAAGTCGAGCTTCGTGCCGCACGGTGCAATTTACCTGACGACGGTGGGTTATGGCACCGGTGCGCTGCTTGGACGAGGCATCAAGAAGGTTGTGGCGGCGCACTGGCTGGAAGAGGTCGGTATCGCGCAAGCGATCTGGGTGCTCGACGTCGAGCGCTTCGGGCCATTCATCGTCGAAAGTGATCTTAGTGGAAGATCGCTTTTCGAGCGAGAGAACGAGAAAATCGCGCCCGGTCTGGAAAAACTTTACGCAGGAACGCGACCGGCAACTTTGCGCCGGTTCGGCGAGACCGACGACAAGACGGACGAGGTCATCTGACCTCTCGAGCGTGAGCGATGCCAATCCAGGCTGCGCGGCCCGCCATTCGTCACGTAGCGAGCCGCGTCAGGATTGGATGGCGATCAGAACCAGATGCTGAAACCTGGCCGGTGATGCCGGTGCCCATAATAACCGTAGTACGGGCGATAATAGCGACGAGGCGCGACCCAGCCGTAATAAGGCACGCCGTAGTAGCGATAGCCTCCGTACCGTGGACCGTAGTGACGGTAGTGCCGGTGATGACGATGGCGGTGACGCCAATGCCGGCCACCCGTCTGGATGACAACCGGCGCTCTATCAGCGACGGCCGTCGGCGATTGGGGCACGCCAGTGGGAGCCGCCTGAACTGACGCTGCGGACCCCAATCCGGCCAGCGCTCCGACGATAGCACCGATCCAATAAGACTTCATGCCAACCTCCTCGTGAGAGCGACAAGAGAGGGCACCTACACGCGCCCGATCGAATAAAAACGGTGCAACGTGGAAAAAGTTCGGCGGGAGCGAGGGAAGTCCGTGAAAATATTGAGGGATCATGCTCCGCGCGAGTATTCAGCGAGTTGAATAGCGTCGTCCGGCACTCGGTGGTCTGAGTTCACGGCGATCGCCTTCAGAAATCGAAAACCCAACGCCCGGACCTGCCGCAGGTCGCTGCCGTCGGGGAAGGAAAGCGCACCTTCGACCGGACGTGAAGCGGGCTGTCGGACGATGTCCAGCAGCCCGCGATATCGGTAGGCTCAGTGGTGCCGGCGATGATGGTGATGATGCTTCTTGTAGTGGTGATGACGGTAGTGATGCTTCTTGTAGTAGTGGTGGCGCGGACGCCCGTAATAGCCATAGTAGCGCGGAGCGCCATAGCTGAAATACACGCGCGGACGGTAATGATGGTGATGCCGATAGCGGACCTGGTCCACCGTGTTCGCTTGCGCGGGGGCTTGCGTGATGGCGGCAGTCGCCACGCCGGCGGCATCGGCCGTCGAGCCGTGTGCACCGAAGCCCAGGGCAACGGCAAACGCCAAAGCCAGTGCGGTCATGTAACGTCTCATGCTTGTCTCCTTTGGAATCTCTCCGACACAGACTGCGCTCGGGTGAGGAGACATGCGTCTTACCAGTTTTTGGCACTGCCCGGGAAAACATGCGTCGTTTTGGTGAACACATGTGTTCAATTTTGTGTAAAGCCGCGCTGCCTTGACGTAAAGGGCTCGCGCCCCCCTAATCGCGGGTCCCGGGCCAGCGGTACGTCCGAACGCCCATCTGCCATCCGGTTCGCAAATCGAGACAAGATGAAATGAACGAAAGCCGCGGTTCGAAAGGCGCGCTCGACGGCGTCCTTGTGATCGATTTCACACAGATGTTGTCTGGTCCGTTCGCCGCGATGATGCTGGCGGACCAGGGGGCACGAGTCATCAAGATCGAGCCTCCCGGTGGCGACCGGACGCGCAAGTTCGGGCCCTTCAGGCCGGGGCAGCTGACAATGGAAGAGGGCGGTTACGGCGGCTACTTCGCGTCCACCAATCGGAACAAGGAAGGCCTCTGCGTCGATCTCAAGTCGCCCGCCGGCCGGGCGGTGATCCTTCGCCTCGCATCCAAGGCCGACATCGTGATCGAGAACTTTCGCTCCGGCGTAATGGAGCGGCTCGGCCTTGGTTACGAAGCCCTGGCGGCGATCAACCCGCGACTGGTCTATGGCGCTATTCGCGGTTTTGGCGATGCGCGGACGGGCAAGAGTCCTTATGGCGAATGGCCGGCCTATGATGTCGTTGCCCAGGCCATGGGCGGCATCATGGGTATCACCTCGACCGCGCCCGGCGGCCAGCCTACCAAGATCGGCCCGGGCGTCGGGGATATCGTGCCCGCCATGCAATGCGCCTTCGGACTGGTCTCGGCGCTTTACCGGGCGCAGGCTTCGGGCGTCGGACAGTTTGTCGACGTGGCCATGGTCGACGGAGTGCTGGCGCTTTGCGAGCGCATCGTCTTTCAGCATGCCATCGATGGGACCGTGCCCGGCCCCGAAGGCAACAGTCATCCGCTGCTCTGCCCGTATGGCCTCTTTCCATCCAAGGACGGCTGGGTAGCGATCGGTTGTCCGCACGACGATTTCTGGGCCCTGCTGGCACGCCTGATGGGGCGCGATGACCTTGCCGCGGACGAGCGTTACCGCACAACGCCGCAGCGTCTTGCCGAGCGCGTGGAGGTGGAAGGCGCGGTGTCGGCGTGGACGAGCCAGCGGACGAAGGCCGAGATCGCAGTCGCGCTCGGTGGCAAGGTGCCCTTCGGCCCCGTGCTTCGTGTCGACGAGATTTTTGCCGATGGCCACACTGCGGCGCGCGGCATGTTGGCGGAGGTCGACCTTCCGGGCGTGCCGGAACACCCGCTGGTCATAGCCAATACCGCGATCAAGATGACCGGCACACCGGGTGGCGTGCGGGCCCGGGCGCCGCTGGTCGGCGAGCATGCGGCCAGCATTCTCGCCGACGTCGGCTACAGCGAGGCGGAAATCGCCGAGTTGACCGGCCCCGATGGAGCCTGCCGCGCGCAATGACGACGACCGAAATCGGGCGCGCGCGCGGGCGTGTCGAGCTGGGGCAGCGATGACCACGGGGGCAGGACGGCTGGCGGGAAAGCCGGCGCTCTATCAATGGAGCGTGCTGCTTGCGGTGTCGTTCGCCTTCGTGATTGCCGCGCTCTGGGCTCGCCTTCCCGCCGCGCTGTTGATTGGTCCGATGGTCGCCGCAATCCTGATCGGGACAGCAGACGGCAGCATCCGCGTCTCACTGAAAACGATGATCTCGGTGCAGGGCGTCATCGGCATGCTGATGGGACGAGCTATTCCGCTGACTTTCATCGATGATTTGGGACGTGACTGGCCGCTGGTGCTGATGGGACTGGCAGGCGTGATCGTCGCGGCGAGCTTGATCGGGCTATTCCTGACGCGATGGGGCGGTCTACCGGGCACAACCGGCGTTTGGGGGATCTCGGCCGGCGCTTCGACGCCGATGATCCTGATGTCGGAAGCTTATGGAGGGGACCCGCGTATCGTCGCCGTCATGCAGCAGATCCGCATCATTCTGGTGATCGCCATCGCGGCGCTGGTGGCGCGCATCTGGACGCCATCGAGCGAGGTCCACGCGATGCAGTCATCGTGGCTGCCGGCGGTCGATTGGGTCGCCTTCCTGGCGACGATCGCCATCGCGCTGGGAGGTGCGTTCGGCGCCGTCTGGATGAAGATACCAGCCGGCCCCATGCTCGTGCCGCTCATGCTGGCCGTAATCATCCAGGAGACGGGACTGCTCAAGATCGAGTTGCCGCCTTTGCTGCTGGCGCTGTGCTATGCGCTGGTCGGTTGGAACGTCGGGCTGAGGTTCACGCGGCCGATCCTTTGGTACGCCTTTCGCGCGCTGCCGATCATCCTGGCGGCCACGTTTGCGCTGATCGCGATTTGCGGGCTGCTTGCTGGCGCGATGGTGCTCGTTGGCGATGTCGATCCGCTGACAGCCTATCTCGCGACGAGCCCCGGCGGGGCCGACACGATTGCCATTATCGCCGCCTCGAGTGCGGTCGACATGCGTTTCGTGATGGCCATGCAGACGTCACGCCTCGTGGTCGTGTTGCTCATGGCGCCCAGCCTGTCGCGTCTGCTGGCGAAGCTCTCAGGCGCCGATCGCTGAAGCACGCCTCGCTCGATGGCGATGCTGTCATGCGACCAAGCGTTCTCGTAGTTTCACAAGCATGACGGCAGCACGCCCCGCCTCGCGCCCTTTCTCGACGAAATGAGAGGCGAAAATCCGCTTGTGGTGTTCAGTCTCTTGATAGTGGTGAGGGGTGAGCGATACCGACAGAACCGGAACGCCGGAGTCGAGACCTGCCCGCATCAGGCCGTCGACGACGGCTGATGCAACAAATTCGTGGCGGTAGATCCCGCCGTCGACGACGAAGGCTGCTGCGACCACGGCCGCATATTTTCCCGATAATGCGAGATCCCTGGCGGCCAAAGGCAGCTCAAAAGCACCTGGAACGTCGAAGACGTCGACATCCTCGCGCGGCACCAGTTCCAGAAAGCCTTCGAGTGCCTTATCGACGATATCGGAATGCCAGTTGGCCTTCACGAAGGCGAAGCGAGTGTGCATCAGGTAACGTCCTTTCGGTTTCGACATACCACTCAGGACGATCACGCACGCTGCCGGCCCTCTCGCGAGGAACCCAACGCCCGTTCTCTCTCATCCGGACTATGACCGTCGGCTCAGGCTTCTCACCTGATCTGCTGACCCTTCCAACGGAAGGCGCTCGCGGGCTTGCGACTGACACCGCTTACCGCCGGTGGGGAATTGCACCCCGCCCCGAGAACGGATCAATGTTGCGACAAAGCTCTGCACGAGACAAGGCGCAGATGTCGGCACGGCGGAGGGCGTTCGGCGACGATCGGCAGCGGCATTTGGCGATGGGTTGCGTGACGCGACATCATCGCGTCTTCCTGCCGCGCCGGACGCGTCATTAGATCAAGCGATAGCGTCCGCCCGCTCCTGGATCCCATCAAGGAGGTTTGCCGGTGAGAGTCTCCTGCATCGTCCTTCTCGTTTCGATGATGACGTTGCCGTCGTGCGCGAACGAGTCTTCCGGCTTCGAACGCACGCTCGTCGATGCCGGGAATTCTGGCGATTGCAAAGCGATCGGCGACGTCGATGGCGACGGCAAGCCTGATCTCATCGTTGGCGGCTCTACACTCGTCTGGTATCGCAACCCCGACTGGCGCAGATTTCCGATTGCGAAGGCGGGGAACGAGTTCACCACGGACTGCCAGGCAAAAGATCTGAACGGCGATGGGCGCCTCGATCTGGTCGCCGCCGATGGGAACGATCCGAACAATGTGATCTGGTTCGAGAACGTCGGCGGCGGAAGCAACTGGACTCGTCACGTCATCGGATCGCACGGCACCTGGGTTCACGACATCGAAGTGGCGGATTTCGACGGGGACGGGAAGCTCGACGTCGTCACGCACGGACACGGCACGCACGTCTGGTACCAAGGCCCCTCCGGCTGGTTCGACGTCAATGTCGGCGCCGGAGACAAGACGATAGAAGGCATCGGCATTGGAGACGTGGATGGCGACGGGCACATCGACTTCGTTCAAGGCGGCTGGTGGTTCAAGAATCCCGGCGATCGTTCCGACCACTGGACCGGCCATCAACTTGCGTCGGGGTACGATGGGGGCAGCTATACGTCGGCGGTGGGCGATCTCGATGGCGACGGGCGGCCGGATATCATCGTGAGTGAACAGCATAAGCGGCGCGAACTCGCGTGGTACGCTGCTCCGGCCGATCCTCGCCGGGGCGATTGGGTCAAGCACGTACTCGCCAGCGACATGGGCGCGCACAAGCTGAATATTGCCGACGTGGATGGCGATGGACGCCCGGACCTTGTGGTGGGGCTGGAGCTGGTCGAGCTTCGCCTCTATGTCAACGACGGTGCGAGCCCGCCCAAGTTCACAATGAAGAGGATCAATTCCACGGGCTGTCACAATACCCGCGTCGGCGATGTCAACGGCGACGGCAGGCCCGACATCCTTTGCGTGAATTTCATCGCGCATCCGCCGGTCGAACTCTGGATGAATAAGCCGGTCACGCCGAAGGCCGGCGACAGGCAACGCTGAGCCTTGCGAAGCCATGACCGGTCGGCGCGCAATTTGGGTTATGCGACGCGCGCCGAGTCGCGGTCCGGTTCCAATCCGAGCCGGCGCGCACGGGGCCGAAGGCACCCATAAGACGTGGCGCGCGCCGACGCACGCGCCTCTGCGGCACACTCGGTTGGGCGATGGAAGCTACTTCGAGGCCTTCCCCGTCGGTACTTTGTTGAAGGGCACGTCCTTGTCGACGCGCACGTCCGGCGGCAGGCCGAGCACGCGTTCGGCGATGATGTTGCGCATGATTTCGTCCGAGCCGCCTGCGATGCGCGCCGAGGGCGAGGTCAGCAGAGTCTGATGGAAGAGCGCCGCCATCGGAGCCACCTCCGGGTCCGTGACGATGCCGCCCTGCTCGAGAATGTCGAGGGCCATTGTCGACATGTTCTGCAGCTTCGGTCCGGTCACGAGCTTGCCGATCGACGACTCCGGCCCCGGCGTATCGCCGCGCGAGAGCGCCGTCATCGTGCGGAAGTGCGAGTACTTGAGGCCGCGGCTCGCCACGTACCAGTCGGCGATCTTGTCGCGAACGGTAGGGTTCTTGAGCGCGGGTCCATCTTCCAGCTCGATGCCACGGGCAAGTTCGATGAACTCGTCGACATCGACTCCGGCCCGGCCGCCGATGGTGAAACGTTCGTTCATCAGCGTCGTCAGCGAGACCCTCCACCCCTCGCCCACTTTACCGAGGCGTTGGCGATCGGGAATACGGACGTTGTTGAAAAACACCTCGTTGAAGTGAGAGGCGCCGGAAATCTGCTTGATGCCTCGGACCTCGACGCCGGGGGAGCGCATGTCGAGGAAAAAGTAGGTGAGCCCCTTGTGCTTCGGGGCCTCGAAGTCGGATCGCGTCACCAGAACCCCATAATGAGAATAGTGCGCGCCGCTCGTCCAGATCTTCTGTCCGTTGATGATCCAGTCATCTCCGTCGCGCTCGGCGCGCGTGCGCAGAGCCGCGAGGTCGGAGCCTCCGGCGGGTTCGGAGAAGAGTTGGCACCAGATGTCCTCGCCGCGTAACGCCTTCTCCGCATACCGGTCGCGCACATCCTGGCTGGCCCAGGAGCAGACGGTCGGAATGCACATGCCGAGGCCAATATCATAGATACCGCGAGGCACGGAGAACTGCGCTTCTTCCTGATCGTAAATCACCTGGTTGATTGCCGAGAGTCCCTGGCCACCCCATTCCTTTGGCCACGTAATGCCGGCGAAACCGGCCTCGTACTTCTTGGTTTGCCATTCGCGTGCTTCACCGAGGATGCTCTCGTCGGCCTGGGCCGCGCGATAAAGCATGCCCTTTCCTGTCCGGGGTTTGGCGTTCTTGGTCAGAAACGCTCGGGCGCGGTCTCGATACTCGGCTTCTTCCCTCGTGTCCTCGAAGTCCATGACGGGGCTCCTGTCATCGGAAGCGAAATAGGTTGACGTCGATCGGTCGCATCAAGCTTCGTCAGGCTGGCGCGTTCTGGCTTTCGAGCTCGGTGACGAGCCGCTCCTTCCACAGCCGCGTCGAGCCATTTGCAACTGCGAGCGATTTGGCTCGACGATAATAGAGGTGGCAATCGAAGGCCCATGTATAGCCCATGCCGCCGTGCACCTGGATATTCTCCTTCGATGCCAGCCAGAACGCTTCGTTCGCCGCGACGCGAGCCGTCGCGGCGGCAAGCGCGAGCTGAGGCGCGTTCTTCGAGAGCGCCCAGGCACCGAAGTAGGCATTGGATCGCGCAAGCTCGGTCGCGACATAGACGTCGGCGAGCTTGTGCTTGATGGCCTGGAAGGAGCCGATCGGGCGGCCGAAGGCGTAGCGCTCGAGGGCATAGTCGCGCGCCATCTCGAGGCATCGCTGGGCGCCGCCGACCTGCTCGAATGCCAACAGTACGGCAGCGCGCTGCTCGACGGTGGCCAGCAGGCGCTCGCCGTCGCCGCCGCCCGAGAGCAACTCCGCCGGAACGTCTGCGAAGGACAGGCGCGCCTGCTTGCGGCTTTCATCGAGCGTCGCAATGGGCTCGCGCTTGACGCCCGGATGCGAAAGATCGGTCAGCACGAGGCCGATGCCGCGATCCGTCTGGGCGACAACGACGGCGAGGTCAGCCGCCATGCCGTCGGGTACGGGAAACTTCTCGCCGTTAAGGACGCCATTGCGGAAGCTCGTGCGCACACGCTTGGGGGTGGCCTTGCCGGGGCCTTCAGCGAGCGCAAACGTGCCGATCGCCTCGCCCTTGGCGATTTTCGGCAACCAAGCCTTCTGCTGGGCATCCGAGCCGCCGGTCATCAGGGCCTCGGCAGCGAAATACATGGTCGAGGCGAATGGAACAGGCGCCAGTGAACGTCCGATCTCCTCGGCGAGCACGCAGAGGCCGAGGGCGCCGAGCCCGGCTCCGCCGAGGTTCTCGGGGATCGAGGCGCCCGTCCAGCCCATGGCCGCCATTTCACGCCAAAGCCCCTTGTCGTAGCCGTCGGGGCCTTCGAGCACGCGCCGGACTACGGCTGGCGAGGATTTGTCGTCGAGGAACTTGCGCGCCTCCTCCTTGAGCAACTTCAGGTCGTCGCTGAAATCGAAGTTCATGGGCTCTCCTCTCCGGACAGGGGTGCAGTGAGGCGTGCGAGCCGTCCCATCTGCATGTTTTCTTTGCCCCCTCGATTATCCGGAGGGGTTTAGCGTGTCCTTTCGCTCGGACGCCCATCACCAGCGTGGCGGGCGCTTCTCATTGAAGGCGGCGAGGCCTTCGCGGGCGTCGTCGAGCTCGATGATATTGCAAATCGTCTCGACCGTGTTCTCGATGGTGCGCCGATATTCGACGTCATTGGCACGCATGAAGCTGTCCCGTGCAAGCTGCATCACGGCAGGCGACTTGGACGCAAGATCGAGAGCCAGCTCCCGGGCTTTGACCATCACCTGGTCTGGTGGCACGGCATAGTTTACGAGGCCGCGCCGCTCGGCTTCCAGTGTGGAGATCGGCTTACCGGTGAAGCACAGCTCGAAGGCCTTGTGACGACCGATCTGGCGCGGCAGGTGGGCGAAGTGCATTGCGGGGATCAAGCCGACGTCGATCTCGGGATACCCGATCGATGCCGTATTGCTGGCGACGATCATGTCGCACGAGACGGCAAGCGTGACGCCGGCGGCGCGCGCGGGCCCCGTCAAGGCGGCGATCGTCGGTTTGCCTAGCCGATACTGTGCGTCATGCATGCCGAAGTAGAGTTTCTCGAGGAACCGTCTGAGATCGATGCCGCGACCGGTGCGGATCATCGCAAGGTCCATGCCGGCGGAGAATGCCTTGTCGAAAGCACTCGTGAGGATGACGGCTCGCACGCCATCGTCGGCCTTGGCCTGGGCGTAGGCGGCCAGCAGATCGTCGATCAATGCGTGGTCGATGGCATTGACCGGTGCCCGTTGCATGGTGATCTCTGCCACGCGGTCGCGCACGACGTAGTCGATCTTAGTGAAGTTCAAGTGACAACCTCCGAAGAAGAGCTCTGAGAACGCCGTAGATCGGGGCACGGGTCGACGGCGGACGTGCCAAGTCGAGCCGGTTCCGGGATATCGCGCAAGTGCGAAAGCGACGGCGAAGCCACACGCCGGGGCCCGACGCCGTGGCGCCTGCTCGAAAGCCGGAGATCGAGTTCAGTCCACGAGCCCGAGCCCCCGGAACGTCTTGCGGACCATCTCGCGAACACCCGGATCACGATACGGAAAGGCGCGAAGGTAATCGCTGATCCGATAGGAGCCCTGGCTTCTTGCCAGTGATCCGATCAAACCTTGAGCCACTTCCATTCGACCTGCACGGGCGTTGCAAAAGGCCGCGATAGCAACGACGTGATAGTGTGCGTTGGCCTGCCGCGCCGCGCGGTCCGCAAGATCGGCTCCCTCCTCGACGCGTCCCAGGAGTGAGGCATTGAGCCCTTGTGTCGCGAGCATGGCGAACCGCATGAGATCGTAAGGGCTCAACCGGCGTGCGAGCCGAACGGAGATCTCGCTCTTGTCGTTCTGGGCATCGAGTGCGCGCGCGAACGCGACCGAGTAATGGCCGAGCGCAAAGTTGGGATTGAGCGCAAGGGCATTCTCCATCTCCTCGATCGCCAGACCGAACTCCTGGCGCAGTTGGAAAGAGCGCCCCAAAGCCCAGTGCCCTTGCGGATCGCGCGGATCGAGAATCAAGGCCTGCCTTGCGAACTCGGTCGCCTGGTCGATTTCGCCTTGCCTGTCGTTGCCGATCTCGAGGAAGGCCCGCTGCCAGTGGACAAAGGATAGCCCTGCGAAAGCTCGCGGCGATGACGGGTCGAGCTTTGCCGACAATTTGAAGAGGCGCTCGGCCTCCTCATAGGCCTCCGGCGTAAATCGGAACATGTGCCATGTCGCGCGATGGTAGGCACTCCAGGCGTCGAGGCTGGACGGAGGGACGATCAAAGCACGCTGACGCTCCGCAAGTTCGATCTCGCTCTCCACGGCACCTATAATAACGCTCGATATCTCATCCTGGACGCTGAAGATGTCGTCAATCGCCCGGTCGAAATGGTCGGCCCACACCTCTCGCGAACCGGCTGCATCGATCAGCGCGGCGTGAATCCGGACGCGGCGACCGTGCACGTGCATATTGCCCTGAAGCACGTAGCGGACGCCGAGCTTATCGGCGACGCTCGGTGCGTTCTGCGCATGGCCGCGAAACATGAAAGCCGTACCGCGAGCTATGACGAACAGCCACCGCGTGCGCGCCAAGCCCGTCATCAAATCGAGCGACAGGCCATCGGCGATGATTTTGTGCTCGGGCTCGCCACCGAGAAGCTCAAACGGCAGCACGACCAGCGATGGCCGCTTCGGCAAGCTCATGTCGATGCCGATCGTGCCGTCGGCATCGTCGGAGGACAGAGCCACTCTTTCCGGCGCCGGAGGCGGTTCAAACGATGCCACGGAACTGGCCGCCGCCGGTGCATGCGTCGTCACCACGGTATTGCGCAGCGTCAACTCGCCGACGAACCGAATACCGCGCCGGTGCACAGTGCGGATGATCCCCTGCACCTTGCCGTCGTCGCCGATCGCGCGCCGCGCCGCCTTGATGCGGCTCGAGATCGCAGCTTCGGAGACGATGCGGCCTTTCCAGACTTTCTCGATAATTTCCTCGCGGGTTACGATGCGGTCCCGGTTCTCGATCAGAAGGCAGAGCAAGTCGAACACCTGCGGCTCGACGGGAACCCGCGAGCCGTCGCGGTGGACTTCGAAGGTTTCAGTGTCGATCGCACAGGAGTTGACAACGTAGATCATCGGCTCGCCTCGCGATCATGGAACGTGCAACAGATTTCGGCGGCAAATAAGCGTCGTGCCAATGCGCCTGAGCGTGTGAGACCTTGCATTCTGAGCGGTCTGCAGAAAATCTCCACCAAAACTCCAACACTTCATCATGCACCGCCCCGCATGGGACTCTAGCGTTCGATACCACGCTCGGCGCAATCGGCTCCTCGGAAATGTGGAGCGGCTATTCAGGCGCGCACCAAAGCAGCGCAATGCCGAGCAGAATTAAAGATCTAACAGGTATTTCGCAAGGGCAGGCGAACCTTTCATCGCGCGGTTACTGCGGGTCGGAGACCGATACGATGGCCGGCGCCTCATTCTGGCTTGTCAGCTTCCTCCATTTTCCACGCGCGGGTTCGCGAAAAACTCCACGTTATTTCCATGAACTCTCCCGTGCCGCTCCAAGCATGAGCATCGTGTTTCAGAGATAAGTGAGCCACTCGCCGCCGGGCACCCGAAACCGGGACAGCCGAGACGAAGGCACCAAGTCCTTCGCGAGGATGCTGGCGGACAAGTTTCAAGGAGATGGTCATGAGCGCCATATTTACGCAGAGAAGCGTCATTGCGAATACCGGCCTGACGAGCCGACAGGTCGCGGGGTCAACACTCGAGCCGTGGTCTGAAACCTTTACGTCTTGGCTGAGGTCCTACAGGCGCTTTCGCGCCTTCAAGGCCGCACGTGCCGAACTGATGGCGCTCGACGATCGCATGCTGCGCGACATCGGACTCGACCGCTCCGAAATCACCTCGGCGCTACTAGACGCCATGGGTAAGCGAAACGAGCGTGTTCCCATTCGCGACTGGCCTCTTTGAGCCGATCCGGAATTCGGTCCTGCCGGAAACGGCAAGAGGGTGGACGTGGTCCCACCCTCGGGGCGCCGATTGCTATGGCCGACCACATATCACCCACAAGGAGACCTATAATGAACCGGAAGATGATCATTTCACTCGTTGCCTCGGCCCTCGCTTTGGGGCTGTCTTCAGCCGCAGTCACGGCGTCGGAGGCGAGCGCCGGTGTCTTCTCGACACTGAGCGAGACTGCGCCTCGGTCGGTTTTCGACGATCTCAACGCCTCCGCGCCGCGCTCGCCGTTCGACGAGATTGCGACGTCGGCGCCGAAGTCGATCTTCGATGACCTCCGTGAGTCCGCGCCGAGAGCTTCCGGCGTCTTCACCGACCTCGGCGATCAGGCACCATAACGATGGTCGACTCCGCGGAAGTCCCGTACTTCTTGAGGTCGGGACTTCCGCCTCACTTTTCGATTTCTAACTTTCAGGTGGATACTCGGACATGCCAACTCGCGACAAACTTCTCCCGCAACTCGGCGAACGCCTCTTTCTTACGGACGGCGGTATCGAGACCACGCTGATTTTTCACGATGGCCTGGAGCTGCCCTATTTTGCCGCGTTTCATTTGATGCGAGAGGAAGCAGGCCGCGAGGCTCTCGTAAACTACTACGAGCGTCACATAGCGGTCGCGAAGAGCGCGGGCATGGGCTTTATCCTGGAGAGTCCGACGTGGCGTGCCAGCCGCGACTGGGGACACAAGCTCGGATACGCCGATGACGATGTAGCTCGCGTCAATCGCCGTTCGATCGGCTTGATGCAAGACCTGCGCATCGTCCACGAGACGTCGATGATGCCGATGGTTGTGAGTGGCTGTGTCGGCCCGCGTGGCGACGGCTACGATCCGGGTGAAATCATGAGCGAAGACGAGGCCGAGCACTATCACGCTCACCAGATTGGAGCATTTGCCGCCGCCGGCGCCGACATGACATCTGCCATCACGATAACGAACGTGCCCGAAGCCGTGGGGATTGTCCGAGCGTCGCGTGCTGCGGGCCTCCCGGTCGCGGTATCGTTCACGGTCGAGACCGACGGCCGATTGCCGACCGGCGAAGGCCTCGGCGATGCGATTGCGCGCGTCGATGATGCCACTCGAATGGCGCCGGCCTATTACATGATCAACTGTGCGCACCCGACGCACTTCGAGACCACGCTTGCGGTCGACGCGCCGTGGATCAAACGCCTCCGCGGGGTGCGCGCCAACGCATCGCGCATGAGCCATGCCGAATTGAACGACGCGACGGAACTCGATGCCGGCGATCCGGTCGAACTCGGCGAGCAGTACGGTGCCTTTCGGCGGCGTCAGCCCCAGATCACGGTGCTGGGCGGTTGTTGCGGCACGGATCATCGTCACATCGAATGCATCAGCCGATCCTGCGACGTGCGATAGCCCGCGACCCTCATCACCAAAATGAAGCCGGGGCAAGAACCGGCGGCGGATCTTCGATTCGAGGATGGGACTGGCCAACGTGGCTAAGGTGCTGCAGCGGCGCAACGTCCCATTGGCATTGACGCAGCGCATGTTGTCCGGACATTCTCCGCTACGGTTCGACAGAGTGCAGCGATAGCCGCTGCGGTGTGCTTCACCGCCTGCAGCGGCCGTGGGCACGTGCGGGGAGCGCATTGATGAGCGACACGAGTTTCGCCGAGGTCCGGGAGGACAAGTCAGGTCCAGCGCGTTTCGACGCCATCATTGTCGGCGCCGGCATGTCCGGAATGTTCATGCTCTACCGCCTGCGCGAGCTCGGCATGACGGCACGCGTGTTCGAGACGGGCAGCGACGTCGGCGGCACCTGGTACTGGAACCGATACCCGGGCGCCCGCTTCGACTCGGAGAGCTGGACCTACGGCTTTTCGTTTTCGAAGGACATCATGCAGGCTTGGGACTGGAAGGAGCACTTTTCGCCGCAGCCCGACACGCTCGAATACTTGAATTTCGTCGCGGAAAAGTTCGATCTGCGGCGTGACATGGAGTTCGGCTGCACCGTCAAATCGGCCCACTGGGACGACGCCGCCAACATATGGACCGTGACGCTCGAAAGCGGCCGGCAGGCCAGGGCCCAGTTCCTGGTGACAGCCGTAGGAATCCTCTCCGCCCACACATTACCGGTCATCCCCGGCGTCGAAACGTTCAAGGGGCCGGCCTTGCATCCGGCCCGGTGGCCGAAGACGCCGGTCGATTTCACCGGGAAGCGGGTCGGCATCATCGGGACGGGAGCGACCGCCATTCAGGCGATCCCGGAGATCGCCAAGCAGGCGAAGCAGCTGACCGTCTTCCAGCGCCGGCCGAACTGGGCGGCGCCCCTCCACAACTCCAAGATCAGCAAAGAGGAGATGGAGCGGATCAAGGCTCGCTACGACGAGATCTATGCGCTGTGCAAGACCACGCCGAGCTGGTTCATCCACACCGCCGACCCGAGACGGACGCTCGATGTGCCGCCCGAGGAGCGCGTAGCCTTTTGGGAGAAACTCTACGCCGAGCCCGGGTTCGGTATCTGGATGGGAAATTTCAAAGACATTCTCACGGATGAGAAAGCGAATGCGGAAATCAGCAAATTCGTCGCCGACAAGATCCGCCAACGTGTCGACAACCCAAGGATCGCCGACAAGCTGATCCCCAAGGATCACGGCTTCGGCACGCGTCGCGTGCCGCTCGAGAGCGGTTACTTCGAAGCCTACAATCGCGCAAATGTTGAGCTCGTCGATCTGCTGAAGGACGAGCCGCTGGAGTGCATCACACCTGACGGCATCAAGACAGCGGTCAAGGAGCGCGCGTTCGACATCCTGATCTATGCGACCGGCTTCGACGGAGTTACCGGCGCGTTCGATCGCATCGACATTCGAGGGCCAGGTGGTGTTTCGCTCAAGGACGTTTGGCAGAAGGGCCAACCCCGCACATATCTTGGCATGCTCGCCGACGGCTTCCCAAACATGATCATGGTCCTCGGGCCGCACACGGCACGCGGCAACATTCCGCATGCCATCGAGCACACAGCCAACTTCCAGGCAGGGCTGCTGCGTCATATGAAGGAGCACGGCTACACGCGTGTCGAAACACGACCCGAATGTGTCGCAGAGTGGACCGAAACTGTGATCAAGGCCTCCGAGCCGTTGCTCTCGTCGAAGGTCGATTCCTGGCAAACGGGCGTCAATCGCAACGTCGATGGACGCCTAGAGCGGCGCGTCCTCGGGTATAATGGTAATGGGGCACATTATCGCAAGAAGACAGACGAGGTCGCAAATGGTGGCTACAAGGAGTTTATTTTCCGCTGATTAGCCCGCATCTTTGTCGCTATCGCTCCAGACTTTTTGGAGAGCGCAGCCGTCGGCAAAGCTGCGGGCCTTGAAGTCCGCCCGTCATCGGATCGGGCGCGTCGTGGCATGCAGGGCCCAAACGCGCTCTGGAGCCGTCGCGCGCGAAGGCAAGGTTGCACTTGAATCAGCTCCCGATCGGGCTCGTAACCCAAAGTGCGTTGCTCGAGCTTCAGCGCCGCTGATTGAGGCGGTCGCGCAGTGACCGGAACGATGGTGGTGCACCGGCGGGCGCGATTTCCGGCTGAGCCATCGATGCTGCCACCGCTGGACGCGCCTCCCGCGGATCACGCCGCTGAACGAGCCCTTCGCGGCGAAGCGGCGCTTGGGCGGTGCGCGTTTCGCTCGCAGCAGGGCGCGTCTCGACGGGCTGGGCGACCTCGTCGTGGCTCGGCCCGTGCTGGCTTGCCATCGCCTCGGCGAACATGGCGGTGTTCTGAGCTTGATCGACGGAGGCGCCAGCGGAGGAATGGCGCCACCGCTCGACGATCTGATCGAGAAAGCCCTCATCGCCCACCGATCGCTGCCATTGCTCCGTAAAGCGCGCGGTCGAGCTGCGCGGCAACGCCGTCTTCGGCAGCTCGTCGAACCGGATGCGTACAGGCAGCGCAACGCCTTCACCAAAGGCAATGGCTTCGCGCTGGCCGAGTGCCGGCAGAAATTCCATCAAACCCGAGCCCGTATCCGAGATCGACGATTGCACGATCGCCTGATCCCGGTCGTTCGACATGCGCAGCGCGAAGACGGTGTTGCACTGAGACAAAATGGTTGCGTCGATTTCGGCGGGCCGTTGGGTGACGATGCAGAGCGAAGCTCCGTACTTGCGGCCTTCCTTGGCGATCTTGGCGATGGCGCGCTTGCACGGCTCGAACCCCATCGTCGGGTTCGCTGGCACGTAGCGGTGCGCTTCCTCGCAGACCAGCGTGACCGGCACTTTGCCTTCGCTCCAGAGCGCAAAATCGAAGGTCATGCGGCAGACGACGGAGACGACGACGTTGATGATCTCGGTCGGCAGCCCGGTCAGCTCGAGGATCGTGATCGGCTTGTTGTTGACCGGGACCCGGAAGATGCGGCCAAGAATCTGTGCCATGCCGTCGTAGACGGTGAGCGAGCCGAACATGAAGGCGTAGCGTGGGTCGAGCGAAAGGATTTCGTAGCGCGTCTTCAGATTGCGATAGGGACCGAGATCGCGTTTGTTCTCGAGCTTGCCCATGCGCTCGTCGATCAGCGAGGTCAGGTCCGAGATGCGATAGGGGACGGGCGTATCGACGGTGAACTTGCCGACGTCGAACATGCGGTGGCGGGTCGATTGGTTGTCTTTCGATCGGCCGGTGGAGTAGCGCGCCTTGGCGATCGGGATGAGCTCCTGCAGCAGTTCCACCTCCTGCTTGCGATCGTTCGTGTCGCCGATAACGACCTCGACGAGTTCCTCGAAGGTGAGAAGCCAGAAGGGAAGCTGCATGTTGCGCGGCGAGATCACTTCACCCCACTCGGAGAACGCCGTGGCGTACTCGTTGTGCGGATCGAGCAGCACGATATGCGCCGCGGGATTCTTCTCCAAAATCGAGCGCAGGATCAGCGCCGTGGTGCACGACTTGCCCGTGCCCGTCGTGCCGAGAATGGCAAAGTGTTTGCCGAGCAGGTCGTCGACGCGGATCGTGGCCGGGATCGAGTTGTCCTGGCGGATGCAACCGACACGTACCGATCTCGACATGTCGCCGCAGAAGGCGATTTGCAGCTCCGCCTTCGAAGCGACCCGGGTGCGGTCCCCGAGCGAGGGATAGACGGTTACGCCGCGATTGAAGACTTCGGCCCGCCCATCGGCGCCCTTTTTCAACTCGCCGACGAGGCCCAGCTCGGCAATCCAGATCTCCGCTTCGCCTTCGCGTTGCGACGGAACCGGGACGTTGAGTGCGGAGACGATCGCGAGCACGATCGTGTGCGCGGTGTCGATGGCGAGCAGCGTGCCCATCTCCGGTCGATCGGACGATGACATCAAGGTGTCGGAGCCCGAGTCCAAAAGCACGATGGCTTTCGATCCTGTCACCGAAACGATGCGTCCGATCGAGCGATCATGGGCCGTCATGTCATGGCCGCCGGCAGGAGTGATGGGCTGCATTGATTTTGTCCTCTCCACCACGCTGGATTCAGGCACCCCGGAGCGGGATGCCCAAGTCCTGCTGCATGAATGCGATGAACTCTGGCGACGGTAGCGTCACGGTCACCTGAGTGCCGACGTTCTTCTCGCTTTCGATCGTGAGCGAGCCTCCTTGCAACTCGACAAGCGCCTTGGCAATGGGCAGGCCGAGGCCGGTGCCCTCGCGCCAGCGCGCGCGGGTCCCGTCCACCTGCCCGAACGGGGCGAGCGCCAGCTCGATCTCGTCGGCGCCCATTCCGAGACCGGTATCGCGGATGCGCACGCGAATAGTTCCGTCTCGCTCGGTCGCGCAGTCGATCGCGATCCTTCCGTCCGCACTCGTGAACTTGATCGCGTTGCCAATGACGTTGACGAACGATTGGCGCAACTTGTTCGCATCGCCTCGAACCGTCATCGGCGTCGCGCAGAGGTTGAGGTCGACGACGACGCCGGCCCGCGTCGCCTCGGAACGCAGAAGAGACACAACGCCTTCGAGGACTTCGTCGAGATTGACCTCGTGGCTGTCGATCCGGAAATGACCGCTTTGAATTTTCGAGATGTCGAGAATGTCGTTGATGATCGCCAGCAGATTGCACGATGCGTCATGGATCAGACGGGCATATTCCACGACTTCGCTGTCGCCGAGCCGGCGCCGATCATGCTCGCCGAGCAGCTTCGAAAAGCCGATGACGGTATTGAGAGGTGTCCGCAGTTCGTGGCTCATATTCGAGATAAATTCGGATTTTATACGATTGGCGATCTCGGCTTCGATACGCGCCGTCTTCTCGGCCTGGCGCGCCCGGCTCCGCAGCACCGCCTCGCCAAGCTTGAGCGAGTACTCGCTCATGAGCGAATTACTTTTGCCGGTGCCTATCGGTCCGCCCAACATCTCATGCCGCTTTGCCACCAGTAAGCCTTCGGTGACCGTAGCGCGCACTCGTCAACTTGCAGTTAACGTCCGGCTCAGGACCTATTAACCTGACGATAAATGCAATCGGGGCAATCGGACGCCAAATGACCGGAAACTTGAGATTGGACGCGGATCGCCTGTGGAACTCCATCATGGAGTCGGCGAAAATCGGTAAGGGCAGCCGCGGCGGGCTCCGTCGCCTGGCTCTTGGTGACGCCGACAAGGAGATGCGCGAGGTATTCGCTGGCTGGGTTGCCGAGAGTGGTTACGCGCTTCGAGTCGATCGCCTGGGATCGATGTTCGCGCGGCGCGAAGGCCGCGAGGCCGGGCTCGCGCCGGTGTTGATCGGCAGCCACCTCGACACGCAGGCCGCGGGCGGGCGATTCGACGGCATCTTGGGCGTGCTCGCCGGCCTCGAGGTTCTGCGGACCCTCGACGCGGCGGGCATTGTCACCCGGCGGCCGATCGAGGTCGTCAACTGGACGAACGAGGAAGGTGCCCGCTTCGTGCCACCGATGGTCGCATCGCTGGCGTTCGCCGGCAAGGAAACGGTCGAGTGGGCCCTGGCCCGGGCCGACAAAGAGGGGCGAACGATCGGCGAAGAACTGGTTCGGATCGGCTACGCCGGCACCGAGCCGGTGGGCGGGCGCGAGATCGATGCCTACTTCGAGTTGCACATCGAGCAAGGTCCCCGCCTCGACGTGGACCGGGTTCCGATTGGCATCGTCACCGGCGGATTTCCGACGAGGGGCCTGCGCATCGAGGTGCGGGGCGAGACCGCCCACGTCGGCCCTACCCCCATGTCGCGACGCCGAAATGCCCTGGTTGGCGCCGCCTATGCCACGGTCGCGATCGACGAGATCGGATGGCACTATGCGCCGGGGGAGGGCAAAACGACGGCCGCACGTCTGGACTTGTCGCCTAACCTGCCGGGCATTCTGTCGGAAGCAGCCACGCTCTATTGCGATATGCGTCACCCGGATGCCGAAACTCTGGCAGCAATGGAGGCAGAGGTCGACATTGCCCTGGCGGATAGCGCGCGCCGCAGTCGGTGCAGCATCACGATCGAGGAAAAATGGGGGTTTGGAGGCTTTGCGTTCGACGCCGAGCTGATCGAGATCATTCGAGAGGCGGCTGCAACGCAGGGCCACGCCACGATGGATCTGAAGTCCGAAGCAGGCCACGACGCCTACCACATGATGGCCGTTTGTCCGACGGCCATGATTTTCGCACCTTGCGTTGATGGTATCACGCACAACGAAGCGGAGGACATGTCCAAAGAGGACATGATCCCGGCCGCGAACGTATTGTTGCACGCGGTGGTCGCGCGCGCGGATCGCTAGTGTTCAATGTCAGGTGACGCGGTGGTTGGTGGGCATCGAGCAGAAGCTGCCTGCCGAACCGAATTTGGCCCGGTCGTCGGGCTCGCGCACTGCACCTTCGCTGCATGAATGGATTGTGCCCCGGCGCATTGAATTCCGTGGCCGGTTGCGATTGTTGGTCATCGTGGTCATTGTGCCCGCAAACCTAGCCGTGGGGGGCCCCCGCCCGCGGCGCGAGGACGCGACGGAGTGCAGATATGCAGCAGAAGTGGGCCGAGTTTCAGGGTCGGATCGAGGACGACCGGCTGGTCACCGGGCGCGGCCGCTATGTCGCCGACGTGCAGCACGAGGGGACACTGATCGGGGTCGTCGTGCGGGCGCCCGTGGCGCATGCGCGCATCCGCAGCATCGATACCGAGGCTGCGCGACGGATACCCGGTGTGGTCGCCATCTACACCGCGACCGATCTTGCCGAGGACGGGATCGAGGCTTTCCCGTGCCCTGTGACGCTACCTGGCGCAGATGGCAAGCCGGCGTTTCCAGCCCGGCGACCGGTGCTCGCCGATGACCGCATACGGACGGTCGGTGAACCCGTCGCATTTGTCGTGGCCGAGACGTCGCTTGCTGCGGAGGAAGCCGCCGAGGCCGTTTTAATCGACACCGAGGATCTCGCCGCCATCACATCCACCGACGTCGCGCGGGCAAAAGGCGCGTCTCTGATTTGGGGCGGTGCACCGGAAAATGTCGCCTACATCTGGAAGAAGGGGGATGCCGCGAAGCTCGAAGCGATCATTGCCGGAGCAGCTCATGTCACGCGGTTTTCGTCGCACGTCACACGTGTCAATGCGTTATCGCTGGAGCCGAGAGGCGCTCTAGGTCTCGTCGACGATGCGGGCCGGCTCGTGCTGCATGCCGCCAATCAGAGCCCGCACGCTCTCAAGTCCGGCCTCGCGCGCATGTTCAATGTGCCAGCGGCGCAGGTGAGGGTGATTGCGGGCGACGTCGGCGGCTCGTTCGGAATGAAAAGCGGCACCTATCCTGAAGACGTGCTCGTCCTGTTCGCGGCGCGGCGCCTCAAGCGTCCGGTGCGTTGGATCTCGGAGCGCCGTGAGAGCTTTCTCGCGGACGATCATGGTCGTGACATGGGCGTCGAGGCAACGCTCGCGCTCGACAAGGACGGCCGTTTCCTGGCGCTCGGCTGCGATTTCACGGTGAATGTCGGCGCTTATCTCTCCGGCCGCTCTCTGTTCATGGTCAACAACATCGGCGGCATCGCCGGTGTGTATCGGATCGGCGCCATCGCGGCCACCATCACCGGCGTCTACACGAATTCGATGACCAACGCGCCCTATCGCGGAGCGGGACGGCCCGAGGCGACCTACACCATCGAGCGGCTGATCGACCTCGCAGCGCGCGAGTTGGGCATCGATCCCTTCGAGCTGCGGCGGCGCAACCTCGTAGCACCCGCCGCGATGCCCTACGACACCGGGTTCGTCTTCACCTACGACTGTGGCGAATTCGAAGGCTTGATGACAGACGCCGCCCGGATCGCCGATCGCGATGGCTTCGCGGCACGCCGCGTCACCTCGCAAGAGCGTGGCAAACTGCGCGGTTTCGGCATCGCCAATCCCATCGAAGTCGCCGGTGGACCGTTCACGAAACCGGCGAAGGACATGACCAGGATCACGGTCGGCGCCGACGGGCGGGTGAAGGTGACTGCCGGCGCCATGTCCACGGGCCAGGGGCTCGAGACCATGATGGTGGATCTGGTTGCCGCCGAACTCGGCGTACCGCGGGATCGGATCGACTACGCCTTCGGTGATACCGACGATTTGCCCAACGGACGCGGAAACGGCGGGTCGTCGGCAGCACCCGTGGGCGCGTCGGCGACGCTTCGGACCGTGGAGAAGGTGATCGGGACGGGCAAGGCGATCGCGGCCGAATTGCTCGAGGCAACTGTCGAAGAAATCGATTTCGCAGATGGCCGCTTCCCGCTACGCGGCACCAACCGGTCGGTGTCCCTGGCGGACGTGGCGGCGCGGGCTTCGGAAAGCAATTCCGACGGGCTGGTCGAGATGGCGGAGTTCGACCCGCCGACCGTGACGTTCCCCAATGGCTGCCATTTGTGCGAGGTCGAGATCGATCCGGAGACGGGTGTGGTCCGGATCGAGCGCTACACGGTGGTCGAGGACATCGGTAACGTGCTCAATCCGAAGATGGCGCATGGGCAGATTCAGGGCGGCGTCGCCATGGGCGTCGGCCAGGCGCTGGGTGAGGTGATCCGCTACGACCCGGACACGGGTCAACTCGTGACGGGCTCGTTCATGGATTATCAGATGCCGCGCGCGGACGAGATGCCGGCCGTCAACCTGACGACGCGCGCGGTGCCGACCAGGGTCAATCCGCTCGGCGTGAAGGGCGTCGGCGAGGCGGGCACGGTCGGCTCGATGGTCGCCGTCATCAACGCCATCTGCGACGCCTTGGCGCCGCTGGGCGTCAAGCACATCGAGATGCCGGCAACTCCGGCGCGCGTGTGGGCTGCGATCGAAGTGGCGAAGGCGCAGGCATCGGCCTAGCGGCGGCATCGGGGGTGTGGCTCGAGCTGCCTGACCGGTCGACACAGTCGATGTTTCGAAGGGCTGGCGGGTTTCGCCCGGCAACTCGATCCGGTTCGCGATTGCCTATCCTCGATCTCGCAATACCATGCCCTTTTCGCACCATCCCAATCGTAGCGAGGACAACCCATGCCGCGCTTCCGCGTTCTCACGACCAAGGCGACGACCGTCTCGACCGGCCTCGGCGGTTACGGCTTCGAAATGGAAGCGCTCGAGCCACTCGACGTCGAGATCGTCGAGTGCGATCCGACCGAGGAGGCATTCACTGCGCTCGCGGCGACGGCCGACGCGGTCTATGCCAAGGGCATGCGCTTCACTGCGCCGATGATTGCCGCCCTGACGAAGTGCAAGGTGATCTCGCTTGGATCGGTCGGCGTCGATACGGTCGCCGTGGCGGCGGCGACCGCCCAGGGAATACCCGTCACCAACTGCCCTGACACATTCATCGAAGAGGTCGCCGATCACGCCATGGCGCTGCTTCTGGCGGCGCATCGGCGAGTTATCGAGCAGGATCGCATGGTGCGCGAAGGCCGCTGGGCCGAGGGGCGGCCCCAGCTTCTGAAGATCCCGCGCCTGATGGGACAAACCATGGGCTTTATTGCGTTCGGCCGCGTCGCCCGGGCGACAGCCCGTCGCGCCAAGGCGTTCGGGCTCAATATCATCGCTCACGATCCATTCCTCGACGAGCAGATGATTGCCGCTCACGGCGTCGAACCCGTCTCGCTCGACGACCTGCTCACGCGCTCGGATTTCATTTCGATGCATATGCCTGCGACGCCCGAAGCAGAGGGCTTCCTGAAGGGGCAGCACTTCCGGCGCATGAAGCCCAGCTGCATTTTCGTCAATACCGGGCGTGGGCCGACCGTCGAAGAAGCCGGGCTCACCAAGGCGCTGCAGGAGGGCTGGATCGCCGGCGCGGGTCTCGACGTTTTCGAGGTTGAACCTGCCAAGCCCGACAATGCGTTGCTTAAAATGGGGAACGTCGTGCTTTCGCCGCACAACGCCAGCGCATCCGCCCGCTTCGATCCGGCGCGCAAGCGTCGTGTCGGGCAAGAGATCGCCAATGTACTTTCCGGTCGCTGGCCGCTCTCGTGTGTCAATCCCACCGTACTGCCAGGCTCGGGCCTCAGACGCTGGCAGCCCATCGCGATGGACCGCGGTCCGAATTCGTAGCCGCGGCAGCTTTGTGGCCGGCAGATGACGGTGCGGCTACTCGGCCGCTCCGTTCGGGGCTCCGGCCTGGGCAGTGTCGGCACTCGTGTCCCAGGGGATTTCCGCCTCGCGCTTGTCGACGAGCTTGCGGTAGGGCAGCGCAAATTTGAGGTTGGTCTCGCCCATCTGGCGCTTGAACTGAATGGTCCGGATCATCTCCCGGATGCGCGGCTGGATTTCGGTGCGCCAGCGCGTGCCGTTGAAGACGCCATAATGCCCGACTCCCGGCTGTACGTAATGGTAGCGCTCGTCGATCGCGACATTCGGGCAGATGTCGTGCGCTGCTTCGGTCTGGCCGAGACCGCAAATATCGTCGCGCTCGCCCTCGATCGTAAGCAGCGCCGTCTTCCGGATCGCGCTGCAGTCGACCAGTTCTCCCCGGTGGCGCATGCGCCCATCGGGCAGATCGTGCTTCTGGAACACGGTCTCGATCGTCTGAAGGTAGAACTCTGCCGTCAGATCCATGACCGAGAGGTACTCGTCGTAAAAGCGCGAATGGGCCTCGACCGAGTCGCAATCGCCTTTGACGAGATTTCTGAACAGGTCCATGTGTGCCGTGGTGTGCCGGTCGAGATTCATGGTCATGAATCCCGTGAGCTGGATGAACCCCGGATAGACCTGCCGCATGAAGCCGGCATTGGGGAACGGCACGTAATTGATCACGTTCCGCTCGAACCACGCGATCGACTTCTTGGCCGCGAGCTCATTGACGACCGTGGGATTGCGCCGGGTGTCGATGGGGCCGCCCATCAACGTCAGCGAAGCCGGCTGACAGGCGCTGCCGCGTGCCGCCATGACGGCAGTGGCCGCGAGCGCGGGCACCGACGGCTGACAAACGGCGACCACATGAGTGTTCGGACCGAGGAACTCGACGAAATCGATCAGGTAGTCGATGAAGTCGTCGAGGTCGAACGAACCGAGCCCCAGTGGAATGTCGCGCGCGTCCTTCCAGTCGGTGACATAGACGTCGTGCTCCTGGATCATCGCCTTGACGGTACCGCTCAGCAGCGTCGCGTAGTGACCCGACATCGGCGCGACCAGCAACACCTTCGGGTCGTAGCGCTTGCCGATCACCTGCTCGTCGCGCTGGAAATGTAGAAGATCGCAGAACGTCTTCTCGAGTACGACCTCCTCGCGGATGGGAACCGGAAAACCGTGTACGCGGGTCTCTTTGATGCCGAAGTCGGGCTTGCCGTAGCGGCGGGTCAGCTTTTCGAATACCTCGCAGGCCGCAGAGATGTTCTTGCCGACATAGGTGTAGCCGAGGGGGTTGAAGGGAAGCTCGAGCGTACTCTGCAGGCTTCTCGCGGCCAGTCGCATCGGCATCGCAAGCGTATGGGCCGCTTCGTAAGCGTAATAGTTCATTCTGGCATCGCACCCATCGTTGTCACGAATTTGTTGCATTGCATCATGTCAGAGGGCGTTTAACAAGGAGGTATTAGTGCGCGTTGACAGGAAAAAGCGTGCCATAATGCAAGGTTGGGCCGATCCGTGCGGGCATTTCCGGCGGACCGGAGCGCGCGCGGCCGTTGTGGCGGCGCAATACAACGTTGCCGCTGGAGCGATCGGCGCGGCGGACTGGCTACGCTGATGTCGCGGACGACGGTTTGGGCACCAATCGCGTCTACGCGCGCTGGAACGTCAGTTGCCCGCGTGGGCCGTGTTGCCGTTCGGCGGCTCCGGTTGCCAGCAGATAGTGCGCGTGCGCCAGAGTTTCGGCGAAGGCATGCCGTCCCTGACCCTCGGCAACCGGCTTGGGAAAGAGCCCGCGCGCGAGTTGCATGGCGGTTGTCGGCTCCGGCATCAGATCGAGCAGAGCCGTCAGCCTCAACTCGTGGTGATAGGCCAGTTCTTCCACCCGCACGTGCAACCCGTGGAACGGAAGCCCGTGGGAGGGAAGCACCAGCGTGTCTGCCGGCAAATACCGAAATCGGTCGAGTGACGCGAGATATTCCGCAAGCGGATTGGCCTCGGGTTCGTGCGGCATCACGCCAATCATGGGCGAGATCTTGGACAGCACCTGATCGCCAGCGATCAGAATATTCTCGTCGGCGCACCAGAACGAGGCATGTGCGGGCGCGTGCCCTCCGCAGATCATCACTGTCCAGGCCCGCCCGCCAAACCGGATCACGGCCCCGTCCCTGAGGCGCTCGAATTCGACTGGCAGCTTCTCCATGAAAGTGCGCGTCCGAATGCGCTCGTCTCCGAACGAGGCAATGGTGTCGGGATCGCAGCCGTGTTGCTCGAGGAACCTGACCGCGCGCTGCTCGAGCGGCGAATCGGATTGTTCCACGCGCAGCTGCGCAGACAGCCACTCCGCCAGCGTGATGTGATACGGCACGCCCCCCGCACGGTCGAACAGCCAGCCGGCGAGACCTACGTGATCAGTGTGGCCATGAGTGGCGATCATACGCACGATCGGCGCTCCCGACAGCACGCCCGCGAGCAGTTCGTCCCAAACCGCCCTTGCGGCCGGGTCGGACGTGCCCGTATCGATCAGTGTCCAGCCGTTCTCTTCACGCAGGAGCCATACGTTCACGTGATTGAGACGGAACGGCAACGGGATGCGCGCCCAGAGGATGCCAGGCGCGATTTCGATCGTCTCGGCGCCGAGAGGGTGCTGCTCGTGGACATACCGGATCGATTGCAAGTGCCCACCGACTTCAAGGTCGGTCACGGCATCGCCGTTGCCCCTGAATTCGGCCCCTTTCGCGGCCTCAGCCGGGCCTGCCTGCCGTGAACCGTGCATGGACCTCTCCTTCTGTGCTGTCCGGACAAGGTCTTATCGCAGTGCAGCAGCGTTGGCTACCTCGCCAGGGCATGCGTGCAATGCAGACTTGTCGCCGGTGGCCACATCCGTTATGAACCGGGCTTTCCATATGGATGTCCGTCCGACCGGTGGCCCCGCCGCATGTCGGCGCGTCCTACCGACCGACGACCGAGAGGGCGCCCCCATGAAGACGACCGAGGATCTCCACCCGGACTACCATATGGTCAAGGTTGTCATGACCGATGGCACCGAGTTCATGACCTATTCGACCTACGGCAAGGAGGGTGACGTGATCACTCTCGACATCGATCCCCGCATTCATCCGGCCTGGACGGGCGGCAATCAGCAGGTTATGGACCGCGGCGGCCGTGTTTCGCGCTTCAAGAAGAAGTTCGAAGGCATGTTCTGAGGCGACCACTAGGTCAGCCAGGCGACGTTGCCGGGACGTCGCTTTCCTGTGCCGTGCAGAAAAAAGGCCGCCCTTCCTGGCGGCCTTTATCGTTTCGAAGGCGCCGTCACGTGTCAGGGCTCGCGGTCCACGGTCGGCGCGAAGCCCGGCAAACTCAGGCGCTGGCCGCGCGGGTGTCGGCAAACGCGGCGAACAGGCGATCGACTTGCTCGCCCACCGGGTTTGGGGCGACCTCGCTCACAGCCGGCTCCGGCCGCTCCAGGGCGTGGTCAATCAGCACGATGCGGTCGTGCAACGCGAAACTGGCATCGATCAGCTCTTTCAGCTTGTCGGGCAGCTTGTCGAAATCCTTGACGTGCTCCGGCCGGCCGATCGCCGTCAGCCGCAGGCGGCGGCGCTTGACTCGCGCCTCCTCATTGGTGATCTCGCCGGCCTTCAGCGCACGCCGAATGACGAGCCACGAGGCCAGCTCGAGCAGCCTGGTCGTCAGTCGCATGCTTTCCGACGCGTAGATTGCCCCGGCGAGGGGGCCTGCGGTTTTCGCGTCTCGGCGCCCTTGGCCTTCGAGATAATTGGCGGTTGCCTCGACCAGCGCCATGCCCTCACGGAAGACCTGGTCGAACTGCTGGGAGCTCGCAAACTTCTGCGCGAAGGAGATCGTCACGCTCGCACTCTGACCCACGCTACGCACCTGTCACCTCAACACCTCGACTACGGCCCAAAGAGCCACCATCTGACTTACCCGTCCTGGGCGCGCCTGTGAAGGGGAGCATCGCCAATAGGGGTTAAGGACCTGTCTCGAATTGACCGCTCCGAATGCGGGATTTGTAGGGCGATGACAAAAATTGAGCCGCCCTGGGGCGGCTCACGAAGTCAAACAGGGAGGCGTCGAACAGAGTGGTCAGGATCCACTCGATCCAGAACTCTGGATGGCCCCACTCTAGGCACGCGAGGTAAACGCAGCCTTAATGGCAAACACCGTCTGGCCGGCCGTCCCTTAAGCTTTGCAGCGCCAACCCGCGCGCGCCACAACATGGCTGTCAGCTCTTGAAAATGGAATTGGCGGCCGCCGAATGTGATTTCTTGGCGGAAATTTCGCTTTTCGTGCGCGCGATCTCGGCCTCGAGGGCGGCAACGCGCGCTTCGAGCTCGGCAATCGACATCCGGCCGAGAGCTTCGCCGAGGCTGATCTCGGCCTTGCCTTTCGCCTGTGCGTCGTCCCAGTCCATCTGAGCCTCCACGGTCGGTTGGGCGAATAGAGAGAAGCACGCGACACGCCTTGTCTCAACCCGCGTCAACGGGCAAACAGTGCCAAACGCAGCCTGCGCCGTCGTCGCGAGGTGCAAACCAACCGGGAGATGCC
Organism: Hyphomicrobiaceae bacterium; assembly: GCA_050187415.1. Taxonomy (GTDB): domain Bacteria; phylum Pseudomonadota; class Alphaproteobacteria; order Rhizobiales; family Hyphomicrobiaceae. The sequence continues at coordinate 4,703 of JBFWXN010000037.1, read as the reverse complement.
CATGACCGCGCTGCCCGCAACCATGTCAGCCATCGTGATCGATGGCAAAGGTGGCCCCGACGTGCTGGTGATGAAGGAAATGGCCGTCCCGCGTCCGTCGAGCGGGCAGATCCTCGTCAAGGTCGCAGCCGCAGGCGTCAACCGCCCGGACGTGCAGCAGCGCATGGGTGCCTATCCGCCACCGCCTGGGCATTCGCCGCTGCCGGGCCTTGAAATTGCGGGAGAGGTTGCGGCCGTCGGCGCGAACGTCGCGCGCTGGCGAGCGGGCGACAAGGTCTGCGCGCTCGTCAACGGAGGCGGATACGCTCCTTACTGCATCGCCGAGGATGTGCAGGCACTGCCCATTCCTTCCGGTTTCACGCTCGTCGAAGCGGCGGGACTTCCCGAGACGGTGTTCACTGTCTGGAACAATGTTTTCGAGCGCGGACGGCTTGGTCCGGGCGAATGGTTCCTCGTCCACGGCGGCACCAGCGGCATCGGCACTTGCGCCATCCAGATGGCCAAAGGGTTCGGGGCCCGGGTCATTGCCACGGCAGGCAGCGCCGAGAAGGTTGCCTGCTGCATGCGGCTCGGCGCGGACGTCGGCATCGATTACCGCACCCAGGACTTCGTGAAGGAGGTCAAGGCGGCAACGGGGGGGCGTGGCGTCGACGTCATCCTCGATATGGTTGGTGGCGAGTACACGGAGCGCAATATCGTCGCCGCTGCCGAGGACGGCCGCATTGTCCAGATCGCGGCGCTCGGCGGCGCCGAGGCCAAAATCAATGTCGCGCGGCTGATGATGAAGCGCGTGACGCTGACCGGCTCGACGCTGCGGCCTCGCGCCCGCCTCGTGAAGGCCGGCTGGGCACGCGAGATCGAGGAGCGCGTCTGGCCACTCGCCGAGGCGGGACGACTGAAGGTGGTCGTCGACTCGACCTTGCCATTGGCGAAAGCCGCCGATGCCCACCGGCGCATGGAGACGAGCGCGCACATCGGCAAGATCGTGCTGGTCGTTTGAACGTTCATCGCTGGATCAGATGACTCGCGGGCGCGTCGGGTGCTCCGCCGCGGTCAGCCACTATGACGCACGAGAGAGGCGATATGCCGGCAGCGGCCGAACCACGGGAGGAGATCGGCGTCGGCCGCCGCTATCTCATCCTGTTCTCGTGTGTGCTGACCGTGGCGCTCTATTTCACATCGATCCTGGTCGCCTCGACCGTGTTGCCGCAAATGCAGGGTTCGTTTTCCGCCACGCCCGACGAGATTTCGTGGTCGGTGACCTTCAACATTCTCGCGACGGCCATCGCCATGCCCATGACGGGCTGGCTGGTGGCACGTTTCGGCCGCTCGACGGTCATGATCTGGTCGACCGGGATCTTTGCCGTCTCGATGCTGCTTTGCGGGCAGGCCTCGTCCACAGAGGAACTCGTATTGTGGCGCATCGTGCAGGGTGCGGCTGGCGCGCCGAGCGTGCCACTCGTGCAGACGATCCTGCTCGATGTGTTTCCTCCGCGGCAGCACCGCATGGTGCTCGGCATGTACGGAATGGGGGTGACGCTTGGACCCATCATTGGCCCGGCGCTTGGCGGCTATCTGGCGGAGCTTGCGACCTGGCGTTGGGCGTTCTACGTGCTTTTTCCTGTCGGAACCCTGGCGGCGCTCGGCCTGTCCGTCTCGTTGCCTCGCGATGGCAGGACCGGGCCACTTTATTTGAGTTGGACGGGCTTCCTGCTCCTGTCAGTCGCGATCGGCGCCTTCCAATGGATGTTCGCGCGCGGTCAGCGCCTGGACTGGTTCGATTCTCTGGAAATTCAGATCGCACTCGCGCTCAGCGTACTCGCTCTCTACCTGTTCATCGCGCACAGTCTGACGGTCTCGCGGCCCTTCCTGGACCTGCGCCTGCTGCGCAATCGGAACTACCTCTTCGGCATCCTGCTCATCACCGCCTTCGGCATGCTGAATTTTACGCCGATGGTCCTTCTCCCCACCCTGATGCGGGTCCACCTGGGGTTTCCGGATGCCCTCGTCGGGCAGGTCATCGGTTCGCGCGGCGTCGGCGGCCTCGTCGGCTTCTTTGCGGTGATTTTCATGTCGCGGCTCGACCCGCGCATGACGATCGCGATCGGCTTTGCTCTGCAGGCCCTCGCCGGATACTGGCTGACCCAGATGGATATCAACGTTTCGCCGAGGGAGCTGGAGATCAACGGCATGGTGCAGGGGCTGTCGAGCGGCATCCTCGTCGTCGCGCTGACGCTCGTGTCCTTCGACGGCATCCCACGCGAGCGGATGCCGGAGGCCCTCTCGCTCTATCATCTGCTGCGCAACATTGGCGCCAGCTTCTTCATCTCGGTCTCGGTCGCCGAGGTGATCCGCCATACGGGCACCAACTATGCACAACTTTCGGAGCATCTGAGCCCTTACAATCGCTCGCTGGCGCTGCCGTGGGTGACCGGGCTTTGGGAAGTCGGAACGGCGCCGAGCCTGCAGCGATTGAGCTTCGAGGTCGCGCGGCAGTCTGCGCTGATCGGCTACATCAATACTTTCGGCCTGTTTACGGTCGTATCGGCCGCGGCGATCCCCCTCGCCATCTTGCTCAGGCGGCCGCAGAAGACTGCGTGATGATTTGGCCGGCACCGTCGGCGAAAAGATGCGGTCTGCCGGATGGATAGACGAAATCGGCGAGGGCGCCGAGCGTGGGCTCCAACTCGGCCTTGAGCGATTCCAGGGACTGTGGGTCGAACTGGGCACCAGCTCGTGCGGACTTTTCGATCTCTCCCGCCAGGTTGCCGATGCGCAAGGCGCCTATATTACGCGAAAGCGACTTGAGCGCGTGTGCGGCGTCTACCACGGCGCTCGCATTCGTCGGATCGACCATTTCGAGCCGGGCCAGGTATTGCGGCGCGTGCTCCATGTAGAGATCCACCACCCGTTCGAGAAGCCTGTCTTCCGGCGCGGCGATCTTGCGTATCGAGTCGAGAACCCCGGGATCGATCAATGCCGCCAAGTGCGTGGGCCCCATCTCGGGCGACCGATCCGTCTTGTCGGCCGTTCCCAGGCGCTCGCCGTCCTGCACGGTGGTCGTGTCGTCCGCGGATCGCCGGAGCCACCTTTCCAGGCAGTCACGAATTTCCTTCAACGTGAACGGCTTGGCCAGAAGCTCCGACATGCCGGCCTGGCGCCAGGCGTCGGCCCGAGGCGTAAACAAATGTCCCGTCAACGCAACGATCGGCACGGGACGGCGCGCCGCGCGCTCTTCAAAGGCCCGGATGGCGCTCGCAGCCTCGAAACCGTCCATTTCGGGCATGCTGCCGTCCATGAATACGAGGTCGTAGACGTTCTCGCGCACGGCGTGGAGTGCCTCCGCTCCCGTCGTGACAGATGTCATCTCGATGCCGAGACGCGACAGCGCCTGCCGGAGAATATCGTGGTTGAGGGGACAGTCGTCGGCGGCCAGCACGCGGGCACCCGGGAACGGTGCCGACTGCACCCCCGAAGCGCGCTGCTCGCTGGCCCTTGTCGCGTTCAACCTGTCCGTTCCTCTTATTTTCACTTTCGCTTCGGCGTCGGATCGACAGTGAAGCGCGCCCGGCTGAAAAAGCTTGTTACTCCCAACTGCCGATTTTTAAAGTGCGAGACGAGTTCGTCATTAGAAAATAGTTTCTGAATTGATCTGCAGTCGGGTTGTCGTCGGGGTGAGCCGTCGAGCATGGCATTGTTGCTGAAATGCGAAGAAAATGATAACGCGTGGATCGGAATGGGATATTTAGGGATATATATTCAATTGAATTAATTGTCTGTTTGGTGTTTCGCGCGGTTCGGCTCGCACGGGCGTGCTGAACTGCATATCGTCATGCAGACACGATGACGCCGCGTTGAGTGCGTGCCGAGATGTCGGGGGTAGGAAACGTCGATAGAAGCGCCGCATCCCACGCCCTTGCATGGCGCCGTAATCATTCAGCGCGTTGTCGCGAGCTGATCCGCCGGCACATCCTGCAGCGAGCCGGCCAGAGCCAATCGATTTTCACTTTTCACAGGCCCAGACGAAATGACCCGACCCGCTAGCACGAATGATGGCCCATTGCGGATCATTATCGTCGATGATGATCCCCTTTTCACAAACCTTTCCGCCGCCGTGCTCGACCGCGCTGGCTTCGATGTTCAAGTCGCCCGAGATGGCGTCGAGGGCCTCGAGCGCATCGATGCGGAGAACTTTGATCTTGCGATCGTCGATCTGCATATGCCGCGTGTCGACGGCCTGCGCTTGATTGCGCTATTGCGAGGATCTCTTCGCCACCGCCGTCTGGCAGTGCTGGTTGTGTCTGGTCGCACCGATGCCGACGTGTTTCGAGAGGCGATGCAGATTGGCGCCGATGCGATCGAAGCGAAGCCGCTGAACTGGGATCGTCTGCCGGATCGTGTCAGAGCCATTGTCGAAGCGAAGCGGGCTGCTCAGGCCGCCTGACGCGACCCGGTTCATCCCATTGCGACGGAGGCGTCGCGCGTCGACATCGTCTCAAAGCGGCCGCGCCAGTTCCTTGAGGCCTCGGCGAATAAGCGTTGCGGTCTCCGCCTCCTCGCCAAGCTCGCCGCTCGCAGTCGCGATCGCCGCGGCTGCGTGTTGCGGCTGGTAGCCGAGATTGACCAGCGCCGAGATGGCCTCGGCCGCCGCGCTGGCGCCCGGGTTCGCATGGGCGGCGCCGTTCAGCGTGGTCCTGCTCGCC
>JBFWXN010000036.1:0-47052 GCA_050187415.1 Hyphomicrobiaceae bacterium | reverse complement strand
TCCAACTCCGGCGAGTGCCAACCAGGAGATTGAGAAATGGTCAAACCCTTCGAAGATATGCAGAAGATGAACCAGACCGGCATCGACACCGCCATGAAGCTCATGGGCGAGTGGGGCAAAGGCTGGCAGGCCATCGCAGCCGAGATGACCGACTATACGAAGCGGTCCTTCGAGGATGGCACGCAGACCATGGAAAAGCTGATGACAGCCAAGTCCATGGAGCAGGCCTTCGAGATCCAGTCGACTTATGCCAAGCGCGCGTACGACGACTACATGCATCAAATGACCAAGCTCGGCACGATGTACAGCGATCTTGCCAAGGACGCTTACCGGCCCATGGAGCGCGTGATGCAGACGGGCCGCTGATCCCGCTTCCGCTCTCGCGTGACGTTATTGGGCCCGGCTGCAACGCCGGGCCTTTTTTTTGCCGGTAGGAGCGCCCACATTCGAACGATGCGCGGAGTCAACGGTTCGGGTCACAACAGCAAGTCAGTGTTTGCGAACCGGTGCATGCTCTCGGTAGTATATCTTAAAAATGGTCTGGGTCGGCCTCGCGGCGACCAGCCAAGCGCGGTCTCGAAGGGACGCGACAGGAGTTCGAGAGATGGACCGGAGCAAAGATTGGGCCCGGATAGCCGGCATGAGCAGACATCGAGGCGAGATCTCGGAGCGGGCGTTGGTGCGACTGGGCGACGGCGACGATCGCTCCCGCGACGGTGGAAGCGACGGCAAGACCGGGATTATCACCCGGACACGCCCCAAGACGCAGCGTCCGAGCCTCTACAAGGTCCTCATTCTCAACGATGACTACACGCCGATGGAGTTCGTCGTGCACGTGCTTGAGCGGTTCTTCAACAAGGGCCGGGAGGAGGCGACGCGAATCATGCTGCACGTTCACCACAAGGGTGTCGGCATCTGCGGAGTCTACACTTACGAGGTCGCCGAGACCAAGGTCACGCAGGTGATGGACTTCGCCCGACAGAACCAGCACCCGCTGCAGTGCACTATGGAAAAGGAGTAGGTCACAGGTGCCGTCCTTCTCGCAAAATCTGGAGCAAGCGCTCCACAAGGCTCTCGAGTATGCCAACGAGCGGCATCACGAGTACGCGACTCTCGAGCATCTTCTGCTGGGGCTGATCGACGACCGCGATGCGGCCGCTGTCATGCGGGCCTGCAACGTCAATCTCGACGAGTTGCGTCGCCGCGTGGCGACCTATCTCGACAGCGAACTCGAAGGGCTTGTTCGGAAGGGCGCAGCCGACGCTCAGCCAACCACCAGTTTCCAGCGCGTCATTCACCGCGCCGTCGTTCACGTGCAATCGTCTGGACGCGAGGAGGTGACGGGCGCCAACGTGCTGATCGCGATCTTTGCCGAGCGCGAGAGCCATGCCGCCTATTTCCTGCAAGAGCAGGAGATGACGCGCTTCGACGCGGTCCAATACGTCAGCCATGGCATCGCCAAGCGCCCCGGCGCGAGCGAGCCGCGCCCCGCACGGGGCGTCGACGACGGCGAGAACGGCGAGGCTGGCGAGAAGAAGCAGGGCGACGCGCTCAGCAACTATTGCGTCAACCTCAACAAGAAGGCGCGCGACGGCAAGATCGATCCGCTGATTGGCCGGGAGCCCGAGGTTCTCCGCACCATCCAGGTGCTTTGCCGGCGATCGAAGAACAATCCGTTGTTCGTCGGTGATCCCGGCGTCGGAAAAACGGCGATTGCCGAAGGCCTCGCGCGGAAGATCATCCGGGGCGAGGTTCCGGAGGTGCTGCGCAATGCGACCATCTTCTCGCTCGACATGGGGACGCTGCTCGCCGGTACACGCTACCGCGGCGACTTCGAGGAGCGCCTCAAGGCCGTCATGAAGGAGATCGAGGCCTACCCGAACGCGATCCTGTTCATCGACGAGATCCATACCGTCATCGGAGCCGGCGCCACCTCAGGCGGCGCGATGGACGCTTCGAACCTGCTGAAGCCTGCGCTTCAGGCGGGAACGGTGCGCTGCATCGGCTCAACCACCTACAAGGAATATCGGCAGCATTTCGAGAAGGATCGCGCCCTCGTCCGTCGCTTCCAGAAGATCGACGTCAAGGAGCCGACGATCGACGACACGATCGAGATCATGAAGGGCCTCAAGCCCTACTTCGAGGAGTTCCACAAGCTCAAGTACACCAATCAGGCCATCAAGGCTGCGGTCGAGCTTTCGGCGAAGTACATCAATGATCGCAAGCTCCCCGACAAGGCGATCGACGTGATCGACGAGACGGGCGCTTCACAGATGCTGCTGCCCGAAGGCAAGCGCAAGAAGAAGATCACCGTCAAGGAGGTGGAAGAGACGGTCGCAACCATGGCCCGTATCCCGCCGAAGACCGTGTCGAAGTCCGACGCCGAGGTCATGTCGAATCTCGAGAAGGACCTCAAGCGTCTGGTGTTCGGACAGGATCATGCCATCGGTTCGTTGGCTTCTGCGATCAAGCTGTCGCGTGCCGGACTGCGGGAGCCTGAAAAGCCGATCGGCTGCTACCTGTTCTCCGGTCCGACGGGCGTGGGCAAGACCGAGGTTGCCAAGCAGCTCGCCTCGTTGCTCGGCATCGAACTCCTGCGCTTCGACATGTCCGAGTACATGGAGAAGCACACCGTCTCCCGGCTGATCGGCGCGCCTCCGGGCTACGTCGGTTTCGACCAGGGCGGCCTGCTGACGGATGGCATCGACCAGCATCCGCATTCGGTGCTGCTGCTCGACGAGATCGAAAAGGCTCATCCCGATCTGTTCAACATCCTCCTGCAAGTGATGGACCACGGGAAACTGACGGACCACAACGGCAAGCAGGTCGACTTCCGCAACGTCATCCTCATCATGACGACGAACGCGGGCGCGGCAGACATGGCCAAGGCGGCGATCGGCTTCAACCGTTCGAAGCGTGAGGGTGACGACGAGGAGGCGATCAACCGGCTGTTCACGCCGGAGTTCCGGAACCGGCTCGACGCGGTTGTGTCGTTCTCCGGGCTGCCGCCCGACGTCATCACCAAGGTGGTCGAGAAATTCGTCTTCCAACTCGAGGCACAGCTTGCCGATCGCGGTGTCACCATCGAGCTGAACGAGGAGGCCACCCGCTGGCTTGCGGAAAAGGGCTACGACGCAAAATTCGGCGCCCGCCCACTTGCCCGCGTCATCCAGGAGCACATCAAGAAGCCCCTCGCCGAGCAGCTCCTGTTCGGCAGTCTGATCAACGGCGGCGTTGTTCGGATCAAGGTCGAGGGCGAAGGCAGCGACAAGAAAATCGGCTTCGACTATTTCCCGGCCGAGCCGGGCAAGAAGCCCAAAGCCCAGCTCGATGAAGAGCAGGAGGACGATGACGGCGAGGATCAGCCGGACGGCGGCGAGGCGCTGGTAGGCGCCGGACCGAAGAAGGCTTTGCCCGGGCCGAAGGGTGAAGGCGGCAGCGGCCGGCCGGCTGGCGCCGTACCTTCGATCCCGCGTCGCAAGAAGGACGACTGAGCGCTCGTTTATCGACAATGAATGGACCCGCGTCGGTAGCTCGGCGCGGGTTCTTTCGTGCCCGGCCCGCTGCGCGCAAGGCTCCGCTGCTTTTGCCGTAGGCCCAGGCGACGCGGTAAGCTACGGTCGGATGATCTTCGGAAAAGACACCGCATGCCGGCAACGCCCGACGAAAAGCCGCTCGATGCCGCCGCCAGCGACCCGAACGCGCTCCCGGCCTTCAGGGCGGTTGCTCTCGCGCTCATGGGGTAGAATAGGCGCCTAGGTCGCAGCCCGCTGCGGGCAAGAGCCACATCGTGCTGCACCCCACGTCGCTTCGTCGAACGCGGCCCGGACTAGCCAGCGAGCGCCGCCTTCAGCTTTGCGGCCGCGGCGGCCAGCGTCTCCGGCTTCGCCATCTCACCGGTATGAGGTCCAAGGCGGACCCCGTCCCAGCGCGGCAGCACGTGATAATGCAGATGGAAAATCACTTGCCCGCCCGCCGCTTCATTGAATTGCTGAATGGTGACTCCGTCAGCAGCGAAGGCCTTGAGCTGCGCACGTGCGATCATCTGCACCGTCGACAGGCACGCCGCAAGTTGAGCCGGGCTCGCATCGAGTACGTTACGTGCTGGCGTCTTAGGGATCACCAGGGTGTGGCCTTCGCAGCGGGGCATGATGTCCATGAAGGCCAGCGTCGCAGAGTCTTCGTAGACTTTCTGCGCCGGCAGTTCGCCCCGCAGAATCCGTGCAAATATGTTGCTTTCGTCGTAGCTCATTGCGGGGCGCTCCGATTGGCCATCGCGTCGAGGCTGTTAAATGCGGCTCCGCCCGAGGCGTCAAGCGGGCCCGGTCCAGCACGAGGTCACTAGCCGGCAGGCTGACAGGCATTAAGCCGCCGGAAACCAAGTGTCCCTAGTCTCGCCGCCATGTGCCCAGTTCTTCCAGACCCCGCGAATGACGATTTCCGTCCCGCGCCCGAAGATGCGGTCGCTCGCTATTTCGCGACCCGCAGCCTCCGGCGTGGTGTCACTGCGGCCGCATCATGCCTCGCCGCAGCGATCCTCGTGTTCACCATCATGCACAGCGTCGAATTGAGCCGCCAGTCGACCGAAACGGTCGTCTCGTTCCGGCTCTGACGGTCGGCTCCGACCCAGCCGCCGGCACGCTGCGTCTCAGCCTGCCTTCGGTCGCGCCAGATACGTTTCGAGCCGGTCGAGCGTACCGGTCCAGCCGCTGGTCATGCTGGCATGCCCTTGGTCGAACGCAGCCTGTTCGTCTGGACTGGGATCGAGCGGCTCCCATGTCACGGTCAGTGTCGTCCGATCATCCATTTCCGCAAACGTGAACGTCGACAGCAGCTCCAGCGGCCATGTCGGGGCTATGGGATGCCGCGTTACGCCGCCGTTCTCATCCGAGAACGAGTTGATGAAGTGGATCCGTGTGGGCTTCTCGATCTCGCGATAGACCATCTTGCCCCACATGACCTTTCCATCCGGATTGCGCATCCCATAAAGATAGGTCCCGCCAGGCCGCAGATCCATCTTCGACGCGACGATCTCGGCGCCTCTTGGTCCCCACCACCCGCGCATCGCCTCCGCATCCGTGAACGCCCGCCAAACCACGTCGCGCGGCGCATCGAGCGTGCGCGAGATGACGAACGGCTTGCTGTCGCCCGTGATTGCGGCTTCGCCCATCCTTTTCTCACAGTTGACGAGCCAGGCAACGCCGAACCGGTCCTCCAGCATGCCGAACTTGTGTGCGAAGAAGGTCTCGCTCAACGGGTGGTGGACGATACCCCCTTTGGCCAACGCGCCAAAGATCCGCTCCGCCTCCTCCGGTGTGTCCACGCCGACTGCCACACTGAAGCCTTGCGGTCTCTTGAAGCGTCCTGCCGGCGTGTCTGACCCCATCAGAATGTGACGGCCGGCTAGAAGCCGCGCGTGCATGATGCGATTTGCGGTTCCCTCCGACGTCGGCTGGTCCGTGGGTGCATCGGAATATTTGAGCATCATGACGATCCGGCCGCCGAGAACCTGCTCGTAGAGCTTGAAGGCCTGCTCACAGTTGCCGTCGAAATAGAGATAGGTCGTCAGGTCCATGGCTCGGCTTCTCCTTCCGTCGGCTGGCTCAGCGGCCTTGCCGGTTGCCCATCGTTGGTCACGATCAAGGACGCACGGACGGCGTCCGTTCCGACCGGCTGGAGCAGGATTCTTCTTGAGTACGCCACTCGGCTGGGCATGGACGCGCCGAACCTCTCCGGTCGCCTCAGTGTCCGCGCATCAGCGCAAACAACGACCCGATCAGTTTGAAAACACAAAAGAGTACAAGTTCGACGGATGCCGTCAGGAGCAGCAGGAATAGCGACCGCTGTCCGAGATCGTCCGTAATGGCGCCGCGGACCTTGAATTTCACATCGTCCGGCAGATACGTCTCCACGAGCGTGTAGAGGACATTGGTAACCGGCAGCAGCTTCGAATAGAACCAACCCAGCCAGTCGAGCCGGAATGCGTGCAGATAGGCATAAATGACCCAGACGACGACGATCGTCAGAGCGAGCAGCACCACTTTTGTGATGAACTGCGCAAGAAACGACGGCTTTCGATAGTCGTGATCGACGTCCATCCTGAGGCCCCTCCCGCCAAATCCAGCGCTCGTGCGCTCGCCCACCGCCGCCAGCCCTTGCCACGCGACTGTGACAAAGGCGGGGCAAGGCAGCCTGGTTCGTCAGAATGCCCGCTCGTAGACGACGATCGGATAGGCCGCCCCCGCAACCCGGCCGAGTTCCTCGAACCCACAGTTCCTCATCAGCTTGTGCGCCGCTTCGTTCGGCTCGGCGACGGCACCTAGGACGGCGAACGTCACGCCGTCGGAAAGCGCGTGGGAGACGACAGGCCCAACCGCCTCTCGTGCGTAGCCCTTGCCCCACGCGTCCGGATGCAATCCGATGACCAATTCCAGACTGCGCCAGCCGATGTTGCGCAGCGCCAATGCCGACGTGCTCGGTGGCCACACGCCGGCGAGCCCGAGCAGCTCGGAGCCGTCAGTCGTGATCCGCCAGAACGAGGCCACCGAAGACGTATCCAGGCTGGCCCGGATCATGTCCCGAATGGCGCAGCGGGACGGCGGTTGCTCGGAGAGATAGCGCACCACCTCGGGGCGCCAGAACAGGTCGCAAAGCGCATCCTCGTCCGAGGCGGCGACAGGCGACAGCCGCAAACGGCGGGTTCTGATTTCACCGATCATGGCGGATCATCGACGGATCGAGCCGCTAGCGCTCGAACTTCTTGAACTTGATCCGGTGCGGCTCGACGGCGTCATCGCCGAGGCGACGCTTCTTGTCCTCCTCGTAGTCGGCGAAATTGCCCTCGAACCATTCGACGTGACTATCCCCCTCGAAGGCAAGGATGTGGGTCGCGAGGCGATCCAGGAAGAAGCGATCGTGGCTGATGACCACGGCGCAGCCCGGAAAGTCCTCGAGAGCGGATTCGAGCGCCGAAAGCGTTTCGGTGTCCAGATCGTTGGTCGGCTCGTCGAGCAGCAGCAGATTGCCGCCCTCCTTGAGCAACTTGGCGAGATGTACGCGATTGCGCTCACCGCCTGACAGCAGGCCGACTTTCTTCTGCTGATCGGGACCTTTGAAATTGAACCAGCCGCAATAGGCGCGCGAGTTCACTTCCTTCTTGTCGCTGAGCTTGATCATGTCGAGGCCGCCGGAAATCTCCTCCCATACGGTCTTCTTGTCGTCGAGGTGCGCGCGCGATTGGTCGACATACGACAGCACCACGCTGTCGCCGAGACGGATGGTACCTTTATCGGGCTTCTCCTGACCGGTCAGCATCTTGAACAGGGTCGTCTTGCCGGCGCCGTTCGGGCCGATCACGCCGACGATGCCGCCTGGTGGCAACTTGAAGGTCAGATCCTCGATAAGCAGATGATCCCCAAATGCTTTCGAGAGCCCCTCGGTCTCGATGACCACGCCTCCGAGACGCGGCCCCGGCGCGATCTGGAACTGAGCCTTGCCGGCCTGATCGCGTGCCGCCTCGTCGGCCAGCCGCTCGTAGGCGCTGATGCGAGCTTTCGACTTTGCCTGCCGGGCCTTGGGGCTCGACCGGATCCATTCGAGTTCACGCGAAAGATAGCGTCCCTTGCTCTCCTCCTGCGCTTTTTCGGTCGCCTCGCGCTTGGCCTTCTGTTCAAGCCACGACGAGTAGTTGCCCTTCCAGGGCACACCGGCACCCCGGTCGAGCTCGAGCGTCCATTCTGTGATGTTGTCGAGGAAGTAGCGGTCGTGCGTGACGAGGATCACGCAGCCGGTATAGGTCTTCAGGTAGTTTTCGAGCCACGCAACGCTTTCGGCGTCGAGATGGTTGGTCGGCTCGTCGAGAAGCAGGATATCGGGTTTGGCGAGCAGCAGGCGCGTCAGCGCCACGCGACGCTTCTCGCCGCCCGAGAGCTTCGTCACGTCGGCATCGCCCGGCGGGCAGCGCAGCGCGTCAAGCGCCTGTTCGACCTGGGTATCGAGATCCCAAAGACCTTCGGTGTCGATCTCGTCCTGAAGTTGCGCCATCTCATCGGCGGTCTCGTCGGAGTAATTGGCCGCGATCTCGTTGTAGCGATCGATTTTGGCCTTCTTCTCCGCCACGCCCTCCATGGCATTGCCGAGCACGTCCTTCTCGGCATCGAGCTGCGGTTCCTGCGGCAGGTAGCCGACCTTGATGCCGTCGGCGGGCCAAGCTTCGCCGACGTAGTCGTCGATCTGGCCAGCCATGATCTTCAGGAGCGTCGACTTGCCCGCGCCGTTGAGCCCGACGACGCCGATCTTGGCGCCCGGATAGAACGACAGGTTGATGTCCTTCAGCACCTGCTTGCCGCCCGGATACGTCTTGGACAGCTTGTGCATATGATAGACGAATTGCGGATTGGCCACCGTTCGGCCTCCTTGGGTGCCGGCATGTTCTGGAATTGGCCGCCTTGTAGCGGATCGGCGAAGCAGCCTCAAGACCGCCGCCGACCGCCAACCGGGCGTTCGACGTGTGTGTTGGGTAATTCGAGGCCCAGGGTCTTGTAGGTCGAAACGCGCAACTGGCGAATGAGCCTCCCGAGGACTAAATCTCCACCGATGCGCCCGACCGCGGACGCCAGAGGCCCGTTTTACGGCAAGAGGAACCCGTCATGTCCGCACCGGATGACCGCCAGGGGGCGCCCTACGATGACGTCGGCGCGTGTGCCATCAGCGGCCAGCGCCTGCCTCGAAGCGAACTCGTCAATCTCGACGCAATCCGACCCAATCTCGCCAGGCGCATCCTGAAAGAACACCCCACACTCTCTCCCAATGCGTGGGTGGCCCACTCCGCGATCGCGCGTTATCGGGCGCAATACGTGGAAGAATTGCTCGAGGCTGAGTTGGGCGAGCTTTCGGAGCTGGAACGGAAAGTGGCGCAAAGTCTTGCAACGCACGAGACGCTGACGGCGAACACGGAAGAAGAATACGCCGAAAAGCGTACGTTTGGTGAGGCGCTCGCCGATGGCCTCGCCAGTTTCGGCGGCAGTTGGACGTTCATTCTTTCGTTTGGGGGCGTTCTCGCGATCTGGATCACCATCAATACCGCCGAGGGCCCCAATGCCTTCGACGTTTATCCATTCATCCTGCTCAACCTCGTGCTCTCGTGCCTGGCGGCTCTGCAGGCTCCGGTCATCATGATGAGCCAGAAGCGGCAGGAAGCGAAGGATCGGCTGCGCTCACACAACGACTATCAGGTCAACTTGAAGGCCGAGTTCGAAATACGCTCGTTGCATGAGAAGATCGACCACCTGCTCAACCGGCAATGGCAGCGGCTGCTCGACATTCAACAGCTGCAACTCGACATCATGCAGGAGCGACGGCAATGATCCAATCCACGCCGAACGACCGGCATTTCATCTATTTCGCCGATCCCATGTGCTCATGGTGCTACGGGTTCGCGCCCGTAATCCAGGCGCTGGCCAATCACTTTGAAGGGCGGCTTCCAGTTCGCGTCGTCATGGGCGGCCTCAGGGCCGGCAATCGCCAGCCGATGCGCGAGAAGGACAAAGATTACATCCGCGGTGCCTGGAAGGCGGTGCATGAGGCGTCCGGCCAGCCCTTCGACGCCACGTTTTTCGACCGCGAGACGTTCACCTACGACACCGAGCCCGCCTGTCGCGCCGTGGTTGCCATGCGGCGCCTCGCCCCGGATCAAGCGTTGGCGTTCAATCGGCGTGTCTCGTCGGCCTTCTATGCGCACAACCGTGATGTCACCGACGACGAGGTGCTGGCCGATATCGCAGCCGAGGCCGGACACGTGCGCATGTCGTTTCGCGCCGAGTTGCAGGGCGAAGCCGCGCGCAACGAGACGTTCGGCGATTTCCTGATGGCCAAGCAATCGGGAGTCGAGGGCTTTCCGGTGCTCGCAGCCGGCACGCAGGCCGGCGGTTATGCGCTCGTCACCCAAGGCTTCAGACCGATCGATGGCCTCGTCGAGGCGATCGAGGACTGGCTCGCGAAGGGCGCGCCGATAGTACAGTCCGGCGCGCAAAGCTGACGTCGTCGAGACGCCGTCAGCTGAGAAGCTGTCCGCCGTCGACGATGACCGTCTGTCCCGTCACCCAGTTGGCAAGGTCGCTCGCCAGGAAGGCCGCGACATTCGCGATCTCCTCGGGATGCCCCATCCTACCCCACGGGATCGACTTCAGCGTCGCGTTGTAGAGGTTCGGGTTTTGCGCCTTGCGCTGCTCCCATATGCCTCCCGGGAACTCGATCGATCCAGGCGCGATCGCATTGACGCGTATCTTCTTCGGAGCGAGCATCAGTGCTTGGCTGGCCGTGTAGCTGTTGATTGCCGCCTTGACCGCAGCGTAGGGCGCACTGCGCGTTGACGCATGGAAGGCCGAGATCGACGAGATATTGACGATCGCTCCGCCGCCCGCCTTCTCCAGAAACGGCAAAGCCGCGTGCGATGCCCTGACGGTCGCCATGACATCGATATCGAGGCCTGCAGCCCAACCCGCCTCGTCGTCCGCATGGCCGAAGCCCGACGCGTTGTTGACAAGCACATCGATACCGCCGAGCGCCTCGCCGGCCGATGTCACATAAGACTTCACCTGGTCGCCGACAGACAGGTCGCAGGCGGCCGAATGCACCTTTCCGCCGTGGCGACCGAGCGCGGCGGCGGCCTCTTCGAGTCCGGCCTTGCCGCGAGCGCAGATTGCGACCGCCGCTCCATCACGAGCAAACACATCGGCAGTCGCCCGACCGATGCCTCGGCTGCCACCGCATACGACCACTCGCTTGCCCTTGAAATCCAACTGCATGACGTGAACCCTCAGCGCTCTAGTTCGAATGGTCGGAGCGTCGCATCCCGAGCCGACTGTCGCAATCCCTCGTTAGGCCCCGGATGTCATACTGGGAGCCATCCAGCCGTACCGGTGGAGCGCTCGGTGGCAGTTTCGATCAGGCAGTCACTCGGCATGCGTTGCCGATGCGGACGCGCGTTGCTGTCGGCATTCGCACCCATTGCATTCGGAGCATGCCAAACCGCTGCGGCGGCCTGTCCTCCGGTCCCGCCCGCCGTGCACGATCTGAGGTTGCCCAGGTACTATAAAGACCGGATTGGCAGCAAGGTCGACGCCGACCTCAAACGATCTCACGGCGAGGTGGTGGCCCCACTCAAGGCCTTCGTCAGTCACGTTGTTACCGATGCCGATCACGGCGTTCGTGACCATGGCGGGCCACGCGCGGCATGCGCCCTCGCCTGGATCGAAGCTTGGGCGAAGGGCGATGCCTGGCTTGGGGACATGGGGTCAAAGCAGGCCGAGTACCAGCGCAAGTGGGATCTCGCCGGCATCGCGTTGGCGTACCTTAAATTGCGCCCCTACGCCCCTGTAGACCAGCGCGCCATGATCGAACCGTGGCTTTTGCAATTCGCCGACAAAGCGGCCACGTTCCAACTCGCGCCCGAGCGCAAGCGCAATAACCATCGCTATTGGCTGGGCCTCGCCCTCGCCGCGACCAGCCTCGCTACCGATTCGCCGCGGCTGTGGGATGACGCGCGGCGCATCATGCAGGACGCTGCCGCCGACATCCGCCTCGACGGATCGCTGCCTCTCGAACTCGAACGGGGCGAGCGTGCGCTGCACTATCACGCCTTTGCGGTCACCCCGCTCGTCGTGCTCGCCGAGCTTGCCGCACGCCGAGGTGAAAATTGGTTTGCGTTCTCTAACGATGCACTTCATCGGCTGGTTGCCCGAACCGCATCCGGCCTCGTCAACCCAACCGCTTTCGGGATGGTCGCCCACGCAGAGCAGGAGCCTCGCCCCGGTCTGGGCGCAGGGTGGCTCTGGTTATACCAGCATCGCTTCCCGAACCGCCTTGCCGGGCCGCCACCCGATGTGCCCCGCAAGCATCGCTGGCTCGGCGGCGACGTTAGCTTGTTACCCGGCGCCCTGCCCTGATCTCGCCATCCGCGTGTCAAGCACATGAGGGGGTTCGATGATTTATCAGGCAACGGCACCTGACACCCCGCGATAGTTGCCTATTTATCAGGCAGACGCGTCGCGTGTGGCTGGCAGCCCAAGCATTTATTGATTAATTTTCAATAGTTTAACGAATCTTTCCGAATTGGCACAGGTTTTGACTCTCTTGATCGGCCTGCTCCAGGCGGGCAGGGGCGCGCATGCCGCGCCCCGCGGGGGTCACTGGCGGCGAGAGAGGTCAAGCCATGAAGCTGATCACGGCGATCATAAAGCCCTTCAAGCTCGAGGAGGTCCGGTCGGCGCTCACAGATCTAGGTCTGCAGGGCATGACGGTCACAGAGGTTAAGGGTTACGGCCGGCAGAAAGGCCACACTGAGATTTATCGCGGCGCGGAATATGCGGTGAACTTCCTTCCGAAGATCAAGATCGACGTCGCCGTTGCCGACGGCGAAGCGGACAAGGCGGCCGATGCCATCGCGGCAGCAGCCAAAACCGGCCAGATCGGGGACGGCAAGATCTTCGTCTCCTCGATCGAGCACACCGTACGCATTCGCACGGGCGAAACCGACGACAATGCGCTCTAGGCGCCACTTATCTCAATCAACAGCGTAGACACGGGGAAGAATTAGATGTCGAGAGCTCTAACGCGCCTCGGGACACCAGTTGCGGGCGCATTGCTCGCGCTCGTGGCCTTCGCGCTTCCGGTTTTGGCCCAGACGCCAGCCCCAACGCCGGTTGCGGCGAAGGGGGACACAACGTTCATGTTCATTTCGACGATACTCGTCCTTTTGATGACCGTTCCGGGCCTCGCGCTCTTCTATGGCGGCCTGGTCCGGACGAAGAACATGCTTTCGGTTCTCATGCAGGTGTTCGCCATCACCTGCATGGTCATGATCGTTTGGGCGACCTACGGCTACAGTCTCGCATTCACCAATGGCGGCTCGCTGAACGACTGGGTCGGGGGCTTGAGCAAGGCCTTTCTCCGCGGCGTCGACACGTCGTCCGTCGGTGCCACGTTCTCCAACGGCGTCGTCATCCCCGAGTACCTCTTCATCTGCTTCCAGATGACGTTCGCCTGCATCACGCCGGCGCTGATCGTCGGCGCCTTCGCCGAGCGAGTGAAGTTTGGCGCGTTGATGCTCTTCATCCTGCTGTGGGTGACCTGCATCTATTTCCCCATGGCTCACATGGTCTGGTATTGGGCTGGTCCCGATGGGGTTGCCGATGCCGCCAAAGCCGCCGCCGGTGCGACTGGTGATGCCAAGGCAGCAGCCGAAGCTGCCCTCGCAGCGGTCCAGGCAGATGCCGGCATGCTCTACAAGTGGGGTGCCCTCGATTTCGCCGGCGGCACGGTGGTGCACATCAACGCCGGCATCGCTGGCCTGGTCGGCTGCCTCGTGATCGGTCCGCGTGTCGGCTTCCGTCGCGAGCAGATGGCGCCGCACTCCTTGACCATGACCATGATCGGCGCCTCGATGCTGTGGGTTGGCTGGTTCGGGTTCAACTGCGGCTCGAACCTCGAAGCTTCGGGTGGCGCAGCTCTGGCCATGATCAACACATTCGTCGCCACTGCGGCGGCGGCGTTGGCGTGGATGCTGGCGGAGTGGCTGGAGAAGGGAAAGCCGTCATTGCTCGGCCTCGTTTCCGGCGCCGTTGCGGGCTTGGTTGCGATCACGCCTGCCGCGGGCTTTTCGGGTCCGATGGGCGCCATCGTGCTGGGCCTTGTGGCTGGCGTCATCTGCTTCATTGCCTGCACGGGCATCAAGAATGCGCTTGGCTACGACGATAGTCTCGACGTGTTCGGCGTCCACGGCGTTGGCGGCATCGTCGGCGCCATCGGCACCGGCATCGTGGCGGCTCCGACGCTCGGCGGCGCCGGAATTGTCGACTATGCCGTGAAACCCGGTGAAGCGACGGCGGCGGCCTATGACCTGATGGCGCAGGTCATCATCCAGTCGAAAGCGGTCGGCTTTACAATCGCCTTCACCCTGATCGGCTCTTTCATTCTGTTCAAGATCGTCGACGTCATGATCGGCCTGCGTCCCGAAGAACAGGCCGAGCGTGAGGGTCTCGACATCACGCAACACGGCGAACGCGCCTACAACAGCTAAGGCAGAGGACTTGAGATTAGCCACCTGGCGGCGCTTCGCCCGAGGCGAATTTCAAGTTCAGGATTGTATTCGAACTCACGACCCGGACACCGCGACCCAGGTTTGACTTCTACGGGTCGCATCGCGAGGCGAGGATTGCCGCCATCCTCGCCTCGCATCTTTTTGCAAGCCCCTTCAGAGCCACCCGACGGGCACCAGGACCATCTTTCGCTTCCGGCCTCGCCCTGGCGGGGGTCAGCAGTCGATCGCAACCAATGCGCACCGACCGACGCAGCTCAGCAGCAACCTGAGATCGCGTTCCTTCATGGCGATGCAGCCCTCTGTCGGCATCCAGTCCGGGCGCGCGACGTGGATGAAAATCGCACTGCCGCGGCCTCGCACACGGGGCCGCGCGTTATGATCGAGCGCAACAACGACGTCATAGAGGCAATCAGAGCGGTAGAGGTGCTCGGCGCCTGCCGGATAAGGGTGTCGCACTGGTCGGTTGTAATTGCGATCCATTGGTGCGTCGCACCAGCCGTCATCGGGCCGAATGGCACGGACCGGCAGTTGGCAGATCGGGCGACGACAGCGGTCCTGGCGCCATAAAACTTCGACCAGCCGCCACCTTCCCGAAGGCGTCGCGCCATCACCCTCTCGCTTTCGAGCCCTGATACCGCCTCGTCCGACCACGCACCGGACACGCAGTTGTCCGAGTTGCAAGAAACCACTCGTTGCCGCCGACGAGCGGACGTGCAGTCGAAGTTTCACTCGTCTCGATGGCAGCGACATCTATGTCCCTAAGATCACGGAAGTTCCGTCCTGATCCTGTGGCAGCCCAGCCCTGCGATTGTGCTGCATTCAGTGAGACTGTTTCATCGAACGGGGCAATGCTATTATGCCGCAAAATCGCGACGTGACGGGAGTTCCCCAATGAAAACGGCCCGAGCCATTCTTCTGGTCGATGACGATGAAGAGCTGCGCGAGAGCCTCAGAGATCAACTCGCGCTGCACGACGAGTTCGACATTTTGACGGCATCGACCGCAGGCCAAGGCATTGATATTGCGAAGAAAGAACGGCTAGACCTAGTTATTCTCGACGTTGGTCTGCCGGATATGGACGGACGCGAAGCGTGCAAGGTCATGCGCAAGGCCGGGTTCAAGAGCCCGATCATCATGCTGACCGGCAATGCTGCCGATTCCGATATCGTTCTCGGCCTAGATGCCGGCGCTAACGACTACGTTACCAAGCCGTTCAAATTTGCAGTTCTGCTCGCCCGAATTCGCGCGCAATTGCGCCAGCACGAGCAGAGTGAGGATGCGGTCTTCGCGATCGGCCCTTATTCTTTCAGGCCGGCGTCGAAGATGCTGCTCGATGAGAAAGGCTCGAAGATCCGCCTGACCGAAAAAGAGACCTCGATACTCAAGTACCTTTACCGATCTGGCGAGAAAGTGGTGACGCGGGACGTCCTGCTGCACGAGGTGTGGGGCTACAACGCCGGCGTGACGACGCACACCCTGGAAACACACATCTACCGCCTGCGCCAGAAAATCGAGAAGGATCCATCGAATGCAGAGCTGCTCGTGACCGAGATGGGTGGCTACAAGCTCGTCCCGTAGCAGCTCCGGGGAACTTCGGAGACAGCCGGCTCGTTTTGCGGGTCGCGTCGTGGGCGTAAGCAGACGCGCAAGCGACGGGAACCAACATGCGGACCTTTAACTGCACGAACTGCGGAAAAGACGTCTATTTCGAGAATTCGGTGTGCCTGAGCTGCGGCGCCGAGCTTGGCTTCGACCCGGCCGAACTGAAAATCACGGCACTAAAGCCCAATCCGAAGGCGGGCGGCGTTTTGTCCGTGTTCCGCCGGTCGGCTGCGAAAGCCGCGCCAAAACCGATGCGTCGATGTGCTAACGCCGCTCACGCAGCCTGCAACTGGCTTTTGAAGGCCAACGATCCTGGCGAGCTCTGCTCGGCCTGCATCCTCAATCGGACTATTCCCGACCTGAGCGATCCCCAGCACCTCGCCGCTTGGCGTGCCGTCGAAAACGCGAAGAAGCGCCTCGTGTATTCCTTACTGCGCCTTGGGCTGCCGATTTCAGGCGTGGGCGATATCCCCCCCATGACGTTTGACGTGATGCAGGACGCGCAGACCGGGCACCTCGACGGCGTTATCACGATCGACGTCGCGGAGGCCGACAGCGTCGAACGCGAGCGCCGCCGCGAACAGCTCGACGAGCCGTATCGGTCGCTTCTCGGGCATCTACGTCACGAGTCCGCCCACTACTATTGGCCGATCGTGGTCGAGAAGACGGGGCTCGTGAAGGAGTTCCGATCACTCTTCGGCGACGAGCGCCGCGATTATGGCGGGGCCCTGTCCCAATATCATGCCAACGGTCCTGCGCCCGATTGGCAGGCATCGTTCGTTTCCGCCTACGCGACCGCCCACCCGTGGGAGGATTGGGCCGAGACCTGGGCCCACTATCTGCACATTCTCGACACGGTCGACACTGCCGAATCCGTTGGCATAGAGCCCCGCTCCAAAGGCATGAGCGAAGGCAGCACGTGGCCGTACGGCCGAACGGACGTCTACCGCGGAGTCACGGTCGGCGCGCTGATGGAACGATGGGCGCCACTTGCCTCCGCGCTCAATGACTTGACCCGCAGCATGGGTCATCCGGACTTCTACCCGTTCGTCACGGCGGCACCCACACTTCCAAAGTTTGCGTTCGTCAACCGGGCAATCCGGCAGTTCGTCGAGAGCCCGATGCCGGTCGCATAGCACCAAACCAAGTCCTTACGGTGCGATCGCCTTTCCCCAGGTGTCATTGCCGGGTTGCCGGCCAGACGTCGAATCGGGCAAAGCTCGCCATCCCTTCGGTCGTGCCGATCTCGCCCGCCGGCCTCCCCCTCCCGGAGCCCTGAAGATGGCCCTCGATTTGATCGCTGCACGATTGTCCCGGCTCGACCTCTTTCGCGGCATGACGTCGTCGCAGCTTCAACGGCTGGCCCAGGATGCGGGCCGGATGATCTTTCGTGACGGCCAGAAGCTGGTCGTCGCCGGCCAGGAAGGCGAGGGAGCCATCGTCATCATTTCGGGCCGTGCGGTCATTCTGCCGGACCCTGAGCTCGGCATCGAGGAGCAGGATGTCGAGGTTGGATCCATGCTTGGCGAAGGCGCAATGCTCGCCGAGCACACCTTTCGCCTGACCGTGGCAGCCGTTGGCGACGTACGGGCGGTGCAACTGACGCGTGAAGCCTTGCACGCTCACATTCAGGACGATCCAGAATTTGCCGACGATCTGCGAGAACGCCTCGCCAACCGGCTGCAACGTGTCGCCATCGAACTCAGGCTCATCGATGAGCGCTTGGCCATCGCCAGCCAAATGAACACGCCGGAGGCGGAGACCGCCTGACGCGATGAGCGGAAAAACCTGCGCGGCTTAGTTCGCTCGCCCACCTGTTGCGGCTTGGCGCTTGTGCATATAGAGCGCTCCGAAATCCACCGGGTCGAGCATGAGCGGCGGCATGATACCCCCATCGCGCGTCATGTCGGCGACGATCCGTCGGACGAACGGAAACAGCAGCGTCGGACATTGAACGTGGAGGACCGCATCCAGTACGTCGGGCGGCGCATTCTCGATCTTGAAGAGCCCCGCATACTCCAGCTCTATGTCGAAGATGATTCCGACGGATTTGCTCTCCGCCCGCGCCTTGAATGACAGGGTTGTCTCGTACACATCCGGCGCGGCCTGCTCGGGAACGACATTCATCTCGAGGTCGAGATTCGGGTTCTCCGTCTGAGTGGTCATCAGCTTACGGATGTTTGGGCTCTCGAACGACAGGTCCTTCACGTACTGGCCTAGCATCCGGATCTGAAGCCCCGCTCCTTGCGGCGGTCCGGCCGGGCCGCCATTGCCTTTCGCGGCTTCGTTCATGCGATGCGTGCTCCTTGGCCCCGTGTGGAATTGGTTAGCGCCGTGGCTATCACCGCCTAGGCGCACCGACAAGGCGTTTGCTGCCCGCCGAACTGGCACTTGCGCGGGCGCACACGGCGCAGCCCATCCGCCATCCACTCCAGCCCGCATCCGGAATATGGTCCGCCATGCGCTCGAAGCGGGGTCAATATGCGAAAGCCGCATAGCAAATATGCACTTCGATAACCTTGACCACAGTATCCTTGATGATAGTAACTGTAGATACTATCTCGATGAGCATTCATAGTTGAATGCAGCGGCAGAGCACTGGGGAAGGTGATGGCTGAAGGGGACGGCAATTTCGGCTGGCTGACGACCGATATTGCGCGCCTGATGCGCACGGTATTCGATCGGCGCGTCAAAGCCTTAGGAATTACCCGGCCGCAGTGGCTCGCCATTGTGCGCTTGCATCGCCGCCCGGGTGCCAGCCAATCCGAGCTGGCGGACATGATGGAGATCGACAAGGCCCCGGCCGGCAAAATCGTCGATCGGCTCGAGGAGCGAGGCTGGGTGGAACGCCGCGCGGATCCGGTCGACCGGCGTATCAACAGGATTTTTCTCACCGATCGTGGCGACCGTGTGTACGCTGTGATTTCTCCGATCGCCCGATCGACGGTGAGTGACGCATTGGCCGACATTTCCGACCGTGATGTCGCCGTTTTGACCCAGCTTCTGTCGCGCGTGAAGTTGCGTCTCGGAGAACTGGCGGAGAGCGACGAACTGGCCGAGGCCGGCGTATTCGAGGGTTTGGAGGAGCGGGTCATGGGAGATGCCCACACGCTTTGAGAACCTCACGCGACCATTCCCGGCCCATGGAAAACCGAGCGCCTTGATAAACGAAGAATCGACGCAAGCACTGCCTCAAATTTGAGCGAGACCAACCTAAAATGCGCCTCTTGAGACCATTCCTGCTTATTGCCGTACCGGTGATTGCTGTCGCCGGCGCATTGCTTTGGTACTTGTGGGGAGGTCGGTACATCGGCACCGAGAATGCCTATGTGAAGGCAGACATCGTGCACATCTCGGCTGAGGTCCCCGGTCGGGTCGTCGAGGTCGCCGTCGAAGACCATGCCCAGGTCAAAGCGGGCGACTTGCTGATCAAGATCGATCCTGAACCGTATCGGCTCGCCCTCGACAAGGCCGAGGCGGAACTTGACCAAACCCGCGCTCGTGTCGCGGCCCTCCGCGCCGAGTACCGCGAGTCGATCGCGGAGCAGAAAGAGGCGGAGGACAAGGTCCAGTTTTATGAGGCTCAACGCAATCGCCAGCAGCGCCTCGTGGACAAAGGTGTGGGCCGCGCATTCTCCTTCGAGGAGGCAGATGCGAACGCAGACGCCGCGAAAACCAGGGTCATGGTCGCTCGTCAGAAGATGCAGCGAATCCTGGCTCAGCTTGGTGGCAAGCCGGACATCGAGACCTCCGCGCACCCGCTCGTACGCGAGAAACGCGCAGCGCGCGATCGCGCAAAGTATGATCTCGATCGCACGATTGTCCGCGCCCCTCTCGGCGGGCTCGCCGTCAACGTGAAACTTCTGCCGGGTGAGCAGGTCCGTGCAGCAACCCCCCTGTTCGCCCTCATCAGCGATGCGACTCCGTGGGTGGAGGCGAACTTCAAAGAGACCGAACTGACTTATGTTCGCCCGGGTCAGTCGGCGACGATCGTGCTCGACATCTATCCGGACGTCACATGGCAGGCTGAAGTCGCAAGCATCAGCCCCGCGACGGGCGCCGAGTTTGCCTTGCTACCGCCCCAGAATGCGTCCGGGAACTGGGTGAAGGTGGTGCAACGGCTGCCGGTGAAGCTGAAGCTCAAGCCGAATGACGGCGCCGAACCGCTTCCGCTTCGGGCCGGAATGACGGCAACCGTAACGGTTGACACAAAACGCGAGCGTCGGATCAGCACTCTGTTCGGTGGTCGCAGCGTCGCCGCGACTGTAAAACCCTGATCGACCGTACTTATAGTTCGTCTTGGGCAACCGATGGGGGGCAAGGGAGCGTGGCTCCCCTGCCCCACTCGTTTGGTGAGAGACATCCCTCCGAGGATTTTTTTTTCCAACACGACGACGGATTGATGCAAGATCAGACGTTGCTGATAGACGCCCGGGGAAACTCTCAACTGGAAGGGAAGAATGCAATGAAGTGGTTCTTGAAAGTCCTGGCGCCGGTGGCGTTGCTCGTCGCAGGTCTCCTCGTCTCGACCGCTGAAGCTGCCCCGGCTGGCTCGGGCCTCGCGCCCTTGAAGAACGCCCCCGAGGCCTCTACGCTCGCCGAGAAGACCTACTGGGTGCGCAAATGCCATCGCACTTATCACGGCCTGCGCTGTCACCGCGTCTGGGTGAAGCCGCATCATCACCGCCACCACTACCGGCCGTATAAGCACTATCGCCACCATTCGTATCGTCATCACCGCCGTCATCACTGACGCCGGAATCACGATGCAGCGAATCGAGGGCCGCCCGTCGGGCGGCCCTTTTCAATTTCGGAGTCTTGCCGGCTCAGCCAACGCCTCACATGGGCACGAGCTTGCCGGGGTTCATGATATTCGCCGGATCGAGCGCACGCTTGACGCGCTCCATGAGCTGAAGCTCGACCGCGCTCTTGTAGCGGAGGTTCTCCTCCATCCGCACAAGTCCTATGCCATGCTCGGCACTGATCGAACCTCCGAGATCGACGACGATATCGTGGACAATCTTGTTGATGGCCTCCCGCTCGGCATTCCACTGATCGAATGTCCAGTCGACCGGCCGTACAGGATTATAATGTAAATTACCGTCGCCGACGTGCCCGAAGCAGCAGAAACGCGACGTGGGGTATGCAACCGCCATCGCCTCGTCGGCCCTGCGAATGAATTCGGTAATGCGCGACAACGGCACCGATACGTCATGCGGGACCGCGCCACCGGCCGCTTGCACCCCGAACGGGAGATCCTCGCGCATCTTCCACAGCTTGCGCGCCTGCTCACCGGACGTGGCCAGCACGGCATCAAGCACCAGCTCACGCTCGACCGCCACTTCCAACACGTGCGACAACGGCTCCGCAAGCGATCCCGGCGCGCCCTGCCCCGTCACCTCCGTCAGCACATACCACGGATGGGGAGAGGACATCGGATCGGTGGAACCCGGCACGCCCGTCAGCAACAATTCGACCGTTGGCCGGCTGATCAGCTCGAACGAGGACACGCTCTCACCCAGCAGCTCACGCATCAGGCCGAGCAGCGCTACTGCGTCATCCGGAGTGCGCACGGCCACCCATGCGGATTGCGATTCGCTGGGACGTGGGAACAGCTTCAGGACCGCCGCGGTAACGATGCCGAGCGTCCCCTCGCCTCCTATGAACAACTGCTTGAGATCGTATCCCGTGTTGTCTTTGCGCAAACTGCGAAGACCGTTCCAGATCTGCCCGTCAGGGAGAACGACCTCGAGCCCCAGCACGAGATTGCGCGTATTGCCATAGCGCAGCACCTGAATGCCGCCGGCGTTGGTCGAGATGTTGCCTCCGATCTGGCAGGTTCCCTCCGCGCCGAGACTGAGCGGGAAGAGCCGATTGACTTCGGCCGCTCGACGCTGGATCTCCTGCAGGATAACCCCTGCCTCGACCGTGATCGTGTCGTTGTGCAGGTCGATCCCGCGGATCGACTTCATACGCACGGTCGACAGGATCACCTCGTTCATGCCGGAACCCGGCTGGCTGCCATAGGTCAGGCCCGTATTCCCACCCTGTGGCACGATCGCAGTCCCCGTCTCGGCGCAGATTTTCACCAGGTTGGCCACCTCGGCCGTGGTACGCGGCCGCAAGAAAAGTGGAGATGCGCCCTGCCAGTTGCCGCGCCAGCTCTTGGCATAAGGTGCGACGTCCTCGGGCTTGTCGAGGTAGCCGGCCGGCCCCGCGGCGGCTTTCAGGCGCTCGATAACGGCAGCCGCAATTGGCGGGCGCGCGATGCTTTTAGGAATGGCCATGTGATTTCCGGTCTCGTCTCGATAGCGTGGTCGACGGCGCCGGGGTCGGGGTCGGCGCCTGCGACAATCGTGTGATCGAACCCATCATCGCCCCGTCCACCGCGGCTTTCGCTTTGCTAGAAATGCATCCAGTCCCTCACGGAAATCCGCGCTGGAGTAAACCTTGGCGACTAGATCGTGGTCGTCCACCTTGGGGCCGGCTTCCCGAATCCGGCGCATCAGCTCCTTGGTCGTAGAAAGCGTGAGTGGCGCGAAACCGGCGATCTGATGCGCGAGCTCGCCGACGCGCGCCATCAAGGCTGCGTGGTCGTCGGCGACCTCTGTCACCAGACCGGCGGCCAGGCACTCGTCCGCCGTCATGAGCCGCGCCGTAAACAACAGGTCGACCACCCGGGGCGCTCCCACCAGACCGGTGAGGCGCTGCAGGCTCGTCGCTGACAGGCAGTTGCCGAGCGTTCGCGCGATCGGGAAGCCGTAGCGCGCGTCGCGGGTCGCAAGGCGCATATCGCAGCACGCCGCGATCGCAGCGGCGCCACCGGTGCAGGCCCCGGCAATGGCAGCGATCATCGGCACCGGACAACATTCGATCGACGATAGTATCCGATCGACCTCGGCCTCGTACGCGAGCCCGTCGCCGGGCGACGCGAAGGCGCGGAACTGGGAAATATCCGTGCCCGCTCCGAAAGCTTTACCGCCCGCGCCGGTCAAAATGATCGCGCGGATCGAACCGTCGCGCGCCTCTCCATCGCAAAGCTCGGCCAGTCTCGCGTACATGCCGAACGTCAAGGCATTGAACTTCTCCGGTCGGTTGAGTGTGATGGTCATGACAGGCCCATCGCGCGCCACGAGGACTTCGTCGGTCATGTCCTGCCTTTCATACGTATGCCCCGACGGATACCAGCAGGGGGACGCGCGAAGTGCAAGTCGTACCGGCACTCGCGGTTGGCGCTCGCGCTGTCATGCGGCACCCGACGGAGTCAAGCGGTCACGCCTTCGACAGAAGCTTGAGAACAGCCTCGTGCAGCCGAGGATCGCCGCAGGCGAGGATGCGGCCTCCACCTTCGGCGCGCCCACCCTCCCAGGTGGTCACCCGGCCACCGGCCTGCTCGATGATGGGGATCAGAGCGACAATGTCGTACGGCTTGAGACCGGACTCGATGACGATGTCGATATGGCCTGCCGCAAGCAGGCAATAAGCGTAGCAGTCGCCTCCAAAACGGGTCAGCCGCGCGTCGGCCCGCAGCCGCGCGAACGCCGCGCTCTCGTAGCCCTTCGAAAAGAGATCTGGACTGGTCGTCGTCAAGCGCGCCTCGCCGAGCAGGGCGCAA
Source organism: Hyphomicrobiaceae bacterium (assembly GCA_050187415.1). Lineage (GTDB taxonomy): Bacteria > Pseudomonadota > Alphaproteobacteria > Rhizobiales > Hyphomicrobiaceae. The sequence goes on along the minus strand of JBFWXN010000036.1, from coordinate 23,737 downwards.
GGCGACGTATGAATGCGCCGCGTGCGGCCGTCCGTAGCGCGCCAGTGGGCGCCCTTCGCGGACGACCAAACCCGTTCACGCGTATACGGCTGATCCATCAGGCCGATTTCGGCACGGCCTTCGCACGTCACGCCGATCAGGGAGCCCCACAACGGCATTCCGGTGATGAATGCGCGCGTGCCATCGACAGGATCGATCACCCAGGTGTACGAGGCCTCCCCAGCCTTGACACCCAGTTCCTCGCCATGAATTCCATGGTCGGGATACCGAATCGCCAGCCGTTTGCGGATCGCACGTTCGCCCGCCCGGTCGGCTTCGGTAACCGGATCGAACGCACCACCGCCGGCCTTGTTTTGCACTGCCATAGGGCGACGGAAGTGGCTCAGGATCACCTTGCCCGACGCGTCGGCGAACTCGTGTGCGGCCGCAACAAGTTCTGCGACGGCAATTTTTCGGGGCTTGCGCATTCGTGCCGTACTCCTCGCTCCCTTCCGGAGCGTCACGTTGGGGAGGCGACGTGCCGAAACGGCCGACCGGGCTGCGTAGGTCACCAATGCGGCGAAAACGACACAATGGCACATGAAAGACACGATCCGAGCGATGTGGCCTTGTGCGAATCGGTCGGCGCCCGCATAGCATAATCGTCAGCAAGGGTGACATGCCCTTCGACGATTATTTTCTCAGTCGCGTCTCGATCGATGTTTCCTCCCTGGACTTGGGGCCGCTTCTTGGAGAGCGGCCTTTTTTCGTCCCTATGACGTTGACGTCAACCGATCCGCCGTTCCGAGCGTGTGTCCCCTGCCTGCATTTCTGCTATGCAGCACCGGAATAGCATTTGATTTTTATCGCTTATTTCTGCCCCGACCGACTGGTGCCATCCCTTTTGGCATTCATCCCGCTGCACTGCACAATCTTTGCCCTTGAAGAAGGGATGGGGCGGATCTACATACGGGGTGTGGCGCCGACGAGCTTCGGCTTGGCGGTCCCACAGCCCTCCTTTGGGCGTTTCCTCCCTAGACTTGGGCCGTTCGCAAGGACGGCCCCTTTTCTTTTCTGGCGCCCAACGTCCGATGCCACCGGCAGGACAGCAGCCGGTCGGAAGCGCAGACCGGCACTTCGTTCCTTCAGCGTCACTCGGCTGCGGCGCGACCGCCGCCCATCACCGTCGGAAAGTCTTCAACGAGGCGCTCGAACACGGCCGATAGCGTTGTCGCCAGTCGCGCGAACCCCTTGCCGCGCGCGAAGCTGCTTTCGTCGAGATAGAGCGCGCGATTGATCTCGATCTGCAGCGCGTGGAAGCCACGGCCCGGCCGCCCGTAATGCTCGGTGATGAAGCCGCCTGCATACGGTCGATTGACGTGCACCTCATGTCCCAGCGAGGTCAGCGCTTCCTTCAAGAACCGCGTCAGCTTGATATCGCAGGAAGCTCCGAAGCGGTCACCCAGCACGAAATCGGGCCTCGTCGTTTGCTGGCCCGCGGACGACGACGGCATCGAATGGCAATCGATCAGGATCGCGATCCCGAACCGGCGGCGCGTTTCCTCCAGAAGCCCCGCCAGGGCTGCATGAAACGGCTTATAGAGTAGCTCGATCCGCTCGATCGCAATGCCGACCGGGAGACGGGCGGGGTAGATGTCCTCGTTATCCGCCACGATTCGCGCGATCGTGCCGAGCCCGCCGACGACGCGCACCGACTGGGTGTTGGCGAATGGCGGCAATGGACCTTCGAACAAATCCGGATCCAACTCGTAGGGCTCGCGATTGACGTCGATATAGGCTCTCGGAAAGCGCGCTGCGATCATTGGTACGCCAAGCGCCGCCACGCCCGCCAGCAACTCGTCGACGTAACAGTCCTCGGACTTGCGCAGAGTATGCGCGTCGAGCCGGGATTGCTCGAGGAATCGCTCCGTGTAGACGCGACCCGAGTGAGGTGACGAGAAAACAAAAGGCGCTGCCTGCACCCGTGGCGCAACCAGAGTAATCGGCGGATCGAGCTCCGCCGCTATGGACCGTCTCTCCCGTTCGGGCATAGGCGCGTCCTGCACCTCGAAAAGCGTCCAACTGCGCACCTCGCGCCTTCGGGCCTCGAGATCAGCCTGATGCGCAATTTGCCAAGTCGACGTCGCAATGTCCATGCGAGGTTGACGCTCGCCACGATGTTTTCGCAACTCCTGTGTAGGCACGTCGAACTCGGCAGGCGATCCGACGCTTCATGGGGTGTTTACCAAATTAGCGTCAGATTCCGGTCGACTGTTCAGAGTTTGATCATACTTGCGCCCCGCCTCCTGCCGAGACTTCACTCATGACCCTCAAGGCTTCGCCACTGTCTCATCAGCGCATCCTGCTCGCGGAGGACGACGATTCGATGCGCGGCTTCCTGGCCCGGGCACTGGAGCGGGCAGGCTACGACGTGACGTCATTCGATAACGGCGCGGACGCTTTTGCGCGGCTCAAGGAGGAGCCGTTCACGTTGCTGCTCACGGACATCGTGATGCCGCGCATGGATGGAATCGAGCTGGCCAGACGCGCCAGCGATCTCGACCCCGACCTCAAGATCATGTTCATCACCGGCTTTGCCGCTGTAACCCTGAACAGCGAGATCAAGCCTCCCAAGGATGCGCGCGTACTCTCGAAGCCATTCCATCTCAAGGATCTCGTCACCGAGATCGACAAGTTGCTCGCGGCCTGAGGATAGCAGCCCGCAAGCAGCTTGCACGCCTCGGCGGATGCCGATATACGGACGCTCTCCGATTGACCCACCGGAAACACGGGCGCTTAGCTCAGCGGTAGAGCACTACCTTGACATGGTAGGGGTCAGAGGTTCGATCCCTCTAGCGCCCACCATTGGTGAATCGGCTCGTAGCACCCTTTCACTCGCACCCTTCCACAGTTGCGTATCGAGCGCCGCCGCGCTTGGACAGGGCATTCCAAGCCGACAGCGGATTGCCGCAGCCGCTACCGCCGTGGGGATGACGCTCGACGACGGGCGCCGCCGAAGTGCTTCTTCGTCAAAAGATGGGGAAGCAGAAGACCGTCGCGCGCGAGACGCGTGCGGAACGCCACTTGTTGAAGAGGCGCGGTTTAGGGCACAACACGTCGACAGCTCGCCCGGGAACCCGCCCACAATGACCCCACTCCTCGACGGCATCAGGATCATCGACATCACGACCATCCTGCTCGGACCATTCGCCACGCAGATCCTCGGCGACATGGGCGCAGACGTCATCAAGATCGAGGCGCCAGACGGTGACCAGAATCGCTGGACTCCTCCACATTCCGAACCGGGTATCGGTGCCGGCTTCGCCAACAACAATCGCAACAAGCGCTCCCTTGCCCTCGACCTGAAGTCGGACCGCGGCAAGGATGTTCTCCGGCGCTTGATCGCTTCGGCCGACGCGCTCGTCCATAACATGCGACAGGATGCGCTCGACCGGCTCGGCTTCGGATGGGAGGCCTGTCGAACGATCAATCCCCGACTGATCTATTGCGCTGCACTCGGCTACGGCAGCGACGGACCTTATTCGGGAAAGCCGGCCTACGACGACATTATCCAGGCCGCGGGCGGAATCGCGGCCCTTACCTGGGCCCGCGACGGCGCGCCCGCCTATCATCCCACGGTCACCGCGGACAAGGTCGGCGCGCTGCACGTTGTCTACGCAGTTCTCGCGGCACTCTTGCACCGTGAGCGAACCGGCGGAAAGGCCGGCCAACTTGTCGAGATGCCGATGCTCGAGGCGACGGCCGCCTTCAGCCTCAATGAAAACCTGATGCAGGCCACCTTCGAGGAACAGGGCACACTCGGGTATCATCGAACCATGTCACGCAATCGAAAGCCGTTCCCGACGAAGGACGGCTATATCGCGCTTCTGCCCTACACGACCCTCCAATGGAAGCGCGTTCTCGAAGCCCTTGGGAGAGACGACATCACGTCCGCCGAGTGGTTCAGCAATAACGGCGAGCGCTCGAAGCACTCCGACGAGCTTTACCAGATTTTGGCGGCATCACTCGGCCACCGCACGTCGGAAGAATGGCTCGCACTGTTCGAGAAACTCGATGTCCCGTGTGGGCCCGTTCATTCCCTGACCACGATGCTGGACGACCCGCACCTCAACGCAGTGAAGTTCTTCGAGCCCCGATACGAGGAACCGGCACCCTATCGGCGCAGCCTGCGCCAGCCGGTCATCTGGCGCGGCGTCAACTCAAAGCCCGACCGGCGTCCGCCCGAGCTCGGCGCCGACGCGCGCGCGATCCTGATGGAGATCGGCATCGACACCGCAGCCGCCGACGACATGATCTCGGCCGGCGTCATCATCACACCAGAAGCGCCCAAGCCCTGAGAATATAACGCAGTTTTCTCCAATCGATGGCCGCGCTAGAGTGATGGTCGGCGGGTTGTCGATGCAGCTGCTGTCGGCCGGCGAACGGCCATCGCAGGGGCGCGCCACCGCCAGCGTCGCGCGGTCGCATTCTGGTCACGCGCACGGCCTCATTACGTACCAGGACTGTCAATGTTGGCGATCGAGATCTGCGGACGAGCATGCGAGGCCCAGGACCAACACGCCGCGCCGTTCTAATCGCGTTCGCCGTGGCCGGCGGATTCGCCGTTGGGCTCGCGCGCGACCAGGCCGAGGCGCAACGCGGCGGACGCAAGCGGCGGCGACAACCGCGCAGGCCGCCATCGACGTCCGAACTCGGCGCCTGGATCGTGTTGACCAGCGACGAACGCGTCGTCGTGCGCGTTGCAAGAGCCGAAATGGGCCAGGACGCTGCCACCGGCCTCGCTCAGCTTGCAGCCGAGGAACTCGATTGCGAGTGGAGCCAGGTTCGCGTCGAGATGGTAGAGCCAGGAGAAAGCCTCCGCCGGAACCGGATATGGGGCGACTTCAGCACGAGCAATAGCCGAACGATCCGGGCCATGCACGCAACCCTGCGCGAGGCGGGTGCTGCCGCGCGCGCGATGCTGATGGATGCAGCCGCCACGACCTGGGAGGTTTCTCGCGACGAGGTTGAAACGCAAGGCGGCAGGGTTCTGCACCGCGGCAGCGGTCGAACGGCGACATATGGTCAACTCGCCGAGGCTGCGGCAAAGCTTACCCCGCCACCGCGGTCGGCCCTCGCCCTGAAGCCGGTGTCAGCCTGGAAGATTGCCGGAACGTCCGTATCGCCGCTGGCCAACCGGGAAAAGGCGACCGGGCGCACCATATTCGGCATCGACGTGCAATTACCGGGGCTCCTCAACGCAGCCATCAAGGCCGCACCCGTCGCGGGGGGGACGGTCGGCAGCTTCGACGCGACCGCGGCCCAGACGATGCCCGGCGTGCGCCGCGTGATGCAAGTCGGAGATAACGCGCTCGCCGTCGTCGCCGAAAGCTGGTGGCAGGCCAAGACAGCCCTCGACAAGGTCGCCATCTCCTGGGCGACCGCCCTCGATACGGGCATCGACGACACCAGCATAGCGGCCTACGTGAAGACCGGCCTTGAAACCCGGGACGCGTTCGTCGGGCGGACACATGGCGATGCGCTCGAGGCGCTTCGGCAGGCGTCACAGACCCTCGAGGCCGACTATTCGACCCCGTTTCTCCATCACGCCACGCTCGAGCCGATGAACGCCACCGCACTATGGCGGCCCGACCGCGCCGAGGTGTGGGCGCCGACGCAGAATGCCGAAGCCGCACTCAGGATTGCTGCCGCGGCGGCCGAATTGACTATCGAGCAGTGCGAACTTCACCGGACCGCCGTCGGCGGCTCCTTCGGGCGCCGCCTGAAGCAGGACGCGGTACGACAAGTCGTGCAGATAGCGCGGGAAATACCCGGTGTTCCAATCAAGCTGATTTGGTCGCGGGAGGAGGATACCCGACAAGGGCACTACCGTCCGGTGACGCAGGCGAGGCTCAGAGCCGGTCTCGATGACAAGGGCGACCCGACCGGCTTGATCATGCGCATCTCGGGGCAATCGATCCTGATCTCGAACCTGCCACGTGCGGCGAGTATTCAGACCGGGCGTGATCCTCGCATGTTCCAGGGACTTTATGCGCAACCCGGCGAATCCCAGATGGCATATTCCATCCCGAGCCTCTACATCGACCATGCCATGCGCAACACGCACTTGCCCGTAGGAAGCTGGCGCGGCGTGCACACCACACAGAATGGCGTCTATCTCGAATGCTTCATCGACGAGTTGGCCCATCTGGCCAAGCGCGATCCCTTCGAGTTTCGCACCAGCTTGATGAAGGGACACCCGAAACACGTCGCCGTGCTGGTGGCCGCCACGACGCGGGCCGGCTGGGGCGCATCTCGTCTCAAGGGTAGCCACCAGGGACTCGCCCAGATGATGGCCGTGGGCAGCTATGCCGCCGCGGTTGCCGAGGTCAACGTCTCACCGGGAGGCGCCGTACGCGTGCAACGCATTGTCATCGCACTCGATTGCGGTACGGTCGTCAACCCGCGTCTGGTCGAGGCCCAGGTTCAAGGTGCCGCCGTGATGGCCACCAGCGCAACGCTCGGCGAGCGGATTTCCATCCGTGGCGGTCAAGTGGTCGAGAAGGACTTCGACAGCTATCCTGTGATCCGCATGGCGGATGCGCCACATGTCGAAACAATCCTGGTCCCGTCTGACGACTTCTGGGGCGGTGTCGGTGGTGCCGCAATGGCCGTTGTCGCGCCGGCCATTCTCAATGCTGTGTTTGCCGCGACCGGAAAACGAATTCGCACGTTGCCACTCCGGCTGGCGTAAATCTCGGTTATTTGGCCGCCTTCCTGCGAGGCAATCCCTTCCGCTTCGTTTTCGCGAAGTCCTCCAGTTGCCCTTCGTTCATGGATTCGTACATCTCGCGCGCGGCGCCCTTGAGACCGCTTTTCTTTTGCTCGCCACGCTTTGCTGCAAGCGCTGCACCGGCGGCCTTCTGTTGCACCTTGGATTTCGCAGGCATGCCAAGCCTCATGTGCCGAGGCTTCGCAGTGTCGTCCTCGCACCCTTTGTGATCGGCGGCGAAGCCTTCGAAAAGCATGAACGAACAAGGTCAGAGCGCGTTCCGTGCGAACGACAAATATCGGATCTGGCTCTGCACGCGCGCGACGCCCGGAACCGCAGCCGCGGTTCGCAGAAGATCTGCAATCACACGGTCGTCGCTCGCAGCACCGATCAAGACCACTTCGGCATCCTGGACGCCAACCTCGATGCCCATCGCCCTCAGACTGTTGTCGAACCGATCGCGCAGCGCCGACCTCACTCGGGCTTCGATCAAGCGATCCATCAGCATCGCTCGCGACTTGGCCGTCTTTTGGAAAGGCTGGCTTTCGACCAGGCGCACGATCTGCTCGACGCAGTCAGCCGGCGGTACGCGCGCTGTGTTGAATGCGGCCGCATAGAGCGTTGCATCAGTCCAGTCGGCCCCAAACAACCTTTGCATCGTGCCGTTATGCGCGGCGTCGCTACGCTCGATCTCGCGGCGGGCCGCCGCTTCATCGTCCGTGCCGAGGCGGCTCATCATTTCGCGGGTCCGGAAGTCCATCGGCGCGCAAATGCGGACGCAAACCACATGCGGGACGTCTCGCAGCAGATATGTCGCCCCCCAGCCGCGGATCAGCACGTTGTCGCGCGCGGCCAACTCGAGAATTTCCTGCGCGGTAAAGTGCGAGAGCCTTTGCCGATCCATGCGCCATTGCCCCAGCAGAGACGCTTCTCCGCCAAGAAAACGGCGCACCTCGCTCTCGCCGAGGCCGGATCGCGTCGCAATATCAGTCTCGACAAGCTCGTGATGGACGACGTCCAGTCCCAGCCGCTCCGCCAGTCCCTGAGCCACATCCTTGCCCAAGGTCCCCATCTCGCGAGTCATCGCTATGACGGCCATCGAGCTGTCCTTCTTACGCCGTACCGAAAGTCCCGCGATCCGGGAGAAACTTTGAGACCGGTTCCGTTGCGCTCAGCTCAAGATATTGGCTCGAGCCGTGGCACGATGTCCTTGACCTGGATGCCCCGCCGAGCTTTCGCTTTCGGCGGGGATGCCCGAAATAAGGCTTTGCTCATTTCTGCCCGCATTCCAACGGGCGGTTTCCAACGACCGAATGGCCGTCAGTCGACAATGATCGAATTTTCGTGGTTGACGCCGGCCCGCGGACTGCGTTGCCGGCGTCAGAGCCTTCGCCCCGACAATTGCGCGGGGCGGATACTGCCCGGTGGCGTCATGCTCCTTCCCCTTTTCTTGACAGCTTCCGATATGACGGCGGACGCGGACCGCGCACAGATTGCAAATGCGCGTCGAAAGCAGCCGTGCCAGCCGGCTTCGGCGCTTTCTCCCATTCCCTTTCGCTGCTCCATCGAAGCGATGTCGGAAATCGGGAACGCTAACTCTCACCGTCACAATCAATTACCACCCAATTGCGACATATTGTCAAGTCAACACCTTGCATTTGTCATTTGCGAGCGGTCCGGCACGAAAAACATTCACGCCGCAAAATCGTTTGCAGCGCAATAAAGCGATCGTCGGAGTCGATCTTATTGGGAATCCCGCGCCGATGCTTGTCGAGCGCGGTCAGGATGTGCCGTGCTCTGCAAGCTTGACCGCCGCCTGCGCGGCCGCAAGGCGGGCAACCGGAACACGGAAAGGCGAGCACGAAACGTAGTCCAGCCCCGCATCGTGACAGAACGCGACCGATGCCGGGTCGCCACCGTGCTCGCCGCAGATGCCGACCTTCAGTCCAGGCCGTGCGTTGCGACCGCGATCGGTTCCGATGCGCACCAGCTCGCCCACGCCGACCTGATCGATAGATACGAAGGGATCCACCTCGAACACGCGCGCCCTGGCGTAGTCGGCCAGGATCGGCGCTGCATCGTCACGCGAAAGGCCGAGGCACGTCTGGGTCAGATCGTTCGTGCCGAACGAGAAAAACTCGGCGCCGTTGTCGCCCTTCGCGATCTCGTCGGCGCAAAGCGCGGCGCGAGGCAACTCGATCATGGTTCCGATTTGATAGTCGAGGCCGCCTCCCGTCTCCGCCTGGACCGCCGCGGCCGTCTTGCGGATGACATCGGCTAAAAGATCGTATTCGCGGCGCCACGCAATAAGCGGGATCATCACCTCCGGTATCACCGGCTTGCCCGTGCGCTTGGCCGCCTCGATCGCCGCCTCGAAGATTGCACGGGCCTGCATTTCGGTAATTTCCGGATATCGCACCGCAAGTCGGCAACCGCGAAACCCCAGCATCGGATTGAATTCATGCAGCTCGACAATGCGCGCCTTGAGCTTCTCGGCGGGGATGCCAAGCTCGCCAGCGACGATTGCGACATCCTTGTCCTCCTGCGGCAGGAATTCATGGAGCGGAGGGTCAAGAAGCCGGATCGTCACCGGCAGGCCGGCCATCGTCTCGAAGATCTCGATGAAATCGGAGCGCTGCATCGGCAGTATTTTGGCAAGCGCACGCCGGCGCCCCGCCTCGTCCTCAGCGAGGATCATCTCGCGCACAGCGAGAATGCGGTCGGCGTCGAAAAACATATGTTCCGTTCGGCAGAGGCCGATGCCTTCCGCTCCGAATTCACGCGCCTGTCGGGCATCGCGCGGCGTATCGGCGTTGGCCCGCACTCCGAGTTTGCGCACGTCGTCCGCCCAACTCATGATGCGCGCGAAATCGCCGGATAGCTCCGGTTGGCGCATGGCGATGCGCCCCTTCAGAATCTCACCCGTCGCGCCGTCGAGCGTTATGATGTCGCCCTTCTTGAAGACGTCGCGGCCTGCCGTCATGGTCCCGGCCTTGTAGTCGATGCGCAATGCCGAAGCACCGCACACGCAGGGGCGCCCCATGCCGCGCGCCACCACGGCGGCATGGCTCGTCATTCCACCCCGCGTCGTCAGGATGCCGACGGCCGCGTGCATGCCGTGGATATCCTCCGGGCTCGTCTCGATCCGAACGAGGATGACCTCGCGCCCTTGCGCCTTGAGCGCCTCCGCCTCGTCAGCCGAGAATACGATCTCGCCTGCCGCAGCACCGGGCGAAGCGGGCAGGCCTGTCGCCACGACTTGCTTCTCTGCATCGGGCGCTATGGTCGGATGCAGCAGCTGATCAAGCGCATTGGCATCGATCCGCGCTACCGCCTCGCCCGGCGAAATAACGCCTTCGTCACAAAGATCGACCGCAATCTTCATCGCGGCCGGCGTTGTGCGCTTGCCGTTCCGCGTCTGCAGCATCCACAGACGCCCCTCCTGGATGGTGAATTCGATGTCCTGCATGTCGCGGTAGTGATGCTCGAGCTTGGCGAACACGTCACGAAGCTCGCCAAACGTCTCCGGCATGAGAACCTCGAGCGACGGCAACGTGTCGCCGGCCTCTTCCCGTGCCGCCTCGGTCAGCGCCTGCGGCGTCCGGATGCCGGCAACGACGTCCTCGCCCTGGGCGTTGACGAGATATTCACCATATATCTGTTTGGCCCCGGTCGAGGGATTTCGGGTAAAGGCAACACCGGTCGCAGAGGTCGGCCCACGGTTGCCGAAGACCATGGCCTGCACGTTCACCGCCGTGCCCCAATCGTCGGGGATGGCGTTGAGCCGCCGATACGTGATGGCGCGGGTATTGTTCCAGGAGCGGAATACCGCGCCGATCGCACCCCAAAGCTGCTCCGAAGTATCCTGCGGAAAGGGCCTGCCGTGGTGCTCGTTCACGGCGTCCTTGTAGCGCTCGATGACCTCTTGCCAATCCTGCGCCGCTAGATCGGTATCGAGGTCGTGGCCCGCGAGGCCCTTGTGCGCTTCGAGAATCGATTCGAAGGTCTCATGCTCGAGACCAAGCACGACGCCTGAGTACATCTGTATGAAGCGGCGATAGCTATCGTAGGCGAAGCGCTCGTCGCCTGACTGGCGTGCGAGCCCCGCGACGGTCTCGTCGTTCAGGCCGAGATTGAGGATCGTGTCCATCATGCCGGGCATCGATGCGCGAGCGCCCGATCGGACCGAAACGAGGAGCGGACGTTCAGGATGACCGAACTCCGCCCCCACGACTTCGCCAACGTGCACCAGCGCCGCCTCGACATCCGACTTCAGGCCATCTGGGAACCTGCCCCCGGCAGCCGAATAGGCATTGCATACTGTCGTCGTGATCGTGAACCCAGGAGGCACCGGGAGACCGAGACTGGCCATCTCCGCGAGGTTGGCGCCTTTGCCGCCGAGCAGATCTCGCAGCCCCGCCTTGCCGTCGGTCCGGCCAGCGCCGAACAGATAGACACGCCGCTCACGCTCATCATCGGCTCGGGGGGTCTGCATGGACTAGCCTCGGATCTCTCATGACGGACAATGGCTGTTTCATACCGCCCGTGCAGCAGACTGCCAAATTTTGCGCGGCGCGCATTACGAGCCGCAATACTTTGCACAACTCACGAAGCCTTGCCGCCGTTCGCGTGCTCCCCAAAATGCCGCATGCGGGGTTTGCCGCGCGACGTTCGCATGAGCGCGCAAAACCCGCATGCCAGATCGTCATGGAACGCTTTACCTTTGACCGTGAGCCCGTCATTGCTCACTCTTCCGAGAGGATTGGTCCGACAAGAGGTCCACGACATGTCCGGGCAGTTGCGCGATGTTCTGAAGGCGATCGACAAGACCGAGGACGCCGCCCTGGCACGGCTCTTCGAACTGCTCAGAATCGCCAGCATCTCAACTGATCCCGCTTACAAGCGCGAATGCGAGGCGGCGGCGGCATGGTGTCGTGACCAGCTCATGGACATCGGCTTTGCCGAGGCCAAAGTGGTGCCGACGACAGGCCACCCGATGGTGGTCGCGCACGATCGCCGGAACCGCGGCAAGACTGTCCCGCACTTCCTTTTCTATGGCCACTACGACGTGCAGCCCCCCGACCCTCTCGATCTGTGGAAATCGCCGCCCTTCGAGCCGCGGATCGCCACCGAAAAAGGCAACGGCAAAGTCATCATTGCGCGTGGCGCCGAGGACAACAAAGGGCAGCTCATGACGTTCTTCGAGGCCGCACGGGCCTGGAAGGCTGTCACCGGTGAATTGCCCGTTGCAATCACCGTGCTGCTTGAAGGCGAGGAAGAATGTGGCTCACCGTCGCTCCCCGGCTTCCTCGCCAAGCACGGCCGCGAGGTGAAGGCAGGCCTGGCGCTCGTTTGCGATACAGGGCAGTGGGACAAGGATACGCCCGCCGTCACGACTCAGTTGCGCGGCCTGGCCGCGCTCGAAGTGACCATCGTCGGTCCGTCCCGCGACCTACATTCCGGGCTTTATGGAGGCGCGGCCGCAAACCCGATTCGCGTGCTCACGCAGATCTGTGGTGCCTTCCACGGAAAGACCGGCAAGGTCCAGGTACCCGGCTTCTATGACGGCATCCGGAAGCCGACCGCCTCACAGTTGAAGCAATGGAAGGAGCTCGGTTTCGACGAGGCCGCCTTCCTTGGCGGCGTTGGCTTGAGCGTGCCCGCGGGCGAGCAGGGCTATTCCGTCATGGAGCAGATTTGGGCCCGCCCGACACTTGAATTCAACGGCATCTCCGGCGGCTATCAAGGAGTTGGCACCAAGACAGTGATCCCGTCCGAGGCCTCGGTGAAGATCACCTGCCGGCTCGTGCCCGGTCAGGATCCCGATGCCGTCGTCGCGGGGCTGAAGGCGTTTGTCACCGCTCGATTGCCGGCCGACTGCAAGGCTCGGTTTTCTGGCGTTCGGGGCAGCCCGGCGATCGCCTTCGATACGACATCTTCCTACATCCGCACGGCCGCGGCGGCCCTCTCCGAGGAATGGAAACGCCCCGCCGCCCTCGTCGCGCTCGGCGGGTCGATCCCCATCGTGCAGTCGTTCAAGGAGGATCTCGGCATGGACAGCCTGCTGGTCGGATTTGGCCTCGAGGACGATCGCATTCACAGCCCCAACGAGAAGTACAATCTCTCGAGCTTCCGCAAGGGCGCCCGAAGCTGGGCGCGTATTCTGGGGGGGTTCGCAGGCGCCGGCTGAGATGGGGCAGGCTCCTTGCAAAGCCGTTCGCGATCGTGATGATCGCAATCGACCGATCACGGCTCATCTCACTCTGCAGGATCGCACGCCGATGTCCTTCCGCAGCTTCGCCGCCACCATCGTTGCAATCGCATCTCTGATCCCGATCGCCGCCTCGCGCGGCGAGGCGCAGCGCGGCCCGGGTCCAGGCGGCCAGGCTCCATACGCGGCCCAGGAGCACGGGCGAAACGTGGCCGGACGCTTCGACTATTACGCGCTGGTGCTATCGTGGAGCCCGACCTATTGCGCCGGCCTCCGCCGAGGCGGCTACGACCCGCAGTGCCACCGGCGCGACGGCAAACGCTACGCCTTCGTGCTACATGGGCTGTGGCCGCAGTACGAGCGCGGCTGGCCGGAGAATTGCCCGGTGCGCGAGCGCCCTTTTGTGCCGCAACGCATCATAGACGGCATGCTCGACATCATGCCGAGCCCGAAGCTCGTCATTCACGAGTACCGCAAGCACGGCACCTGCTCGGGCCTGCGGCCCGAGGAGTTCTACAAGGTTTCCCGCCGACTCTATGATCAGGTTCGCATCCCGCCACGCTACGAGCATCCAAGCCAGGCGATCACGGTAACGCCGGCAGAGATGATACGCGACTTCCTGTCGGTAAACCCGGCTCTCAAGGCGGATCAACTCGCCATTGCCTGCGGAGGTCCCGGCAACCGACTGCGGGAGATCAGGGTCTGCTTCACGCGGGAGGGAACGTACCGTTCGTGTGGCCGCAACGAGGACGCGCGCCGCCTTTGCAGCGCAAGCCGGCTTTATGTTCCCCCGGCGCGCGGCGGACGCTCGACCAATGAGCCCGCCCCGTCTCGGCGCGATGATCGCCGGATCTAATCAAAGCGCGGCAGCTCTGAAAAAAGTCGGCCGACGCCACCGCTTCGCCACGGTCGGCGGCTCTTTCTCGGCCGCAATGCGGTGGACAACCGAACATTCGCATTTATCGATCACGGGCACACCGAGAGGACACCATGAGGTTCGAGGCCGGCCAGCAGTGGGCATACGCCGCGCCGGCTGAATTCACCGACTCGCGCATCGTCATCGGCGCCATCGTCGAGTTTGACCAGGGCGCGGTCATTCTGTGTTGTTCCGTCACGGGCGCATCGCAGCGTGGGGCTGACGGAGCGTCGGAGCGCGTCGCCATTCCCTTCCTGCCGATGTCGCACGAGGCACTTGCGCGCACAGTCACCCACCTCGACGGCGTCGGTGTGCTGCCGGACACGTTCGTGACCGAGCTTGAAAACTGGCGCAACGATCCTCGCGGCGCCAGCTACTTCACCGTTCCCTTCGAAGGCTCGCTCGAGCGCATGATTGCGTTACAGATGGCGGCCCTCGTGCAGACCGATTGATCCGCTCCGGTCCGATCCTCAGAATTTGAACGAGACGCCGGCGCGGACCGTATTGAAATCGGGCTCATAAATGTTGGTGCTGCCCGTATGGACGACGCGCTCTGCATCGAGATCGGTGAAGATGTACTCGAGCCGCAAGGCGACCCGCTCGGAGATCGCAAACTCGGCGCCCGCACCGTACTGATACCCGAAGAATGTTTCGGACTGGGTCGAGTCGCCGACGACTTTGAAGTCCATATCGGCCCAGGCAACGCCTGCGGTGCCATAGATCATCAATGCAGGCGTCAGCAGATAGCCGTAACGGGCCCTGAGCGAGCCGATGGCATTGAGGCTCGACTGCAATGCCCCGGCTGCATTGGAATCTGACGTCCCGAAATCGCCTGTTCCGATATCCGCCTCGACGCCGAGGACGGCGCGCCCGATCTGCCAATTGTAACCGGCATGCAGCGAGGCGAGAAATCCGCTCTGCTCGAACGAGAAAGATCCGATGTCGCCGCCCGCTTCCCCGTCGCCCCAGCCGTAACCGGCTGTGCCGCCCATGTAGAAACCCGTCCACCGCTCGATATCGAGGCGGGGCGGTGGCATTGCAGTCGGATAGGAGTTGGGATCGCCGCCGAGATCAGCCGCAAAGGACTGAGCGGCTGATACGGACCAGCAGCTCCACGCTACGAGGACCCCGGCTGCTGTCGTTCTCAGGCGCTTGGACATTTCGGTCCTCCACAAAGTCGGCTCGGCAGGCGAGTGCCCGCATGCCTCGGTTTGCATGGTGGGCGAGGTAGGCGCCAACTCTGTCGGATTGCGGTTCGAACGGTGGCCGAGCGAAGGCGAAAATATGACAGGCAAGTTATGTCGCTGACGGGCGACACAAATGTTCAAGGTGTGCACAGCTTAGCCGGGCTTTTGCTCGAGCGTGATGTTATCGTCGATCCGTACAATCGATCGTCAAAGCGAGTTGGTCATGCCTGATCTTTCAAGTCTTTTTTGGATCGTGTTGCTTGTGCTCGCGTTACAGCCGTTCCTCATGGGGCGCTTGTTTACGCTCCAGCGCCTTCGCGCCATTCGCGCCGTCGAGCAGAAGCACGGTTCCCGTGTCATCACGATGATCCATCGCCAGGAAAAAAAGAGCCTCCTCGGCATGGCGGTCTCCCGGCACATCGACATGGAAGATGCTCAGACCATCATCGCCGCGATCAAGGAAACGCCGCCGACGATGCCGATCGATCTGGTCCTGCATACGCCTGGTGGGCTGGTGCTCGCGGCCATGCAGATCGCGCGCGCTGTCGAGGCGCACCCTGCGAAGGTCACAGTGTTCGTTCCGGTCTATGCCATGTCCGGCGGGACGCTCATTGCGCTCGCGGCGGATGAGATCGCGATGGGTGAGTTCTCGGTCCTTGGTCCGATCGACCCGCAAATCGTTGGGCTGCCGGCGGCGAGCATCGCTCGCGTGCCGAAGATCAAGCCCATCGAGCATGTCTTCGACCTGACGCTGATCATGGCCGACGTCAGCGAGAAGGCGCTGGCACAGGTCAAGAAGGGCGCCGTCGAGCTGATGACGCCGCAAATGGATCACGACAAGGCCGTGGCACTCGCCGACAAACTCGCCGGCGGCACCTGGACGCACGACTATGCACTCACGTGCCAGGAAGCACAGGAACTGGGGCTGCCGGTGCGCCTGGGCATGCCGAAAGAGGTGCTCGACCTCATGAAGCTCTATCCCCAGCCGGTTCACCGCTCGGTGGTCGAGTATCTGCCGATCGAGCTGCCGCGCGGCTCGCGGTGAAGCAGCGCCGTGGCCTGAGCTGGTGCCGTTTCCTCTACGACGGCCCGGCAGGCGACGCATCAGCGCTGCTTGACGGCCCCCGTCTCGATCAAGGATGCGACGCGCTTCGTATCGACACCCCAATCCGCCAGTACGTCCTTCGAATGCTGGCCGGCAAATGCGGGACCGCACGGGACGTCGCTCGGGGTGCGTGAGAACCGTGGCGCGGGAGCTGGCTGGAGGACGCCGTCGACCTCGATGAACGATCCGCGCGCCTTGTTCTGCGGGTGGTTCGGCGCCTCGCGCATCGAGAGGACGGGTGCAAAACACACGTCCTTCTGCTCGAGTCGCGCCGTCCATTCCTCGCGCGTCCTTGTCTTGAAGATCTTGGCGAAGCGCTCACGCATGGCAGGCCAGTGCGCACGATCCGTCTGGCCGGGCAGCGTCTCGCCGGCGAGGCCCAACTCGCTCAACATGAGAGCATAGAACTGCGGCTCGTTCGGCCCGATGGCGATGTGCTGGCCGTCTTTCGTCTCATAGACGCCGTAGTGGTGGCAGCCTCCGTCGAGACGGTTCGCCTCGCGCTCCTCGACCCACTGCCCGGCGGCGAAGGCGCCATAGGTCGGCGTCATCAGCGAAGCAGCACCTTCGACCATCGACGTATCGACGACCTGTCCCTCGCCGGAGCGCTGCGCCGCGATATAGGCGGCAAGCACACCGACAGCCATGTAAAGTGCGCCGCCACCATAATCGCCGACCAGATTGAGCGGCGGCACAGGGGCAGCCTTCGTTCCGATGGCATGCAGAGCCCCCGAAAGGGCGATGTAGTTGATGTCGTGCCCGGCCGTGTGCGCGATCGGCCCATCTTGTCCCCAGCCGGTCATGCGACCGTAGATGAGCTTCGGATTGCGCCGCTGGACGACCTCGGGGCCGAGCCCAAGCCGCTCCATGACGCCGGGCCGGAAACCTTCGATCAGAATGTCGGCCTTGTCGCACAGCTCGAGAGCCACCGCGACGCCATCCGGCTTCTTGAGATCGAGTGCCACGTTGCGGCGGCTACGCAGTGTCGTATTGGTGCGTGGCTCACGCAGGTCGCGCCCCACTTGATCGGCTCGATCGATGCGGATCACGTCCGCGCCCATGTCGGCCAGCAGCATGCAGCAAAACGGCCCAGGCCCGATGCCGGCGAACTCGACAACCTTCACTCCGGTGAGAGCACCCATCGCGATAAGTTCCTCCGATGATTGAACCAGGCCGCAGATCCGCGCGGCCACCTCTTTCAGGCATTCACTTGGGGGATCTGGTAACCGGCGCCCCTCTCGACGATCTCCACCATCCGCGAGATGTCGATTTCGGCGCGGCCATCGAACATGGCGTGCTTGTAAACGAGACGCGCCGCCTGGCAGACCCACATCGGCACGCCCAGATCCTCACCGAGCTCGACCGCAAGGTCCACATCCTTCATCAAGATATGCAGCGGGCAGCCGAAGTCGAACGTCCGTGGAAAGACCGCATTCGGAAAGGCCATTGACAGCGCCGCATTGCGCCCGCTGCCGGCGCTGATCGCCTCCAGCAGCACTTCGGGGCGAACGCCCCCTTTCGCCCCCATGACCATGGCCTCGGAGGTCAATACGAGATTGACGGCAAACATGATGTTGTTCGTCAGTTTCAGGACCTGCGCAGCTCCGGGCGCGTCGCCAGCGACCACGAATGTGTTGCCCCACTTGCCGACGAACGGCCGCAAACGCTCGATCAGCGCCGGCTCGCCCGAGACCATCACGGACAGCGTACCGGCGCGAGCTCCCGCGGGACCACCGCTGATGGGGCAATCGACGAGCCCGATGCCGCGGGCCTTCAAGGCCGTCTCCATCTCTCTGATCATCGGCACCCCTATGGTGCACGTATTGACCAGTAATTTCATCGCCTTACCATCGATGAGGCCGCCAGGAGCCAGCACCACCTCGCGCAGCACCTTCAGCGTCGGCAACGAGACGAAGACCGTCTCGCATGTATCGGCCAAGTCCTTCGGCGAGGCCGCGCGCCGGGCCTGCCGATCGAGCAGCGGCTGCATCGCCTCCGGGCGCACGTCGTACACAACAAGCTCGTGGCCGGCATCGAGAATTTTGCCCGCCATGGGCAGTCCCATGTTGCCAACGCCGAGAAACCCCGCCTTCATCCCTGCCCCTCCTTTTTCGCGCTCTTATTGAAATCGCTTCTGTTCTTGATAGTCCGAAGGCATGGCTCGCCGCGGAGTCGCCGATCAGCCCGAACCCATCCGCTTCATGCCGCGATGCCGGCCGCTACATTTCCGAAGCGGCGGTTTGGAATGCTCTGCGGCCGGCTAGCGAGGCGTTCGTTCGACAAGGCCAGCGCGACGCTTCGGTTGCCCGCGCGGTTGGCCGCCTCGACCAATGTCCAGTCCACGATGTCGCGCTGAGCTGCACTTCCGCCCATGCGCCAGAGGTCATGGCGAACGGGGAATAGCTTGTCGACGGCGCCCGCGTAGTCACCACTGGTGTACCGCTCCAACGCTTCGACCACGGGGATGGCGACGTCCTTATAGGCCAGCGCAAGGCTTGCCCCACCGGCTGCCGACTGGCGCATCACGGCAAGCAGCGCCTCGAACGCAGGCCGCTTATCCGTGCGCAGATACGTCATCGCAGCATGGATATCATTGAACGGGCTGATGTCGCCGGTCGCGCGATCGGCCCACAGCGGCACCAGCGCAGCCCAGCGATCGTTGACGTCGGCGTCGAAGGTTTCGATGCGCCAGAGCAGCGCCGTGCCATTGCACAGACTGGTGCCGGTGGGTCGAAGTGCTGGAAGGATGTCACGGTCGTAGAGCGAAAGCGCCTCGCGGTACTCGCCGAGTTCGACATGAAAGAGTGCGTTATGCCACCAGATATGTGAGCGGTTGGTGTGCTTCGGCGATGACCAGAGCGGGGCGCGCTCCTGCATCCAGCGCACACCGTCCGCGGGCCTGCCGGTCATCTCCAATACGTGGGACACGGCATGATGCGGCCAATAGCCCAACGGCTCCATCTCGGCCGCCTGGCGCGACACGTCCTCCGCCCGCGCATAGTCGCCAAGCTCCTCGAGGCCGAACCCATAGAATGAGAGCAGCATTCCGTAGCCGGGCGTCGCCGTGGACCATTGAGGCAAGGCCCGCGCCGAGCGGCCGGCCCCCAGATGGAACCGCCCCTGGAACCCGTCGAGCCGCAAGGCAACCTGATGTGCGAGAAGGTCGAGTGGATACGCCATCAGGTGCCGGTCGAGCACCGCGACAGCTTCGTCCCATCGCCCGGCAATGGCGAAATCCAAAGCTTTCGCGTGTGCGCGCTCGCGCTCGTTCGCCGGCAAGCCGCGCGCCGTATCGAGGAGGGCTTGCGCGGCTGCAATTCCCTTCGGATCATTCGAGAGATTGTTGATCCAGCCCTTGGCGAGCCAAGCCATCGCGCATGCGGGGGAGCCGGAAATCGCAGCATCGAGATAACCGATCGGATCGCCATAGGAGAGAATAAAGGCGCGCGTCGCAGCATCGATGCTCTGCGCGGCCTCGGCCGTTGCACCCGACAACTCGTGGTCCTGACCATCTCGCGGTGCCATTCGTCTTGCTCCTCGTGTATCGGCCGGCGGCGACCGGCTGACATTCAGTGCGCCGTCATCAGCGTCCCACAGCCTTCGACTCGGTCCGTGATGCCGGCCAGACGCATCGCATGCCATAGCGTCGCCTGCGTCGAGGTAACGACAGGCTTGCCGAGCTCATCCTCGAGGCGATCGATCACGGTGTGGGAGCGCGTATTGAGGCACGATACGACCAGCGCATCAGCGCTCGGATCCATGCCGCGACGGCCCAGATCGAACAGCGTGTCGGATGACGGCTCGGCAAGCTTGAACCCATCCACGATGCCGAGAAAGGCGCCTCCGAGCACGTCGAAACCCGCGTCCGAGAAATACTGGTGCTCGGCCTCGTCGACCTTGGCAGGATAGGGTGAAACAATCGAAATGCGCTTGGCGCCGACGGCATGCAGCGCCGAGATGATCGCATGGGCCGCGGTGGTCGCGGGTACGTCATAGCCTTCCGCGATCTCGGCCCGCAGATGTTCATCGTAGTCGAGGCCCTGCACGATGCTCGACGCCGTGCAGCCGTAGGCCATGACGTGGGGGAACAGGCTCGAGAGCTGACGCAGCGCAGACTTGCCGTCCGTTCGGTCCATCTCGATCAGGCTTTGCGCCGTCGTCTCCGGCGGGATGTACATGCGCGAGAAATGCACGCTGACCCCCTCGGGCACCACACGCGCCGCCCAAGGCTCCATCACCGTGTTGACGCTGGGCACCACAATGCCGATGCGCGCGCGGCGACCGTCTCCGTCGAGAAATGGCGTGGCCATCCGATCATCTCCTTTGAGCCGCGTGCCGCCTCAGAACTTGGCCAGCAGCGAGCCATAGCCTTGAACCTTGTCGGTGATCCCCGCTGATCTCAAGGCGTGCCAATAGGTAGTCGCGTTGATCTGAAGCACGGGCTTGTCGAGCCAGCGCTCCGCCTCGTCGGAGAGCCTGCCGAACGGCAGATTGGCACCGAAAGCAACGATCGCCTCGACATCCGGCCCGTCGATCGATTTCGCGGCGTCGATCATATCCTTGGCAGTCAGGACCGAATAGGAAGCCGGGCTTTTGCCGCGCATATGACAGAAGCGGACGATCTCATAGCCGTAGGCGCCGAGCACGCCTTTGAGACGAGGCTCGATGCAGGGGTAGTAGGGCTCCATGATCGCGATACGCTTCTTGACCCCGTGCGCCCGCAGCCCGGCGACGACGGCATCCGAGGCGATGGTGACGGGGATATCCCAACCCGCGACCTTGCGCACACGCGCCTTGAGCAGCTCGCCCCATTCCACCGTGCCTCCCCAGACGGACAACGCGGAAATGCCCAAAATGAAGGCATTCGGCTTCGCATCCATGACGCGGGCAACGGCATCCTCCAGTGCGCCGTCGATGTCCTCGAGTTGCTTTTCAAAGTCGGCGTCGGAGGTGACGGGACGGTCCGCGATGACCATGCGCGCCAGATGGTTTGTGACCCCCGGCGGGCGCATGTCGTCGTACTCGGGCTGCACGACGGTGTTGGTCGACGGTGTCGTGACGCCGAACGCCAATCGCCATGCCAGGTAGTCGCGCATCGAGAGCCTCTTTCGTGTTTCGATTCGATTTTTGCCGATGCTCACCGCATCCGCCTCGCGTTCGATGCTAGTATGGAGTTTCTCAACATGCCAACACGAGTGAGGCGTCATGACACCTGAGCAGCGACTGGCCCGTCTTGGCATCGCCCTGCCGCCGCCCTTCAAGGACGAGGCGAACCGGGTTCGGGCCCTGCGCTCCGGCCCGCACATCTACATGAGCGGGCATGGCCCTCTGGGCCCCGGTAATGTCCCCTACGTGGTTGGCAAGCTTGGCCGCGAGCTCACGACCGAGCAAGGTGCCGACGCCGCCCGCACGGCGGGCCTGTGCTGCCTTTCAACGCTGCGCACGTACCTCGGAGATCTCGACCAGGTAACGCGCGTCGTCCGTGTAATGGGCTTCATCAATTGCGCGCCGGGATACAACACGCCGTCGATCGTGCTTAACGGCTTTTCCGATTTGATGATCGAGATATTCGGCGACGCCGGCCGCCATACGCGATCAGCCATTGGCGTTGCGGAGCTATACGCCGACATCCCCATCGAGGTCGAAGCCTTGTTCGAGATTCGCGGTTGACGTGAGGGGCAGTTCGTTGCGATCCAATAGAGCCGGCTCGCACGCCGCGCCGCCCGTCTTCGTGCGGCCGAATAAACTGGGAGGAAATGGCATGAAACTCTTTGCGCGCTGCGCCGCCACTGTGGCGGGCCTCGCGGCAGTGGCTATCGCAATTCCCGCCGCCGCACAGACGAAATGGGATCTTTACGCGTTCACCGGCGTGACCCATCCCATCACCGTCCGCTATCAGATGTTTGCCGACGAGGTCAAAAAAGCGACTGGTGGCAAGCTTGAAATCCTCGTCCGTCCGGCAGGCGAGCTGCCGTTCAAGGCAACCGAGGTCGTCAAGGCAACGAGCATCGGACAGGTGCAGCTTGCCGCAGGCTATCAGGGCTTCATCGGCGGCGAGGTGCCAATCGCGTCGATCGCGAGCCTGCCGTTTCTCGTCCAGACCGGCCCCGAGCTCGAGAAGGTCTATCCCATCATCGAGAAGTATGTTGCGCCGGTCTTCAAGAAGCGCGGCCTGAAAGTGCTATTCTATCACACGTGGCCCGAGCAGAATATGTACGGCAAGGGCAAGCCGATCAAGGCGATCGCCGACTTCGCCGGGCGCAAGATTCGCTCCACAGACGGCAAGCAAGCGGAAATGCTCAAGCAGGTCGGCGCCGCCTCCGTCACCCTCACCACGCCCGAGGTGCCCGTGGCCATGGAACGCGGCGTTGCCGATGGCTTCACGACGGCCGCGTTCAACGTCATAGGTGCCAAGTGGTACGAGTTCACCGAATGGGGATGGATGGGCAACATCAACATCGGCGGTCCCGACTTTCTCCTGATGAACCTGAAGGCATACAATCAGCTTCCTGCCGACGTGAAGGCAAAGCTCGACGAGACCGCCAAGTCTTTCGGACCCAAGATGCGTGCCATGAACCTCGGTGACGAGAAGGCTTCCATCGAAGCTCTCAAGACCGAGCACAAGGTTGCTATCTATACGCCTCCCAAGGAGGTCGTCGACGAACTCAGGAACAAGATGAAGCCCTATTGGGAATCCTGGGCCAAGGAACACGGCAAGGATACCGAAGCTCTGCTCAAGGAAGTGCGCGCGGCCCTCGGCAAGTAGGTCGATCCGACCTCACCTGTTCCGCCTCGCTGCAAAAGCGCTGCGAGGCGGAGCTCACGACACGGTCCGCCCAATCTAGATCCGCCCGAAACAGTGTCGAGAACGGAGACATCCATGCACTCCGAAGGGGAACGTGCTGACGTTTTGCCACCGGCCACGGCCATTGGGCGGTTTGCGAATGCGGTGTCCAATGCTGCAGCAGTCCTCGCAGGCCTGTGCATCGTCTCCATTCTTCTCATCGTGTGCGCCGAGGTTGTACTGCGCCAGTTCAAGCACTCGATGCTCGTCACCGACGAAATCGCCGGCTATCTCAATGCAGCGGTCGTATTTCTGGGGCTTGCATACACCCTGAAGAGCGGCGGCTTCATCCGCGTCGAAGTCATCTACGACGCGTTGCCGCCGGCCTTTCGCACGGCCGTGAGATGGCTGTTCACAGTAGTGGCAACCATCTTTGTCGGCATCATCGTCTACTATGCCGTGCTGCACGTTCAGTACTCGTTCGAGCAGGACACGCGCGCTGTCTCGGTACTCGATACGCCCGAATGGATACCTCAATCGGTCATGGTTATCGGCCTTGCCGTGCTTTTCCTTCAGCTCGTCGCGTTCCTTGTCGAGCGCGTCCGCAACGTACCCTGACCCTAATCGCACCACCGGACCGCCCAATGAGCCTCGAGCTAATCATCGCCATTCTTGTTATCGGCCTCGCCTTCCTGCTCCTGATCGGACAGTGGACGGCTTTGGCACTTGGTTCGGTGGGCGTTCTCGTCCTCTATCTCAGCAAGGGCCTGCTCGGCCTACAGG
>JBFWXN010000035.1:0-49438 GCA_050187415.1 Hyphomicrobiaceae bacterium | reverse complement strand
CCTGCCTCCAATCCCTCCGCTGCTTCGCTACGCTCCGTAGCTCCGCGCTTGGAGGCAAAGAAACTCACACAGTGACGGGGTCAACATTGCGCGCCGATGCGGGGTCAATGTTCCACGCCGATTGACACTTGCCAGAGTCACCGGAATATCCCCGAGAACCTTGACACTGACCGCGGCCGCAATGCTGTGCTTTGCCGGCAATTCGCTGCTGTGCCGTCTTGCGCTGGCGCCCCGGCTTGTCGATGCGGCGACATTCACCAGCCTGCGCGTGACGTCTGCCGCGCTCGTCCTGAGCGTCGGCGTCTGGCTGCAGCGGCGCGGGCTCGCTAGGCTCGATCGGACCAATCCGCTTTCGATCATTGCCCTGTTTACCTACTTCGCCTTCTTCTCGTTCGCCTATCTGAGACTGGACGCAGGCTCGGGCGCTCTCATCCTGATTGTCGCGGTCCAGCTCACCATGTTCGGCGTCGGCTTCTGGGAGGGCGAAAGGTTCACCGGCCGGCAATGGATAGGCCTGGCCGTGGCGCTTTTTGGCTTCATTTATCTCGTCCTGCCCGGCAGCGGCGCATCCGATCCGCTAGGAGCCGTGCTGATGGGCATATCCGGCATGGCGTGGGGATGCTTTTCGCTGCTTGCGCGCGCTGCCTCCGAGCCGGTCGAGACCAACGCAGCGAATCTGATCGGCTATCAAGTCTATCAATTGAGACTTGATAGCGGACCATCCCACTCCGCCAGCCAATGTGCCCACAAGAGGGTTACCACCATGCCGTAACTTGCGTCGCTGCGGGCGCCGACCGCCTCTGGCGGCGCCGACAACACTCGCGCTTCTCTGACTTCGGCAGCGGTGTTGTGGTTTGGTTCATCACCCGGCGCTGGCCTCATCTCGGTGCTCTGTGATGTCCGCTAGAGCGTCATGCCTTTAATCGTGCGCAGAACCGGCATGTTTGAGGAAGTTCCAGCATTCGCGAGGCTCGAACAGCAGACATATGTCGCCGACTGCGCGCCAAAGGTTGTCCCAGGTGTGTGCGCCAGCCGCTCGAAGTTGGGCCTTGAGTTTTGCGAATGCCATCTCGATCGGATTGAGGTCGGGCGAATAGGCGGGCAGGAACAGGAACCAGGTACCACGCCCCTTGAGCGCAGCAGCAGTCTTCTCGGACGCGTGGACCTTGAGATTGTCGAGGATGACCACATCTTCTGCCTGCAGCGTGGGCGCCAGCTGCGTCTCGACATAAGGCTCGAAGGCAACGCGATCCATCGCTCCCTCGATCAGCCACGGGGCGGTCAGGCCGTTGCAGCGAAGCGCCGCTATGAAGGTCTGGCTTTGCCAGTGCCCGAAGGGAACCGCGCCTGCGAGGCGCTGGCCGATCGCGATACGGCTCGAGCTTGCCAGTGCCGCGCGGACGCCCCTGCTCCGCCGGCTCGAGCGAGCCCGTCTCCTCGTGACGCGCCGCGAGTTTGACTGCAAAGGACGCGCGGACGGCAAGGTTCTCCGCAGCGCGCCGACGGGACTGGCCGCCCATGACGCGATGGATCAGCCTCTGGCGCAGGTCAAGTGAATAGCTCTTGCCAATGATCCACCTCCGGCAACGGTGAATCACAGTTCGCTGCTTTTCGGAATCCCGATTTGCTCTAGCGACGGCCAAGCAGCCAAGGTGGTCACGGCCTGCCAGCTTCGCGTCTGACCCACAACGGCCCTGAGCAGTTGCAGCATGCGGGCACGCAGTCGAGCGCGCCGTAGGGAAACCGGAAGTCGGACGTCGATGCTTGGTAGGCTCAGAAGTCGATCGATTCCTCGTCCGGACACCACCAGCAAGCCGACATCCAAACGGAGCGGTAAGGGTGCGATTGCCGTCTCGTCTGCCATCGCCCCTCACCTTGCCGCGATCGACCCGGTCCGGAGCGTTCAGCTAGGCGGCCACAGCGTGCTCGTAGATGTCCTCCTCCTGCGCGTTGTGGATGCGCACAAGTGCCTCGATTGATTCGATCACGCGCTGGGCATCGCGGATGAGATACCGGTCGGCTTCAGCAGGGGCGAGACCGTCGGCGATGCGCTCGAGCAGCCTCGCCTGGTGTATGATCTCGCGGTGCGCCCGGCTCATCGCCCCGAGCCCGTGCGCGTCGGAGAGGAATTTGGAGAGCCGTGGATAGACGGCGCTTTCATCCTGCCGCTCATGCGCGACGATCTCCTTCGTGACAATGGCATTCGCCTCGGCTATCAGCGTCACCGCCGCCGCGGCCTCGGCATCATCCAGCGCGTCGGCAATCTCCCGAAGGCGATTGAGCTCTACTTCGAGCCGCTCGTGGTCCTCCCGCAGTTCGCGGGCGGCTGTCGCCGGCATGGCCGGCCGACCGAACCTGCGGCTGGGGCTCAACGCGCGCAGCGCGTTGAGGATCACCGCGACGTCGATGGCTTCCTGGGTCAGGGCGCCGGCAACGGGTGGCAGCCAGCCCAGGGCTGCAGCCCCCATCGCCACGCCCGACATGGCCATGCCCGCAACGATGCTCTGCACTGCTATTCCGCGCGTTCGCTTGGCAATCAAGACGGCATCGGAAACGCGGTCCAGCCGATCGACGAGAATGACGACATCGGCGGCCTGCGAGGAGGCGCTGGCTCCCCGCGCTCCCATAGCGATTCCCACATTGGCCTTGGCCAGGGCCGGGGCGTCGTTAATACCGTCCCCGACCATCAGGGTGGGATGGAGGCGCTGCTCGACGGCGACTGCATCGACCTTGTCGGAGGGGACGCGGTCGGCAAGCACCGCATCGAGATCGAGCGCCGCGCCGATCGTCTCCGCGGCGTCGGCACGATCTCCCGTTACCATGACGATCCGCGCCACGCCGGCGCTACGCAGCGACTGGATCGCACGCGGCGTCTCGCGCCTGAGCTCATCGCCAAACAGCAGCGCGCCGATGGAGCGGCCATCGACGGATACGAACACGCTCAAGGCTGAGCGCCAGGCTGCACGCCGCAGGGCGCGTACTGCCCAATCCTCCGGCTTGCGCGACCCGTACACAAGCTGGTGAGAGCCGGCCTTCACCTCGCGGCCGCCGATCTGTCCTTCGATGCCGGACCCCATGACTTCGCGAGCGTTTGATGGCATTTCCAGTTTCAGGCCCTTGGCCATGGCGGCGGCAACGATCGCCGTCGCCACCACGTGATGCGAAGCCTGCTCCAGAGAGCCGGCCAGCTGCAGCACCTCGTCGGGGCTTTCACCGGGGGCCGTCTCGATCGCCACCAGCCTGGCGCCGCCCACAGTCAGAGTGCCGGTCTTGTCAAACATCACCGTGTGGGTGCGAGCTAAAGCTTCGAGCGGCCCGCCACCCTTGATGAGGATCCCGCGCCGCGCGGCCTGCGACACGCCGGCAATGAAGGCTGCCGGCGCCGCCAGAATAAGTGGACAGGGCGTCGCTGCGACCAGCACAGCCAAGCCCCGGATCGAATCACCGGACAGGAACCAGGCGGCGCCGGCAAGGATCAGCGTTACCGGCAACAGCAGCAGGGCATAGCGGTCGGCGAGGCGGATGAAGGGAGCCTTGGCGGTCTGGGCCGCCGTCACCATGCGCACGATGCCGGCATAGGTGCTCTCGCCCGCGGTAGCAGTGGCCTTGAGCTCGAACGTTTCCCCGGCATTGATCGTGCCGCTGCGCGCTGGTTCCCCGGCTCGGAGATTGACGGGTATCGGCTCACCGGTGAGCGCTGACTCGTCGATCACGACGCCGAGGGAAGCGATCATGCCGTCGACCGGGATGACCTCGCCGGCCCGCACGAGGATCGTGTCACCGACGGCAACCTGTTCGATCGGCACATCCTCAACGCTGTCACTCATGCGGCGGTGGGCAATCCGAGGAGCCCGATCGACCAGTGATTTGAGGTCGCGCTCGGCACGCGCGACGGCATAGTCCTCCAGCATATTGCCGCCCGCGTACATGACGGCCACTACGGCCGCGGCCAGACCCTCTCCGAGCACAAGAGCGGCGGACATAGAAACGAACGCGACCGCATCGACACCGAGCCGGCCTGCCAGCAGGTCGCGCGCCATCGAGACCAGGAGGGCGATGATGACGGGCAGTGTGCCGACCGCCCACATGGCAAAGGCTAGCGCCGGTTTGCCCGAAAGAGATGCGGCAAGGCCGAGAGCCAGGCCCGCAAGAGCGATCCCGAGCAAGGCCTGCCGGATGATGCGTTCGGCTATCATCGAACAATCATGCTCGCCCAGGAGGATACGATCTAGTGCCCTCTGCAAGATTCGGAGGGCGACGGAGCTTTGCGAGCAGAACGCGTGCCACCTATCGCCGGCGCTTGCGTCCGATGATCATGGCGCGGACGGGATTTCTCGCCATGCCAGACGCTCATCACCAAAACAGCGGCGACGTGAACGGCTACGAGACCGGGGGTGAGCGAGGCGAGCGCCTCATGCGCCTCTTCAAGCCACTGGGCGGATCTGTATGCATCCGTAATTATCAGCCATCCGCTCGTTCCTGTCGCCATGAGCATGGCCATGAGCGCAAGCACCATCATGCCGGCCATCGGATTATGGCCAAGAGAGCGAAGTGCCCTGCCCGAGACAAGGTCACGGGCGTAGCTGAGAACGGTGCGAGGCGAGCGGATGAAGTCGGCGAATCGGGCATACCTGGAGCCGACAACCCCCCAGACGATGCGCAAGGCCAGGAGCCCGAGAATGGCGTAGCCGACCGGCTGATGCAGGGACTGGTGGTCTTCCGTCGCCCAGGCGAATGCGAATAGAATGACAAGGGACCAATGGAAGATGCGCACGAAGGGGTCCCAGACCTCACGGTCTCCGGCCGCGTGTCGCCGGTTTTCGTGTTGCTGACGTTGTGGGCCGACATCAGCTGCGATCCCCGCCGCGGATGATCTCGGCGGTCGCCGGATCAAGATACATATCGACCCGGGCGCCTTTGGCGTCGGTGGCCTTGACCTCGTAGCAGCCGTGGCTCGTCTCGACCTTGTGTACGGCGTAGCCCTGCTCCTTGAGCTTGAGGACTACCTGGTCGATCGAGAGCCGCTCGGCAGCCGGACGGACAGGGCACGCCCTGCCGTCAGAGCTGGATCCGGATCGCTCCTCGTGGTCGCGGCGACCGTCGTCGGAGGCCAAGGCCGGAGCGGCGACGGCGGCAAGGATGGCGGCTGTGACAAGGGTCGTCTTCAGCATGGTGGTGTTCCTTGGGTTGGATGGTACTGACCGAGGGCACCATAAGGAGGAAGAGCTGAAGGCGATCTGAGCCGGGACGTCAGCTGTTTGTAAGCTCTGTCGCTGGACACTCGCCGATCGAACAGTCGCGATCGACCATGCTGAGAGCTGTCTGCATCACCGCATCCTTGATCTGGGTCCTGGCCGCCGCTCCCGTGCCAATGCCGGCAAGCTGGGACATGGTCTGAAGACACCGCGCGCCTTGCTCGCGGCGGAAGCGCGCACATTGTGGGAGAAGGGTGAGGCAAGCGCAGCAGAAGCGATCGTGCGCGAGGCTGAGACTATGAACGCGCCGGTGGCGCAGACGCTGGTGGCCGCCCGCGCGGTAGGGGCGCGCACGGCGATTGGCACACGGACAGCACTCGGACCTCGTTTGCAGCACCTTGTCAGCGTGATGAAGCGCCTGCCCCGCTCGATTGGTCCGTTTCTGTCGTCCCGCCGGACGCGGCGGTGCGGGTAGACCGGCGCGATCTCGATGACCTCTCCGGAAGCCTTCTCGACAGCGCCCGGAAATGGGCGCGCAGCTGGGTCCTCGTCACAACTCGGATGCGCGACGGCCCCGCTGAAATCGCAATCGATGACGACGGGCTGGGAATCTCAGTGGAAATGATAAATGTGGTGCTTGCAGACGGTGTCCGGCTTGATCCGACGGTGCCCGGCACCGGCATTGGCCCGGGCATTGCGAAGGGCTTGGCGGAGCTGCATGGCGGCAGCATGGGCGTGGGCGAAAACGGGAGGGGAGGGACACGGATCGGGGTTCGGCTGCCGGCGGCGGCGCTCACCCTGGACGATTGAAGGAAAGCGCGAGGGAAGGTGGAGCAAAGAATGCTGCGAGACGAGCGCAGAATGAGGTTCCGGTGGCTGGCCGAGGAGGAGGCGGGTCATCGGCTGCGAGCCGTCATTCTCTTGCGAAGCTTCCCGGCCAGCGGCCCAGGGGAGGTCGTCGGCCAGCGATTTTCTGGAGCCGACCATCGCGCGCGGATAAGGGCGCCCCAAAGGCTGCCTCGCCCCCGACAGCGTTGTGTGACGGCCGAGGCGAGAGGGCGATGAGGAAGGCCGGAACTCAGCCTGCATCCAAGCGCGGCCTTCCCGGAGCTCGTCTGGTTCTGCTGTTCATTCTTGCTGCGCTGATGCCGTTGGCGGCCGCGCATTTGACCGGGCTTGAAAGCACGGGAGGGTTGCAGGAGCTCGGAACGGCTCTGGGATTGACAGCAGCTGGCCTGCTCTTTCTGCAGTTCCTGAGCTCGGGACGCTACGAGAGTCTGTCTGGGCGTACCGGCATCGACCGCACCATAGGCTTTCACCGGATAGCGGCCTACGTCTTATTGCTCTTCGCGCTGTTGCATCCGCTGGCCTACGTGGCGGCGACCGCATTGATCGACCCGGGCGCAGCGTTGCCTCGACTCACCGGCATGCTCACCAGCCCGCGCTTGGGCACGGGCGTGGCGGCGCTCGCGGGATTGGTGCTACTCGTTGGCTTTGCGGTGCTCCGTGAGCGCGTGAAGGTTTCCTATGAGATCTGGCGGGCTTCGCATGGACTGATGGCCGCCACCGCTGCGGGGCTCACTCTGCACCACGCCATATCGAGGGGGGTCTACAGCCCGGTGCGGCCCTTGTCGGGCATCTGGACCGGCCTTGCGGTGATCGCATTTGGCGCGCTGTCGATGGTATACTTTGTTCGGCCGTGGCGCATGTGGAGGCAGGGCTGGCGCGTCGACAAGGTCAAGCCTCTCGGCGACCGCAGCTGGGAGATCACCTTGCGCGCGCCGGCTGCGGCCCGCTTCGACTTCAGTGCAGGCCAGTTCATCTGGCTGACGATGGCTCCCTATCGCCCTCCCTTCCACGATCACCCGTTCTCCATCGCATCGGCAGCCAACGAACTGCCGGAGCTTCGGCTCATCGTCCGCGAAGCAGGAGACTGCACGAATGATTTTGGAAGGATCGAGCCGGGGACCCGGGTGGCGGTTGACGGGCCCCATGGCAGCTTCACACTTGGCGCCTCGGGCCGAACCGTGGTGATGGTCGCAGGTGGCGTCGGCATCGCACCTCTGCTCGGCATGCTGGAGCAGGCCGCGCTGGCGAGAGATCGGCGCAGCTTCCGGCTGCTCTATGCTGCGCGAAGGCCGTCCGAGCTCTCGGGTTTGGAGCGGCTGCGCGAGTTGCAGTCGGTCATCGACCTGGAGGTCGGATATTTCGTGGATACGGGCGCGTGCGAGCCTGAGTTTGCGCGAGCACCGATCGGCGCCGCGCAGCTTTCCGAGGCGATCGGCTCTTCGCCGCCCGATGCCGTCGCCTATGTTTGCGGCCCGCCGCGCATGATGGAGCAGGTCACCGATCTCCTGCTCGAGCTTCGGGTTCCGGCCGAGGCCATCCATTACGAGCGCTTCGATTTTGCTGCAGGGCGAGGTCGCATCGATCGCGCGCGCACGAGACAGGCGCTCGCCATCTTCGCGGTTCTCTCGATGGGAATGGTTCTGTTCGCCTTGAGGTGAGTGTCACTTGCCGGCAGGGTTCATCAGATAGGCGATGATCTTTGCGCGAACCTGCCCGTCATCGGCGTGGTGGGTCTTGAGGAATGCGTCTAGGGCGGCAGCCTTATCATCTCTTGTTTGTCCCTTGAGGTTGGCGGCCAGGAGACTGGCGCGCGCATGACATTTGGCGCAGCGCTCCTTGAACAGGTCTGCGTCGGCTCTCGCGATGTGCGGCGTCGACAAGGACAAGGTTGCCGCCATAATGGCCCAATACGATTGCCGCATATCATCGCCTCCAACGGTGGATGCCAAGATCAGGTCTTGCGAACCGAGCTCCTTGATCGCGATCAAAGCCACGCCAGCATATGGGACGGGAGTGTCGCCAAGACCTTCAGAAAGAAAGACACAGCTATCCTGGCCCAAATCGAAGGCGAGCGCGGGAATGCGCTGCTGCTGGAACCGGAACTCCTCGATCTTGCCGCATAGAGCTTCGGCCTGCAGGACGACACGGCCCATCTTGAGGAGATCGGGCCGGTGGAGCCAGCCGTCGATCCTCCGACCCCAGCCGCAGCCGCGATAAATTCCCAGCTATCGCACGGGAGTCTTCCCACACGAAAGGCCGGAGGTCACGCGAGGCGACCTCCGGCCGGGACTCCAATAGACCGAGCCCGATCGACAATAAACCTGGGTCCGGCAGGCGTTCCGTAGCCGCAGCGAATTGGAGGCGCACCGGATAACACGTGTCGGTAATATACTTCGCGCTCGAAAATCCTATTGGACGGTTAGGCACGGCCGGAGTTCGACTGGCCGATTGCTGCTTATTTATCGCTTATGCAGATCGAAGACCGATATTTACTCCCCAACTAGGCGATCGGTGTCTGCGCTATCTCCAGCCGCTTCCAGTCGGGCGGTCTCGTTGAGCTGATCAAACACCGACCTCGGCGCTGAATCTCGGATCTCGTCGAAGATCGAGCGCGGCGCGCTTTCGTTGAGTTCGGTCCAGACCGTGGACACGTCCGTCGCCTGGGCGGCGCCCGAAAACAGGACGACGGCTGTGAACGCTGCTATCAGGAAATACTTCATTGGAATGCTCCATAAATATCAGAGTTGCGAATATTTCAGTGACTCTCGCGGGCTTCTTTGATTTCGCAATTCACGGCGCGCTGTCGCGAAGCGTCTCAAACACCGGGGCTAGCGGTGCGCTATCCCGGATCTCGTCGAAGACTGAGCGTGGCGCGCTGTCCTGAATCGTGATCCAGACTGGGGACACGCCGCTTGCGTGGGCCGGTACGGCAAGCAGACCGGCGCCGAGCAGCAGGGCAAGCGCACAAATCGGCAATTGGCTGCTGCGTGCGCCGCGCATGGGGTGAGCAAAACTCTTCATAGTGGTTCTCCATCAATGCGATCGATCTCGACAACACCACGTTGCCTGCATCGATGGAGCAAACATTGCGCTGCCAAGCTTGAACTAAAAGACCATCCTGCAACCACGTTCTGCGGGTCATCGGCCGACATCTCTGATGTCGCTGTCAACTTCTCTCAACTTCTGGCAACTTCCGGCAAGAAGTGCCAGAATAAGGAGTGTGGCGGATTAGCGAGGCGCAGGCTCTTCCCTGCGACTGGGCACGGGTCGTCTGCCAAGAGTTTCTGACAATCGGTAGGTCGCGATATGTCGATTCGCCTTTCCGGGCGCCAGCGGGACCGGTTCCAGGCCGATTTACGGGCGCACAGGGAGTTATTCTCCCTCAATGATGCGGAATATGCGGACCAGGTGCTGAAGGTCTCGCTCAACACGTACAAGAAGTGCATGCAGACGACCGGTCGCGCGGCGCTCGCGTTTCGACGACACACCTTCATCAGCATCTTCGCCGGCACTGCCCTTGACCCAAAAAACTATGGCCTCACAGTCAGCGTTCCAAGCCAAGTCTCGCCGTTCGGTGGCTATCACAAGGACGACTTCAAATACCTTTGCAGCCGCTATTATCTCTATCGGCGTTCATTCCTTACGGCTCGCCATATTACGCGTGGCATTCTCGACATCCGCATGAGTGAGAGCCAGGAATGCCTGTCGTTCATCGAACTGCAATGCTACATGGCGGAAGTCGGCGTTCGCGAGGAGCTACGCTACAATGGCGACATCCATATCAATCGCGAGCGCAGCCTCTTGAGCCTGCCCGCGTTCTCGGATGGCCAAGTGCGACTGACACTCCTTCAGGCGGAAAGAGCCGGCAGGGCGAAGATCAAGATGCGGGGCGCGCTGCTGACCTTTGGAAATCCCAACGGTTATTGGCAACCAACGGTGTCGTGCATCTATGTCGACGGCCCAGTCGAAGAAAAACGCTCGGACCCGCGAGACTTGTGCAAGACGATATTGGAGGGCTCCGAGGACTACGCTACGATCTCTGCCGAGTTGGCGCGTATCGAGGAGCACGGTTCCATCATGACGCCCCTCATGTGGGCGAGACTCAAATTGAGGTCATTGCCGGCGAGCTGAAGGCCACAGATGAAGCGCGAGCCAAGGATCGCAGTCATTCTCGACGAGAATACGAGTGGTGATGCAAGTCGCTACGAGGCACCGAAAACGCTTTTCACAGCTATCTGCGATGCCGGCGGATTGCCATTTGGGGTGCCATACCTGCACGAGATTGTCGAAACAGTCGTTGAGGATTTCGACGGTGTCGTGTGCGGCGGCGGCCGGTTTGCTTATCCCGATGCCTGGTATCTCGGGGGCAAGGTGTCCAGGGCTCCCCCTTCGGAACGGCTCTCCATCGAGCAAGCAATCGTCTCCGGCTACCTGGGGCGCAACAAACCCATTCTCGGGCTGTGCGCGGGAATGCAGCTGCTCGCTTGCGTCAATGGCTGCCGGTTGTGGTCGGACGTGCAGACCTCCTCGCCGACGGTCCTCGAGCACGACAAGCAGGACGGTCTGCACAAGGTCACGCTGGCACCGCATACTAGGTTGTTCGCCCTGGTCGGGGAGACCTCACTTATGGTGAATACCTCCCATCAGGAAGCGGTCGGCGAGTTGTCCGGGTCCGTCGTTGCCGCTGCGCGCGCAGATGACGGCGTGATCGAGGCCATCGAAGTGCCGGGACGCGGGTTCGCTCTCGGCCTTCAATGGCACCAGGAGCGATTCGCCGGCTCCAATCATGCCGGCAACCGGGTGTTTCGAGGATTTATCGAGGCCTGCAGCGCGGTTTCGGAGGGGCTGCTGGCTCCGCCTTGCTCGTGAGAGCCGACGGCGGGCAGTCGCCCTCTGGAGCCAGGAACCGGTCAACTTCCGACGACATGCTCCGACGCCAGAAGCCGAAGCTTGGTCGGATGATGAATGTGACAGTCGGGCAGAGGGATCTCGGGTCCTTTGCCGAATTGGCCCTTGATGTAGTCAACCAACTCGTTGCAACACACGGGATCCGGATCCGGCGACGAGAAAGTGGTTTCGAACGACCCACCGATGACGACGGCGTCTGCCCGCGGAAATATGTAGCCGTTCTGACTGTAGAGATAGTCGAGGCCGACCTGGGGCGGGAGCAGGGCCAGCTGGCCCTTGATTGGCTTCAGGGACTTGTCGCCCCAAAGTTTCCTGGCCCCCATGCCCGTGCAGTTCACGATGATATCCTCCGGCAACGCCAGCACGTCATCTATGCGCGAAAACGTTCTTTGGCAGAATTGGACGCCATTCGCACGAAGATCGTCGTCGAGTCGCTGCAGAAAGACCGGCGGCTCGACCAGCAGCGTCTGATAGACAAAACCAGGCTTTGTGTGATGTTCGAACGGCAGCCGCGATACACTTTGACGAGGCGGCAGAAGGCCAGGTAGCAGCCGCAGGATGGTTTCGAGATTAGGGGCACGCACGGGGGTATAATTCGGGCGCTCGGAAACGCCGAACCCCTGGCCAATGCTGGCCTTAAATGTCTCGTAGGAGACCTTGAGGATCTCCTTGAACTCTGTTTTGTCACTGTAGTTCACCTTGGAGGCGGCCCACTGTCCTCCGGCAACGGCCGAGGTCGTGCCGCTCCAGAAGCTCTCCGCATAAACCTTCACCAACACGCCGAGTCTGAGCAGCTCGGTTGCCGTTGTCAGGCCCATGACGCCCGAGCCCAGCACGGCAACCGTTCGGTCTGGCGTGGTGGTCAGGTGATCCTGGACGATCTTTCGCACTTTGCTGGCAGTCCCCCAGCTCATGGTAATGCCGGAGCCTCCATGGCCGTAATTATGCACGACCAGCTTGTTTGGAGCCGATGATGGCCTCTCCCACTCGAGACGATAGCCCACATCTCGAAATGGTCGCAGGCCCCCAATGCAGGAGCGCGCACCGGAAAAGTCCGGGGTAGGAAGATTTGCCGCTGTCGTCGTTGCCATCTGATTAGCCCTCTCGCTTCAAGAAGCTCAAGCAGGCTTGCCGCGCCGATCAGAACGCAGCCTCGCATCGAAGTGACCGAGACTATGTCAGAGGGCAGGTCGAGGAAAGCACCGGAAATTCAGCCAATGATCCAGCTTTGGCCCTATGTGCTCGACCGGATGAAATACTACATTCTCCTAGCTGCAGGACCGCGCTTTGAGCCGCTGACCGAGAGCGGCGCACATTCTTGTCACCCGACGCGCGGCCTCCTCTCGTGTTGCAGCCATTGGCTCAGACTGGCGGCAATCACAAGGAAGGGACCACGTCATGACGGACGAATTCTACCGCCGGCCTTGTCGCCTCACGGCAATGCGCGCGGCCCTTCCAGGCCTTGCTGCATCAGCGCTCGCCACGTGCCTCGGCGGTCCGGCCGAGGCCCAGCGGGACGAACAGGCGGTCGCCCGCCGGGTCGAGATCGATTGGCCGGCCGCGGCGCGGGATGCGCAGGCTCTGTCGCCACTGCTTGCCGCTCCCACAACGAGTGGGCGATGGCCACCGCAACATCTAGCGCGCGCTCGCAAGCGGCTCGAGAGCTACACGGTAAAGGAGGACATGCTGCCACTGGCGCTCTTGAACGAAAGAGCCGGTCAGATCTATCGCGGCGTCGAGAGCGTTCCGATCCCGGTGTTGGCGCCCGTTGACGCCACCCGACTGCTCACCGAGTGGGCTCGCGCAAGCGGCGGCAAGGCAAAAGAGGGGGCCACCTACCACAGCCCATCGATCGTGAAGCTGCAGTTCGTGGCGGGCCCATCGGGCTACGACATGATCGCAACGACCAGCGCGAAGGCGATGCGCGATCATGGTCTCGCCGTAGGGCTGAAGCCGCAGTTGCACATCGCGGGATCGGTGTTGATGTACGATGGCGACGAGCCCGGCGAACCGGTGCCGGAGTTGCAAGATCTCTATCCAGGCTTGCGCAGGACCCTCGGCGCGGAAGAAGTCACCTACACGTTTCGCAAGTACGGCGTGCCCTACTTCGTCAACGTGAATTGCTCGAACGATCCGCCCGTGGCGAGCCGGCTCTCGTGCAGGCAAGCGGATGCCATCGTGCGCGAAGCGCTGCGCGGGCTGCGCCTGATCGGCGGTGCGCCGCTTGAGATCAAGCGGCACGTCCCACGCATCGTGCCGCAGCCAACGAAGGCGCACCCGGACTTCAAGTTCCATGCGCCGGGATCGTTGATTCCCGGCACCAGCGAGCAGAATCGGGGCGGCTCGACCAGCCGGGTCATCTACGGCAGCAACTTGCTCTTCCCGATCAGGCAAGCACCGGCCTACGCCAACACGCAGGTCTTCCTGCACTGGGGCGATTGTTTGGGCCAGCGGATTGACATTCCTGAGCAACCTGGCGACCAGTTCGATCGATACAAATGTCCGCAGACCGGCAAGGAGTTGCTGCATTTCGAAGGCCACGTCGAGAATTATGCCTATCCCTGGCGTGACAATTACTGCGAGGCACGAGGAGACGGAAACCCGTCGGGCTGCCCGCTCAGCAAGGGGCATGCGGGCCAGGACCTCCGCCCGGGTAACTGCATGCCCGATACCGACAACGAGCGCTGCAGGATCGACCTCTTTGATGTCGTGGCCGTCATCGATGGCAGATCGTGGTGGAAGGAGCCGCCATACGAGAACCATCTCCGATTGCAGTATGACGACGGCAGCAACAAGCTCTACTTCATGTACCTTCACATGAGCCCAACTGCGCTGCGGGATGCGGGAATGAAGAAGGGCATGTTTGTGCCGGTTGCCCGCGGCCAAAGGGTCGGTAAAATCGGCAACTTCGACAAGGCGACGCCGGGCGCGACGACAGCGCACCTGCATTTCGAGGTTCGCCTCGGCAACAACATTGGCGTACCCCGCAACCCCTACATGACTCTAGTCCGGGCCTACGAGCGGCTGCTGAGGGCGACTGGGACAGAACTCCCTTGAAAATCCGTCGGCAAGGGTTGGTCGTGTCTCGCAGGCAGCGCACGCCGGCACGTCGACAGCCACGATTCCACCGTCTTAGCCGCGAGAATGCGCCAGATATACGGTTGATCCGCACCGTCACCTTCTGGCCCGCATTAAAAGCGGCGTATAAGCGGCAACGAAGCCG
This sequence comes from Hyphomicrobiaceae bacterium, assembly GCA_050187415.1. Taxonomy (GTDB): domain Bacteria; phylum Pseudomonadota; class Alphaproteobacteria; order Rhizobiales; family Hyphomicrobiaceae. Next base: position 35,263 of record JBFWXN010000035.1, on the reverse strand, counting down.
CCGAAGGCGAGCACCCAGGCGATCGCGGACAGGTGCAGCATCGGTTCGCGAAGCACGGAGAACGCGGCCAGAATGCGCGCAAGCGCGGCAATCAGTGCCGCGACGTAGATGGCCTGGATCGCTCGTGTCGCAGTCAATGGCCGACCCGTATGGCCCAGACTTGCGCGCGTCATCACAGCGAGCGTCATGAGGCCAATTGCCCCGGCTGTCCAGGCGTGCAAGGCACCAGTCGGTGCGAGGATGTCTGGCCTTGCAATACCGAGTGCAACGAGCGCAAAGCCAATCGGGACGAATGCGAACGCCGCGTGCAGGATGAGCACGAGCGGCTCGGCGACCGTCCGGTATCCGGCCCAACGACCGACTCGCCCCGCATTGACGAGCGCTGCGACCACAGCAAGCGTTGCTGTGATGCGATGCTGGGGCTCCGCCGCCCAAGTCGCGAGCGTAATGCCGCTCACCACCATCGCTGCCTCGTCGAATCGACCGAACGGACTGGGTAATCTTCCCGTGCCTCGTTTCACCAGCCAGTTGTGGGTGAAGCTCGGAACAATGCGCCCGCCGATCAGCATGATGAGGAGCACCGTCGCGCCGATACCGATACGCGTGCCAAATCCAGATGCCCGGTCAAAGGCGGCCTCGAGGTGGAAAACGATATTGCCCACCAAGAGAAGTGCCACCATCGCCAGGACCTTGAGATTGCGTCTGTCCTTCCCGGAGAGGATCTCGCGCGCAATGAACCCACTGAGCAGGCCGAGGAAGGACACGTCGACTGCCCCGGCCAATCCAACGCCGATCACGTTGGAGGTAAGCACCGCCATGCGCCCGGCAATCCACGTGAGAACCAGAAACAGCAGGCGATGGCCGACCACCGGCAGCCGTCCCGTCCAGTTGGGCACGGCCGTTAGCAGAAAGCCGGCCATGACGGCAGGTACGTAACCGTAGATCAGCTCGTGCACGTGCCAGGTGATTGGCGAGAATGCTGTGGGCAGGACAAGGCTTCCCGATAGCATAGGCAGCCAGAGCGCGACGGCGAGTGCTGCCCAGGCGGCGGCACCGAAAAAAAAGGGGCGGAATCCGAAGCTGAGTATGCCCGGTCCGCGATAGGCTCGCATCTGCTCCGCCGTGCTCGTCATCACGACGTCTTTCCGGCAACGGGCGCCTCGTGGCCGGTTACGATCCAGTCCATGCCGATGTCGTGCGGCTGTGGGTAGATGGTCGTAATTTTCTGCACGGGATGACCGACGCCGATGACCAGCGGCTTGCTTACCATCGCCGCAAGCGTCCGGTCGAAGAAGCCGCCCCCGTAGCCGAGGCGGTAACCATCAGCATCGAAGCCTACGAGCGGTGCGAGGACGACGTTCGGCGCTACGACTGCACCGTCGGCAGGGAAAGGGATGTTCCATACGCCGCGCTCGAGCCGCGCGTCAGGTGTCCATTCCCGGAAAACAAGAGGTTGTCCCTTGGCCACGACCACGGGAAGTGCCGTGCGTACGCCTCCCCCGCAGACCTCCGACATCCAGGGCCGCAAGTCCGGCTCGGCACGGAACGGCCAGTAGAGGCTGACGATCGTCCCCGCAGAGCGCGGCACGAGGCTGTCGAGATGACGGGAGATGAGACGGGCGTGTTCTTCCCGCTCGGAAACAAGAAGCGCGATGCGCGCCGCGATCAGACGCTCGCGCTCCACCTTACGCCAACGCGCTACGTGGCGGGACGCGACCGGATCAGGGGCGATGCCGCCATAGAGCGGGTCGAGCTCATGCATCAAGCAGGGAGGCGAAGCGTACGAGCCTTGTGCTTCGTCATCGTCGGGACGTGAGCTTGTGTTGGTCATTGCGACATCATCCTTCCTGCCTCCGGCTTTCCTCACGTGAGCCGTTGGCCATCAACAGAGGCGCATAAAACAGACATTACAAATGACTCTTTTGTCTGCTTAGCTGATCTCCTGCTCGATGTCACCCTCCTCGATGATCCGGAGCAACGTCATCACCCCTGGGCGCACGCCACACCCATCCGACGCTAAGACCGTCGGTGAGATCGCCGCAAATCTGGCCGGAGCCGCGGCCGTCTTCCGTCGTCACAAGATCGAGCGAGCTCGTCAGCTACATTCTCTCCCGCTACCACGACACGCACCGACGCGAGCTTCCCGAATTGAGACTGCTCGCCGGCAAGGTCGAGGCGGTGCACCGAACTCATCCCGAGGTTCCTGCGGGCCCAGCACGAGCTCGAGGATCACATGCGAAAGGAAGAGCAGATCCTGTTCCTTGCGATCCGATCCGACTTCAAGGGATCGCTGTTCGGCCCGATCACGGTGATGCGGCACGAGCACGACAGCCATGCCAAGCTCATTCACGGGCTGCAGGCGACCTGCCGAAACTTCGTGCTGCCGAAGGACGCCTGCCGCTCCTGGCAAGGCCTCTATCGCGGCGTCGAGAAGCTCGTGACTGACCTCATGGAGCACATCAATCTCGAGAATACCGTGCTGTTTCCGAGGTTCGAGCACAGCCGCTGAATGGCACCATCAGGAATTGGGGCGACGTGCCGACACCGCCGAAGTCGTCATTCACACAGCAAGAGATGATCCGGCGAAGTCAGGACAGGGAAGATCGAGGACACTCTCATGGCAATTCCGACGCTTGCCGATGCGCTCTCCGAGTACGGCACAGAGGCTTATTTGCTGACCATGACGGCCGACGGGCCGCACACGAGCAGTGTGGCGGTCGAGCTCAAGGGCAATGTGATTGCGTGCGCCTTGGGCAAGTCAGCGGCCAAGAACATCGCCGCGATGCCGAACGTCTCGCTGTTCTGGCCACCCCGGGAGCCGGGCGGCTATGCGCTGATCCTCAATGGCACCGCAGTGGCTCGCAACGGCGCACGAGCGAAGATCACGCTGACCAAGTCGGTGCTTCATCTCGCAAATCCCTCGCCCGCCGGCAGCGATGGACCTTCCCGATCGGAATGCCGACGGGTCTCGCGACTGGACTAGAGGCCTATATCAGCCGCGGCCCCGCGACATCTCGGCGATCTAGGGGGGTGCGATAGTGATCAGGCGCATCGGAAGGCGCGTGCCTGCGATACCATGAGTTCAGAAAAGCAGTAGTGCGAACCAAGCGCACCCGGTTCGCTCTGGGGCGTTCAATATCCGCCGTCCGGGATCGAGAAGAGGAGCGAGAGGCGCTTTCGACCACGAGCCTGAGGCGCGTCGCACCGAAGGTCTCGGTATGCGCCAGGAGCATCATCTTGGCGCGACTTCCTCAGCCTCAGGCTCGGGCGAGAACTCCGCCGCCTTGCCTATGCGTCCGTTCTCGGCATCGGCACCCGGCAGTGCCGGTTTCCTGGCGACAATGTTCGGCCATTGCTCGGCATAGGTGCGGTTGAGCGTCAGCCAGTTATCCGTCGCCGCCGGCTCGGTGTCGGGCACGATCGCCTCCGCCGGACATTCGGGCACGCAGACGCCGCAATCGATGCACTCGTCCGGGTGAATGACGAGCATGTTGGCACCTTCGTAGAAGCAGTCCACCGGACAGACCTCGACGCAGTCGGTGTACTTGCACTTGATACAGTTCTCGGTGACGACAAAGGTCATGGGCGCCTCAAGGCTTGACGGAGAGCCAGATCACGGCAAACGCCGCGAAGGCGACGACGACGGCCAGCGGCACGATCACCATCTGCAGAACGGCCTCCTTACGCCCGATGCTACCGCCGAAAATCGCTACGCGATCGACCACAGCGTCGGGGCTCTCGCCGCACCAGCGCTCGTCGTGCCGGTTTCGCACGCGCGCCATCATGATCGGCACGCCGAAGAACATGACCATGTAGACGGCACAGATTGCGATCGAGAGCAGGGTGTCCCCACTTTGCCAGAAGGTGAAGGTGACGATGGCGATCGCGACGCCATAGGCGGCGATCATGATGGGCATCGCCGTATCGAGCAGGCCGTCATTGCGGTCGGAGCCTGGCTCTACCGTTGTCTCCTCGGCGGCGGTCTTCCATTCTTCGATCACTTGGGCTTCGAGCTTGAGCTGCATGTCTCTCTCCCGAAAAAACATATTACAAATATATCTTTTATAGGTTGCTTGCCCGCAAAACATATGTCAATTATGACTCTTATCGAAATTGTCGCAGGCCTCCCATGCAGCTCACACGGTTCTCTGATTTTGCCCTGCGCATTCTGATGTACGCGCATGCCGTCGGTGACCGATTAGTGACCATCGACGAGATGGCCGCGTCGTACGGCGTTTCCCGGGCTCATCTCATGAAGGTCGTGAACGCGCTGACGCGTGCCGGTTATTTGACAGCGGTGCGTGGACGCACGGGCGGGCTCAAGCTTGGCAGGCCCGCAGACGAGATCCGCCTCGGCGACGTGCTGCGCACGACCGAGCCCGACCTCGCGCTCGTAGAGTGTTTCTCGACGGGTAATCAATGCGTGATCAGCGGCTGCTGCCGGCTGCCGGCCGTGCTGCGCCGGGCGCTCGCCGCGTTTCTGGCCGAGCTCGACCGTCACACGGTCGCGAGCATCGCGCTGAGACCCAAGGATTTGCGACAAGTGTTTGGTGACCTAGCGGTTGCCGAGGCGCGACGAACATGACCATCGACTTGCAAGAGTTCAGCCTCGACGCCCTCGCTGCGCGCATCGTCGCCGGCAGCCCCGATGCCATTCTCTACAGCGACCGGGAGGGCGTGATCCGCATGTGGAATCAGGGTTGCGAACGCATCTTCGGCTTCACAAGCGCGGATGCAGTCGGTCAGTCGCTCGAGATCATCATCCCTGACAACCTGCGCGAGCGGCATAACCGAGGCCATGCCGAGACCATGCGCACGGGGCACACCAGGTATGGCAGCGGCGATCTTTTGTCCGTGCCGGCACTCCGCAAAGACGGCAGCCGCATCTCGGTGGAATTTTCCATCATACCGTTCAAGGACGACAAAGGCAGCATGATCGGCATGGCCGCCATCATGCGCGATGTGACGAAGCGGTTCGAAGAAATGAAGGAGCTGCGGAAGTTGACCGGGCGCGTCGCGGGGACAGCGCGCGGATAGCTTGGAACGCTAAATTGTCGTGCGAGGAAAATAAGCTTGCGAAGTTAGGCATGGCTGGCGGCTTCGTGGCATTGGCGGCGCGCTATTGAAGATGACAAAGCGCGCGCGTTGGCGGCTGAGCTTAGCTTGGCCTACTCCAGGCCATACTCGCGGTTGCGACGACGAAGCCGGGCCCCATCACTGCGAAGCCCCAAAGCCATGCCGTCGGCTCCGCTGCGCCACCCGTGAGTTTCAGGACAAACCCGACAGCGAAAGGGCCAAGGAAGCCGCTGCTAAACCCGAAAAAACCGAACAGCACCAGGGCGGCGGCTCGGATCTCGGGTCGAGCGGCCGCGACGATGCCTGCATTGATCGCCCCCGCGTCACCGTAGCTACTGGCGCCGTCAACGAGGAGCAGCGCGAGCACCACCACGTAGGGTGCCGTCGCGAGCTAACCGAGGACGAGGCAGATCGCGAAAGAGCTGATCGGAATGAGCCAGTTCGCCGATGCTGGGTTGCTGGCGTCCAAGCCCTATATCGACTCGGGCGCCTAAATCAATCGCATGTCGGACTACTGCAACTCCTGCGCGTTCGATGTCAAAGCCCGCACAGGCGACAACGCTTGCCCGTTCAATGCGTTTTACTGCGATTTCTTGGCCAGAAACAGAAAGAGGCTGGCGGGGAATCCGCGCGTGACACAGATGGTGCGCACCTATGACGGCTTCAGCGCCGCCGAAAAGAGAGGTATCCGCGGCAGGCACTTTTACGGGCGCTGACCCCATCTGATGAGTGGCCTCGAGGAGTGATCCAGATGACGCTCCACGGCGTTGAATCCCAGGATTACCCGAGGTCACAACATGAATTACGCTATGGCATATGCTGCCGCGCTCGCCCTTTTCGCCGTGATCGACATCGTCTGGCTGACGACGATGGGTGCGCGGCTCTACAAGCAGACACTCGGAGACATTTTGCTCCCGAACATAAATGTCGCCCCGGCGATTGCGTTTTATATCATCTATCCCGCCGGGCTCGTCTTGTTCGCAATTGAGCCGGGTCTGAAGTCCGGCTCGGCTGTAACGGCCTTGTGGAGTGGCGCGCTGTTTGGCGCGTTCGCGTACGCCACCTATGAGCTCACCAACTACGCCACATTACGAAACTGGACGCTGCAGATCACACTGGTCGACATCATCTATGGCGCCGTGGTCTCGGGCACCGTCGCCGCTGCCGTTGCAGCTTTCATCATTGCATGGCGCGGCTGAAGAGACGTCAACGATTGGTAGGTTTGAGAAGAAAGTGGCTCACCCCCCATTCGTGACCCTGTTTGAATCCAAAAAGCCCCGACGTTGCGAGGAAGAATAAGCGCCACCGACGCTGCCAGAGCTTTGATTGGGATCCGTAAACCGCGTCGAAGATACGTGCCACGGCCTCGGCATTTGCGTCGAAGCGCGCGAGCCAGCGGTCGGCGGTTCGCGCATAGTGCGATCCGTCCCAGTGCCACTCCTTCTCTACTTCAAAATGGTCAGAGTAACAGCGGATCAAATCATGGCTCGGCATCACGCCCCCGGTGAAAAAATGCTGTGCGATCCAGTCGTCCTCGTTGGAATGATCAAAGAAATAGGGCGTGGTTCTATGGCTGAAGATATGCATGAACATTCGCCCGCCGGGAGCGATCCAGCTACGCGCCCGGCCCAATAGCTCGCGCCAATTGGACATATGCTCGAACATCTCGACCGATACGATGCGTTCGAATTGCTGCTTGGTCCTGAATTCATTCATATCGGCCGACTCGACGCTCAGGTTTGCAAGGCTCTGCTCTCGCACCCTTTGTTCGATGAACACGCGCTGAGAGCGCGAGTTGGAAACCGCCACGATGTTGGCGCCGGGATATTTTCGCGCCATCCAAAGCGAAAGCGAGCCCCAGCCGCAACCCAGCTCGAGAATGGTTTGCCCGTCTGCCAGATCCGCATGCTCACCCGTCAGCTCGAGCGCTCTCTCCTCTGCGTCGCCTAGCGTTGCTCGCGGCGAGTCGAAGTAGCAGCACGAGTATTTTCGCTGTGACCCAAGCACCAGTTCGTAGAACGAAGCAGGCATCTCATAATGCTGCGCATTGGCCACATCGGTATGGATGGCGATTGGCAGCCGGGCGAGATCCTCGGCAAAGCGCGCTGTCGAACACCGATCGGCACGAGCCAGAAGACGACTTGTTCTGCTGACCAATTGCTCGATTGCCAATCGAACCAACACGTCTGGGACTGGCGCGCGTTCAGCCAGATTAAATGCCTTCTGACGAATTGTCATCGCAGCGAGCCTGCCTCTCCTTCACTCTGGGGGCGCGGAAAGAACGCGCTCGTGCGCAATTGATAGGCTCGGTACGCATCTCCTCGCGACCGAAGCATATGCGCCTCGAGGGGCGGCACTCCGGACACATGAGCGAGCAGCCAATACATGCACAGGGGCCCGCCGACTGCGAGCCAGCCGAGCGGATAGGCGCCCGCGAGATCAATCGCTATCAACGGATACGCCAGCCAGCCGAACCATTCAAAGAAGTAATTGGGGTGGCGCGACGAGCGCCACAATCCGACTTCGCAAACTTTGCCTTTGTTGGCGGGCTGAGCGCGAAAGGCGCGCAATTGATGATCTGCCGCGGCTTCACCCGCGATCGCGACAGTCAAGACGACCAGTCCGAGAACGTCCTGGAATCTGAACGCGGGAGCTGGATTATGAGCTGCCAGGAGCACGCACATCGCCAGCGGTATGGTCGCGAGAGCTTGCTTCTGAAGCAGCCAAAACATCTTTCGCGGCGCATCGGAACCCCAGTGGCGGATCAATTCCGCATAGCGCGGATCATCGCTTATGCCCATCGTACGAAACGCAATATGAAGGCCGAGGCGCATCGCCCATATTCCGAGTAACCCGGCGACGCCAAGCTGCCTGATCCATACGTCGTCTGCATGCAATGGGGCCAACGCCGCGAAGCCACCAACGGATCCCAGTCCGATTGTCCACACCGTGTCGACCCAACCCGAATTGCCGGTTTGCCGGTGGATTGACCAGGCTGCAGCCATGATCAGCGAAAGCGCGAGGGCCTGCAGGATCACGGCGATGGAAAATGCAGGCAGATCCACAAGGGCCTCACATGCGCACGAAGGGCTGCAGGATGCGCCCAATGCGGCCCAACAACCGCAGTTGTCCTTGCATCGCAACCAAACAGAGGCAATCCTCACCGGCTTCCACGACCGGCCGGTGCTCGACCGTGCCATCGGCCTCTTCAAAATCGCCGACACCGAAGCGTCCGCCAGCATGGGCGAACGCGCCCTGCAAGACGAGCGTCAATTCTGTGCCCGTATGCGTGTGATGCGGAAGGCTTGTGCAGGGCGCTGCCTTGAGCATGAAGACTCGGGCCCCGTGGTGCCGCGGCACCGAAACGGAGCGACGGCGTACGCCAGGGCCGATCCAACGCCAAGGCCCCAGCTCGTAGCCTGCCAGCGCACCAATCCCAGGCGGCGGCTTTGCGGTCGGATGGCGAAATAGACCTTCCCCGGCTGCTCTCTGATCGATCCGCCGAAGCACCTTAGTCAAAGCATCGCGCCGAAGCGGCGCGGGTTCGGCATCCTCGAGTGTCAATCCGAGAAGGTTGTCCGCTGCCGTCATCATGCGAGCACAGGAAGGGCAGTGCTCGATATGCGCTGCCACAACCACGTGACGGCCCTCGTCAAGAGCATTGCGGACATAAGCTGCAAGCGTCTCATCAGTCGGGTGGTGACGGATCATCGTCATCGGTCGCCGTCCAATAGTTCGCGGAGCTTTTGCATGGCGAGCCTCACCCGGGATTTCACCGTCCCCAGCGGAATGCCCAGCTCTTTGGCTATTTCTGCATGGGCCTTCTCCTCGAAGAAGGAGAGCGTTATCACCCGCAGTTGTTCTGCACTCAGCAAAGTCATCGCGTCGCGCACACGCTCGTGCGTGTCACGTGCCGACATAATTGCATCGGGTTGGGGCACTTCATCCGGCTCGGGCGCCGGCCGTAACTCGGCAAATCGTTGGTCGCGACGCAGCGCGTCGAGGTGAAGGTTCTTGGAGATCCGAAAGATCCAGCCAGACGGGCTAGCGCCAGCAGGATCAAAAAGGCGCGCTTTTTCCCACACCGCCAGCATCGCATCTTGAGCTATTTCTTCGGCGCACGCAGGGGGGGCCCCGAATTGCAGCATCAAGCGTTTGATTCGAGGCGCGAAGTGCTCGAACAATCGCGCATAGGCGCGGCGGTCCCGATCTCGCCCCACGGCTACGATCAAATCGCAGAATTCCAGCTGCGCCTCGCGCTTTTCCTGCCTAGCCGACACGACGGCCCCGGTCTTCGCAAGTTCGACAAGGACGCCCCCTGCGCCCGTCAGCTTCCGCGGCGGCCGCACAGGTAGCCGGTATCTTCGCGAAGGTTTCAAAAGAGCCTGCATGCTTCCCCAAACGTTCGCAAGCTCCTGATGGATCACTCCGTCCTTGTGATCCAAGTCCCGACGTTGCTCGTTGAACTCCAAACAACAGCCCTCGCGTAAGTCGCAATGAACGCATCTTCAGCATCCGGTCTGCGAATTGCGGTGGTAGGCTCCGGCATTTCCGGGCTTTCCGCGGCTTGGCTGCTCGGCAAGCGCCACGACGTCACTCTGTTCGAGCAGTCCGGCAGACTTGGCGGCCACGCCAACACGGTCAGCGTCGATGGTCCGCACGGACCGGTCGAGGTCGACACGGGTTTTGTTGTTTTCAATCATGACACCTACCCCAATTTGGTCGCTCTTCTAGATCATCTGGGAGTTGCAACCTCTGAGACGAGCATGTCGTTCGCCGTCTCCCGCCATTCCGGCAACTTGGAGTATGCGGGGACGGATCTCGCATCCTTGTTCGCGCAGCGAGCCAACATCCTTCGCCTGTCTTTTTGGTCCATGCTGCGCGACCTGCGTAGGTTCTACGCAACTGCGACTCGCGACCTTCCAGCGCTGGATAGCTCTCGCGAAGCCCTCGGCGACTATCTCCAACGCAGAGGCTACGGCGCCAAATTTCGAGACGACCATCTGCTTCCGATGGCGGCCGCGATATGGTCCGCCCCGGCCGATACCATGCTCGACTATCCAGCGGCGTCGTTCATTCGCTTTTTTGGCAACCATGGTCTTCTGAAGCTTCACGCGCGACCAGCATGGCACACGGTCGTCGGCGGCAGCAAGGAGTACGTCCGCGAGCTAATTCGCCCTTTCACTGGACAAATTCGCGCGTCGACGAAGGTTGTTCACGTCACGAGGAATATCCGAGGTGCGTTGCTGCAGACCGCCGACGGGACGACCACTGCGTTCGATCACGTGGTTATCGCAGGGCACGCAGACGACGCCCTGGCAATGCTCGGCGATGCATCCAATCGCGAGCGTCATCTGCTCGGCGCCTTCCGCTACACGCGCAACCAAGCCGTGCTCCACACCGACGCTGCCTTGATGCCTCGGCGGCGCGAGGTTTGGTCGAGCTGGAACTATGTCGAGCACAACCGGGCCTGCGTCACATATTGGATGAACCGCTTGCAACGGCTGCCAGGCGAGATGCCGCTGTTCGTAACCATCAATCCCGATCCATACCCGTCGGCAGACAGCATCTTGCACGTGGAGAACTACTCACATCCAGTGTTCGATGCCCGAGCCATGGAGGCGCAAAGGGATCTCTGGTCACTGCAGGGCCAACTCAACTCCTGGTATTGCGGCGCCTATTTCGGAGCGGGGTTTCATGAAGACGGCCTTCAAGCCGGATTGGCGGTAGCCGAGGACTTGGGTGGCTTGCGCCGCCCCTGGTGTGTGGCAGATGAGTCCGCACGTATTTCTCGTGGCAGGTTCGAAGCAATAGACGATGTGAAGGCCGCGTCATGACTTTTAACTCAGCTGTTTACAGCGGCTGGGTCAGCCACAGTCGGCTCTTGCCCCGTCGACACCAATTCCGCTACCGCGTTTGGTGGATGCTTGTCGATATCGACGAACTCGGTTCGCTCGATCGAACGTTGCTCTTGTTTTCACATAACAAGTTCAACCTTTGCGCACTGCATGACAGCGATTATGGCCATGGCTCGGCGAGCCTGCGCGATTACGTCGAAGGGCGTCTGTCTGCCGCAGGCCTGTCTCACGCTGGCGCGGGCATTCAGCTTCTCACCATGCCGCGATTTTGTGGCTACGCCTTCAATCCCCTAAGCATTTTTTTCTGCCGTGACGCCACAGGGGATGTGGCAGCCATCATCTACGAAGTGCACAACACGTTCGGCGAGCGACACAGCTACGTGATCGAAGCCGGCGACAGCCGATCGGGCGTTGCTAGGCATACGGCTGCCAAAGCGTTTTACGTTTCTCCGTTCCTGGATATCGCGCAGAACTACACATTCCGCGTGCGCATGCCGTGCGACTGCGTTGCGGTTTCCATTTCGGCTTCTCAGGGTGCCGAGAGCGTCATTCATACCGCTCTGCATGGCAGGAGGCTGTCGCTGACCAGCGCAGAACTCTTGCGCCGCTGCATCATGCACCCGCTGCTGACCTTGAAGGTCATCGGCGCGATCCACTGGGAAGCCTTCCGAATATGGATCAAAGGCGTCGCGATCAGGCCCCATCGTCCAGTGTCCGGTCATGCGGCGACGTACGGGGGCCGATCAGGGAGTTCGAAGAGAGCCGATGGCTAAGCCTGCAGACCCGAAAGTGCTGCTCGACGAAGCTCCAGGGGACCTGTCGATGCGGCGCTGGGCGTCGTTGTTTCGCCGCGTGTTTGGGCCGGCCGACAACGGATTCCTACATATCGATCTTCCGTCAGGACAATGTCTCCGGTTGGCCGGCAAGCGGCCGGGTCGCGATGCGCATGTTGCCGTCCGCCGTTGGAGCACACTGATGCGCCTTGCCCTGCGCGGCGATATTGGCTTTGCTGAAAGCATCATCAGAGGCGATGTTTATAGCAAAAACCTCAAGCACCTGCTGCTTTGGGCGATCGAAAACACTGGAACTGCGGGTAGCGTCGGTGACGGAATTGCCGCTGCTCGCTTGGGATCACGCGTGCGCCACGCCCTTCGTGCAAATACGCTTCGCAAAAGCCGCCGCAATATCGCGGCCCATTACGATCTTGGAAATGCATTCTACGAATGCTGGCTCGACGAGGGCCTGAACTACTCGTCAGGTATCTACGCATCTTCAGATGCGACTCTCGCTCACGCGCAGGCTGCAAAGATTGCACGCATCGCCGACCTTCTCGAGCTTCGCGGGGGGGAGCGCGTTCTTGAGATCGGCTGTGGCTGGGGCGCCCTCGCGGAACACCTGATCACGGCGTATGAATGCCACGTAACCGGCCTGACCCTGTCTGGAGAGCAGCAAGCCCACGCCATCGAGTGGCTCAGCACGTTTGCAGGCCGTGCCGAAGTCCGATTGCAGGACTACCGCGATGTCACTGGAACATTTGATCGGATCGCCAGCATCGAAATGATGGAAGCGGTCGGCGAGTCATATTGGCCTGCCTATTTCAAAAAAATTGCGTCGTCTCTGGCAGTGGATGGAACCGCTGTACTTCAGGTGATCACAATCGATGACGCCCGTTATGATGCCTATCGTCGCCGGCCCGACTTCATCCAACTTAGCATTTTTCCCGGCGGCATGCTGCCGACGAAATCAGTCATCGCCGAGCAGGCACGGCATGCTGGTCTGTGCCTCACGCGCGACGAGTACTTCGGTGCGAGCTACGCCCGAACGCTTGCCGATTGGCGGCAGCGCTTCAATAGATCCTGGCCAATGCTGCAGGCGCTCGGTTTCGATGAGCGCTTCCGCAGGCTTTGGAATTACTATTTGCTCTATTGCGAAGCGGGGTTCGAGGCGGGCTGGGTTGATGTCGGCCTATACCAACTTAAGCGGCTGTGATTCGGTTTGCCTCGATGTTGGTCGCTCTCGCATCGCGGACGCAGCAATCACTCTTTCCTGCTGCCCAAAGTCGTTATTATTCGTTTTGCTCATCGCGAAGCGTGGATGCTGAACCCGACACTCGCGGTGTTGTTCGAGGCTGCGAGAAAAATCCTTGCTTTCGAGGCTTTGGCTATCGGCGGTGGCGAGCGCGTCACCGCACCTTTGGCCCGACTTCCTCGCACAGCAGTCGAATAGAGTTCATCACGCGGTCATGCGGGATCAGTCCGCCGCAGTTCATTTCTGCCAGTATGCCGTCGATGCCGAGCGTTGACTTCAGCGCGTTGATACGCGCTGCAACCTCGTCGGGCGAGCCGACGATCACTTTCTGCGCCAATGTTTCCTCGTAGGTGACATTCAGCAGCGCTTCAGCTCGTGCTGCCCGGTTCTCACCCGCCGTGACCCCCTCCAGCACCGCAGTCTTTGCGATCTGCGCGCCAAGCTCACGATAGAACGGCATGATCGACGCCTCAGGCTCCCGCCGGGCCGCCTCCGGAGTGTCGCCGACGTAGACCGGCACACGCAGATAAAGCTTCGACCCCCCCGGATGCCCCTGATCTCGGAACGCCTTGCGATAGATCGCAATGTGCGGCCCCAGTTCCTCGATCTTGCCCTGGCGCACGGCGATCAGGATCGGGAAGCCATCGGCCGCGATCACGGGATAGGTGTCGTAGCTCGTCGCGGCAACTCGGATCTCCGGGTAGGGCTTCTGCAGCGGCTTCGGCACCAGCGGCACGTCACGGAATGAATGGTACCTGCCGTCGTGCGAGAAGCGCTCGTTCGTAAATGCCTTCAGGAGGATCTCCAAGACTTCGGCGAAGCGATCGCGGCTCTCGGAATAAGGAATGCCATAAGCGTCGTAGGTGCGGGCAAAACCGGATCGGCCGACGCCGAAGATCAGCCGGCCACCGCTGACGTGATCGACCGTTGCGATCTCCTCGGCGAGCCGCAGCGGATGGCAGAGCGGCAGCACCTGCACAGCGATGCCGATCTTCATGTGCTTCGTGCGCGCCGCGATAGCGCTGGCGATATTTAGCGGTGAGGCCAGCACCGAACGCCCGGGATTGACATGAAGCTCCGCCAGCCAACAGACATCAAGACCGTATCGCTCTCCTTGCTCGACCTGGGCGAAAGCATCGCGGAATGCGCCTTCCTCGGTCTGGCCCTTGCGCCGCCAGAACTCCTCGAACATGCCAAGTTCGAAGGCCATGAGCGTTCCTTCCTACAGCATGTGATCGAACGCGGCCGCTTCAGGTCGCTCGTTCGTCAGTATTCGCCGAGCGGGTGCCGGCGGCACGTATCTTTTATCCTCCACACCCAAATCTGACCGGTCAAGGATCACATCGCGAACATTGACGCTATGGGTTCGCAAACGAACCGTTGCCCACGCAATCCGCTGACAATGGCCAGGGCAAAATTATATCGTCCCGACCTGTGGCAGAGCATTCGAACGTTGGCTAAGTCTCGCGCCGAGGCGCCACCGAGCAACCGGCAACGGGCCAGGTCGCCGACGGAAGGCGGTCGCAGATCATAGCAGATCATCCCAGAGCTTCGCGAGCTGTCGAGCCTCGTGCTCGTTGTGTCCCAGCGGATGGGCACGCCTGCGGACGACGGCAAATTAGCCCGAGTTGCAGAATGCAAAGGATGCGGCTCTCTATCTCTCGAGCTTGGGCGCGTCTCGCAGGCCTCCGGTGGGTTGGCATCTCAAAGTGGCTAGGAATTCGAGATGATAAGCAATTTTTGTCGCAGACCGAGGGCGGCGCAAATGATGCCAACCGATCTGCTCGGGGTTGTGAGGGTATGAAAAAACCTCTCGCGCCGGTCTGGTGAGGAATGCTATTTTTGTGCCGGCCAAATGAGACGAGGTTATGTCGTGTACAAATGCATTTTGCTCCCGACCGACGGTACGGAGTTTTGCGAGCGAGCTCTCCGATGCGGAATCGACCTTGCCAAGGCCGCGCAAGCCAAAGTCGTCGGAGTGATGGTCACCCAGCCACTGCACAGCGCGTTGCCACGTGGTCTGATTCCGGCAAACATCGCGGCCATCGTCCATGCCGAGACGACCAAGCTTGCTGAAGAAAAGCTCGCCATCATAGAGCAATTCGCCAAAGCCGCTGGCGTGCCGGTCGAAACCGTCTGCAAAAGCGCGGATCGTCCTTGGGAAGCGATCTTGCGAACCGCCGAGGAGAAACATTGCGACCTCATCGTCATGGCCTCGCATGGCCGCAGCGGCGTATCGGCCCTTGTTCTCGGCAGCCAAACGAACAACGTATTGACGCACAGTACCATTCCCGTCCTTGTCGTTCGCTAGATCGGGAGCTGCGCTGCGCCTCGACCACGGACCAGTCGCGCCCGCACGAGAGCGCGTCAGCGGGCTGGCGCAGGTTTGCGTCGGTCCTGTCATTCGACCTTCTGCAATTAGCGAAGGTTCGCCCCTGAAGTGCTCCGATAGGCATGCCACGATGCGTGTCCGATAAGTGGGAAGGCCACCACAAGCCCAACGAGCAGGGTTGCGAAGCCGGCTGCGATCATGACCGCAATCAGCGCCGCCCAGAGGGCCATCGGTTTAGGATTGAGCGCGACCGCTTGGAGACTTGTCCGCATAGCCGTAACAGCGTCGATCCGTTCGACAAGCAGCATCGGCATTGCCACGACCGACATGGCGAATACGGCCGCCGCGAGCACGCCGCCAACAAGCGATCCAACGATCAGCAGACCGAGGCCCGGGAGCGTAAAGAGGAGCGTTGGTAGGAATTGGCTGGGTGGCGGAAGCCCACTACCGCCCATGAAAAGTACCAGAAGCACGAAGGCAAGCTCGAGCCAGATCAGAAATACGATCATGAGCCCGACACCGAAGAATGCGATCTGGCCCCGAGCCTTGAATCCCGCCCTTATTGCCGTGCCGAGCGAGGCGGACTGGCCTGCGCCAAGTCTGCGGCTCGTATCGTAGAGTCCCATGGCAAAGAGCGGTGCGAGCAATAAGAACCCGCCGGCCAAAGCCGGAAATACCGGAAGGGCCGAGAGCGAGAACAGACCAGACGCGAGCGCCAAGGCCGCGAGCGCGAATGTCGCGCCGTATGTAAGGCCGATGGCGGGTGTTTGCCACAAGTCCCGCCAACCGGCCGCGAGCCACATCCACGGCTCGTCGAACGGAACTCTTGCGATGGGTCGGATTCCGGCCTCGCCCCGGCCCGCGGCTCCCTTTGCGCCCGCGACATTACTGCCGGCCAATTCTGGCACTGGCGACGCCTCGCTCATTCGCTTCTGCTCCATCGCCCGCCTTCACGTCTCTAAGAGTGGTCGGTCGGTGTCGATTTGACGTCGTCGTCATCAAGCGCGCGCCATCCCGCCCCTTCGATATCGTCATACTGGCCGGTTCTTAGGCACCACGCGAAACCCGCGAGACCCAATGCTCCGAGCCCAAGCGCACAGGGGATCAGCCAGGCGAGCGCCGTCATGGCGTTGTCTCCCGCTTAGAGTCCAGCGCGAGGCGCATGGCATTGGCGGTCACCGCGATCGACGATGCAGACATAGCGATCGCGGCAATCAGGGGCGTCACCAAACCAAGCATTGCGAGCGGGACAAAAACCAGGTTGTAGGCAAACGCGATGGCGAAGTTTTCGATCGCGCGCCGTCGCGCGCCGCGGGCTACGGCGATGGCCTCGGCCACGGGCCCGAGCGCTTCTCCCTGAAACACCGCGTCAGCGGTGGTCTGGCTGATGTCCGCCGCGGTCGACGGCGAGATCGATGCATGCCCGGCGGCGAGCGCGGGGGCATCGTTGAGCCCGTCTCCGACCATGAGCACGCGGCGGCCCTGTGCGTTCAGTGCCTCGACGCGGGCGATCTTCTGGTCCGGACGCTGGCCCGCACGCCACGTTGCGACTCCGACAGAACGTGCCGCCTCGGCTACGGCGCCGGAGCGGTCGCCGGAGAGAATCTCGACGTCGAGCCCGAGCGTCTTCAGCTCTGCGACGGTCGCCCGTGCGTCTGCACGAAGAGGATCGGCGAAGGCGAAGGCGAGCGGCGGCAGATCTGCGTCGCGAAGCCAAAGTGTGGCGCTTTTTACGTCCGCCGCGTCGAGACCGCAGTGCCGGGTGGAGCCGAGGCGGACGATCCGATCGCCAATCGCTGCCGTGAGCCCGGCGCCGGTCGTCTCGACTACCCCGGTGGCCGGCACAACGCGAACACCCCGATTTTCGGCCGCGCGCACGATCGCCCGAGCGTAGGGATGGCGGCTCGTTACCGCCAGGCTCGCGGCGAGTGCCAACCTGTCGCCCGCGATGTCCTTATCCTCGACAAGTCGAGGTTCGCCGAGCGTCAGCGTGCCGGTCTTGTCAAACACCACGATATCCACGGATGCCAGGCGCTCGAATCCGTCTGCGGCTTTGACGATGATGCCTTTTCGGAAGAGGCGTCCCGCGGCCACCACCTGCGCCACAGGAACCGCAAGCGCCAGCGCGCAAGGGCATGTGATGATCAGCACCGCGATCGCCGCCTCAAGGGACGCCGACCAGGCGTTGCCGGACAACATCCATCCGACAAACGTTGCGAAACTGAGCATATGGACGAGCGGTGCGTAAAGCTCGGCCGCTCTATCGGCGAGCAGTACATAGCTGCCGCGGCTCTGCTCTGCAGCCGCCATCAGGCGTGAGATCTCGGCGAGCAGCGAGCGATCTTCGTGTGCCGACGCAACCACCTCGATGGCGCCTGCGAGATTGATCGTGCCCGCATAGACATTGTCGTCGACACGACGGCGCCGCGGCCGGGCTTCGCCGGTGATAATGCTTTCGTCGATCTCCGCGTCCCCCGCGGCAAGGCGACCATCGATGGGGATGCGTTCTCCGGCAGCCACGAGGATTCGCATGCCCGCATCGATCTCGCGGGTCGCGATCCGTGCGGCCGTCCCGTCGGCATCGAGTACGGTCGCTGCGGTGACGCGAGCACCGAGCAGGTTTTGGGCGGCGGCCGTAGCACGCGTCCGCATTCGCTGATCGAGCGCGCGGCCGATCAGTAGGAAGAAGAGCAGGGTGATCGCAGCATCGAAATAAACGTGATCCAGGCCTGCCGCCGTCTGGTAGAGGCTCATTCCCGTGGCGAGCAGCACGCCGAGCGAAATCGGAACATCCATATTGAGCCGACCCGCGGACAGTGCGCTTGCGGCCGACACAAAAAAGGGTCGGCCCGCATAGGCGACCGCAGGGATGGCGATGAGTGCGGATAGCCAATGAAACAACTCGACAAAGGATGCCGGCATGTCTTGTGCCTGTCCCGACCACACCGCCACGGACATCAGCATGATATTGGCTGCGGCAAACCCAGCAACGCCGAGACGCTGGAGCAGATCTCTGTCGTCGGGCGTCCGAGCACGCAAGGCATCCTCGGAAAGGAGCGTGGCCTTGAAGCCGGAGGCGTTGAGCGCGGCGAGATATTTCTCTTCGGCGCCGGTCGGCACTCGGGTCTCGATGGTCACGCGGCGCAGAGAAAGATTGGCACGTGCCGATAGTACGTCCGGCAGCTTGGAAAGCACCCGCTCGACCGACCGCAGGCAGCCGCCGCAATGCATATTTTCGATCGCGAACGTAATGACACGGCGGCCGGCAGGCAGGGTGCGAGGCTTACCGCGCGCTCGCATTAACGTGGCATCCGTTGCGGCCGAACTCGTCAGCACTCGAGGCATACGCGTCTCCGCAAGCGATACATGGGTTCGCCACTGCCGTCGCGCGAGGCTGCCTGCACGGAGACGAGCCAGGTTCCCCGATCCAGTCGACCGGCCTGCGACGTATATCTTCCTGGCTTCGTCTCGAAGAGCGTCAATGGGCGATCAAGCCGGTTCGTCGCCGGACGCCCGACTGACGCGCTCAGTTGTGCACCCCGAACGGGTCGGCCGGCGTTATCGACCAGCGTGAGGGCAATGGCTCCATCCGACGCGACCGCAAGCGTCGCATGCCAACCGAGGCTCGCCTGGCGCTCTCCGGCGGCAATACGGTCGTTGTAGTGCAGCCCCTTCGCATATGGCTCGACCGAGACGACGCCGGAGTAGCTCCTCAGCGCCGAGGCGATGAACACACCATTGACGGCGAAAACGACGCCAAAAAACGCCAGCAGCATCATGAGCACATGCCAACCAGTGAGAAAACCGTTCTCGCCGCCAGCGGGGCCATTCGGGCGGATGGTCATCGTCCCGTTCCATCTTTGAGGAAGCTCGTGGTGCGCTGTGTCTCGGCGCGACTTTCGATGTCGCGTACTACGATGGAAAGATCAGTCGAGCCGCTCTTCAGACGTGCGAGTGCGTCGGGAGGCACTGTGATGAAAACACGAAGCTCGCGCAGCGCGTCTGTGGGGACCGTGATCTGTGGCTCGGCGCCGTCCTCGAAACCCACGATCCGCATGGTGGCTCCAACTAAGCCATCGGCGCGCAGTCGATAGGTGTGCGGCTGGTGCAATTTGTTGAGGATCTTGACGGTGTACCCATTGCGAATGCCGCCGTCGGAGAGACGCACGAAGGGCGGATTGCGATCTCGCTGCACATTGATCTCGAGTGTTGCGCGGTTCAGCCAGACGACGAGCATCACCGAGGCGACCAGTGCCAGGACGGCTGCATAGAGAACCGTGCGGGCGCGAACAAACCGATGCGGCTCATGCTCCCCCTTCGCGGTCGCCTCGCGCTTGGCGACCGTATCGTAAGCGATGAGATCTCGCGGGCGGCCGATCTTGTCCATGATCTCGTTGCACGCGTCGATGCACAGCGCGCATTGGATGCACTCGAGTTGTGAGCCGTCGCGAATGTCGATGCCGGTGGGGCAGACGGCAACGCACGCCTTGCATGCGATGCAATCACCGCGCGTCGACCAGTCGACGACGCCGTCCTTGCCCTTGCGCATTGCCCCGCGCGGCTCGCCGCGCTCCGGCTTGTAGCTGACGAGCAGGGTATAGCGATCCGTCATCGCTCCCTGAATGCGAGGCCACGGGCACATGTAGATGCAGACCTGCTCGCGCGCGATGCCGCCGAGAAGATATGTTGTGAATGCGAAGATGCCGAGGAATAGATAAGCGATCGCCGGCGCCGTGCCGGAGGCAAGTTCCACCGCAAGCGTCGGTGCATCTCGGAAGTAGAAGACGAGAGCACCGCCAGTGAGTAGGCCAATCAGAAGCCACGTGGCGTGCGTCATCGCTTTCTTGAATATCTTGCCTGGACCCCAATGTTCTTTGTCGAGTCGGATCCGCGCGTTGCGGTCGCCCTGCCAGAAGCGCTCAACAGTCACCATCAGGTCGGTCCAGACTGTCTGCGGGCAGGCGTAGCCGCACCAGACCCGACCGGCGACTGCCGTCGCAAGGAATAGCGCAAGCGCCGCGATTACGAGCAATCCGGTGATGTAGTAGAATTCCTGCGGCCAGATCTCGAGGAAAAAGAAAAAATAGCGATTGTTCGGCATGTCCAGGAGAACGGCTTGATCGGGCAAATCCGGGCCTCGATACCACCGCAGCCATGGAAGCCCGTAGTAAATGGCGAGAGTCATCGCCATCACCAACCATTTGAAAGTGCGGAACCGTCCATGCGCCAGCTTTGGGTAAATTTTATCTCGCCCGGCGTACAACTGGCGCTTTCCGGCAGTGTTGACCGCGTCGACGTCATGCGTTTCAGGCTCTCCGTTCAGCGGCTTGCCGGCCTTGGCACTTGTCTTGCCGCTTCGATTGTCGAGCACGGTAGTCACCGTATTGCTCTCCATCCAGATAGGAGTGCCGCGGTAGACCGTCCGATCCAGCTGTGCGCCCCGATCAACAGGTGTTCCAGCAAATCGGCCGTGCTGGTGTACGGCGCGTCGCGCGGCGCTTCGCAATCGGCAACCGTGGATTCCGCCGCCAGCGTTGAATTGGCCAGCACCATGGCAAGCTCGCAGCCGCAGGCGCACATGACACCCCTCCTCAAGAGTCAGCGGCGATCAATTGCCGCCACCGAGGCTGTGCACATAGATAGCCAATGCCTTGATCGTCGTCGCATCGAGGCGCGAACCCCACGCCGGCATCATGCCGCCGCGACCGGTGCGAATCGACTCGACGACTTGCGCCTTCGAGCCACCGTAGAGCCATATGGCATCGGTCAGATTCGGCGCCCCCTGCTCCAGGAGGCCCTTGCCGTTCTCTCCGTGACAGGCCACGCACTGTTCCTTGAATGTCGCCGCGCCGCGCGTGGCTGCCGTCTTGTCGATGGATTTTCCGGAGAGCGATAGAACGTATTCAGCCACGTCGTCGATCTTTGCTTCCTCAAGCAGCTTGTCGAGGCCGAAGCGGGGCATTGCACTAGCGTGGGACTTTTCGTGACCGCTTCGAATACCGTACTCTATGGTTTTTTGTATCTGGTCGACCGTCCCGCCCCAAATCCAATCGTCGTCATTGAGGTTGGGGTAACCGCTGAAGCCTTGTGCACCGCGGCCATGACAAGGTGCGCAATTGGTCTGGAAGGCGGCGCTTCCCGCCGCGCTCGCGAAGCGAAGAAGGTCGGCGTTCTTGTTGACTTCGTCTAGCGGCGTTTTGTGGAGCAGGGTCCGCATACCGGCCTGCGCTTCCCTTCCGTCCTGCACCTCAGCGGCAACTGTGTTGCGCTGACTGTATCCCCATAGCCCTCGCGTATAACCGTTTGCCAATGGCCATGCGGGATAGACCACCCAGTAGCCGATGGCCCAGGCGATGCACGCATAGAAGGTGAGCAGCCACCATTTAGGCAGCGGTTTGTTCAATTCCTTGATGCCGTCCCATTCATGACCCGTGGTTGCGACGCCGGTGACCTCGTCGATCTCAGGTTTCACTTCGCCCCCCGATCGTGCCTGGCATTCGTTGTCGACTGCTTCGAATCGAGATCCAGCGCCGAGCGTTGTGCTGCCTCGAACCTCGGTCCGTTCGAGGGCCATAGCGCATACGCCAAGACAGCGACAAAGATTGCGATGAACATCAGCAGCGAGGTGACTTGGCTGAGACTTGCGACCACATGATAGGACATCGGCGGTTACCTCAGGTTCGGACCGGCAGCGTCGAAAGTGGTGAAATCGACGAGCTGCCCGAGGATTTGCAGATATGCCACGAGCGCATCGAGCTCACTTGCCTCCGCGCCGGGACGTTGATCGAACTTGCCGGTCCGCGCTTTCGGATAGCGCTTCCGCAATTCGCGCGCGGCGCGGCCATCCGGCTGCAGCTGTGCTTTGATATCGGCCTCGGCCTTCTCGATCATCTCATCGGTGTACGGCACGCCGACCATCCGCAGCGCGCGAATGCGTGCCTGAATGTCGGCCGTCTCGAGGCGCGTCGTGGCGAGCCACGCATAACCGGGCATGACACTTTCCGGTACGAGTGCACGGGGATTGATCAGATGCTCGGCGTGCCACTGATCGGAGTATTTGCCGCCCACGCGCGCAAGATCCGGGCCCGTTCTTTTCGATCCCCACTGGAACGGATGGTCGTACATGCTTTCGGCTGCGAGGCTATAATGGCCATAACGTTCCACCTCGTCGCGCAGCGTGCGCACCATCTGGCTGTGGCATCCGTAACATCCTTCGCGGATGTAGATGTCGCGGCCGGCCTGCTCGAGGGGGGTGTAGGGACGCATGCCCTTCACCTTTTCGATCGTGCTGTCGATCCAGAACAGCGGAGCGATCTGAACAAGGCCGCCGATCGATACCACGATAAGAATACCAACCAGCAGGATGATCGAGTTCTTCTCGAAAATTTCGTGTTTCATGACGAGCGCTCCATCACTCTGCTGGTGAAAGGCGCAGGCTCGGCGCCGCGGCAATGCGCGGCTGCTCCGCTAGATCGACCGAGACGTCACCGCGAATGGTGCGCCAGACGTTGTAGGCCATGATCAGCGCGCCAAATGCGAACAGAAGGCCGCCGACGGCGCGGATCATATAATAGGGATGCATGGCTTCGACGGTCTCGATGAAGGAATATTGGAGGAAGCCCAATTTATCGTAGGCTCTCCACATCAAGCCCTGTGTGATGCCGGACACCCACATCGCGGTGATGTAGAGCAGGATGCCGAGCGTCGCGATCCAGAAGTGCCACTCCACCAGTCGGATGGAGTAGAGCCCCTTCCGGTTCCAGAGCCATGGAACCAGACAGTAGACCGCACCGAAGGAGACCATGGCCACCCAGCCCAGTGCGCCGGAATGAACATGCCCGATGGTCCAGTCCGTGTAGTGCGACAGCGAGTTGACCGCCTTGATCGACATCAGCGGGCCCTCGAACGTGGACATGCCATAGAAGGCGACCGAGACGACGAGCAGCCGCACGACGGGATCGGTCCTGAGTTTGTCCCATGCACCGGCGAGCGTCATAAGGCCATTGATCATGCCGCCCCATGACGGCATCCAGAGCATAATCGAGAAAGTCATACCGAGCGTCTGGGCCCAATCGGGTAGCGCCGTGTAATGGAGGTGGTGGGGACCCGCCCAGATATAAATGAATATCAGCGTCCAGAAGTGCACGATCGACAAACGGTACGAATAGACGGGGCGCTCGACGCGCTTCGGGATAAAGTAATACATGATGCCGAGAAATCCGGCCGTCAGAAAGAAGCCTACGGCGTTGTGGCCATACCACCATTGTGTCATGGCATCCTGGACGCCCGAGTAGGCAATGTAGCTTTTGGAACTGAAGAGGCTGACCGGTATCGTCGCATTGTTGACGACATGCAGCATGGCGATCGTGACGATGAAGGCGAGATAGAACCAGTTGGCTACGTATATGTGCGGTTCCCGGCGTCTCCAGAGGGTGCCGAGGAAGACCAACAGATATGCGATCCAAATGCCTGTCAGCAGCAAGTCGGCATACCACTCGGGCTCAGCGTACTCTTTGCTCTGCGTGACGCCCAGCAGATACCCGGTACCGGCGATAGCAATGAAGAGCTGATAGCCCCATACGACGAACCAGGGCGCCCACCGGCCAGCAAGCCGGGCATGGCTCGTTCGCTGGACGACATAGAGCGAGGTGCCGATAAGTACATTGCCGCCGAAGGCGAATATGACCGCCGACGTATGCAGCGGCCTGAGACGTCCGAAGCTCGTCCAAGGCAGATCGAAATTCAGCGTCGGGAAGGCGAGTTGCCAGGCCAGCAGGTCGCCAATCAGGAAACCGGCAATGCCCCAGACGATGGCGGCTATGGTGGCCACCTTGATGGGACCGTCGAAATACGTCTCGACCTTTGCGGTGGACACACGGTTCATGCTTCCGAGGACGGCGATACCGCCGGCGAGCGCCGCCCCGGCAAGCAAGACGCCATGAAGCACCATGGCCGGCTCCGGCGAGCCCATGGCCCACGCCGAGCCGACGGCGACGGCGAACGCCAACACAAGCAATGCCCCCACATCGCTGAGAGCTTCCAATTCCACTCGTCTGCTCAACGTGCGCCCCCGTATCCAGCCGACGCTTTGCACTGCCGGCAGCGCATTGCGCGCCAATCATTCGAGACACTAAGGGGGCAGCCGATTTAGGAATTGACCTCGATCAAGAGGCTTGGTCGGCGGCCGGAGATTGGATGAGGGACGCCTCAAAGCCGCATCCCGTTCGCGACTAAAGTCGCTACACGCCAACTCCATCGGCAGAGGACGGGAGCTGCTGGAGGCCGATGATGATGCCGGCTGAATGGCGAGACTGAGCAGGCGAACAGTAGTCAGCGCGCAGCTCTCACCGGCTGAGACGCGATAATGGACGATCTCACGCCCGCTCTCCGACACCTGCTGGACGCGCGCGCGCTGCCTTCAAGACGGAGCACTCAGCACTCCGTTGCGTGTCCGGGACCATAGATGCGGCTGCCCGCTGGCAGCGTCACCGGTTTGCTGCTCCGACCGAGCGCGTCGACGAGGCCGCTTCCCAGTCGCGCCAAGTTTCGTTGTTACCTAACCCAGTTGCTAACAACACGATTAGATGCGGACTTTGCTTCGACTGTCAGCTCGTCGGACGTCCTTCGATGCCCAAGCGGGACAGGTGCCTTGGTGGCTGGCATTGGCTCCCGGGTGGTCAATCGGTCGCGAACGCACGGGCATTGGGGGCGCGTCAACCCCAAATGGCTGCCGCCCCGAGCCCGAGGCAGAGCAGTACGCCGGCGATCGGCACGATGATCGGCACGACGAAGCCGCCTGCCGGCCCGGAAATGCCGCGGTACTTGATGTTGACCAGCGCGGCATTGACCGAGGCAAAGATCAGCAGGGTGAGTATTGACGTCAGTTCCGCGAGGCTTTCGAGTGGAAAGACTACGGCGAGGCACAGCACGAGGCCCACCACCAGCGCGGCAGCGACAATGGGACTGGACGTTGTCGGATGGATGCGGGCCAGCGCGGCCGGCAGCATGCCTCGATCGGCAAGCCCATAGATTACCCGCGAGGCCATTACCATCTGGACAATGATGCCGTTGGCTGTGGCGACGATGGCGATGGCGCTGATCGCAGACGGCGAAGCCCCGGTCAGGCGCCGGAACACGAGACTGAGAGGTGCCTGTGCAGTTCCCAGCTCGTCGTGCGGCACCGATATAACCGTGACCCACACCACACTCATGTAGAGGAGCGTTGATATGGCCAGCGTCAGGAATATCGCACGCGGCAGATTGCGTTGCGGTTCGATGACCTCCTCTGCAATGTTCGCAAGTCCCTCGAAGCCGATGAAAGCAAAGAACGCCAACAGCGAAGTAGAAAGCATCGCGGTCAACACGCCTGTATCCGAAAGTCCACTCCATAGCTCCGGTGCACGCGATCCGATGTCGGGCACCGCAATTGCGCCCGCAATGACGATGACGAGCAGCCCTCCTATTTCGATCAGCGTCATGATGCTCGCGACCGTGACCGACTCGAGAATGCCGCGAGCGGCAATTCCTCCCATCAGAAGCACGACGCCAACCGTAACAATTGGTGTGGGAAGGTCGACGAAGTCTCGGATATAGCCTGAACTCCCCCGCGCGATAGCCGCCGCCGAAATGACGCCAACGGCGGCAACCATGAAGCCGACGATGAGCGCAAGTCGATCCGACCCGAAGCCTTCGCGCACAAAGGCCGCCTCACCGGCGCTCACTGGCCATCGCGTCGCAAGTTCCGCGAATGAGGCGGCGGTCGGGGCCATTACAATGGCCGCAACCAGGAAAGCCAGCGGCGCGTGGATGCCCGCGCGGCTCGCCGTCGCTCCAATCAGCACATAGATGCCCGCTCCAACCGTCACGCCAAGGCCGAACAGCACGGCCAGCGTCAAATTGAGCGACCGGGACAGCGCTGGTTTTGCGGCGGTCGTGTCCATAATTGCCGGCTCCAATTCGCCTTCGCCGTCGCCGACAGCGCTTGTTTCTGACACGGTCGCCGCAAAATCTCTGACAAGGCAAGCGGAATTCCCCGCTTCGTATTTGGGCTGCGGCCATCATCCGACGCGGGTCAGCAAGCGTTCTGCGTCAGTTCGGCGGGGCGCAGCTTCCGGCCGCCACAAAGGCCAGACTGTCTGCGTCACGGATCGTTACCAGAACGCAATGTTCGATATCGATCAGTCCTTCGCACCTCAGTTTTGTGAAAGTACGGCTGACTGTCTCGATCGTAAGGCCAAGGAAATCCGCGATATCCGCCCGCATCATGGGAAGCACGATTTCCGTAGCGTCCTCGCCGCGCCGCGCATTACGGCGGGAAAGCGATAGCAGAAACGAAGCAAGCCGCTCCGTGGCGTTGCACTGGCTGACTGCAAACAGGTGCTCGCGGGTCGCCGACAGTTCCTCGGACAATGTCTCGTAAAGCCGGGCAGAAAGGCGAGGATCGCGCGCCGCGAGATCGTTGAGGTGCTTGCGCGACAGGCAGCGCAAACGCGTGTAGGCGGTGGCCTGTGCACTCGCTGCATGGATGGACAGTGCGCCAAGGCCGACGATGTCGCCAGGGTGGGCAAAATCAAGGACCTGACGGCGGCCGTCCGAGATCATGCGATAGATGCACACGAGGCCGGCTTCGACATAGAAGACGTGGGTGGCCTCATCACCTTCGCAGAACAGATGATCCTTTGCCTTTAGAGTGCGTGTCGCTCCACTAGCAAAGCCGGCGACCAGCGCATCCGTCGGCGCTGTCATCGTGCCGCGCTCGCGCGCTTTTGAATGGCTGATGGAGGCGCCCGGATTGTGCGAACGAGGCTGCGGGTCGGGGTGCGTGGCGAGCATGACTTTACCCTCGGGTGGTTATTGCTGATCGACGCGACTTGCGACGACCTAACCAACCCAGCGACGAAGGCGTATGGTGCCACTGTGAGCCCGTGTCACGGATTGTGAGAATTTGTAACGGAGCTCTTGCAACTCAACGC
This sequence comes from Hyphomicrobiaceae bacterium, assembly GCA_050187415.1. GTDB lineage: Bacteria > Pseudomonadota > Alphaproteobacteria > Rhizobiales > Hyphomicrobiaceae. The sequence goes on along the minus strand of JBFWXN010000035.1, from coordinate 7,997 downwards.
TTCATCAGCCCAAGCGCAATCCAACGTCGGCAGCAGAACGAGCATGCCCCCTTCTAAAAGGTGCCTCCCGAGTAGGCCCATGTCGCCAATACCAGACCCGAAAACGGAGCGACGCGGGGCCGCACGCGGTGCATGAGGGCTGTGATATGCTTTCACAATGGCTGTCTGCCATTTGCGGTGAGTGAAGGAATTTTTCGTGCCTTCCGCCATCCTGGCCGGGCTCTTCCGCGAACGATTGCGCGGGGTGTCGAAATCAGAGGATAGAAATGGTGCTGGCTGCGGACGGAATTGGCACTTGGGTCACGGACCTCGAAACCGGCCTGACGAAGCTTGACCATAAAGCAGCGGTCATCTGGGGTCTGCCAGACATGCGGGAGGTCAGCCAATCCGAAATCGAGGGCCACATTCACCCGAACGATCGAGACGCACGGCGCGCCGCGCTGGCTCGGGCGCTCAATCCGGAGGGAGACGGCCGCTATGATACCGCCTACCGAATAACGGCGCTTGGTGATCGGCCCGCGTATTGGGTTGTGGTGAGCGGGCGGGTCACTTTCAACGGGACGTCCCCCCTCCAGGTGTCCGGCACCGTGCGCGACGTCACCGCGGGCAAAGACGTCGAACAAGTCCTGGCACATTCGCAATTGATGCTGTCCAGTCTGGTTGATCAGGCCAACGACGCGATCATCTCGATCGACCACAACCAGCGCATCACGCTTTTCAACCGCGGTGCCGAACGGCTTTTCGGCTACGCCGCAGCCGAGATCATGGGGCAACCGCTCGACGCCCTGATCCCCATGAACGCCCGCGCCGCCCACAAGAGCCATATCGCTGTCTTCGGCCAGAGTCGGGAGACTTCGCGGCGCATGGCAGAGCGCGGAACTATCTTCGGCCAGCGGAAGGACGGCACCGCGTTCCCCGCCGAAGCCTCCATCTCGCGGTTGGAGCTGCCGTCGGGGACTGCCTTCACGGCAATCGTCCGCGATATCACGGACAACAAGCGACACGAGGCCGAGCTCGAAGCGCGTGTGGCGGAACGTACCCGGGCGCTCGAGGCTGAAATTCGTCACCGCGAGGCCACTCAGGCGGCGCTCGTGCGTTCCCAGCGGATGGATGCACTCGGCCAGCTGACGGGCGGTATCGCGCACGATTCCAATAATCTCCTAACCGTGATCTCCGGCAATTTGGAAATGCTCGAGGACGAGTTGCCCGATCATCCGGCATTGAAATACCTGCACGAGGCGCAGGAAGCGGCCAAAATGGGTGCGCGCCTCAATGAGCGCCTCCTCACCTTCTCACGGCGTCGCAAACTCGAGCCTCAAGTGATCCATCTCAACGATCAGGTGATCGCAATGAGTGATCTATTGCGGCGCACGCTGGGTGAGGCGGTTACGCTGACAACGCTGCTCGCGCATGATCTTTGGCCCACACGCGCCGATCCGAGCGAGGTCGAAAATGCAATCCTGAACCTTGCCATCAACGCCCGCGATGCGATGCCGTCTGGGGGCGGTTTGCGCATCGAGACGTTGAATAAGTGTCTTGACGCCGACATTGCCCAACTCGAGGATGGTCTGGTGCCGGGCGACTATGTGCAACTTTCGGTATCAGACACTGGTGTGGGGATGCCGGCCGAAGTGGTGCGGCGGGCATTCGAACCCTTCTTCACCACGAAGGGCATTGACAAGGGAACTGGTCTCGGCCTGTCCACCCTCTACGGCTTCGTCAAGCAGACCGGAGGACACGTCAGCATTTACAGCGAGATTGACCGCGGCACGACCGTCAATGTCTTTCTGCCCCGCATCGCCGATGCTGCGGCAGAGCCGCGAGCCGATGCCGACGCGCAGGAGTTGCCGTTGGGGCGTGGCGAGACGATTCTTGTCGTGGAGGACAATCATCAGGTTAGGGCGCTCACACAAGAAAGGCTGAAACGGCTCGGTTATTCGACCCTGGCTGCCGAAAGCGGTCCCTCGGCGCTTGAGATATTCGGTGACGGCGAGAAAGTCGACCTGGTCTTCAGCGATGTCGTCATGGCTGGGGGCATGTCGGGCTTCGAGCTGGCTCACGCCCTTCGGCAACGCATGTCCAGCGTACGCATTCTGCTGACCTCAGGGTTCGCCGAGGACGCAGCCAAGGCTGGCGAGCGATCCGACGCGGAGCTGGTCGTTCTGCAAAAGCCCTACCCTCTGGCCGAATTGGCACAGCGGGTGCGGGCGACTCTCGACGGCCGTTGAGAGCCTTGGCCGTCAGCGGCGATCCACCGTTCCGGCGAACACGTAGCCGATACCGCGCACTGTCTTGACATAATGGGGGCGATCGACATCCGGCTCGATCTTCTTGCGCAATCGAGCTACGAGAGAATCCACGGATCGGTCGAATGGGCTCCAGTCGTGTCCCTTGAGCAGGCTCATGATCTCATCACGCGACAAGACGCGCTGCGGGCGTTGAAGAAAAAGCGACAGCAGATTGAACTCCGCCGTCGTCAGTTCGATCGGCTGACCGCTTGCGCTGCGGTACTCGCGGCGCGCGAGGTCGAGAGTTCCTTCTTCGAAAACGAGGCGGGGCTCGCTCGCCGGCCGCGATGATTTCCCGGCGTCGGCCGAAGGGCCATTGTCGTAACGCCTGAGAACCGCGCGAACGCGCGCGACCACCTCGCGCGGGCTGAACGGTTTGGTGACGTAGTCATCGGCGCCAAGCTCGAGCCCTACGATGCGGTCGACCTCGTCGTCTTTGCCCGATATCATAATGATTGGAATGTTGCGCCCGGCACGTATTTCCCGCGCGAGCGCAAGGCCGTCCTCCCGGCCGAGGGTCAGATCAAGAGTAACGAGCGTGATCTGGTTTTCAGCCAGACGCGCGCGCATCTCGGCTCCGTCCTTGGCCTCGGAGACCCGGAAGCCTTCCTTCTCGAAACGACTTCGCAGCAGCGTGCGGACCTGTCTTTCGTCATCGACGACCAGAATATGGATGTCAGCGTCAGCGGCCATGGCGAGGTTGCCAAATCCATTTGCGAGCGAGATTGCCCGTCGCCTTTCGAGGTACTCCCGGAGACCTACTTCGATTGGCCGCGCCTCCGAACGGCCCGTCGAGGCGGATCTGCGCCATCCCATTAAGTCGAATGACAGCACGTTGGGCGCAAGATCGAGTGCCAAGATTGCCTCACGTCTAACAAACCTGCGCGGCGATGCAACTATGCAGACCCGCAAGGTTCGGGCGGATGGTTGACCCTGCTTGTGCAAAATTGAGGTCAATCAAGGTCGTTCAAGGCCACAGCGTCGAATACTCATACTAGGTCACGCGCAGTGATCGAAGAGACGCTAACACACACGGCTGGATCGTTCCGCGCCGGACATTGCCTGCCGTCGGTGTCGGGCTGATTGGCGCCAGATGTGATCGGAGGAGGATCGTTCCTGTGCATGAGGGGCCTGACACGATCCGCGTCTCGATCCAGGTGTTCAACGATGTGACGATCCTGTGGCGCTCCATGGTCGAGCTTCTCCGGCACGCCCTCACGGGTGATCAACTCTGCCTCGTCGGTCTGCCCGAGGTGCTGGCTGGCTTGACGTTGCCCGCCAATATGGCGGTGCCGGACCGAAGCCGACTGGCGGCGGTGCTAGGAGCTCCTGAAGTGCCGGCGCGGATAGGTGGCAGCGAACCTCTCGTCTGTCGCTGCGGTGCGGCGGTCCCAGGGCACTGGCGAGCCTCCGGGCGGCTTACGGCTGATTTCGATTGGATGGATCAACTTTTACGCGAGAAGCTGATCCGCCACGCGCTCGGCGGGGACGTGCTTCTTCTCGTATGCGCTACGGGAGCTGAGCAGCACGCGCAAGCCGGTCGTATCCTCCTGCGCCACGGTCGACACAACCTGCAGACGCATGAGTTCACGCTACGCGGCAGCCGTGCCGGCAAGGGGGAAGATCAATCGCCGAAGAAAGAGTAGGGTGTGATCTTGAAGCGAGCGCGCCCATCGACGGGGAACCGAAAGTTTCTGCATCGCAAAACGACGTTTTCCGGTTCGGACTTGCGCGGGGCACGCCGGGAGTTCGCGCACTTGGTCGGCCGATTTCAAGTCGGACTGTGAGGGTGCCTCTGACTGGTTTCCGATGAGAAAGGATGTGTCATGTCGCTGCAACGTATCCGCCTCGAGCTTGCTCGTGACCACGAGCACCCAAATGGAAGTTCGGCGCACGGTTACGATTTCATTGCTCCCATCGACACCGATGGACATCTGTCGCTCGAGGAATGGCGAAAGGCACGCGAGCGGTGCCGCGTTCGGCGATTCGCGCCGGGTGTGCCGGACGAGATCGGGCTCTTGGTGCACAAGCGCGGCGGAGATCAGGGTGGTACCTGGGTGTTCGACTACAATTCGGCCTCTCAAGAAGACGATGAGCCCGGCTTCAAGCTCGATCGCCACACGTTCATACCCGGCGGGTACATCTCGATCACCGAGCATGACGGAGTGCAGCGTACGTTTCATATCCGAGCGGTGGTGGATGTGGACTGAACCATACCGGTGGCGAGTACTCGGTTTGATTGCGAGGCGAGCTTGTCAGCGAAAATTTGATTGTTCTGAACAAGCTGAGGGCCCGCTGCCGGGAGTGTTCGAGCGTGACAGGGTCAGATTCGACCTTCTGATACCAAATCCATTGCTGCGTCTACCGCGCCCAATGCTGCTTTAAGCTCTGCGCGCTCGGCTTTGCTGAGCTCGTCGGTTGCCACGCGCGCCGAGAGCGGCACCCCGCCTCTCGTGTCTGCCAATTGCTGCGCGATTACTGCCGCGAGAAACGTGCGTTGCGCGTGCAAGATGGCATCAACCGCCTCGGCCTTGGCGGCACCTTTGGCCACGACGCCCCTCAACCTGTCGGCCGTGGAGCGCGCTCGTACATCGTGCTTGATCGACAGGACGCGGGCGGCGGTGAAAATCGGCAAGAGGCCGTGCCGCTTCAGATCGATGCGGCCCTTGTCGTCGGTGCGGAACGTGCCAAACCACGTGATGGCGGCGCCGCGCCGACGGGCGTTTTCGATCAACAAATTCTGGAAGTCACGAGCGGCGTGCCCGCGTTCATAAGCGTGCTCCCAAATAGCCTCGCCAAGGCGCACGTCTCCGTGCACGGGCAATGCATCGAAGAAGATGTCGACGTTCAGGAGATCCTCGGGGCGCTGGCGCCGCACCCAAGCGTCGACCGTGACGCGCCACTCGGCGTCACTCTTGCGCCAGGCGCCATTCATGGCCATCACACCCCCCTTGCAGAACGGCACTCCGGCTGCGTCCAGGATCTCGTTCATGTGTTGGGCGAGCGTCTCAAAATAGCGATCCTCGCGGCCGCCCTCCCCGCCGTCGGCATAGACGATGGCGTTGTCCTGGTCTGCAGCGAGTTGGCTCTCGCCTCGACCCGCCGAGCCGAGCACCAGAACGGCATAGGATACCGGTGGTCTGCCAGCGCCATCGCGTTCCATGGCGGTCTCGGCAAGTTCGGCCGCGCGGCGGGTCAGGGCGCATATTTCCGAGCTCACAACCGCCGCAACGATGCGCGGGTCGACCTCCTCGTCCATCAGGCTGTTCGCCATCACGGGCAGTCGCGACCATGCGGTTGCCAGCGCAGGCGATGCGGCCGCGCTGTCGATCTCATCGCCCAGCACGATCGCCGCGCTTGCCCGATGGCGAAGCAGGTTACGGCTCGTCACGGCGCCGACAATCTCACCCCAGGTGTCGACGACACCCAGATGGCGAAAGCCACAGCGCTGGATACGGCCAACGGCACGGTAGAGAAAATCGTCCTCGGCCACCGTCTGCAGCGGCGCACTGGCGATGCTGCCAATTGTTGTGGCAAGACCGGCGACGCCGTCAGCGCCCACGACACGCAGGATGTCGCGCTCGGTTACAATACCGACCTCGCCCGAGGTCATTCGCACGAACACGCTGCTGATCTTCCTGTCGATCAACAGTCGGACTGCTTCGCCGACCGTGGTTTCGGAGGCCGCGAACATCGGCGGTGCGCTCATGACGTCGCGTACGCGATGGCGATATAGGAAGCTGTCGACCTTGGCGATGCCCGTGCCGATCGACGCCGATGAAGCGGAGCGGGGCGGTACCGTGAAGGAACCCAACGATGCATCGCGCTCTGCCAATGCGCGGCTCGCGGTCTCCGCCTCCGCTCGAGTGCGGATACCTTTGGCGCGCAACTTCGGCACAAGCGCCAGGAACACTTCACCTGTCGCTCGTGCGTCGCCAACTGCACTGTGGCGACCCGAGATTGTGATCCCCAGCCATTCGCACAGCCGGTCGAGCCCGTGGTCTGCCAGCAGTGGCGACACCAGCCGAGCCAAGATACGCACGTCGAGCGCGTGGATGCGCGGCGCCGGCCTTCCTGCCAGAGCATATTCACGCTCCAGGATTCCAAGATCGTAGTGAATTGTGTGACCGATGACGGTTGCGGTTCCCACGAAGGCCTCGAGCTTGGCCGCGACCTCAGTAAATGCCGGTGCGTCGGACACCATTGCATCGGTAATACCATGCACGGCGATTGCGGACCGGGGGATTGGCAGTCCAGGATTGATCAAGCTCTCGAAGCGCTCTTCGGGCGACAGATTGCCACCGCTGAGGCGCAGGGCCCCGATCTGAACCAATCGTGCGGTGCGCGCGTCGAGCCCGGTCGTCTCGGTATCCAGCACGACCGCATCCAGCGCTATGAGCGGTGTGGCTGGATCCTGGCTGTTCGGCATTTTTGGCTCGTGCATATCGGCGGTCCTCCCGTCTGGCCATTGCGAAATGCTGCCGGTCTCGACTCGTCCGCAGCACGCTGTTCAGTCGGGTTTTCATCCGTCTTTTGTCATATACGGTCAGGGAGGTGCAGTGCATCGAAGCTTTTTCTGTAATGCTGACCGCCGATTCGGTCTATTTCGAACGGCCGATGCCAATTGAGATCGGGGTCGCATTGGTCCCCCTTTGAGTTTTGACGCTGCGAGGCTCAGCTGCGGACAATTCCTACAGTTTCACAATGGAAGTTCGAGCAAGCGCGAAAGTGGCTCGCGCCAGATGCCGTTCCGGCGGCGTTCGCGACGGCCTTTCATGCTGTTGCCTTGGAGCTGAACTGATGTGACAACGTCGGCGGATTGGGCGAACAAGTCACCGATTTCCATCGTCAAGATCCATCGCCGGTATGGTTCACGCCTGTTGGTCGCCACCGCTCTGGTCGGTCTGACCACGGGCGGATGGCTCTGGTTGCAAGGTAGCGCCCAGGCATCGCAGCTCGCTTGGGTGCTCGGCACTGTCCCAATTCTACTGGCCCTCATCGCGCAGATCATCACATCGCTGCGTCGAGGCGATGTCGGCCTCGATGTGGTGGCGGCCCTGTCGATGTCTGCGGCGCTGGTTTTCGACGAGGCTCTCGCAGGCAACGTCGTGGCGCTGATGTATGCGGGCGGCCAACTTTTGGAGAGCTTCGCCGAAGGCCGCGCGCGTCGAGAAATGACTGCACTCCTCGGCCGCGTCGCTTTTTCCGCCATGCGCTATCGCGATCTCGCGCTGGAGGAAACGCCGATCGGGACTCTGCGCCAAGGTGACCGTCTGTTGATTCGCAGCGGCGAGGTCGTGCCGGTGGATGGTCACGTCGCCGAAGGCGTGGCTATGTTGGATCTATCTGCACTGACGGGCGAATCTGTTCCGAAAAGCGTCGAGCGTGGCGGCGAGGTGCTGAGCGGTTCGACGCTTGTCGGTGCGCCTTTCGATTTGATTGCGAGTCGTGCGGCCTCTGAAAGTACCTACGCCGGCATCGTGCGTCTGGTCGAGGCCGCGCAGGCCGGTAAATCGCCGATGGCACGCCTTGCCGATCGTTACGCCCTCGGATTTCTTGGACTCACAGTTGCCATTGCCGCGATGGCTTGGGTCGTTAGCGGTGATCCGATCCGCGCGCTGTCGGTACTGGTGGTGGCAACACCCTGCCCGTGGTTCTTGGCGGTGCCGGTGGCGATCCTGGCCGGGATTTCGCGTAGCGCCAGATGCG
>JBFWXN010000034.1:0-50566 GCA_050187415.1 Hyphomicrobiaceae bacterium | reverse complement strand
AATTGACTTTTGAAGCGCGGCGCCCTAGGTGTCGCGGCTCAAGCCCAGATGGCGGAATTGGTAGACGCACCAGTTTCAGGTACTGGCGCCGCGAGGCGTGGAGGTTCGAGTCCTCTTCTGGGCACCACATATGCTTAATTCTTCTATTTTCATCGGATAGTCGAGCCCAGCTAAGGCGTCAGATCGGCTGACTTCGGGCATCGGGCGAGCCGTCGGCCGGATCGTTCTCTTTGGCGGAGGTCATAGGCGCTCGCATGCCGACGCGCCCGCTCAAGCGTCGAAAAATAAGATGGGAACCCTCCGGCAACCCGTCGGTTCACCTCACTAGAACGGAGGAACCGGATCGATGATCATCAATAAGACAACCTCTTTCCTCGCCGCGTTGGCGCTGGTCGTGACGACTTCGGTTGTCGCTCCGCAAGCCCAGGCTCATCGTAGAGGTCATCATCACGGCGGCGTCGCCGGGGCCATCATCGGTGGGTTGGTGTTCGGCGCCTTGGCCAATATCCGCCATCGGCACCACTATCGACGGCACCACTATTACGGACCGCGGTATTATTACGGCGGGCATTATTATCGACGTCACCACTATCGGCATCGTCATCATTACGGACGCCGGCATTACCGGCATCATCATCATCGGCACCATCATCGGCATCGCGGACATCACCGCCACCGCTGATCTTCAACGCCGGAGCGGTGCTCGAGTTGGGACCGATAAAAGCCTCATATCACAAATCCGATGCTCGCGCCTGCAACGACTCCAATGAGGATGGCCGCAGGTAAGGACCACTTGTCAACCAGCGCCAACGCCCGCTTGCGCGCGAGAAACCGCAAATAGAGCCGCGTGATTTTGCTGAATCTCAGCCGCAGTGTTGCTGCCTTGGCATCGGCATCGAGGTGAAGCCGATTCAGGCGCTCGACATCCGCGTTCCGGTTGGCATGATAATCTTGCAGTCCCATATTCGGCTCGCGATTCCGGCAAATGCTTTGGAGCTTATTTTGCGGTTGAGTCGATACCGACGCGTTAATGCGTCCAGACCGCCGCTTCAGGTTCCAAACTTCGTGGCCTGCCCTTTTCCATCCCCGTCCGAAGATCGTCCCGAGGCCGCTCGCGGCGGCCCCGGGCCATCGTCAGTGAGTCAATCCTCCAGCGAGAAGGAGCAGGCCAATCAGGGACCCAAAAATCAGCAGGATGACGAAGACACCCTTCCCCGATGGCGGCGCCTGCGTCGGTGATCCGGTATTTTGATCCGTGTTGTCGTCTTTCACGATTGTCGTCTCCACACACGAGCGAACGCGCCCCGCCGACCTCGCGAGACGCGAATTGAACGGTTTTTCATGTCGCTAGTGGTGGGGCGGGCCTCTGATTCGAGGCTCAGCGCCCGCGTGAAGCGCGATTGTGTGGTCGGGCGTGATCGGCCAAGCCGCGGGCGTCTGCCCGGGCACAGTAGGCGAAGCATTCGGTGCGAGGGCCGGCTGCGCTCCGCCGGGTGACGTTCGATCGGCTATCCCGTGATAGCGTGGCAGCGACGACGCACTCGGCAGCGTCCCCCGTGCTTCCGCACACCAGCCACCGTCGCTTCTACAGTCGACGGTGAGGCTCGGCGCGCGCCCGGGCTCGGCAAAAAGGAAGATCCAAACGACGCAGGCCGCGAGCGCACCGACCATCCGTACGATAGCGGCCGCCGACCGTTGCCTATCTGCTCTTGCCGGCGCGCTCGAGTTCATATCCTTCTCCGGGAGCCTGATCGAACCGGTGGTCCGATGCAAAGCTCGGCCACTTTCTAGCATTCGGTCGCGCCAAGACAATGTCCTCCCGCCACGTGCGGCTGGCGGTCGCCGCACTCTGAAGTACATCATCCGACGCCTTCTTAGCGGCCAGCACAGGTGGTAGCGTCTCGGCGATTCGCCCGGTACGGACGCATCGCTCGTTACGGGAGCGGTCGCCGGTATCCGGCGCCCAAGTTCGAGACGAGGGCCGCATGGACAAGATCAACACCCAGATCGCGCGCGAACTTTCGGTCGGCGCTCACCAAGTGACCGCCGCCGTCGATCTCCTCAATGAGGGCAGCACGGTTCCCTTTATCGCCCGCTATCGGAAGGAGCGGACCGGCGGCCTCGACGATACCCAGCTTCGCAGGCTGGAAGAGCGATTAGGCTACCTGCGCGAACTCGAAGATCGCCGTGCCTCCGTGATCAAGAGCATCGAGGGGCAGGGAAAGCTGACGCCCGAACTCGCCAAAGCGATCGGGTCGGCAGAAACCAAGGTCGCGCTCGAGGATCTCTACGCGCCTTACAAGCAGAAACGCAGGACGAAGGCGCAAGTCGCGCGGGAAGCCGGGCTCGAACCGTTGATCGACAAGCTCATGGCAGACCCCGGCTTGATGCCCGATGCCGCGGCCGCCGCCTTCGTCGACAACGAGAAGGGCGTCACAGACGCCAAGGCCGCCCTGGATGGGGCGCGCGCGATCCTGATCGAGCGGATCGGCGAGAAGCCCTCTCTGGTCGGCGGCTTGCGCGAGTGGCTGTGGAGCGACGGCGACGTCATCTCGAAAGTGATCAAAGGCAAGGAAGCCGAAGGGGCCAAATTCTCCGACTATTTCGATTTCCGCCAGAACGTGAAGGACATCCCCTCGCATCGGGCGCTTGCGCTGCTGCGCGGACGGAACGAGGGCATCCTCGACCTGGAGCTCGACGTGCCGCAAGCACAAGGAGAGCCTCATCCCGCAGAAGGCAAGATCCGCGTCGCGATGGGACTGCACGACAAGGGAAGGCCCGCCGACAAGTGGCTTGGAGACGGGGTGCGTCTCGCGTGGAAGGCGCGCCTCCATGTCTCGTTGGCAGTCGATCTGCTGACGCGCGTGAAGGACAATTCGGACGGCGAGGCGATCAGGGTCTTCTCTCGGAACCTCAAGGACCTGCTGCTCGCTGCGCCGGCCGGCCCCCGCATCACGATGGGCATCGATCCGGGCGTGCGCACAGGCTGCAAGGTTGCCGTCGTCGATGCGACAGGCAAGCTGCTGGATACCACGACCATATACCCGCACGAGCCACGTAATGACTGGCAGGGCTCTCTGGCACAACTCGGCGCGCTCGTGATCCGGCACAAGGTCGAGCTCATTACGATCGGCAACGGCACAGCCAGCCGGGAGACGGATCGTCTCGCAGGCGAACTCCTGAAGCGCCTGCCCGACCAGCGGATCACCAAGGTTATGGTGTCGGAGGCAGGAGCCTCCGTATATTCTGCCTCGGAACTGGCGGCCAACGAATTTCCAGATCTCGACGTATCGCTGCGGGGCGCCGTGTCGATCGCGCGGCGCCTGCAAGATCCGCTCGCAGAGCTGGTAAAGATCGATCCAAAGTCTATCGGCGTCGGCCAGTACCAGCACGACGTCGACCAGACGAGCCTCGCCAGATCGCTCGATGCGGTGGTCGAGGACTGCGTCAACTCGGTGGGCGTCGACGTCAATACCGCTTCGGCCCCGTTGCTGACGCGCGTTTCAGGTCTCAATCGCACGCTGGCCGACAATATCGTTGCGTTCCGCAACGAGAACGGGGCCTTCAAGACGCGCGCCGCGCTCAAGAAAGTGCCGCGTCTCGGCCCGAAGGCGTTCGAGCAGGCGGCGGGATTTCTGCGCATCATGAACGGCAGGAACCCGCTCGACGGATCGGGCGTGCATCCGGAGGCTTACGATCTCGTCGAAAAGATCGCGGAACGCACCAAACGACCAATCAAAGCCATGATCGGCGACCGCAATTTCCTGAAGTCGATCAGAGCGGCAGAATTTGCGGATGATCGATTTGGCATCCCGACAGTAACCGACATTCTGGCCGAGCTAGAAAAGCCAGGTCGCGATCCGAGACCGGAATTCAAAACCGCGACATTTCAAGACGGCGTCGAGAAGATCAGCGATTTGAAACCGGGCATGAAGCTCGAAGGCGTCGTAACGAACGTCACGAATTTCGGTGCTTTTGTGGATGTCGGCGTGCACCAGGACGGACTCGTTCACGTTTCGGAGCTTGCCGACCGGTTCATCAAAGACGCGCACGAGGTGGTGAAGGCCGGCGATGTCGTCGACGTGCGGGTCAAAGACGTGGACGTGGGGCGCAAGCGCATTGCGCTGACGATGCGATCGGGAGCGATCGATCGGACGGCAGCGGCAGGCACGGGTGGCGAGCGAGATCGCCCGGACCGGTCGGCCAGCCGTGTCGAGCCCCGCCCGGCGGCAGCCGGCTCTGGGTCTACGAAGCCGGCGAACACGGGGGACAACGCCTTCGCTGCTGCGTTCAAGCGCGCTCAAGAAGGAAAACGGTAGAGGCCCGGCGGCGGGATCCAAGCGGCGCGCAGCATGACGCTTCGGCTGCCCGTGCGCCGATTCCAGGGTTGGAGACTCGCGGCGGGCTGCTTTCTCAGTGACGATACATTCGACGCGCGCAATGCACATCCGTATTTTTGATTCGGCACGTTTTGATTGCACCTCTGTCGACGGCAACCAAAAACACTCGCTCGTGCAGGCTCGCCAACTGTCTTGCATGCGCATTTCGAATCAATCGAAACGCGCACGCAAGGATTAGAATGATGTTTCCAACGATAATATGCAGATCGAATGTGCGGCTCCGTGCTAAATTGGCGACAGTCGTGATTCGAAATACCGAGCGATCTCAGGACGATCCCCAATCGATTGCTCTAAATGCGCTAAAATCAATCAGAACGATTATCACGGTCGCAACGTCGAATCCCTGCAAGGAGATCCGCAATGTTCTCTCCACGGAAAGCCGAAACCGCGCCTAACGGCGCGGCCACAATGGACGCGGAACGCTCGTTCCCTGCACCTTCCTACTCGTCCACAAACGCGTCGGCTTCCGCCTCGAACCGCTCACGCGAGGCCAACTACTCGATCATCAACGAGTGGCTCAAGATGAAGGGCGACCTCGAAAGTGAGGGCGATATCCTCGTGAAGGGCAAGGTGAACGGCAACATCAAGTGCAACTTGCTCATCATCGATGTTGATGCATTGGTCGAAGGCGGCATAACAGCCGACGAGGTCGTCATTCGCGGCACAACGAAGGGTGTCATCAACGCGACGAAGGTGCGTCTGGAGAAGACAGCCCACGTCGATAGTGAGATCTGCCACAACGTCTTCTCGGCCGAGGAAGGCGCTCGCATCAAGGGTGCACTGCACTACAAGGACAATCCCGTCGCCGATGCCCAAAAGGCCAAAGCGACGAAGGAGCCGGCCAAGTCCACCGGCCAAGAGCCCACGACCTAACGACAGCACATCTCGGTCAAAGCTGGCTCCAGAAGGCGGTCACAGCCCATCGCGCTCGTGCCGCCTTTTTGCATTGCCGGCAAGCGAGGTCCGGCGGAAACCTGCGACGCGGCCTTTTCGTTTGCAGCGTGCCGCCAGCCAATGCCGCCTGTAGGATGGGCCTGCCGCCAGGACAGCAGCATGTATCGCATCGAGTACATCGGAGCTAATCGGAACGTGCGGATCGTTTCGCCCGACGGTCTCACTGCAGCCGACTTCTACCAACTCGCCCGCGACCTCGGGATAGAGCCGAGGCAAGCACGTAAAGTCACGCGCGTCGCGGCGCGACGGGCCGTGCAAGCAGCGTTGGTCGAGACGCGGTGGAACGGCAAGGAGACCGAGAGTGAGGCCCAGCCGGGCGACTGGATCGTCACGTCCCTCGGCGCAGACGGCGCGCCTCTCAGGGACGATGCCGGGCACCTGAATGCCTACGTGATCAAGGCAGACAGGTTCGCAGACCTCTACCAAGAAGCGCCAAACGCGACCGACACAGGCCACGGCGAGGTGTTCCAGTCGCGCGGCTGCGTGTCTGCGCTTTGCGTCCCGGGTGGCTTCGAGATCAAGGCGCCGTGGGGCGAAGTCCAGCGGGCTCACTCGGGTTGGCTCCTGCTGCGTGGTCGCGAGGTCTATGGCAACCACACAGACACGTTCGCCCAGACCTACGATCTCCTGGATTGATCGGCGGACGGTGTCACGAAACCGGGTCGCGACATTCCTCGTCCGCTGGCAAAGGATCGCAGGTGGTCGAATCGGCGCAGGTCTTCAATGCGTCGCGCAATTCGTCGGTGAAGATGCCGTCGAGACGCCCCCGGTAGAGGCCGCTAGACGACAGGCCACACTGATAGAGCTTCACCATGCGGGTGCCGCCGATGATCATCGCCTGCTGGTAGTCCGTGAAAGCACCGGAGTGATTGCCCATCGACTGGCGAATGTGCGCGCGCGTATCCCAAGTGTGTTCGCTCATGGGGTTGAGGCGCAGGGATTTCTCGACATCAGGCAGCCCTTCGCTTCCACGCCCCCATTTGTGATAGGCCCACGCCCGATTGTTCAATGCCACCGCGAAGTTAGGGCTGATGGCAATGGCCGCGTCGTAATCCTGGATCGCTCGTCCGTAGTCCTGCTTGAGCGAGAGGGACAGAGCGCGCATCGAGTAAGCCTGAGCGCGTTCGGGATCGCTTGCAGTCGGATTTTCAATGATCGCCGTGCAACCGGCGAAGCGGCGCTCGTTATCCTCGCTGAAGCAATCGGTCGCTACCTCGGCGCGAACTGGGCCGACCAACGCCGCCGCTATGGCGAAGGCGGCCATGGTTGTGGTTCTCGTCCTGCCGAGCGGCATCCCTAACTTCCTGATCACGCTTGCGAATTTACAAATGACAGCGAGGGCCTGCCGTTCAATATGGCCACAAAGGTGGCGCGATCAAGTCACAGGCGCCGGGCCTCGGTTCTCGGGCATCTCGACGTCCAGCTCCAGGAGCAGGAAGCTCCATGACTTGCCGTGGGAATCGAGGCCCAGAGACGTGTTGACGCCGCCTTCCAGGGCGTCCTCCATGACAAAATTCAGACCGTGCAGCTGATCGAGCTCGTAGCGACGCACCGGGCCCTGAACCAGGGAGGGGAACGCCAGCTTTACGCGCTCCGCCGTGAGCTGAGCCTTCACCAGCGGATAATCGCCCGGGTCGTACACCCACACCGACACATTCGACGTGTTACCCTTGTCGCCGGCGCGCGCATGGGCGATCTCGTGAAGCTTCACTTTACGCATCGTCATGTCCTCGCTCATGCCACCAGCACTTCGATGCGCGACTTGACGCGTTCGCGCTCGATCAGGGCGGAATGCGTCACCACCGATGGGGTGATTTGGCCACGATATCCCGCGCCGCCTGCCGGACCGCAGCAGAGCAAGGACTCGACCTCCCACAGCATCGTCTCGCATGCAGATCGATCCGCTGTGCGCATCGCTACGCGCAGACGCACATCCTCGGCTTCCTGGCGGGGCTCATGTGCGGTCTGATGCAAGGCGTTCAGGCCGATCATGTCGACGCGGATCGGGGTGCCCGCACCACCGATGCCGGGCTCCCGGCCGAGGCGCGCTTTCAGGATATCGACCGAAAGCCTGGCGCGCGCGGTGGCGTTCGGGCCGGCGTAGCTGACACCCGCCTCGGCGAGGTATCCACCGTCGAAGCCGACGGTCACCTTCAGGGTATCGGGGCGTCTGCTGCCGCTGCCGTTGACAACTCGAACGCGATCCCGGCCGTCCTCTGCGAGTTGGACGTGTGAAAAATCGGCAGTGACGTCTGGTGTAAGGTAGCGCGCGGGGTCGTGAACCTCGTAGAGAAGCTGTTCCTTGACGGTGCGCTGCGTGACCATTCCGCCGGCATCGGCGAGCTTTGTGATCACGACCGAACCGTCTTCCGCGACCTCCGCTATGGGGTAGCCGCAATCAGCGAGGCGCGGCACGTCTTTCTTGCCCGGGTCGGCGTAGTAGCCGCCGGTGATCTGCATGCCGCATTCCATGAGATGGCCAACAAGCGTGCCTTTGCCGAGGGACGTCCAGTCGTCATTGCGCCATCCGTACCTGGAGACGATGGGCGCGAGGAAAAGCGACGGGTCGGCGACGCGTCCGGTGATGATGACGTCGGCGCCGGATTCGAGGCCGGGCAGGATCGCATCCAGGCCGAGATACGCGTTTGCGCTGGCAAATGGAAGGCCGACATCTGCAATGCGCTTGTCGTGATGATCGAACAATTTCGTGTCCGGTCCGAGCAAATCGGTCACCTCGTCGCCGAGGACTGAGGCAATTTTCAGTCCCTTCAATCCAAGCTCGCGAGCAACCTCCGCGACCACGTTCGCGGCTTCCGGGACATTGGCAACACCCATGTTGGTGACGATGCGCGTGCCATTTTCCTTGCAGGCTTTCAGGACGCCGCGCATGCGAGCGCGGAGTTGGGGGTTGTATCCGCGCTTCGGATCAAGTTTTCGGTCGCGGTGGGCGAAGGCCAAAGTGCGCTCGGCGCATGTCTCGAACACCAGGAAATCGAGACGGCCTTTCTCGGCAAGATCGACGGCCGGACCCAGCCGGTCGGACGAAAAGCCAGCACCACAGCCTATGCGAAGCATGTCGCCTCCTGCGCGATCTGATCGGGCCAGCCCTCATTGATCCAACAACACGGGGCGACCTTGTTGCAGCGGAGTTCACAACAGGCGAGGGACCAAAGCAACCTTTGTCGACCGAAGGAAAGCGGCGACGGTGGCACCTCTGTGCCTCTCCGGCCGGCGCTCGCGCAAATCCACCTTGACGCTGCCAGGCAGCGTGGCACACCCCTAGTTGCCGTACGCGCCCACCGTCCTGCGGCATCGCGGATGAGGGCAGCGGAGCGACGAGCATTTCTTTGGCAGGGACGAGTCCGTGACAGTGGCAATGACTTGGGACGAGTGGGCACGGCACGATGCCGTCGGTCTGGCCGACCTCGTGCGGAAGGGCGAACTGACACCCGCCGAACTGGCGCAGCAGGTTGCGGAGGGCGTCGCCAAGCTCAATCCCATCCTCAGCGCCGTCGTCGAAGTGTTCGAGGATGCCGTTTCCGATCCTGTCGCAAACGGCACGCGCCTCGCCGGACCATTCGCGGGCGTGCCCTATCTCATGAAGGACCTGGGTCCCACTCTCGAAGGGCGACTGCAAGAGATGGGCTCGCTGTTCATGCGGGGCAACCGGGCACAGGCCGACAGTTTCCTCGCCGGGCAGATACGCCGGGCCGGTCTCAACATCATCGGCCGCACGACGACGCCGGAGTTCGGCGTGTGCAGCTCCGCCGAGAACCCGGCGGTCTACGTGACACGCAATCCGTGGAATACCGACTATACGACGTGTGGCTCATCTGCTGGCACGGGGGCCGTCGTCGCGTCGGGCGTGATCCCCATGTCGCACGGGTCGGACGGGGGCGGCTCGATCCGAATTCCTGCCGGTGTCAACGGCGTGATCGGCCTCAAGCCGTCGCGCGGCGTATTCTCGATCGCGCCGGCGCTATCGGATCTGACCGGCCTCGTCTCGACGCAGGGCTGCCTTAGCCGTTCGGTACGCGACACTGCTGCATTCCTCGATCATTGCCGCGGTGGAGCGCCGGGCGAGTTCATGCCATTCTGGACTCCGCATGAGCCCTACTCGGACCTCATCATGCGCGATCCGAGGCCTCTCCGCGTCGCGCTTTCCGGCGCGTGGGGCGATTACCGCGCGAAGCCGGAGTTTATGGACGAGTTGACGCGGGTGGGGCAGTTTCTCGAGAGCCTCGGTCACCACGTCGACTGGGCACTTCCTGCCGTCGACTTCCGTGCTGCATTCGATGCGCAGACGACCTGCTACATCAGCAACTTTGCACAAGTCATTGCCGGCATGCTCGCGGCGAGAGGTCTGGAGCGGCCGCCGGCGGATCTGATCGAGCCGATCAACGTCCGCATCTGGGAAGCTGGGATCGGCACGACTTTCAGCGAGCGATTCCGGATGCAGGCGACGTTCAACGCCACCGCACGCGCGTTCGGCACCTTCTTCGAGGACTGGGACATCATCCTGACGCCCGTTACGGCGCTGGCGACGCCGCGTCTCGGCACGACCGAATATCTGACGACCAGCGGAAACCCATCGGTACGCGACTGGTTCGAAAACCTGTGGAAGAATTTCGCGTTCACGCCGCTCGCCAACCTGTGCGGGATACCCGGAGTCTCCCTGCCCCTCGCACTGCAAGACGACGATCTTCCGCTCGGCATTCAGGCGCAGGCGAAACAGGCCAACGACGGCCTCCTTCTGCAGCTCGCGGCACAAATCGAGAGAGCCATCGACGGCCGCTGGAACGGAGGGCGCACGCCCCGGGTGCACGTGGCTGCCTAGGCTATCTGCTGCCGCAGCGACCAGAAATACATTCGCCCCCGTGGCCCGTCTGCGACGCGAACGTATAACCTTCAGGCTTTCTTTGAGCGAGCTCCGAGCCCCATCGCGATGGCGGAACGCTAGCACACCCCCGAGCTCAATTTCGCGACGATGCGGGCAGCCAAATCTCACTGCAATTGCCGCCGGATAGTCGGATAGGCGGCATCGTGCCGGAAATTGATGCGCTTCGCGCCGCTGTTGATACGCGCTGGCGAAAACAATTCGTCTAAGACAAGATACGATGAGTACTGTGGTTGCGATCTGTTCTTCGTGCCGTTTGGCAGTGGTGCTCGCAGTAATCGAAGATGATCTATGGAGGGTGGGCGATGGGTTTCCTTGATACCATATTCAATGCAATCAACGACCTGACGTGGGGGTGGGCGCTGGTTCCATTTCTCGTCGTGCTGGGCGTGTTTTTCACCGTCGCCAGCGGCTTCATACAGTTCCGCTACTTCAAGCGGATGTTCGGCGTGCTTCAGGGTGACGAAGAAACCAGCGATCCCACGAAGATCAGCGCACGCGAGGCGCTGCTGGTCTCCGTCGGCGGCCGGGTCGGCGGCGGAAATATCGCGGGCGTGGCGGTGGCCATCACCGCGGGCGGGCCGGGCGCCGTCTTCTGGATGTGGGCCATCGCGCTGATCGGCATGTGCTCGTCCCTGATAGAGGCGACCCTGGCGCAGACTTACAAGCGCTCCGAGCCGGACGGGGGCTATCGTGGCGGGCCCGCGCGAGCCATCATCCATGGGCTCGGCGAAAATTATCGATGGCTGGCGATCATCTACGCGGTCTGCCTGATCGCGTCCTTCGCCATCGGCTTCAACGCTTTCCAAGGCAACACCGTTGCTGGAGCAATGCTCGACAGCCTCTCGATCCCGAGACTTTATTCGGGAATTGCGCTCTCGGCGCTTACCGGATTTGTCGTTTTCGGCGGCATTCACCGCATCGCCAAAGCATCCGACATCATCGTGCCCGTCATGGCGATTGGCTACATCGCGATCGCGGTCCTCATCATACTTTTGAATATCCTTCATCTCCCGGCTGTGTTGTGGGACATCGTCGCGAACGCGTTCGGCATCAGAGAAGCCGTTGCCGGGGGGGTCGGCGCAGCGATTTCGCAAGGACTGCGGCGCGGGCTGTTTTCGAACGAAGCAGGCCTCGGCTCGGCCCCGAACGTCGCGGCGACGGCTTACGTGAAGCACCCCGTCAGCCAAGGTATCACGCAAAGCTTTTCCGTCTTCATCGACACGATCTTGATTTGCTCCTGCACCGCCTTCGTCATCCTTCTTGGAGATGTCTACAAGCCGGGTGCGACTGGTGTGGACGGCGTGGTTCTCACGCAGCAATCCATGGTCAACCACGTCGGCGCCTGGGCGCAGTATTATCTGACGGCGGCCATTCTGCTCTTCTCGTTCTCGTCGATCATCTACAATTACTATCTCGGCGAGAACGCCCTGAGCTTCCTCACGGATAACCCGATCGCCATACAGGTGCTGCGCGTCGCCATCATGGGCATCGTGTTTCTCGGCGCGGTCGCGCCCGGCGCCACGGCGGTGTTCTCGTTCTCGGATCCGATGATGGGTGTTCTGGCGGTGGTCAACCTTCTGGCACTGATGATGCTGTTCCCGATCGCGCTCAGGGTCATCAACGACTTCGCGGACCAGCTGAAGCAGGGGGTCCAGAAACCGGTGTTCGATCCGAAGAAATTCCCGGATCTCGACATCGACCACACCGCCTGGCCAGACGCGAAGTAGCGCCAGGGAGCGCGACCGACGATCACCGGATCGAACTCAGGTGAGCTCGATCCATCGTTGCGCGCCTGATCGGAAGACGTCTAGTCGAGAGTGATGGCCAATCCGCTGAGATCGGCGTTGGCCATCAGTCCATATTGATGGCCTCTGAGCTCCAGGACGGCGCCTTTCTGATTGGTGAGGACGATAGCCCGAACACCCTCGACGACCGCTACCCCTGCACCCGCGGCCGCGTAAACGCCTTCGACGTCCGACGGATGATAGATGTTCCGGACGATGCCGTGCAGGACCGACTTCGAGCCGCCGAAGACAAGGCCGTAGTCGATGCCGCCGACCGTCACACCAAAGCGCCGCCCCCGAAAGTAGAGCGTGCCGCCGCCGCCTGACGCACCGATGATCCACCCACCTTTGTAGATCGTCAGCGTCATGCTGCCGTTTTCCGCGCGTCCTTCGCCCGGTGCGCCGACGAGCGCGACGGCCACGAACAAGACCGCCGCGCAAATGCGGTTTCCTAATGCCATGAGACAAACTCCCCCCGGAGCGGTTTCAGAGCTGACGCGCCGCTTTGCAACGATTCGCGCAGGACCTCGATTGTCGCCAAGGATGCGGCGGCAAAATGGTGAAGGGATGTCAAAAACGCGCTTTCGTGCCGAGGGCAACTGAGAACATCACTTTGCAACCTCTTGCTCCGAATGAGAATTTCAACTCGCCTCAAACCGGCCGGTCGCCTTTCTTGACCGTGAGCGCCGCACGATTGTCGGCCGCCGGAAGCATCTTGGCCGGATCACGCGTGACAACGACGTCGAGAATGGTCGGGGTGGAGGTATTCTCGAGCCCTTCACGGATCGACGATGAGAGTTGCTCCGGATCGGTGACGCGGATGCCATGACATCCGAAGCCTTTTGCGATCTGTGCGTAGTCCATCTCAACGAGATCGGACGACTGGTAGTTCCCCGGACCGTAGACGGCGTGTTGCAGAGCCTTCACATAACCCGACGCCGCATTGTTGAAGACGATGCCGACGAAGCTGGTTCCAAGGCGCCGCGCCGTCTCGAGCTCACCCAGGCTCATGTTGAAGCCACCGTCGCCGCACATGGTCACGACGCGCCGCTTGGGACCAGCGGCGAGCTGCGCTCCGATGCCGCCCGGAACGCCATAGCCGATGGAGGCGAACCCGCGATCGGGCAGGAAGTGGCGGCCGGCCGCCTTGGTATCGAACATCAGCCCACCCCAATGGCCGGCAAAGCCGCCATCGGCGACCAGGATCGCATCGGCGGGCATGGCCTTGTTCAGCTCATTCATGAGACGGCCGACGTTGATCGGGCTATCCCTGGATTCGAGCCGGTCGGCGGCGCCTTTTCGCCATTCGGCCATGCGCTGCGGGATTTCGGCCAAGTAGCCGGAGCGGCTCTGAGCCGCCGCCTTGCCATTGCCGAGGGCCGCCGCAAGGTCCAGCAACGTAAGTTTCGCATCTCCAGCAAGGGCGACGTCGGTTCGCGTCGTACGGCCGATCTCGGTCGGTTCGATCTCAACGTGAATGACGGGCTTCCCCGGCGGGATCAGCGCGAAGCGTTTCGTCGCGATCTCGCCGAGCTTGCAGCCGACCACGATCAGGCAGTCCGACGCCGCGATAAGAGCGTTGGCGATGCGATCGTAGCGGCCGAAGAGGCCGGCCGAATGCGAATGATTACAAGCAATGGCGCCCTTGCCACTCATGGTGTGCGCAACCGGAATGCCGTACGCCTCGGCAAACTGGGTCAGCGCCTCCCATGCCTCGGAGATGTGCACGCCACCGCCGGCGAGAACGAGCGGCCGCTCGGCCTTCGCGATGATGGCGGCCGCTTTCTCGACCGCCCCTCCGTCGGGGCGCGTGCGGCGGGCCTGCGCCTTCAGCGTTTCGGGATCGACCCAGAAGTCGGACGCATCGAAATCGTGCTCTGCGTGGGCCACATCCTCCGGCACGTCGAGCAGAACCGGACCGGGGCGACCGCTGTTTGCAACCGCAAAGGCACGACGCACATGCTCGGGTAGCCGCTTGATCACCTCGACCCGGATCACCTCCTTCACGGCCGGGCGCAGGATCTCTAGCTGGCGCGCCTCCTGGGTCATATTCTTCCAGGCGTGCTCACGGTTGGCGTCGCCGGTAATGGCGATCATCGGAATGCCGGCGTTCAGGCTTTCGATCAGGCCGGTCGTCAGATTAGTGGCACCCGGCCCGAGCGTACCGTCGGCCACAGCGGGGCGATTGGTCACCTTGCCCCAGGCATCGGCGGCGAAGGCACCGCAACGCTCATCGTTGATGAGAAAGTGCTTGAGCGACAGCGCGCGGCACGCCTCGTAGAATGGCAAGAGCTGGAAGCCGCCCATGCCGAAGATCGGTCCACAACCCGACAGCTTCAGCATTTCGGCGAGCGCCTGTCCGCCCGTGATGCGGCGAACGGAATTAGGGATCGGTTGGTTCATCGGACGGCCCTCGGTCTGGTTTCGTGCGTTTCCCGGCCCGAGACTATCAGCCTTGCGTGGATGCGCCAGCCAATGCCGCAAGCGGCCGCAGCGGGAGTTGTGCCGGTCCCATCTAGCTGGCTAACTGGGTACTGGAGCAGCTACACGCCGCGGAGCCCAATTCGAATGACGATCGCCGAGACGTTTGCCGAGTTCCTGATTTCGACACGAACCGGCGATCTGCCCGAACGCGCGATGGATCTGGCGGCCATGATCGTTGCTAGCACCATTGCCAGTGCGGCGGCGGGACGGAACATCGGATCGGCGCGGATCATCCGCGACATCGAAATGGATCGCGGGGGCACGCCCGAAGCCTCGGTCTGGTTCGAGTCGCGGAATAAGCTCCCGGTGGTCGGCGCAGCCCGGGCTAACGCGCTGATGAGCGACGCGGCAGCGTCGGACGACAGCGACCTTCGCAATATCGTGCACGCGGGCACGCCACTCACGGCGACTTCGCTTGCGATCGCCGAAAGGACCGGGGCTTCAGGTGCCGAGGTACTGGCGGCGATCGTCGTCGGATATGAAGCGGCCGGGCGCATCGGTGAAGCCATCATTCCGCGTTTCGACTATCGTGGCTTTCACGGCTGTCTCGGCGCCGCGTTCGGGGCAACGATTGCAGCTGCGCGGCTCTACGGCCTAAATCACATCCAGGCCGCGCACGCCATCGTGCTCACCGCGACTTCGGTTGGAGGCCTCGCGAAAGCTGCCGCGACCAGCATCTCGCGCGAGTATCACGCCGGCAGCGTGACGATGCTCGGTATCGAGGCCGCGCAAGCGGCACATCGTGGATACACAGGCGAACTTGCTCTGATGGAGATGGAGCGCGGCTTCTGCCAGATGTACGGCGGAGCGGAGGCGGACGTCGGTGCCATAACGCACGAACTTGGCCGCGAATGGGATATCGCGACCGACATGGCGATCAAGCTGGTGCCGGGCGGACATCCATTCCACGCGTTTGGCGAAGCGGCCGCCGACGCCGCACGCGACGGCAATATCTCGCCCGACCAGATCGCCTCCATATTTATCGCGAGGCCCGGCCTTTCAGAGGTCCCGGGGCCGTTTCATCCGTCCGACCTCATTGCGATGGCACACAGCCCGGCGTACTTCGCCGCGGCCGGCGCGCACGACAAGCGCTTCGGCTGGGAGCATGCCACGCCCGGCAAGATCGGCGATCCGGAGATCCACGCCCTGATCGGCAAAGTCCGGATCGCGCCGCCCCCCGGCGGGCGCGACGGGCTCTATCGGCAGGGCGCGACGGTGACGATCGAGACGACCGACGGACGACGGGTCGCCAGCACGGTGCTCGTGCCCAAAGGTGCGGCCATGCTGGGCGTCGGCTGGGAGGACATCGATGCCAAATACCGGGCACTGGCGCCGCTGGCTCCAATGCCGGCAAACGCCGTCGAAGTCAGTCTAGCACTGATCAAGGCACTGCGCGACGCGCCCAACGTCGGCGCCCTGCTGTCGGCTATCGGCTGACCACCTCTTGTCCGGCGGCGGGGACGGGTTCTCAGCGCTTCCCGCCGTCGCCCCGGCGTCGATGGGATGAATGACGCCGGTGACCCAGCGAGCCATGTCGGAGCACAGATATACGACGCCATTGCCGATATCCCAGCCGGTGCCTTTCGTCTGCAAAAGCGAGCGTTTGCGCCGCGCCTCGCGCAATTCCTCGCTCATGCCGTTGCCGCGGGCGTAAACCATGGGTGTGTAGACCATGCCCGGCGCGATGCAGTTGACGCGAATGCCCTCGCGGCCGTGATGGGCCGCCATGGCCCGGGTCATATTGACGACCGCGCCTTTCGAGGTCGGGTACATGAGCCCCGTATGGCCGCCGCGCAACCCGGCGACAGATGCGATGTTGACGATCGAGCCGGCACCCTGCCTGAGCATCTCGGGAATGGAATAGCGTGCCATCAGCATCATCGAGGTGACGTTGATGCGCAGATCGCGATCCCAGTCGTCGAGATCGAGCGTGACGGCCGTGCCGCCGGTTCCGCCGACGCCAACGTTGTTGACGAGGATATCGAGCCGGCCCCAGGCGGCGACAACCTTCGCAACCGCAGCCTCGCACGACTTGGCGTCCGTGACGTCCGCGTCGACGACCATGGAGGTGTTACCCTCCTTGTCGATCATCGCCTTCGTTGCCTCGGCGTTCTTCGCGACAGAATCGATAAGCGCCACCTTGACGCCTTCACGCGCGAGGAGGATCGCGGCTGCGCGGCCGTTACCTATCCCGTCCGCACGGGAGCCCGCGCCAGAGACGATCGCAACTTTTTCCTTCAATCCCATGTCGGGCATGTTTTACTTTCCGGATACCTGTTCACTAACGTTGTGTCGTCGCGTTTGCTCAGACTCGCTGCTTCAATCTCGCGGCCAACATCGCCGCGACGAAGTCCTTCGTCGATTGGCCCACCATGCCGCCGAGGCTTCGGGCTGTGTTGTTGATCGTGGAGATATAGCCGTCAGCGAGTGTGGAGCGGCCATCGCCAATGCGTGCTGAAAATGCGGAAACGCACGCGCCTGCGATGCCGCGCTGATCGAGCGCGGGAAGCCGCGTCGTGCCGGCATTGTCGATGCCGTGATCGGCGTCATTGCAGATGCAGGCGAAGACCGGGTGCTTGATCGCCATCTCGGGCCGACCACCGAGCGCTCCACCGTGCGACGCCGCGACAATGATGTGTCCGTCGTCCTCGGGCTTCACGAGGCTCATCGAGTCGATGACGATGACTTTCACACCGTCTTTGCCGAGTTCCGGCGCTTCGAAACGCGATTCCTCGAGTGGCTCCGGTGCCGGGGACGGCGGCGGAGCAGCCTTATGGAGCATGAGGAGCGCCTCGCGGCAGTCTTGGCCGACCGTCAGCCCGAGCGCCGCCGCGGGTCCATTGACGCTGGTCAGCACGCCTCGCTCGACGCCGTCTCTGCCTTCGCCGATGCGCGCCGAACGGTGCGAGATCGCGGCGCCGGGCACGCCGAGCTTTTCGAGCAAGGACAGCCCTGCGACGCCGGCCCGCTCGCGGCCAATGCCGGCATCGTTGAGGATAATGGCGGCGGTTCCCTTGGATGCGGCGTAGTAGGCGGCATAAACGCCGGCGTGCGATCCGCAGAACGCAACGCGACCTTTATGCCGGGCCTCGAAATGCGTGACGCTGTCGAGGACGACGATGTCGTCGGGGAGGGAGTTCGGCATCAGGTGATCCCCTTTCGTGCGCATCATGAAAGTCCATTGCCGTACTCTCGGGTTCATTCGAGCGCCCGTCGTGGTGATGCGTGGAGGCGGGCGAGGCTTGACCAACTACGGCATGGGCGCAGAGGCTGCGCAAGCCAATGATCGAGGAGCGCCCTCCCATGTCCGTCTATGAGCACCATGTCATCGCGTTCGGACCAGGCCGTGTCGAGGAGGTCGGCAAGGCCGTCGCTACGCAAGGACGCGCGGCGGTCGAAAAAAAGGGAGGTCTGATTTTTGGCGTATGGAAACCGTTGATCGGCCTACGCTTCAATACCATTGTCTGCGTCACCGAGTGGGGCAACGAGCATGCTGCAGCCGCCAACGCCAATGCTGCGATCGCGGGGATTCGTGACGTCGAGACGGTGGACCGCGATATCTGGATGCCAACGCTTCGCCCGCAACCGGGTGCAGTTGCGAAGAGCGAGCCTGGCTTCGTGACGCATCGCTGGTACGACATTCGCGAAGGTGAGTTCGAGCGGTTTCTCGAACTATCAGCCAACACATGGGGCAACTGGGAGGGTACGCACGACGGCGCCGTTCAAGGATTGTGGAGGCAAAAGGCGCCCCCCGGGCCCGGTCTCGTCAGAATGCGCCTGATGGCCTGGTATCGCAGCATGAGCGCATGGGAAAATTCGCGGCACTGGAAGGGTACGAAAGGTGCCGAGACTGCAAACCAGAACCTCGGCGCCCGCTACGACCTGACGCTCGACAGCTCGGTCGCGATACTACAGCCGGTTTGAGCGATCCGTCGCGGCCGGTGCGCCACACCCGCATGCACAAAGGCCGCCGGGCGCCACCCAAATCGCTCTAGCGCCGGCGAACGAGCTCGAGCGGCCTTTCGGGCAGACCGCACCGGCTCAATGAGGCAGCCAGCTCTGCCAGCCCAGGTGGACGGACGATGTCGTTGGTCGAACGTAGGGCATCCAGCGTCCACCATCCAAGATCGCTCATCCAGCGCCGGTCCGCTTCGAGCCACCCGCTCGCGTCGATCGTTGTCTCGGCCGAGCGATGAAAGAAGATG
The DNA here is from genome assembly GCA_050187415.1 of Hyphomicrobiaceae bacterium. Lineage (GTDB taxonomy): Bacteria > Pseudomonadota > Alphaproteobacteria > Rhizobiales > Hyphomicrobiaceae. Next base: position 31,839 of record JBFWXN010000034.1, on the reverse strand, counting down.
TGCTCGCGCGTGAGGTAGCGCCGTCCGTTCCAATCGTAGGCGGTCGTGCGAAAGGCGACGAGCGGCATCGCACCTTCGACAGCGAGGCCCGTCTCCTCCCGCAGCTCGCGGCATGCTGCGTCCTCAGGAGTCTCGCCGGGCTCGATGCCGCCGCCGGGGAGCGCCCAGAAGCTGACGGCGTCTGGCAAGCGCTCAGGCTCGACGGAATGTCCGATCATGGCGCGGAACAGAAGGATACGGTCGGCGTGGTCGAGCACGATAACGCGTGCCGTAGGCCGCTCGATCGGTGATTGTTCGCTCATCGGCCTTTGTGTGCTCCGGGTCGCAAGGCTCAGGGCTCATGGTCGTGCCGCTGACATCCGATACCCAAAAGCGCTGCGGGCCGAGAACATTCCCGACCCGCAGCTTACGTGCAGCCGCCATCCTGACGAAGGGGCGACTTATCGAGACGGCGCCTAGACGGCTTCCTTCAGTTCCTTGGCAGCGCGGAACGCGACTTTCTTGGAGGCCTTGATCTTGATCTGCTCGCCGGTGGCCGGGTTGCGGCCCATGCGTGCCGGGCGCTTCTTGACCTGCAGGATGCCGAGGCCGCCGATGCGGATACGGGCGCCCTTCTTGAGATAATTCGCGATCATGTCGATGGTCTGCGACAAGATCTCGTTGGCCTGCTTCTTCGGAAGCTGATGCGTGTCGGCGATGGTATTGCCGAGATGACGCAGGGTGACGGTGTCGCCGGCGCCGACCTTTGCGGGCTTCGCCGCCTTGGCCGCCGGCTTTGCGACTTTGCTCGCCTTGGCTGCGACCTTCGTGGGGGCCTTGGCCGCCTTGGCTGCCTTTGCCGGAACCTTGGCCGGAGCTTTCACGGCCTTGGCCGATTTGGGTGCTTTTGCTGCTACTTTGGCTTTCATGGGGATATCCTGAGTTAGGGTTGCCGCCTACAAGATTGAATTCTCGAATTAATTATCGTCAGGATGCGTAGGTAGTTCGAGTCATCGATTCTCCAAAGAAAAATTCGAAAAAATCGCTCTGCAATCAGCTTCTTGTGATTCTAATGCCACGCTTTTCTCGCTCATTCGCCCAATTTCGATATCCTGCCGGTTCAACCGCTCCAAGAATAAAGGGGGCGACTTGAAGGGCCGGATGTCAAGTTGTGGCTGAAATCTCGATACTTCCGAGACCTTCCAATTCGAATTCGAATGTCTCGCCGAGAGAAATGGGAAGCGTCTGAATAACGCTTCCGGTAATCACGACCTGCCCGCGTTCGAGAGGGAGTCCGCGATCGGAGGCGAGATTTACGCACCAGGCGAGAGCACCCATCGGGTCATCGGTGCGGCCCTCCCGGATGCCGGCCGGAGTGGTCAAACGCCCGACCAGACCGTTCAACTCCAAGGAAGCCGGCACGGCCATCGGCTTACCGAGCACAATGCCTGCGTTCCACGCGTTGTCGGCAATCAACGTGGTGGGCCGCGTCTCCTTGTAGACCGCGTTGCGATCCTCGATCAGCTCGAAGGCCGGCATGACCTCGACAATCTCGGCGCGCACTTCTTCACGGGACCACGGCGTCGCCTTCTTGGCGAGCGTTCGGCCGACGCGCACCGCCAGCTCGAATTCCAAAACAACATGCATGTAACGGCTAAGTGCCAGTTTATGCGGTGAGCCATGGACATTGTGGGCGTAGATCACGCCCCCGCAAGGATGATCTATGCCCATCAGCTCCTGCATGACCTTCGTCGTCACAGCAATCTTCAGGCCAGCGACCGGGCCATGGATCGGAACCCAGAGCTTGCGCAGCTCTTCCTGTGCGGCATAGGCTTCGGCGATGGACGGCGGCTCCAGCGCATCGGAGAGATTGCGATAAGGCTGCCTAGCCGCGTGCGCATCTGCGATGAACTGTGCAGCGGCGGCCGGATCAAACATATCCTTGCGCATGACGCGATGTACTCCACTCGACAAGTCGGCGTAAGACAGGCGGGCGGACTACGTCGGGACGGTCGCTCCGCATATCGGGCGCGGCCCCAGCGAGGCTCGCCCGACATTCGCTGCTCAAGCCATCAGCCGGTCCATTTCCTTGACGATCGCCTCGCCCATCTCGGTCGTGCCAACGCGACGCATGTTGGGCTGCATGATGTCGGCGGTGCGGTAGCCCTGCTCGAGCGTACCCGCGATGGCCTTGTCGATGAGGTCCGCCTCCTTCGCCATGTTGCAGGAATAGCGGAGTGCCATGCCGAACGATGCAATCTCGGCGATGGGATTGGCCACGCCCTGGCCGGCAATATCGGGAGCGGAGCCGTGGATCGGCTCGTAGAGCGCCTTCGGAATGCCCGTTTTCGGATCGGGCGCGCCGAGGGCCGCCGAAGGAAGCATGCCGAGCGAACCCGCCAGCATCGCCGCTTCGTCCGAGAGCATGTCGCCGAAAAGATTATCGCAGACGAGCACGTCGAATTGCTTGGGGTTGCGCACAAGCTGCATGGCACAGGCGTCGGCGAGAATGTGGTGCAACTCCACGTCCGGATACTCGGCCTTATGGACCGCGGTGACGACCTCGTTCCAGAGCACGCCTGTACGCATGACGTTGCGTTTCTCGGCGGAGTGCACTTTGTTGCCGCGCTTGCGGGCCAAATCGAAGGCGACCCGAGCGATGCGCGCGATCTCGCGCGTGGTATAGATCGTCGTGTCGACAGCGCGCTTCTGACCGTCCTCCAGAGTGACGACTTCCTTCGGCTCGCCGAAATAGGTACCGCCCGTCAGTTCGCGCAGAATGAGGATGTCGAGCCCTTCGACAAGCTCACGCTTCAAGCTCGAGGCCTCGGCGAGTGCCGGGTAGCAGATCGCCGGGCGCAGGTTGGCGAAAAGGTCGAGCTCCTTGCGCAGCCGCAAAAGTCCGGCCTCGGGGCGAATATCGTAGGCGACCTTGTCCCATTTCGGACCACCAACGGATCCAAAGATAATCGCATCGGCCGACTTCGCCTTGGCGAGAACCTCATCCGTCAGCGGCGTTCCATGCTTGTCGATCGAGCAACCGCCGCAGAGCGCCGTCTCCGTGCGAAACTCGGTATTCGCCTTCCTGGCCAAGAAGGAGATCACGCGATCAACCTCCGCCATCACTTCGGGTCCGATGCCGTCGCCCGGCAGGAGCAGAAGGTTGTGAGTGGCCATAGACGCCTCGTTTTGCAGGGTTTCATTGAGGTTAGGTTGTCAACCCTGCTCTAGACAACGTGCTGGCGGTACGCAAGGCATTGAGGCACGCCGAGGCCAACTTTTTCATCAGCGACACGCGAAAGACCCCGATTTTCGCTGATTTCTCGCTATTGCCGCTTTGACTTCGCGTCATGCCTGACCGATAGCTTCGACTTGTTCGAACAGGATCGAGCGCGCCCAGTGGCCGAACCGAAACATGGAAGCGGAGCCGTTGCCGACGTGACAACAGCGCAAACGAGCGCCCGTGCCGCGACACCGATCGACTGGCCGCAGGGCCTGAAGGCAACGCCCGAGTATGACGCCGCAATCGATCATCTTCGTTCGGGCGAGGGCCACCTTTTCATTACCGGGCGCGCGGGCACCGGCAAGTCGACGCTACTGCGCGCCCTGAACGACATCGTCGCCGAGCCGATGGCGGTGGTTGCGCCCACGGGCCTCGCGGCGGTCAACGTCGGCGGGCAAACGATCCACTCGTTCTTCGGACTGCCGCCTCGGCTGCTCGGTCCCGACGATATCCGCCGCAGCCGCAACGGCGGCATCATGCGCAAGCTCAAGCTGCTCGTGATCGACGAGGTATCGATGGTGCGATCCGACCTGATGTGGGCGATCGACCAGTCGCTTCGGGTCAATCGCGGGCGTCCGCGCGAGGCTTTCGGCGGACTACGGCTCATCATGTTCGGCGATCTGCATCAGTTGCCGCCGGTGGTGCAGGAGAACGAGGTTGCCGATCATCTCGAGACGCGGCATGGCGGCCCTTTCTTTTTCTCGGTCCCCGCGCTGACGGAGGGAGCGGGTACTGCAAGGCTCGAGTTGACGCACGTGTTCCGGCAAAAAGAGGGAGCTCTGCTCGACGTGCTCAACCGCATTCGCGAGGGGGAGATCGGGCAGGATGAACTCGACGTGCTCAATGACCGGGTCTCGCCGATTCGAACGCTGGGGGAAGGCGACCCATACGTCATACTCACGCCCACGAACGCGGCGGCAAACCGCATCAATGCCGCCTTCCTCAAAGCGTTGCCCGCGGCGAGCAAGAGCTATGCGGCCCAGATCACGGGGGAGTTCGGACAATCCGCGCAGCCGACGGAGATGACGCTGACGCTGAAGGTGGGCGCCAAGGTCATGCTCCTGAGAAACGACGCCGACCGGCGTTGGGTAAACGGCAGCATTGCGCGCGTCACCCGGCTCGGCGAGGACAGCGTGCACGTCGATATCGACGGCCGCGAGTTCGAGGTCGAGCCGGCGGCATGGGAGAGCCGGCGCTATGCCTACGACCAATCGGCCGAGAAAATCGTGGAGACGGTTGCGGGCACGTTCAAGCAGTTGCCGCTCAGGCTGGCGTGGGCCCTCACCATTCACAAAAGCCAGGGCCTCACGCTCGACAAGGTTTACATCGACCTTGGAAGGGGTACCTTCGCTCACGGGCAGACCTACGTTGCGCTATCCCGGTGCCGATCGCTCGAAGGCCTCTCGTTGGCGCGGCCTCTCAGACCTGCCGACGTCCTTTTCGACCAATCCGTGCTTGGCTACAGAGACGTATTTCCTTCGCTGGTTTAAGGTCGTGAACGTCTATTCGTCGCACCTGTTTCGCACTGCACAATATTTGTTGCAACGCAGCATTCAATGCCCTATATGAGCTGCATCGGGCTGTCGCAGCCCTCATAAATTCACAAACCGCGCTACTGGAGACACCCCAATGAACGAGCAGTTTACACGGCAGGCCGAGCAGTTTTTCAGCGCTGCCAAGGACGCGCGCGTGCCCGAGAACGTGCAGGCGATGATGTCGGATGGCGTCGCCAAGACGCGCGAGGCTTACGAAAAGGCATCTACTGTGGCCAAGGACCAGGCCAAGGTCGCCGAAGAGATCATGCTCGCCGGCCAGGCTGGTGCGAAATCGATCGGCAGCAAGCTGATCGAGAATACGGTTATGAATGCCGACGCCGCATTCGATGCCGCCCAGGCCATCGTGCGCGCCAGTACCTTGCCGGAGGCGGCCCGCATCCAGGCCGAGTTCATGCAGAAGCAAATGGCAACCGCCGGGGCCCAGACACGCGAGCTCTTCGAACTCTCTAGCCGCATTTACCAGCAGACGTTTCAAAGCTTCAACGCGGCAGCCACGAAGTCGTTCGAGACCCTCAAGAAGGCGGGCTGATCCGAGCCACCAGAGCGGTTAAGGGGCACGAAGCCCGGCGCCATCGCGGCGCCGGGCCTTTTTGCGGGCGCGCGGGACGACGCTTGCTTGACTTCGGCGCATGCAGGCGAGCACGCTCGGCGCTCTTTCGAGACGCAACGGACGAGTCCCCATGAGCCTCTACCCTTCGCCAACAACGATCCGGGCCGAAGTCTTTACGCGCATGCCGGAGGCCCTGCGGCTGAAGAAGACGACCGAATGGGCCGACTTCAACAAGGCCGGGCAGGTGGTCGATTGCTTTTTGGAAGGCCCCAGCTTCGATAGGGCCGGCAACTTGATCGTGACCGACATTCCGCACGGTCGCATCTTCCGCGTCAGCGCTGGCGGAGACTGGACCCAGATCGTGCAATACGACGGCTGGCCGAATGGCCTGAAGCTGCACAAGGATGGGCGCGCTTTCATTACCGACTACAAGCGCGGAATCATGACACTCGATTTGAATGCAGGGACGATCGCGCCGCTGTTACAGACCGTACGCTCGGAAAGCTTCAAAGGCGTCAACGATCTGCACTTCGCCGCCAATGGCGATCTCTATTTCACCGACCAGGGCCAGACCGGCCTGCACGACCCGACAGGGCGTGTCTACCGCTACTCAGCCGATGGTCGGCTGACCCCGCTCGTCAATACCATTCCGAGCCCCAACGGGCTTGTACTCGATCTACACGAACGCGTGCTCTTCGTCGCCGTGACGCGCGCCAATGCGGTCTGGCGGCTGCCTATCATGCCGGACGGTGCTGTCTCCAAGGTTGGCGTTGCCATTCAGCTTTCCGGCGGTCTTTCGGGGCCCGACGGCCTCGCGCTCGACGAGGAAGGCGGCCTCGTGATTGCGCACGCCGGCATGGGCGTCTGGCGTTTCGATCACATGGGAAGACCTACGCACTTCATCGACCCGGTCGTGGCTCCGTTCGTCACCAACATCGCTTTCAAAGGCCGGCGACTCTTCATGACCGAAAGTCAGAGCGGCACAATTCTTACCGCCGAGCTGCCGTTCGCCGGCAAGATGATGTACGGCCTGAGCTGACGCGCGCGAGGATTGCGGCGATGCCGATGCGAACCCTGCCAGGTCCCAATACCTTCAAGCTCGGCCTATTCGGGCTCAATACCGATGGTGGCATCGCGATCACCAGGGTACCCGAGCGCTGGCGCGCACGATGGGACGAGATTGCAGACGTGGTTCGGCTCGCGGACGAGGCCGGATTCGATTTTCTACTGCCGATCGCGCGATGGAAGGGCTACGGCGGCGAGACCAACGTGCGCAACGCGTGCTTCGAGACTCTCACCTACGGCGGCGCGCTCGCGGCGATGACCAGTCGGCTCTTCATCTTCTCGACGGTGCACGTGCCGCTGGTACATCCGGTGTTCGCAGCCAAGGCGCTGGCGACCATCGACCATGTCAGCCACGGTCGGGCCGGGCTCAACATCGTGTGTGGGTGGCATCAGGCCGAGTTCGCCATGTTCGGGCTGGAGCAGGGCGGGCACGACGACCGCTATGGGCAGGGGCGCGAGTGGTACGAGATTCTCACCCGCATCTACGCCGCGGAAGGTCGGCCGTTCGACTACAAAGGCCGCTTCTACGACCTCACCGGTGTGTCGGGCGAGCCGGCCCCCGTGCAGAGGCCGAGGCCGTTCACGATGTCTGCGGCCTCGTCGCCGGCGGGACGCGCCTTTGCGATGGCAACGAGCGATCTCTTGTTCGACACATTCCGCGACATCGAGACGGGCAAGAGGCAGCTCGAGGCCATCGCGGCCGCCTCGGTCGAGGCCGGTCGGACCGAGGAACTTGGTGTGTGCACGGCCTGTCACGTCGTCTGCCGCGAGACGCATGCCGAGGCCGAGGCCTACTATCGCTACTATGCCGACACCAACATGGATGCCGCGGCCGTAGATTTTCACGTGGGCATGACGAAAGCCAACCGAATTGTGGACTCGCAGATGATCGAGGACCGGGTGCGGCGGGCGGCGGGACTTTCAAGCTACAGGCTGGTCGGCACGCCCGAACATATCGCCGATCAGCTCATGGCGATCCACCGGGCCGGCTTTGTCGGGACGACGCTGTCGTTCGTCAACTTCAAGGACGAGCTCCCGTTCTTCATCGATCGCGTCATGCCGCTCATTCGACGCGGAGGTCTGGTGGCCTAAGCTGCCATTTCCGGTTATTGGCAATCATATCTCACGCCGCTTCAGCATACCGGGCTCGACCGGCACCAACGAGGATTCGCCAAAATGACCGCTGATCTCACGACCCCGGCCTCGCACACGATCGCCGAATTCGTTTGCGGCACCGCGCCCAGCGCATTGCCGCCGGAGGTGCTGCACGAGGCGAAACGGTCGCTCCTGAATTTTGTCGGCGGTGCGATTGGCGTCGCCTACGCGCCTGTCGTCGAGACGGCAGTGCGCGTGCTCGAACCTTTCTGCGGCCCGCACACGCATACTCTCATCGGCCGGCATGAGCGCTTCGACGCGCTCTCCGCGTCGTTCATCAACGCTGTGTCGGCCAACCTGCTCGACTACGACGACACGCACCTGAGAACGGTCATTCACCCGACCGCTCCCGTCGCGCCGCCAGCGCTCGCGCTCGGCGAAACACGTCCGCTCTCCGGTGCGCAAATTGTGACGGCGTTCGCGCTCGGCGCCGAGATCGAGTGCCGCATCGGCAATATGGTGACGGGCGGCCACTACGCGCGCGGCTGGCACATCACGTCGACGTGCGGCGTCTTCGGCTCGGCGATTGCGTCGGGCTATCTGATCGGACTTTCGCCGGAGAAGCTCGCGCATGCGCTCGGCATTGCGGCAAGCCAGTCGGCGGGCATCGTCGAGAACCTGCCGCACGAGGCGAAGAACGTCGGCATGGGGAACGCCGCGCGCGGCGGCATGCTGGCCGCTTTATTCGCCGAGGCCGGCTACGACGCTGCCCCGCGTGCGGTCGATGGGCCGCTCGGTTGGGCGCGCGCGGCGGGCGACGAGCCGCAACTCGAGGAGTTGATCGGCGGGCTCGGTACCCGCTGGGAGCTTCTCAAGAATACCTACAAGCCATACCCGGCAGGGATCGTGATGCACGCGATCATCGATGCTTGCCTCGACCTCAAGGTGCGGCACGACATTCCGGTCGGACGGATCGAAAGCGTGACCGTTGCCGGCGATGCACTCCTGATGGCGCGTGGCGACCGCAAGGTCGGCAACGAACGCGATGCGCGGGTCTCGATCCATCACAGCGTCGCGGCGCCATTCCTTTGGGACGCTTTCGGCATCGCGGAGCTACAGCCCGAGCGGGTCATGTCGGACGAGGCCGTGGCTCTCCGCGGCAAGGTGCGCGCCGAGCGCGACGACAGCATGCCACAGGGAGCCGCGCGCGTCGTCGTTCGCCTGACCGACGGCACGACGTACGAGACGACGGTGCTCGATGCGCGAGGCAGCAGCGAGAAGCCGATGGCCGACACGGAGATCGAGGACAAGGTGAGGAGTCTCGTCGCACGGGCCGGCACGGGGCTCGATGCCGAACGCATCATCGCGGGCGTTTGGGACCTCGAGCGGGCTCCGAGCGTCACGGCGCTGATGGCTGCAACGGTCTCGCGGATGCCCTGAGCGGCCGGGTCGAGACGGGCGGGGCAGGACGAGCGCGATGAGCTGAGACATGCGCTTGACTTGTTCGTCGCGCCGTCTCCAATCTCGACGCGCTCTCCAGCCGACCGGGCAAGCATGCGCGCGAATGCGGCATGCGCCCGCCGATCCAATCGGACACGCAACGCAAAGAGGACAGCATGGCAAAGGTAGGCTTCATCGGACTTGGCAACATGGGCCTGCCCATGGCCGGCAATCTCGTCAAGAAGGGCCATGAGGTCAAAGGCTTCGACATCATGGAGGACAACCTGACGAAGGCCGCTCAGGCCGGCGTGGCGAAGGTCGCCAGCGCCGCCGACGCTGCGAAGAATGTCGAGATCCTCATCACCATGGTGCCGACGGGCAAAGAAACGCTGGCGGTTTACGAGGGCGCGGGCGTATTTGACGCGGCAGCGAAAGGTACCCTCTTCATCGACGCCTCGACGATCGATGTCGGGCAGGCCCGCATGGCGCACGAGATTGCCAAGAAGGCGGGCATGCTGTCGCTCGATGCGCCGGTTTCCGGAGGCACCACGGGGGCCGAGGGCGCCACGCTGACGTTCATGTGCGGAGGCTCGAAGGAGGCGTTCGAAAAGGCGCGACCCGTTCTCGAAGGCATGGGCCGCAAGGTCGTCCACTGCGGCGATGCCGGTGCCGGACAGGCGGTCAAGATCTGCAACAACATGATGATGGCCGTCAATATGCTGGGGGTCTGCGAAGGCTTTGCTCTGGCGGAGAAACTCGGCATCTCGCACCAGACGCTTTTCGATGTGGTCTCGACATCGACCGGCAACAGCTTTGCGCTGTCGAACTATTGTCCCGTGCCGGGTCCGGTGCCGACCACCCCTGCCAATCGCGACTATGCACCCGGTTTCATGACGAAACTGATGGTAAAGGATCTCGCGCTTTCGCAATCGTCTTCACAGGATGCGGGCGTCGCAACGCCGATGGGCGGCATGGCGCACGCCATACTGCGTCACTACATGAACATGGTCGAGGGCGCGGCTGAAAAGGATTTCTCGAGCGTCGCGAATTTCGTGCGATCCGTAAAAAAATAGGCGAAGCGCCGGGGCTATGCGGAGGAGCCGTATCGCCACAACGAGGGGTTCGGACCATCATGTCGACGATTACCTACTACATGACGCTCAATAGTCCGTGGAGCTACCTCGGCAGCGCCAAGTTCGCCGAGCTGGCAGCCAAGTATGGGCACGCGGTCGACATCAAGCCGGCAAAGTTCGGCGTGATCTTCCCGCAGACCGGCGGGCTACCGCTTCCGAAGCGCGCGCCCGCCCGCCAGGCTTATCGGCTGCAGGAATTGAGCCGTTGGCGCGACGTGCGCGGCCTGCCGATCAACGTCAAGCCGGCACATTTTCCCTCCGACGAAATGCCCGGCACGCGGCTTTTGATCGCCGCCAAGCTGCAAGGCAAGGACGCGCACCGGCTTGCGACGGAGCTCGGCCGGGCTCTCTGGGAGCGGGACGAGAACCTGGCGGACGAGGCAGCGCTCAAGGGGGCCTGCGAACGCGCAGGGATGGATATCGATGCCATCCGCAAAGCGGCCCCGGCAGACGCCGAAATTGACGCTTTGCACGATGGTTACACGAGCGAGGCGTTGGCAAAGGGCGTTTTTGGCGCACCGACCTACTACCTTGAAAGCGGCGAATTCTTCTGGGGACAGGACCGTCTCGAGTTGCTCGAGCGAGAGCTTGCCAAAGGATGAGCGGCGGGCCGGAACGCATCGCGGTTACGGATCTCGAGCGCCTCGTTGCGGCGGCGCTCGAAGGTGCCGGGACCAGCCGCGCCAATGCACTCAGTGTCTCGCGGGCGCTCGTCACGGCAGAAATCGATGGCCAAAAGGGCCACGGGCTGTCGCGCGTGGCAAGCTATGCGGCGCAGGTTCGAGCCGGCAAGGTGATCGGCGACGCAACGCCGACGGCGGAGAGGACCCGGCCGTCAACACTCGCCATCGATGCGGCACACGGCTTTGCCTATCCCGCGCTCGACATCGCCAACGATCAGTTGCCCGCCATGGCGAAGGAGTGCGGGATCGCTGCGGCGGGCATTCGCCGCTCGCACCACGCCGGCGCGCTGGGACTGGTCGCAGAGCGACTGGCGAATGCGGGTCTCATGGCGCTCGTCTTCGCGAACACGCCCTCGGCGATAGCGCCCTGGGGCGGAGGGCGCGCGCTTCTCGGCACCAACCCAATTGCTTTCGCCGCGCCGCGTCTTGACGCTCGACCCATCGTCATCGATCTGGCTCTGTCGGAGGTCGCGCGAGGCAAAATCGTGTCGGCCGCGCAGAGGGGCGAACCGATTCCGCCGGGATGGGCAATCGACAAGGATGGGCATCCCACCACCGATGCGGACGCTGCGCTCCGGGGCACATTGCTGCCTTCGGGAGGGGCCAAAGGCGCCGCCTTGGCGCTGATGGTCGAATTCATGGCAGCCGCCGTAACGGGCTCGCAATTCGCATCCGAGGCGTCGTCATTTCTCGACGACAGAGGCTCGCCTCCTGGTACAGGCCAGTTGATCATCGCGATCGACGGGGCGGGCCTGGGAGCAGGAGCGGGCATGATGCAGCGCGTCGCGATGCTGGCCTTCGACATCTCCAGCGAACCCGGTGCGAGACTACCTGGCGCCCGGAGGTTCGCTGCGCGCGACGAGGCGAGGCGCATGGGGGTCGCCGTCGAGGCGAAATTGCTGGCAGAGCTTCGCTCGCTTGCCGGCAATTAACCGTGCAATGCTCCTGCCTATTGCCAGTTCAATTGGAACGGCGTCAGCCATATTTTTAGCGCGCCGCGCTTCGTCCCTGCCCGGACCGCGCCGGCTACAGTTTCGGCGAGCACGCCGGATAACGCGACGTTGGGCATGGTGCGGAACGACAGGTCCTTCTTCTCGATCGCCAGCTTGCCGTTCTGCCACACGCGCAGGATGCCATCGGCTTTGCCCGGGGTATTGAGAACGACCTCTTGCTCCAGTTCAGTCCACTTGCCTGGCGTCAATGCAAATGAACCGACTTTGCCGCCGACGCTGCGTCCTTCGCTCAAGCCTGGTAGCTGCGAATAAACGTCGAGCTGGCCATTGCCGGTCCACGTGTATCGCGTCGAAAACTGGCTGGATGGGTCTGTTGGCCCGCTTGTCGAACCGCCATAGAGGCCCGGCAGGCGCCCGCCTTGGCCGAACGTGAACCCTTCAGGCACCAGAACGGAATAGCTGAGGCAAGCCGCTTGCGGCCTGCCGAACGATTGCGGCGACCACTCGAAGCCTATGCCGGCACGCTCGGCCGACTTCTCTTTCGAAACGCTCGGAGCGCTGGCGAGATCGAGCTCGAGAACGTGCTTCGAGGGGCTCGAACGCAGGTCGGTCACGCGGGCGCCGGGTGTGAAGCCCCAGTCGGTGCTGGCAAGTTGACCTTGCAGTTGGGCTATTGAAACGGGAGCCCCGCCGCTTTCCAGAGAAAAGCGCGTCGCGCTCTGAAAGCGCTCCTTGCAGGGGGCAACCTGGCTGCCGACAAAGGCCGACCGCAGCACGATGCCTGCCGACGCCACGACAAGAAGGATCGCGCCCGCATTCAGCAGCAGACCGGTTGGGTTCGCCTTCTTGATCGACCGCATATGACCCCTATCGCGGCGGAACAGATCCGCCGCACCCAACGATGCCATTCCAGCAAGCGCCGATGCACAGCACCAGTGCTGGCGCCTGCCACTTGTCTCGAAGGTACAGGGGAGACTTAAATGCCTTGTTAATCTGCCGCGCGCTTCTCAGCCTCGACCGCAAAAGGCGGGAAACGACCATTCGGACACGAACCGCCGTCTCTCGTGGTCTTAGACAAGCAGCGTGCCGTGATCGACCATCGACGAGGCGGTCATCCCGCTTACGCCTTCGAGAACGACCACTTCGTGCCAGTCACCATTGATCATGGCAAAGACCTGAGACGACGTTCCGTTGTCGACCACCTTCACGACTTCATCGACATGCGAGTACGAGCCGCTCTTGAACACCTTCGAGAAATCGAGCACATCCTCCTTCGAGAAGTCCGTTACGATATCGACGCCAAGTTGCTTGCCATCCGCGTCGACGACGTCCTTTGCCAGCCATTGGAACTTGTCTCTGCCCGCACCGCCGGTCAGAACGTCCGAGCCGCCCATCCCGCGGAGCACATCGTCTCCGTCGCCGCCGTTCATATGATCATTGAACTTCGAGCCCTTGAGATCGTCGGCATAATTCGAACCAACGACGCTCTCGATGCTGTCCAAGTTGTCGACGCTGCCGTCTCCGTCCGAGCGCGCCGCGGTGTGCTTGGACAGGTCGAGGACAATGCCGCCAGCCGCGCGCGAGAAGTCCACCGTGTCGAAGCCATCGCCGCCCATGATCACATCGCCATCGGCCTCGGCAAAGAAGTGGTCATCACCGCTGCCACCTTCCAGTGTGTCCGATCCGGCGCCGCCCCAAAGCGTATCGTCGCCGGAATTTCCCATCAAATGATCGTTGCCGTCGCCGCCGTCCATGACATCATTGCCGGAGTTGCCGTCCAGCGCGTCGTCGCCGGCGCCTCCCAGCAAAGTGTCGTCACCGGAGCCTCCCGAAAGGACGTCGTTGCCGGCGCCACCGTCCAGGTGATCGTCGCCTGAGTTGCCCCACAGCTTGTCATTGCCGTCGCCGCCATGAAGGGTGTCGTTCCCGGACATCCCGAACATCGTGTCGTCGCCGTCGCCACCGTCCATCACGTCGTGCTTGTCAGTGACCGGCTTGGTAGCCAGCTTGGGCGCCAGCGCCGCATTGGTCGTTCCGATGGAAACACTGAAGACGCTGTCGTCATAGTCCTGGTCGCCGCCGCCCTTCAGGTCCTCAAAGCCGATTTTTACAATTCCGCTGTTGGTGTCCACGGTCGCATGCACGTGGTTGAGATCGTCGCCGTTGAGCCCCTTCGAGCCGTCATCCACGCTGTGGAACACCGTGGTGCCATACGCCGACTTGACGTCTGTCGTCTTGCCGTTCGTGGCCACATAGACGAGCGAAAGCTCGCTTCCGCCGTTGACGTTGCCGGCGTTGCCCTTTGCGTCGACGAAGGCCCACGAACCTTTTTTGCTATCCAGCAACTTCGCCATGCCGCTTTGGCCGTAGCCGTCCGGTACGATGAAGAAGCCGAGTTGGTCTCCGGCCGACACCTTCAGATCGAGGGCGCTCTTGCCGCCGACAAGGCTGCCGCCGGACTCCTTCAGTGACGCGTTGGCCCACAGAATCTGAACGTCGTAGATGGTGCCGTCCGCCGCGATCTTGTACACACCGAGGGTGTTGAGATAGCCGGCGCTTTCATCCTGGAAGATGACACTGGCGTTGACGTCCTCGGTGATCTTGAATTTCGTCATGTCCGCGGTGCCGCCTTTGCTGGCGTCGCCGAACATGAGGTCACTTCCCTCGTCACCGTACATCGCGTCGCTGCCGCCGGAGCCGAACATCCGATCGTCTCCGGCATTGCCGACGATGGTTTCGGCCCGCGCTCCGCCAAACAGTTCATCGGCCTTGTCGGTGCCGACGATTTCTACCGCGACCTGCTTTTCGGTGCTCATTTCCATTGGTCCCCTTGCCGGTCCTGGCATACGGTCCGCAGCCGGCTCCGGCCGACTCTGTTACTCTGGCTGCCAGACACTTTCGACATTACCGATCGAGAGTTTCTTGCTGCTCCCTTATACAGGTCGCGACGAAACACTTCGTGCCAAGCGAGATATTCATTTTTCTCAATTTTGAAGACAATTTGCATCCAATTTTATGCTCATGCCCAAAACAAAAGAAACGACCCGACGGGTCGTTTCTTTTTTGATTTGAAGGCGCACGTTGTTTTGCAAGCTACCAAGCGATGCCGTCGTATTCAACCGTACGAGGCACAATGCGATAGAGCCGCGCCAGGTCCAGCACATGAACGCCCGGCGGGCGTTTCGCGACGGCGTCTCTGAAAGCCGGCGTCGCGTGGCTGACGACGATCACATCGGAGCCGGCGACCAGAGATGCGGCGTCGTCGACGATCATGCCAGGCAGCGCATCCATGAGATCGGACTGGCTCGGCTTGGTGCGCCTCACGCATTCGATCTGCCCCATCAGGTTCGTACCAACCTGGAGATTGGGATCATGTGCGCGCAGGTTTTCTCCCTTCTGCAGCAGCCCCGCCATCAACGACAGCGTGGGACTTTCTCGAAGGTCGTCGGTTCCGGACTTGAACGCAACACCGAGAAATCCAATCCGCTTGCCGCTGAAAGCTGCGAGCTGACCCATCGCCTGGTCGATGTGCGCCTCGTTCGAGTTCATCAAGCTATCGACGAGAGGCACCCGGACACCGTGCTGGCGCGCGATATGGGAAACCGCACGCACCTCCTTCGGCAGGCAAGAGCCGCCAAAAGCAAAGCCTGGACGCAGGTAGTATGATGACAGGTTCAGTTTTTTGTCCTGGACGAAGATATCCATCACATCGTGGCTATCGATGTCCAAAGCCTTGCACAGGCGACCGATCTCGTTGCCGAAGGCGACCTTTGTGGCATGCCACACGTTGTCGGCATACTTGACCATCTCCGCCGCCTCGATGGAGGTGAAAATGACGCCACTGTCGATCGAGTGATAAATTTCTGCGATCTGCGCGGCTGTCTCATCATCCGACGTGCCGATAACCGTCTTTGGCGGCGAAAAGAAATCCTCTACCGCCACGCCTTCGCGCAAGAACTCCGGATTGAAGCACACGCCGAAGCCGCTGCCGAGTTTCTTGCCCGACGCTTTTTCGATCTCGGGGACCACGATCTGTTGAGTCGTGCCGGGCGGCACAGAGCAGCGGAGCACGATGACATGCCGGCTCGATTTCAACGCAAGGGCCTGGCCGATGGCCCGGCTCGCCTGCCGCACGTACGTGAAATCGCAACCGCCGTCGACCGCCGTCGGCGTGCCGACGGACACAAGCGTCACGTCGGTCTCGAGGATGGCGGCGACGAGATTCTGGGTCGCGTCGACCCGGCCCTGCGCGACGCCATCGGAGAGAAGATCGCCCAGCCGTGCCTCGACGAAGGGGGCCCGCCCCTCCTTGATGGCACGCACTTTCTCGAATGAGACGTCCACACCGACCATACGATAGCCGAGGCTCGACAGGCAGGCCATCGACACCGCGCCGACGTAGCCAAGCCCGATCACGCTGATCGACGGCTTTGCAGCCAAAGCGGCTGCCGTGCCGGCTGACATTGTCGTTGCTTCGAGCACAGCGCCGGCGGATGCCAAGACTGTCATTTGACTCACCATCTCCCACACGTCACCGCCCATCCGCCGACGCCGGTTCTGCATGGCGGCACGCGGACCCTCGGCCGTCCTGGCCCGCGGATCTGACGCGGCGAGCCAAGTGGACATCCGATCGGGACGGATCGAGCGTCACACAAATCGCTCTCTATTCGGTGAATGGCATCGAGTTTTATTGCGACTCAGTTTTTGAATACCGCCATAATCAGATTAAAACTCGGCATCTCGAGTAACTCGGAATAAAGCATGACACATAGGAATATGCTCACGGTCGAGAGCGTTGTCAGATAGACGGCCATGGCACCGCGAAAGACCTCGATGGCGCTCCGGTGCGAGAAGCCTTGCTGCTGATTGCCGCGGTTTGCCCATTTCTGCTTTGCCAGGCGCCACATCATGTAGACCTTGACGACGGCGTTGAGAATCTGATTGGCATACAAACACCAGATGTAATTCAGATCGACGCGGCGCGAGTACGTGAATAATACGATTGAAAGAATCGCGCGGGTAATGGCGATGTATATTGCATAGGCGACGACGTAGCTGCCACCCATCTTCACGGCGCCCGCGATCGCCAGCATGGGGCTGAACAGCATGGTCCACATGGCGAGGCGCTGGTCCACGCAGCACCACCAAATGAAAAACGGCATCGCACGCGGTCCCAGCAGGATCGCTCTATAGCCGTTGCGCAACATATTGCCGGACCAGCGGCGCAGGTTCTCGACCATTCGCTTCGTGCCCGAGCCCTCAACCACCTCGATCGTAGTGCCTGCGGCATCCGGCACGTAAGTCATCTTCACGCCACGCTTCAATAGCGCGAACCAGGTGCTCTTGTCGTCGCCGGACAGGAACCGGAAGGTGCCCCAAAGCCAGTGATCCAGGAAATCGGCTTCCTGCAGGCGGATGAACTCGTTGCTCGTGATGTGCTGGGCGCGAAACATCGAGCAGCGCCCTGTCAGAGTGAGCACGCGATCGGACAGCGCGTGCGAACACATGGCCAGGCGACGCTGCGCAAACCGCATGTTGAGCCACGACTGCATCCATCCAGGGCCATGCACGATGACGTGCTCGTCCGTCGTCAGTGCATGCAGATCGGGGTCCAGCGCAAAGAGGGGCGCGCACTTGCGGGTCAGGCCGGGGTGAAAGACGAAATCTCCATCCATGAAAAAGACGAGGTCGTCACGCGCGAGATTGGCGCGGGCCATGGCGCGTAGAATCAAGGCAATTGCGACACGTTTGCCGGGCTGGTTCTGGCGAATGATGCGCAAAGTGATGTCTAGGTCGGCGGCGACCAGCTTGAGGTGGCGCGCGATCCTCTCCTCGTCCTCACGCTCGCTCGAGCCGAGCCAGATTGTTGCAGGCACTCCTGCTTCGCGTATTTCTCGGCAGAGGGCCCGGATGACGGCCTCGCTGATCTCGCGATGCTCGCGAAAGGTGGTCATCTGCACGTGGATGTGGCGCGGTCGCCAGCCCGAGTCCCAAAGCTCGGCTGCCAGGTCGCGCTTCTTCGGATAGGTGATGCGCTCGTAGATGAGCGCGCGCAGCCAGTGGTTGAACCACCAGCTATATCGCCAGACTCCGAGGGCACCCATCACGTAGACGATCTCGTGGCCTTCGGGGTCCCAGATCGAATTCGGAAGAAGCTCCAGGCAGATCAAACAAATGCCGAAATACGCGATCAGCCGAGCCTGTACGGCCGGAGTCCACTTCGCGAAACGCGGAAGCGGACGATCCGGCGCGTCGATCCCGGCCAGCGCTGCCCGAAGTGTCGCCATGGCGGCGGCCTATTGCCTTTCCGCCGACCCCCTGCCCAACGAGGCGAGGACCGAATTGGACGAGCGCTGAGGGAAGATGACCACGACAGGCAGTCCCGACCGATAGCGATCGGCATCGGCCACCCGGTCCGGGTCGGCGAAAGCGAGTGTGACCTTGGCCGTTCGGTCGGTCGGTCCCCGCCACCGATAACCCGGATTCTGTGCCCGTTTCTGCTCGTCCACGAATCCCGAGGTCCGGTCGATGCGCGTGACTTTGGCCTGCAGAGTCTCATTCAGCGCGGGTACGAAGAGCGTTGCCTGATCGCCAAGTCCCACGTGCAGGATTTCGTCCTGATTGAGCCAGGCCGTGATCTCGCGCTTCTTGCGCTGCTCAATCACGGCGATGACGTCGCCGCGGCGGACGCTGGCGCTATCCAGGCGCGGAAGATCGAGCACAACGCCGTCGAAGGGCGCGCGTACGGCCAGGCGCTCGTGCAGTCGAAGCGAGGCGATGTAGCGTTGCTGAGCGAGCTTGATCTCATGCTCCCCCATCCGGATGTCGGCCTCGACCCCGGCCAAGCCGCCCGTCAACTCAGCGGTGCCCACCGCTCCGTTGCCCGAGTAGAGGCGCTTGCCGACGTTCTGCTCGGACAGTTCAATCCGCGCCTTGAGCTCGACGCGACGAACCTCCAGGTCCTTGCGCAAGGCAATCACCTGACGCGAGGCGTCCTCGAGCTTGGCGGCCGTAACGTAACCCTGCTCCTTCAACCCGCGCAGCCGCTGCTCCTGCAGCGTCGCGATCTCGAGCTGCTCGGCCAACGCCTGCAACTCGAGTTTGGTCTGTTCGATGTTCTTCATCTCGATGGCCGCGAAACCGCGGACCCGTTCGAGTTCTTCGAGGTGGCGACGCTTCAGATTGCCGAGTTGCGCCTTGCGCTCCTGCACAGCGATCTCTGCGAGCTCGATCTCGCGTTGGAGCTGGCTGTCGACCAGCTTGACGACGACGTCACCGGCCTTCACGGCGTCGCCCGGCTTCACGCCCGCCCAGTCGACGCGGCCGTCGGCCGTCGAAGTTACAGTCTCGACCGGCGCCGTGATGACCGCCGTACGAACCTCCATGCGGAAGAAGTTCGTGTAGGTGAGGACCGCGGCATAACCAAAAACGATGGTGCCAACCACGACATAGAACGCGGACATCACCAGCATCTTGAGGGGCCAGCGGCGCACGGGCATATGGGGGACCAACTCGGCGTCGGGTTTCAGGGACGCTGGCGTCACCGGCACGTCGATACGTTGGATCGTATCCTCGACTTCGACCATGGAGCCGCGGACCAATTCCTCGAGGAAATGGCTCATCAACTCGCGTTCGCGCTCGCCGAGGTCAACGAAGCGCAACGCTATCCGGCGGGCGTCCGCATCACTGCGAACCACATAAGCCTTCGCATCGAAGGTGACGTCGAAGCCCTGAAACGGCAGAGTCAGTGTGAGGTCGGTTGTCGATGCCTCAACCGGCATTTCGCCGGGAAACTCGTCGAGGCGGGCGCCCCCGATACTCCAATCGGCAGCCTTGACGCGCTGCCCGTTGAGCGTAACGAACAAAGGTGCGGTGACACGATGGTGCCGCCGTTGATCGGCTCGCTCCCTCCTGACCTTCACCGCCATAGAACGCCTATCCACCCGCTTTCAAGCAGACCTTGCACCGAAGTCTAGATCCGTCCGAAGGCCATATTTCGCATGGTCGGGTTAAGATTCATCTTCCTTGTTTCGAACAGGGCAACCATGTTCGACCGCCGTTGCGCAGGGGGCGATGGTGAACTAGGGGTTAATCATCTCTTTCACTGGCAAAGGTTCGCGACTCGGGAGCGCGGCCGGCGCCGACAATCCCACCGGGAGCACACAAATGGCCGTTTACCGCTCATTCCTCTTCGCGCCCGGAAATCATCTCCGTCGCGTCGAGAAGGCGCTGACGCTCGATGCCGATGCGACAATCCTCGATCTAGAGGATGCCTGTCCAATCGCGGAAAAGATCGCGACCCGAGAGATCGTGGTGCAGGCCTACCAAGGCGCTCGCCGGGGCCTCGGCTATGTCCGTGTCAACGCCATGAGCACGCAGTGGGGCTATGGCGACATCGTCGCCGTCGCTCGAAACGGCGTTGACGGCATCGTGTTGCCGAAGCTCGAAACAGTCGACGAAATCCGTGCGTGCGACTGGCTGCTTGCGAACCTCGAGCGCGAGCGCGGGCTGGAGCCCGGGGCGATCGACATCATTCCCATCATCGAGACTGGCAGGGGGCTGGCCAACATGCGCGCCATCTGCGCGGCAGGCACGCGGGTAAAGCGGATCGCTTTCGGCGCGGGCGACTTCACGCTCGACATGAATATCACTTGGACGCGTGACGAGGGGGAGTTGCTGCCCTACCGGTCGGAGTGCGTGCTCGCCTCGCGAGCCGCCGGGATCGAGCCGCCGCTGGACACGGTCTGGGTAGACATCAAGGACACTGATGGCTTCCGGCGGTCGGTCGAGACCATCAAGGGTCTCGGCTTCCAGGGAAAGATGTGCATCTATCCGGATCAGGTGCCGGTTGTTAACGAATTGCTGAGCCCGACGGACGCCGAAGTGGCGTGGTCGCGGAAGGTAGTGGCGGCGTTTGCGGCGGCCGAAAAAGAGGGCTCGGCTTCGATCCAGCTCGAGGGCAAGTTCATCGACTACCCGATCGTTTATCGAGCGGAACGGGTGATCGCCATGGCCGACCGGATCGCAACGAAGGGCAGAGGCTGAGCATCTGAACGCCGGGCGCACGGGCTCCGCCCCACGACCGAACTCGTCGACGCACGGGGCCGCACGACGCGCGGGGACCTTGTAGATAGCGTAGCGATGCAAGAAGCGTGACGCTATTTGTCGATCAGGTGGCCGCGCTCGTCCCGGATCTCAGGGCCGTCGACGCGCGCACGCCCGTCGCCGAATTCGGCGTCACGGGCCTTGAGCGCGGCCTTCAAGCCCTCACCTTGGGCGAGCCGGCGAAACCGCTGGGTGCCCGGCGCCAGATGGGCGCGACCGTCGTTCTCCGCGGCCATGCGCTGGAGGGTGCGCGCGCCCATCAGCTCAAGGCCGAGGTTGACGATACGCTTGTTGGCGGCGAGCAGATCCGGATCGATCAGCGCCATGCGGCTCGCAAGCCCGTCGACCTCGGCCCGCAGATGCTCGGCCGGAACGGCCTTCATGACGAGGCCGATCATCTGAGCTTCGCGGCCGGTAATGGTATCGCCCGTCAACAGCAGGCGCTTTGCCCATTGCGGACCGCAATTGTAGATCCACATCTGGTTCGGCAGAGAGCCGAGGTCACGCGCTGGCGGAAAGCCGATAACCGCGTCGTCGGCCGCGATGACCATATCGGCGAGCAGTGCGATATCGGTTCCGCCGGCGATGCAATAGCCATGAACCTCGGCGATGACAGGCTTGTGCATATCGAAAAGCACCATGCGCAAGCGCTGCCCATATTCGAGGCGCCAGATGTCGTCGTCGATGGTCGGATTGTTGTAGATGCCGCCGTTGCGATAGACCCGACCTTCCGGTCCCGCGTTGGAGGGCGGCTGCGGCGCCGGGGTCAGATCGTAACCCGCACAGAACGATTTGCCCGCGCCGCGCATGATCACGCAATGCACGGACTTGTCGTTGTCGGCCTCCCAGAGCGCGTCGTTGAACTCCTGCAGCAGCGGGATCGACAGGGCGTTGCGCTTTTCAGGACGATTGAGCGTCAGGCGCGCGACGCCGTTCGCGGCCTCGTAGAGTATGTGCTGGTAGGCGGGCATGGCTGCTCCCTTTGCTCGACTGGTCTGGCGGAATGATGGGCGAGCGGGCAAATCGGGTCAAAGGACGCGTCTGCCGCGACATTGCGCGCAGTATCTGTTATCAGCCGGGAAACGATCGCCTTCGAAGCAAGATCGCGAGCATCATGACCGCCGTTCAGACCATTCGGAACGAGGCCCACGGCCTTCCTCCGGCCAAACCGCTTTTTTCATACCGGCGCCATTGGGCGCATCGGTTCGGCACGGCGCCGTTCCTGCCAACGACACGCGCCGAAATGGACGCGCTGGGATGGGACGAGTGCGACGTCATCCTGGTCACGGGCGATGCCTACGTGGACCACCCGAGCTTCGGCATGGCGATCATCGGGCGGCTGCTCGAGGCACAGGGCTTTCGGGTGGGAATCCTGTCGCAACCGGACTGGCAGTCGGCCGAGCCGTTCAGGGCGCTTGGGAAACCGGCTCTGTTTTTCGGCGTCACCGGTGGCAACATGGATTCCATGGTGAACCGGTACACGGCCGATCGGCGGCTTCGGCACAATGATGCCTACACGCCGGGCGGAGAAGGCGGCAAGCGACCGGATCGCTCGGTGATCGTTTACGCGCACAGGTGCCGCGAGGCTTTCAAGGACGCGGCCATCGTGATCGGCGGCATCGAGGCGTCGCTCAGGCGCATTGCGCACTACGATTATTGGTCCGACAAGGTTCGGCGCTCGGTTCTGGTCGACTCGAAGGCGGACCTGCTGATCTACGGCAATGCCGAACGGGCCGTCGTCGAAGTGGCGCACCGCCTGGCGAAAGGCCAGGCTTTCGACGACATGGACGACATTCGCGGCCTCGCGATGATGAAGCGGTCTGTGCCCGAGGGCTGGTCCGAGCTGCATGCCGACGACATTTCCGATGCCGACGAAGGCGCGCGCATGACGCGCGACGGCCGAACGGTCATTCGCATGCCGTCGTTCGAGCAGGTCTCGGCGGACGCCGAAACGTATGCGCGTGCGAGCCGCGTCCTGCATCGGGAGTCCAACCCCGGAAACGCGCGACCACTTGCGCAGCGGCACGGCGATCGGGAGCTGTGGGTCACTCCACCGCCAATTCCGCTCGACACCGAGGAGATGGACCGCGTCTGCGAGCTGCCCTACGCGCGGGCTCCGCATCCTTCATATGTCGACGCCAAAATACCGGCCTGGGAGATGATCCGCTTCTCGGTGACGATCATGCGGGGCTGCTTCGGCGGCTGCACGTTCTGCTCCATCACGGAACACGAGGGACGCGTCATCCAGAACCGGTCGGAAGGCTCGGTGCTCAAGGAGATCGAGACGATTCGCGACAAGACGCCGGGCTTCACGGGCGTCATCTCGGACATCGGCGGGCCGACGGCAAACATGTACCGGATGGCGTGCAAAGACCCGAAGATCGAGGCGTCGTGCCGGCGCCTGTCGTGCGTCTATCCGGGCATCTGCCCCAATCTCGATACGAGCCACGAGGCGCTGATCTCGCTCTACCGAAAGGCGCGCGAGCTGCCCGGCATCAAGAAGATTCATGTCGCGTCGGGCGTGCGCTACGACCTGGCGGTGACGAGCCCGACATATGTCAGGGAACTGGTAACCCATCACGTCGGTGGCTATCTCAAGATCGCGCCTGAGCACGTGGAGGAAGGTCCGCTTTCAAAAATGATGAAGCCGGGGGTGGGTGCTTACGACCGCTTCCGGCAGCTCTTCGACGATGCCGCGCGCAAGGCGGGCAAGGAATACTTCCTCATCCCCTATTTTATTGCCGCGCACCCCGGCACCACCGACGAAGACATGTTGCAACTCGCGCTGTGGCTGAAGAAGAACAAGTATCGCGCCGACCAGGTGCAGACGTTCCTCCCGTCACCGATGGCGTTGGCGACTGCCATGTATCATTCGGGGAAAAACCCGCTGAAGGCCGTGCGACGGGGTGGCTCCGAGGACGTCGAGACGGTTCGCGGCTTGAAGCAGAGGCGCCTGCACAAGGCGTTCCTGCGCTACCACGACCCCGAGAATTGGCCGCTGCTGCGTGACGCCCTGAAATCCATGGGACGCGCCGATCTGATCGGACCCGGCAAGCACCAACTCGTGCCGGCACATCAGCCGGTGGGCACGGGATCATCCGGCGGTGAGGGCCGGCGGACAGGCAAGACGCACGGCTACCAGACCTTCACCACGAAGGGCGTGCCGATGGTCAAGCGGAGACCGGGTGCGAAGGTGAAGAGCGAGACGCGGCGGTCGACGGGGCGGGGCTGACGCAGCGGCAGGTCTCGCGCAAGCGAAGCATAGATCCGGCCGCGAGACGTCCATGTCAGGCCGCTTGGCGAGCCCGCCGGTTCACGGGCATGACGATCAACGCACGTTCGTGCGCCGCGCGAGTTCGGCTTCCCATGCCAGGGCTTGGCCGACAATGCGGTCGAGATCGTCGTGTTCGGGCACCCAGCCGAGCTGATCGCGGATTTTAGATGACGCAGCGACGATGGCAGCCGGATCGCCAGGGCGGCGCGGCGAGTAACGGATATCCATGTCCTTGCCGGAAACGCGCTTCACGGCGTCGAGCACCTCCAGCACGGAGTAGCCCCTCGAGTAGCCGCAGTTGAACACGTTGGCCTCGCCGCCGTCCCTCAAATGCGAGAGCGCCGCGACGTGGGCTCGCGCCAAGTCCTTGACGTGGATGAAGTCGCGGATGCAGGTGCCGTCACGCGTTGGATAGTCGGTGCCGAAAACCTCCATGTGTGCGCGTTTGCCGAGAGCCGTCTCGCACGCGACCTTGATCAGGTGCGTGGCCTTTGGAGTCGACTGCCCGGAGCGGCCCTTCGGATCGGCGCCGGCGACATTGAAATAACGTAGCGCCACGTAGCGGAAGTCGTGTGCGGCCGCAGTATCGCGCAGCATGATCTCGGTCATCAGCTTCGACCAGCCGTAGGGCGACATGGGCCGCGGCTCGGCGGACTCGGTGACGGGGTTTTCGACGGGGTTGCCGTAGACGGCTGCGGTCGACGAGAAAATGAAGCGCTTGACGCCGTTGGCCACGGCCGCTGCGATCAGGCCGCGCGATTTGACCGTGTTGTTCTCGTAGTACATCAGCGGGTCCGAGACCGACTCGGGAACGATGATCGACCCCGCGAAATGGATTATCGCCTCGATGCTGCGTTCTTTCAGGACGCGGTTCACGAGATCGGTGTCGCCGATGTCGCCAAGAACCAGCTCGGCCGGCTTGGCGATGGCCCATTCGAAGCCGGTGGACAGGTTGTCGAGAACGACGACGTCTTCACCGGCGTCGACGAGCTCCAGCACCATGTGGCTGCCGATATAGCCCGCGCCGCCCGTCACCAGGATAGTCATGCCGTCACTCCCGCTGCCCGATGATGCG
The DNA here is from genome assembly GCA_050187415.1 of Hyphomicrobiaceae bacterium. Taxonomy (GTDB): domain Bacteria; phylum Pseudomonadota; class Alphaproteobacteria; order Rhizobiales; family Hyphomicrobiaceae. Next base: position 6,648 of record JBFWXN010000034.1, on the reverse strand, counting down.
GGCGTAACATAATCGGGTCTGCAAAGTCTTAAGGCTTGGCGTGCAGCCCGGCCCGACCGTATGTGCGGGCCGAGTGACGACGGAAGGCGCCAGGAGGGGCGCAGGCAAGGCCCGCACTTTCTCGCTCGTGTCTGCACAAATGTCGCGCTAGGCTTTCCGCCGGAGCCCTGTTTGCCGATCGCGGCAAGACCCACGCCAGGGTGTTAGTCAGCAGGAGACGCCTATGCAGCTGAAAGTCGAGCCGACCCGCCGAAGCGACTGTTCGGATACAGAATGGCAGGCTCGTGTCGATCTCGCCGCCGCGCATCGCATCGCATACATGCACGGTTTCAGCGAGGGCATTTTCAATCATCTGACGCTGATCGTGCCCGGCCGGACCGACCGGTACTATCAGATCCCGTTCGGCACGCACTGGTCGGAGGTGCAAGCCTCGACCTTCATGGAAGTGGGCTTCGACGGCGAAGTGAAGCGCGGATCGGGCGATGTCGAGCGGTCGGCCTATGCCATCCACATGCCGATGCACCGGGCCAAGCCGAAGCACTGCGCCGCCGTATTCCACACCCACATGCCCTACACGAGTGCGCTCACCCGGCTGGAAGATCCGCGCATCAAAGAGATAGGTCAGACCGAGGTGATCCTGATGAACAAGATCGCCTACGACGAGGACTATGACGGTCCCGCCTGCGACACTTCGGAAGGCGAACGGCTGACGAAGATCCTCGGGGACAAGACCATCCTGTTCATGGCCAATCATGGCGTCACGACGGTAGGCGCCAGCGTCGCCGAGGCCTACGACCGACTTTATTACATCGAGCGCGTGGCGCAGGTGCAGATCTATGCCATGTGGACGGGCCAGCGGCTGAAGAAGATGCCCGAGGAGATCGTCAACCGGACGATGAACAACAACGGCCAGGACAAGAGCAACGACAAGCTCTTCCCGAAATACGACCCGCCGCCCGCCGTCCGGCACTTCGATGCGCTGAAGCGGATCCTCGACCGCAAGGAACCCGATTACAAGGACTGACGCCACGCCGGCGCGCGTCCCGTCCGATGCGGGCGCGCTCCGGCACACGGCTTCGATCCGCCCCTCGCGATCGCGCGAGACGCAGATTGTCAGACGCAATTTCACTCGATCACCAGATCGTCGCGCCGCCGCCCCACGGGACCGACCGGCCGCACGTCATCCGACCGCCAGGGCACCCCATGACAGTCGAATCCCTCAAGCCGTTTTTGACGCCCAGATCAATTGCGATCCTCGGTGCCTCACAGGACCCGAACAAAGTCGGCGGCAGACCGTTGCACTATCTGAAGCAGTACGGCTTCAAGGGGCCGGTCTATCCGATAAATCCGGGCCGACCCGAGGTGCAGGGGCTCAAGAGCTACAAGAGCCTCGAGGACTTGCCGGAAGTGCCGGAGCTTGCGGTCTGCGTCGTGGCGGGTGATCAGGCGGTGACGGCCGTCGAAGATGCGGCCAAACGCGGCGTCAAGGGCCTGATCTGCATCACGTCGGGTTTCGGCGAGACCTCGGATCCAGCGGGGGCGATCAAACAGAAGCGGATGGTCGACGCCGCGCGCGCCGCGGGCATGCGTATGGTCGGGCCCAATACGCAAGGGCTCGCCAACTTCTCGAATGGCTGCGTCGCATCGTTCTCGACCATGTTCACGACACTTGCCTGCAAGGATGGACCGATCGCGATGGTCAGCCAATCGGGGGCCATGAGCGCCATTCCGATCGGGCTCCTTGCCGAGAAGGGACTCGGCGTCCGCTATTCGCTGGCAACGGGCAACGACGCCGACGTCTCAGTGCTGGAGATGGCGTGCGCGGCTGCGTCCGACCCCGACATGAAACTGCTGCTCCTCTATCTTGAAGGCATGCCGCACGCCGACAAGCTCGCAGACCTCGCCGAGATTGCGCACAAGAACGACGTCATGGTCGTTGCGCTGAAGTCGGGCCGGACGGCAGCGGGTGCACGCGCAGCGGCCTCGCATACCGGCGCGCTGGCCAACGAAGATCGCGTAGTGGACGCGGCCCTGAAGCGGGTGGGCATCTGGCGGGCGCAGAACATCGCCGAGCTGGTGTCGACGGCGGAGATGTACCTCAAGGGCTGGAAACCCAAAGGACGGCGTTTCGTTACGATCTCCGGCTCGGGCGCGACGGGCGTGATGTCGGCCGATCACGCGACGGAGGCGGGGCTCGAGGTGGTGAGTTTCGCACCCGATACGCGCGAGAAGCTCGACGCCATCCTGCCGAGCTTCGCAAGCGCCGCCAATCCGATCGACTTGACGGCGGCACTGCTGACCAACAACAGCCTGCTCGGCCAGATTCTGCCGGTCATCGCCGATGCGGATGCTGCGGACCTGTTCAAAGTCGATATGCCTGTTGCCGGCCCAGGTTACGACATGCCGGGGTTTGCCAAGGACATTGCCACGTTCAGCAGCGCGACGGGGCGACCGGTCGTGGTGGCTGGCTGGCAGGGCGACATTCCGGCGACGTTCCGACGTGCGGGCGTGCCCGTGTTCCCGCTCGAAGCAGAGGCGATCAAGGGGCTGGCCCAGCTCGTTTCGCATCACGCGCTGGCGGACCGCGCCAGGGCGCTTCCGAGGCCGAGTTGGCAACCCTATGATCCCAGCACGGCGAAACGCAACGAAGTGACGCTCAATGAAGCGGAAAGCCTTGCGACGCTTGCGTCGGCAGGCCTGCCTGTGGTGCCGCATCACCTTTGCCGTACCGCTGCCGAGGCCTCGACCGCCTGGCGCAATCTTGGCGGCGCGGTTGCTGTAAAGGGTTGCTCGCCTGACCTGCCGCACAAGTCCGAGTACGGGCTGGTTCGCCTCGGCCTCGATAACGAGGATGCGATCAAGCAGGCCTTCAGCGACATGCAGCGCGCGGTCGACAAGGCCGGTGCAAGGTTCGACGGCGTGATCGTGGCGCGGATGACGAAAGGGCGTCGCGAGATGCTGATCGGCGCACATCGGGATCCGTTCTTCGGGCCGGTCATCGCAGTCGGCGAAGGTGGAAAGTACGTCGAGGCCATGCCGGACGTGGCACTGCTGCTGCCGCCGTTCTCGACGGAAGACGTGCTGCAAGCGCTCGACGGCCTTCGCTGCGCAGCGGTTCTCAAGGGTGTGCGCGGCGAGCCACCGATGGACACCGATGCGCTCGCGGCGGCCGCCGTGAAGGTGGCCGAGCTGATGCTGCGCGATCCCGGCATCGCCAGTCTCGATATGAACCCCGTAATGATCGGCGACAAGGGATCGGGCGTGGCGCTCGTCGATGCGGTGGTTATGCGCTACGAGGACTAGCTCGGGTCACGTCTTCGACCGGTGGACGCCAGCCGTAGACCCAATCGTAGCCCGCCATCACGCGCGCGCCTGGCACGGTGCGCATAACAAGATTACGGGCGATCGCGCCGGGTCCACTCAAATGGAAGATGACGCCATTGCGCCGGGCTGCTGAGACGACGCGCCGGCAACGCCCGGTGCGGGCAGCTTCATACGCGGCAAGAGCCGCAGGCTCGGCGCCGGATTCGGAGGCGCGGGCGAGACAAGCCGCGAGGGTGACCGCGTCCTCGAGCGCGAGACTGCCGCCCTGGGCCAGGAACGGGAGTGTGGCATGGGCGGCGTCGCCAACCAGCGTGGCGCGGTCGGTCGACCAATGCGCCAGTGGCTCGGTCTCGAACAGCGCCCAACGCCGCCACGAATGGCCAGTGCCAAGCGCGGCCGCAAACGCCGGAGCGACCTGCTTCAGGCCCGCTTCGATCTCGGCGGCGGCGGCCGGTTCCGACCAGCCGTGCGCCGCCCACGGTTCGGTGCGCACGACCACGACAGCGATCTCGGTCCCAGCACGCACCGGGTAGTGCACGACGTGACTGCCGGGAGCCAGCCAGACGCCGGTGGCGGTGTTCGTCAAGATGGCACGCGCTTCGGCGCTAGCGGGCGCTGCAACAACCGTGCGGGCCGCGGTTCGTCCTGAGAAACGGGGTGGGGCCGGCGCGAAGAGTTGCTGGCGCACCGTAGAGAACACGCCATCGGCGCCAACCAACAGCCGGCCGCCGAGTGACCGACCATCGCGCGCTTCGAGCCGCACGCCACGGCCATCGTCGACGACGGAGACGGCCTCGAAGCCCCGGATCAGCGATATCAGCGGGTGGGCGGTGGCCTGGGCAATCAGGACGGATTGGAGGTCACGGCGGTGGACCTGCCAGTAGGGCGCACCATGACGGTCTGCTACCCAATCACCGAGCGGAAGGCGCTGCAGCAGGCGTGCGGTTGCCGCATCGCGAACGACGATCTCGCTTGGGCGGCCCGCTGCGCGCTCGAGGCTATCGGCGGCCCCGAGATGAGTTAGCGCGCGTACGCCATTCGGCGACAACTGGATGCCGGCGCCGGCCTCGGACCACTCCGAACGTCTCTCGGCAACGATCGAGGCCAAGCCGACGCGGGCAAGTGCCAGCGCCGTCGCCAGTCCCCCTATGCCTCCGCCTGCGATCAGCACAGGGGGTGTCTGCCCGTCCGCCATGGATGCTCGCTGAGGCCGGTACGAAGGGGCTTGGCGGAAAGGCCCTATTCGGCCTCGTCGTAGACCCCTTGCAGGGCGACGATGCAGCCGGGTGGTATCGAGTCAACGGCCGACAGGTTGTCGTCATGCTCGAATACTGTCGAGCAGTAGGGACAGAGGATTTCCCTCTCGACCCCCATGTCGAGGTAGACGTGCGGATGATCGTATGGCGGGCGAGCCCCCATGCAGTTCAGCTCGCGAACGCCGACCTTGACCCGATCGACGCCATCGTCGTTGGCGAAATTCGGTACGATGCCGGTGGCCATGCTTCGCTCCCAAGTCGGCGGAATCTGTCGGGGCGCAAGATAACGGCGCGGCGCGGCGATTGACAGCCGTCATTTCGATATGACAGTGAGCCCAATCGGTCGCGGGCCGCCCCGCAGTTCAGAGGGACCATGCCCATGCTCCACTTCAATTCCGATGGCGTCGAAATCGCCTATCTCGACGAAGGTGAAGGCGACCCAATCCTGCTGATCCATGGGTTTGCGTCGAGTGTCCAGGTGAACTGGGTCGACACCGGATGGTCGCGTCACCTCATCCGGGCCGGCCGCCGCGTGGTTGCCATGGATAATCGAGGCCATGGCCGCTCGGGAAAGCCGCATGACCCCGCGGTCTACGGCAGTCCCATCATGGCCGAGGACGCTCGCCGCCTGCTCGACCATCTCGGCATCTCGCGCGCAGACGTCATGGGCTACTCGATGGGTGCGCGCATCACCGCGTTCCTGGCACTCGCGCACCCAACCTATGTGCGGAGCGCGATTTTTGCGGGCCTCGGCGGCAACATGGTGCGCCCGATGGCCGGCACGGGGCCGATCGCCGCTGCCCTCGAAGCGCCGAGCATCGACGACGTGACCAATGCGACTGCGCGAACCTTTCGGGCGTTCGCCGAACAGACGAAAAGTGATCTCAAGGCGTTGGCCGCATGTATACGCGCCTCGCGAGATCCCTTGACGCCGGAGGCGCTGTCGAACCTGAAATGCCCGGTCCTTGTCGCCGTGGGCAGTGACGACGTGATCGGCGGAAGTGCGGACGCGCTTGCCAAGATCATTCCCGGCGCCGAGGCCTTTGTCATCGCGGGCCGAGACCATATGAAAGCCGTCGGCGACCGGAGCTACAAGGATGCCGTTGCAGCCTTCCTCGCCCGTCGAACCTGATAGCCGCGGCGCACTAGGAGCAGCGCTGCAACAGCAGGCTGCGCGCTGCCCCATCCTGACGGCCCGTTCTCCGCCAATCTTGCCCTGCCGCGGCATCGATTTGAGCCATCCGTCAACCTCGCCTTAACCATCAGACACAGATAGTCGGGGCACGGGTCGCCGCATGTCGCGGCGAAGCCGTGTCGCGTTGCCAGACTCTGCCTGCGGATAAAGGCCTGACCCAAGTGAAGCTCCCAGTGCGCGGTGTCCTGCTCAAGGCCGGTGCGGTAGCGCTTTCGATGGCGATGCCGACATTTGTCGCCAGCGGGGTCTGCGCACAGACAGCGCAGGAGCCGAGTTTGGGATCGTGGCCCGCGATCAGCCGACCGTCGCCGACACCCGTTCGGCGGCCGGCCGCGCCGCCTGCGCTACTTGCAGCGCCTCTCCCCGTGGCACCCATTCGCCGTGCCTCGGCCGATGCCGCATCCGATGGTGCAACCGATCCTGACGAGCAGCGCTTCGCAACAACGATCGAGCCAGAAGCGGCTCCAGAGCCGACGCTTCCGGAAGACGGCGTGTTGCGGCAGAGCGAGCCGCCGCTTGTCCTCGACGGCGACGTGACCGTGGATCAGCGCCCGGACGAGGAGAGGCAGGCATTCATCCCGGCGGAGCCTCCGACAGGTTACGATCCGAACCCGTTCTCGATCGAGGTCGAGCCGTCTCAAGACCGCAGGCCAGCGCAATTCACGCAGCTCGACCCTTACGCGCCGACCGGACTCAGGCTCGGATCTTTCCTGTTGTTTCCGGAGGCCGAAATCGACGCGGCGGCCGTCGACAATGTGCTGCGCTCCACGTCCGACCGACAAGGCGACGTGGCTCTGGAGTGCCGGCCGGCGGCTCGGCGGGGGTCGGGGTGGGGGGTGCGGGGGGTGGTGGTCGGGGCGGGGGGGGGTGCGG
>JBFWXN010000033.1:0-51150 GCA_050187415.1 Hyphomicrobiaceae bacterium | reverse complement strand
GACCATCCCGAGGTACCCCGTGACCGAGCTCGTCGACAAGCTGCGCCCCCACGTGCCGCCATTCATGCAGATGCTCGGCGTCGAGCTGGTTTCGGCAACGCTCGACCGTATCGAGGCCCGCCTCGCCGTCCGGGACGACATGGGTAACGGCTCGGGCATCCTGCACGGCGGTGTCTATATGAGCTTCGCCGACTATCTCGGCGCCATCGGCACGGTCGTGAACCTGCCTAGAGGTGCCCAAACCACGACCATGGAAAGCAAAACCAATTTCTTCAGGCCGGCGAAAACCGGCGACATCATCACGGGCGTGTCGACGCCGATGCACAAGGGACGCCGGACCATGGTCTGGCAGACCCGCCTGACGAACGATGAAAACAAGCTGCTGGCCGTAATCACCCAGACGCAAATGGTGATTGCGAAAGAGACCTGAGCCGGCGCCGTTCCAATCCGACGACGTCCCTGGCGGCGGTGACTATTCCGCCCGTTCGGACTTTGCCTCGCCCTTGGCCACCTTGCTTGCGGCTGGCTTTTTCGCGGACTTCCTGGCTGCCGAAGACTTCCTGGTCTTGCGCGCACCATTGGCCGCTGCGTCTGTTGGCGCGGACTTGGCCTTCGTCTTGGCCTTGCCCCGCGCCTTCTTGCCTCCACCCTTGGCTGCTCTTTCGGCCAGAAGCGCGACAGCCTCATCCATTGTCACGCCGGACGGCTCCTTGCCGCGCGGCACGTTGGCGTTGATACCGTTCCAGGTGATGTAGGGACCGTAGCGGCCGTTCAGCACCTCGACCTTGCCGTCGCCCTGGGGATGGTCGCCGAGATCCTTCAGCACCTCGCGTTGGCTTTGCCCGCGTCCGAAACGGCTGCCCTTGGACGCTGCCTTCTCGGCGAGAACGGTTACCGCGCGGTTCAGTCCGATCGTGAACACGTCATCGATCGACTCGACGTTGGCGTAGGACTTGCCGTGCTGAACATAAGGCCCGTAGCGCCCGAGGCCGGCGAGAATCGTGGCGCCGTCCTCAGGGTGCAGGCCGACCTGGCGCGGCAGCGACAGCAGCTTCAAGGCGTACTCGAGATCCACCTCGTTCGGATCGATGCCTTTCGGGATCGACGATCGCTTCGGCTTCTCGTCCTTCGACTTGGCCTCGCCAAGCTGCAGGTAAGTGCCGAACCGGCCGCTGCGCAGCGTCACCTCCTCGCCCGATTCGGGATCGAGGCCGAGCACCTTTCCATCGACCAGCGCACCGTCGCCGGCATCGCCCGATTGGCTGAGCTGGCGCGTGTAGCGGCAGTCAGGATAATTGCCACAGCCGACGAAGGCGCCGTTCTTTCCCGAGATCTTGAGCGACAGCTGCCCCGTGCCGCACTTCGGGCACGCGCGCGGATTGGAGCCGTCGCCACGATCCGGAAAGATGTGGGGGCCAAGCAGCTCGTTCAGCGCATCGAGGACATCGGAGACCTTCAGTTCCTTGGTCTCGGTAACGGCGCCCATGAACTCGCGCCAGAAATCGCGCAACACGTCCTTCCAGGCGAGCTTGTGATCGGAGATGAGGTCCAGCTTCTCCTCTAGGCTCGCCGTGAAATCATACTCGACGTAGCGAGCAAAAAAACTCTCCAGAAAGGCGGTGACGAGGCGACCCTTATCCTCGGGAATCAGCTGCTTCTTATCCATTCGCACGTACTCACGCTCGTCGAGCGTGGCGAGCGTCGAGGCGTAGGTGGAGGGCCGGCCGATACCGAGCTCCTCCATACGCTTGACGAGCGAGGACTCGGTGAAGCGTGGCGGCGGCTGCGTGAAGTGCTGATTGGTGTCAATGCCGCGCTCGGTGAGCCTGTCGCCGCTCGCAAGCTGGGGCAACCGGCGCGCATCGTCGTCGTCGGAGCCGCGATCCTCCTTGCCTTTCTCGATCAGCCGCTGGCGGTCGTCACGGCCTTCCTCGTAGAGCTTGAGGAAGCCTTCGAACTGGATCACCGAGCCCGACGCACGGAAAGTGTAGCCTTTGCCATCGCCACCGCTGACGTCGATGTCGGCGGTGGTCTGCTCGACGTCGGCGGATGCCATTTGGCTGGCGATGGTGCGCTTCCAGATCAGCTCGTAAAGGCGCAACTGATCGCGATCCAGGAAGCGGGCCACGTCCTGCGGACGACGGCGCGCGTCCGTCGGGCGAATGGCTTCGTGGGCTTCCTGGGCATTCTTGGCCTTGGCCTTGTACTCCCGAATGAACGGAGCGACATAGCGTTTGCCGAAGTCGTTCTCGATCTGGCGTCGGATGGCTGACACGGCTTCCGGGATTATGGTGACGCCATCCGTTCGCATGTAGGTGATGAGGCCGACAGTCTCGCCATCGAGATCGATGCCTTCGTAGAGCCGTTGCGCGACATTCATGGTCTGTTTGGCGGAGAAGCCGAGCCGGCGCGACGCATCCATTTGCAAGGTCGACGTGGAGAATGGCGGATAGGGGTTGCGCTTGCGCGCCTGCTTCTCGACCGACCGCACGGTGAACGGGCGTCCCTGCACCGCCGAGCGGATCGCTGTCGCCGACGCCTCGTTCTTGATCGCCAACCGTTCGACGCGTTGCCCCGCGACGGCGCTCAGCCGGGCCTCGAATGCCTCGCCCTTCTGTGTCGCAAGATGCGCGACGATGGTCCAATATTCCTCGGTCTTGAAGCGCTCGATCTCGAGTTCGCGGTCGCAAATCAAGCGGAGTGCCACCGACTGCACGCGACCCGCCGACCGCGCGCCCGGAAGCTTGCGCCAGAGCACCGGCGACAACGTGAAACCAACGAGATAATCGAGCGCGCGTCGTGCCAGATACGCGTCGACCAGCGGTTCATCGATCTCGCGCGGCGCCTTCATCGCATCGAGCACGGATTGCTTGGTGACGGCGTTGAACGTCACCCGTTCGACCGGAACGCCCTTCTTGATCACCTTCTTCTGGTTGAGCAGCTCGAGGATGTGCCAGGAAATGGCCTCGCCTTCGCGATCAGGGTCGGTCGCCAGGATCAGCCTGTCGGCTTGGCGCACCGCTTCGGTGATCTCGCGCATGACCTTGCGCGAGCGATCGTCGTCGGACGCCCAGTGCATGGCAAAGTCGTTATCCGGCTCGACCGAACCGTCCTTCGAGGGGAGATCTCGCACATGGCCGTAGCTGGCGATTACCTTATACCCGGACCCCAGGTACTTATTGATCGCTTTGGCTTTGGCAGCGGATTCGACAATCACAACGTTCATTGACGTCCGTTCGGTTGTTTGCCCGTCGGCCGCTCACGAACAGGCGCGGTGGACGGGGCGTCCGCTCACAATCGGCCACAGCATATGGTTGACGGGCGACGGCGTGTCAAACTAACCTGTGAGTGTGTCTGTCCTGCAATGCAATCATAAGTTGCGCATTCTTCCGTGACACGCTATGGCAAAGGGCAGAGTTGAAAACACACATACAGGCGCGGGAGTGCCCGACATGGGGAAATTTGATACGATAGCATCCCAGATGGATCAAAGCGCTCGTTCTCGCCGTGACGAACTCGCATATCTGAGCGACATGATCCGCGAGCTTGCGGTCATTGCGGATCGATTGGAGTGCGCCACGTTGACGAGCCTTCTGGACGTGGCTCGGCTGGAGGCAGAAATCCAAGCACGCCCCCGTTAGATCGTTTAGCCCGACAAAGCGCCCTATCGTTCGGCTCAGCGACACGAAAAGTTGATGATCGTACAGCGACCGCCGCCGTGGCCTGCTCTCCGTCATTCTCTGTCGGGCAGCCGGAGCGAAACCAGTTGACCTCCATGATGCTCCACGCGCCCGGCTAGCGACAGCTCCAGGAGTGCGATCCGAACGTCCCCGATGCGAAAGCCCGTCGCGCGCGCAACCTCGTCGAGGGTGGTGGGGGCAGGCCCGATTACGGCAAGAACGGCATCGATAGGTGTCGCCTCACTGGTCGCCGTCGCCGGGGTGGACAGCGGTTTCGAGCGCGTCGCATCGGCTGGCGGCGGCTCATGCCTAACCGGCTCCGCATCGATGGCGGCACCAGGGCCGTAAGCCGGGCGGCCGTGATCGTCGAGGGGCCACGTCATGGCGTCCTCGAGTGCGGCTCGTGCGGCGCTCGAGCCACGTCGCCCACGCATCGGCGCCAAAACCTCGAGCACGTCGTCGGCAGACGTCACCATGGTGACGCCCGGCTGTTTCAGCAGAGAGTTGGGACCCTCGGATCGCGCATCCAACGGGTGACCGGGTACCGCCATCACTTCGCGACCCTGCTCGGTCGCCGCATGGGCCGTGATCAGACTACCGGATCGGCGAGCTGCCTCGACCACGACGACGCCCAGCGCCAGCCCCGAGATGATGCGATTGCGGCGAGGAAAGTCCTGTCCACGTGGTTGAAAGCCGGGCGGCATTTCAGTAACGAGGCAACCCTCGACGGCCAACCGGGCATGCAGAGCGGCATGCTCTGGCGGATAGACGAAATCGATGCCACCCGCCAGGACGGCGATCGTACCGGTTGCCAGGGCCGCTTCGTGGGCGGCGCCATCGATGCCGCGCGCCAGTCCGGAAACGATCGCGTAACCCGCTTTGCCGCATCGGCTGGCGATGAGACGTGCCATCGCGATGCCCGCAGCGGACGCATTACGTGCTCCGACGATGGCCAGAGCATCCTGTTGCAGCAGATCGAGGCGTCCCTTCGCATAAACGAGGGGCGGCGGCGCCGGCAAATGCGCCAGTGCCGCCGGATAGCCTGGCTCGATCGTAAACAGCGGCGCGACGCCTTGCCTTCGCGCGGCATCGAGTTCGGCTTCAGCCCGTGCCGCCGGGCAAATGACGAGCGGCCGGCGCCGCCCGGCGCGGCGCGCGATGTCTGGCAGAGCTGCAAGTGCCTGTTGCGCGCCGCCAAAGTGATTGACCAGCTCGCGAAACGTGACCGGGCCGACGTTCTCCGACCGGATCAGCCGAAGACATGCGAGGCGGCCGGCATCGTCGAGCCGAGCGACAGGCAGCGGCGCCGGCTCGAACAAGTCGCCCGTCCTATCGCTTCGAGCCAATCTTCGACTCCGTACCGGCCATCAAACGCCGGATGTTCTCGCGATGCTTCCAGAAGATTAAGGCCGACATGATGGCCGCAGCCGGAACCACGAAAGGTCCGGCCGTCGCGGCAAGAAATAGAAACACCACAAACGTGGCAACAAGGGCTGAAAGAGAAGAGTATCGCGTGGCCACCGCAATCAGCAACCAGGCTGCAGCGAAGACCAATGCAGCCTGCCACATAGCACCGATAAGGACGCCAATGTAGGTGGCGACGCCCTTGCCGCCCTTGAAGCCGAGCCAAACCGGAAAAATGTGTCCGAGAAAAGCACCAAGGCCGGAAGCGAGACCGGCGCTGGCGATGAACGTATTGGTGCGCGCCTGAGCAACGATTTGCGTCACGGCATCAACATTCGACACCTGAGATGCCCCGGCGATCTGCGCTTGCTCCGCCCACCACGCGGCGAGCCAGATACCAATTAATACCGCCGCGGTGCCCTTCAGCGCATCGAGGAGCACGGTCAATGCGGCAAGCGTCTTGTTCCCGGTCCGCAGCACGTTGGTTGCGCCTATACTGCCTGAACCAATCGCACGGACGTCGCCGAGCCCGGCGGCGCGGGTGAGAAGCAAGCCGAACGGGATCGAGCCGAGCAAGTAGCCCGCGAGCGTCAGCGCCGCGAACTGCAAAACAGGGGTCGAGAGCACGAATTGCCTCCGCTGAGACCGCACGCGCGTGCCATGCCCGGCATCCGTCCTGAACGGGTCGCTCTGACGGTCTAGGAGCGCTCCGGACCACCGTATTGATAGACCGTACGGCCGGCAACCATCGTATGAAGAACGCGCCCCTGCATCTTCTGCTCGTCAAACGGCGAGTTGGTCGACCGGGCCCGCATGCTGTCGCGGTCGACAACCCATGGCGTGTTGAGGTCGATCAGCGCCAAGTCGGCGGGAGCGCCTTTCTGCATGCGGCCGCTTTCCAACCCGAGCAGCCGGGCGGGATTGATCGTCATGGCCTTGAGCAACGGCAGAAGACCAATCTCGCCGGCGTGAAAAAGCCGAAGCGCGGCCGGTACGAGCGTCTCGAGCCCGACGGCGCCATCTGCCGCCTCCGAGAAGGGCCGCCGTTTGACGTCGGCGTCCTGGGGATCGTGGGCCGAGACGATCACATCGATGTCGCCGTCGGCCAGGCCACGCACCATTGCGAGCCGGTCGTCCTCGCACCGTAGCGGCGGGCGAACTTTGAAGAACGTGCGGTAGGGGCCGATGTCGTTTTCGTTGAGGGTCAGATGATTGATAGAGACGCCACACGTCACGGGCAGCTTCTTGGACTTTGCGTGCCGTACCACCTCGAGGCTATCACGGCACGATATGGTCGAGGCGTGGTAGCGCCCGCCCGTCATCTCGACGAGCCGCACGTCCCGCTCGAGCACGATCACTTCGGCGAATGTGTGCACCCCCGTGAGGCCAAGCCGCGTGGAGCGCTCGCCAGAGTTCATGGCAGCCCCATCCGAGAGGAACGGGTCCTCGGTATGGTGCACCATCAGCGCATCAAAATCGCGGGCATAGAGCAGCGTGTTGCGCATGACGCGGGTGTTGGCGATCGATGACTTGCCGTTGGTGAATGCGATCGCGCCTGCCCGCTGCAGCAGGCCGATCTCGGCCATCTCCTCGCCCTTGAGGCCACGGGTTGCCGCCGCCATGATATGCACGTGCACGATGGCCCGCTCCCGGGCTCGCCGCTGCACGTAGTCGACCAGCGCGACCTGATCGATCACCGGCTCGGTGTCGGGCATGCAGACGATGGTCGTCACGCCACCCGCCGCGGCGGCAAAGCTCGCCGTCTTGAGTGTCTCGCGGTGCTCCTGGCCTGGATCGCCGGTAAACACCTGCATATCGATGAGACCTGGGCATAGAACATGCCCGTCGCAGTCGACAACCCGCGCGCCGTGAGGTGCGTTCCGCCTGAGATGTCCGCCGAGGTCGGCAATCTCGTTGCCGGCGACCAGCAATCCGCCCGGCTCGTCCCTGCCGCTTGCGGGGTCCACGAGCCGCGCATTGATGAAAGCCGTGGCCCCTGGCGCCTCGGTCGGTTGCAGCGATCGCTTCATGGCCGCCTCAATGGTTCGGCAGTTTGCGCGCCAGCGCCTCGAGCACGGCCATTCGGACGGCGACGCCCATCTCGACCTGGTCGCGGATCACGCTGCGCGAATGATCGGCGATGGCGGAGGCGATTTCGACACCGCGGTTCATCGGTCCGGGATGCATGATCAGCGCATCGGGCCGCGCTCGTGACAGCTTCTCCTGATCGAGTCCGAAGAAATGGTAGTATTCGCGCGTCGACGGTACGTAGCTGCCCTGCATGCGCTCGCGCTGAAGGCGCAACATCATCACGATGTCGGCGCCTTCGAGGCCTTTCCACATATCGGTGTAGACCTCGGCACCAAGCCGCTCGATACCCGGCGGTGTCAGCGTCGAGGACGCCACCAGCCGTACGCGAGCGCCGAGCGCATTGAGGACATAGATGTTGGAGCGCGCGACACGGCTGTGCAGGATATCCCCGCAGATGGCGACGGTCAGGCCGCCGACACGGCCTTTGGCGCGCCTGATGGTGAGCGCATCGAGCAACGCCTGGGTCGGGTGCTCGTGCGCACCGTCGCCCGCATTGATCACCGAGCAGTCGACTTTCTGAGCCAGCAGTTCCACAGCGCCGGCCGCATGATGCCGGACGACGATCATGTCCGGCCGCATGGCATTGAGCGTCATCGCCGTATCGATCAGCGTCTCGCCCTTCTGCACGGACGAGGTCGACACGTTCATGTTCATGACGTCGGCGCCGAGCCGCTTGCCCGCAAGCTCGAACGACGCCTGGGTCCGCGTTGAGGCCTCGAAAAAGAGATTTATGAGGGTTCGGCCCCTCAGCACGTCGCGCTTCTTGTTGACCTGGCGATTGAGGTCCGCGGCGTTGTCGGCCAAGTCCAAAAGGGACGTGATCTCCCCAGCCGACAAACCCTCACACGTGAGGAGGTGGCGTCTCGAGAAAGAAACCGACGTTGGCTCGATCATGTTCATTAAAGTGGTGCTCTTATCCCTCGTCAGGCTGCATGGCAAGGGGCGGGCGGATCTTTCCCAACGCAAAGTTCGATAGCGGTAACGAGATGAGAACCTGGCGTCGCCGATTGGCCTCAGGCGGTCATCCTCTGGCGGTCCGGCCCCACGTCGGCCACGCGGTCATGGCGCGCGATGAAGTCGTCGATCGCCACCAGGGTCGAGCGATCACGCAGCAGGGGGGCGTGGCCCTGACCGCGGACCTTCACCGTTTCCATGGCGGGATGCCGGTGGCGCATTTCGTTGAACGTGTCTTCCGAAAGCAGGTCCGAAAGCTCGCCGCGGATGGCCATGATCGGCACGCGCGCCAGGGCCTGAAATTGCGGCCAAAGCACAGGCGCAGGTCCATCGATCAGCGACATGGAGCGGCCCAACATGGGATCATAGCCAGGGGAAGGCTGCCCATGATCGTCATTGAACCATTGGCGTGCGATTTCGGGCCAATCCGCTTCGGGAACGGCCGGGAACATCTTGATATTGATATCGCGGACCAGCTCAGTCGCCTCCTGCCAATTGGTTGGCAGCGGAACACGGCCGACGTAGGCGATCATGCGGACCAACCCCTCGCGCTCCAAGACGGGACCGATGTCGTTCAGCACCACCGTGCCGATCACCGTCGGCCTGACGCAGGCCATCATCATGGCGATCAGGCCGCCACGCGAGGTGCCGACGACAGCCACGTCCGACAATCCGCCGATAGTCAGGAGGTCGAGCGCATCAAGCATCTCGTTGGACATCGCATAGCTGCGCCAGCGCGCGTCCCATTGCGAGCGTCCTCGCCCGCGATAGTCGACCGCAATGACGTCGCGCGCCCTCGGGTTGTGCGGATCGGCCAGGAAACAGGCGAGCGCATGGAAATCGCGGCTGTTGCGGGTGAGGCCCGGCAGGCACAGCACGGGCCGGCGGCGCGAGGCAGGAGCCGGATAATAGCGCGCATAGAGCCGAAGCCCATCGTGCGAGGTGTAGTAGATATCTTGCCAGTTCTGAACCGGCATGCTGGCCATCATCGGAGCCTAGACTTTGTTCAAAGCGCGAACGGTGCACGAGGGTCGCGCGATCCGCAAGCTGCCGCCTGTGGATAGCCGGGCGCGGCGGCATTGGCCGTCGCCGGCGCGGCACCGGAGCCACATGGGCAGTAGGTTGTCGGCCGGCACGACTATTCCCCGGGTTCGCGCCCCACGTACGTGATCTGCTTGGCCGGCAAGTGTCGCCAGGTCGAGTCCTGATCCTGCTCCTCGAGATAGTGGGTGGCGAAGCTCACGGTGCGCGGGGTCATCAGAAAGATCCGCGTGGCACGCCAGTCGAACCCAAGATCGAGCGCCAGAACGGCGCTGACTCCATCGAGGTTCATCGGCACGGCCCGACCGGACCGGGCCCGCTCCAGAGCGGCCTCGATGGCCACGCCGAGCGCGCAGTAGGGGCCGAATACGCCTTCCTTGCGGGCGATGTCGAGCAACTGGGGCGCGCGGGGATCGAGCTTGTGCAGCGGAATGCCGTAGCCCGGCACGCGCAATCGCCGTGCCGTGGCGTCGGCGACGATGGCATCGGCGAGTTGGTTGATCGCGGCTTCGCCAGGAGCCCCCTCGACGAGGCGAGGCCCAAGCTCTTGCGCCAGCAAGTGTGCGAGTTGCTCGCCGAGACCGCCCATGCGGTCGCCAAAGGCCGTTACGCCCGCACCGACGGCCGCCTGGATCGTCGTTCCGTAAGAGGCAAAGCAGCGGGCGATCATCGAGGGTGGCGCAATGCCATGCTCGATTGCCGCAACAAGCAGCGCGTCGAGCACGCGCGATTGCGGCTTCGTCGGCAAGCGGCCTTGCAGCATGAGGAACATCGCATCGGCGAATGTGATGCGGCCGACGAGGTCGCTCAAGCGCTGCCCCCGAATGACCACCTCCTCCGTCTCCCCTTCGCTGACCACCTTGGCGATCGCCGTCTCCCAACTGCCCATGTCGCGCGTCGGCATGTTCGGCTCCTCGCTCGCTTCCGTTGGCGCCGACCGGCTCGGGGCGCATCTGATTTGCAAGGCCTTTCGCACGATTATGAGCAGATTGTCGTGCGGCAGATAGCGTCTCGCCGCCCAACCGCACTGGCCGGAGCGCGGATGCGATGGCCCGCGGCTGGAAGCCCCTGAACGATGATCACAAACATGTGAAAATAAAACGCTACGCATCGGATCGAAAAAGTGTATATTGAACGTAGATCAGAAACGGCAGCAACGAGATCCTGACGCTCTCGCGCTCCGCTTCTGAACATCACTTTCAACAGGCAGTTCGTTTCGAACACGGAGAACGACGATGATGAAGAAGCTTGCACTCGCGACGGCCCTGGTGCTCAGCACGGCTGGCCTCGCCACCTCGGCCAGTGCCGGTTACGGCCATGGCCACGGCCACGGCTACGGCCATCGCCATCACTTCAGCCACGGCTACAAGTTCTACGGCCACCGCCACTACTACCGGCCGGCCTATCACCACCACTACTACAAGCCGGTTTGCGGCCACTACGGCTGGGTCTACAGGCACGGCTACAAGGTTTGGGGCTGCCTCTGGTAATCGACGCGGCTGGGCATGACCGGCCTCCTCCCCGCAATTGCCCGACTGCTTCAGACGCCTCCCGGTCGCGAGACCGGGGGGCGCTCTGCCATCAGGTTCGGGCCACCACCATGCCGTGGAAGTGCTGCAGGGCGTCAGCCTTCAACTCGAGCGCCAGGAGGCGAGATGAATTGACCGGTCCTGGCAGCGAGATTTGTCCCGGCGGTACGGGACCGAAGCCAAGCCTGCCGTAGTAGGGCATATCACCGACGAGGAGGACGAGCTCGCGACCTGCCGAGCGCGCGGCCTCCGCACTTTCCACGATCAAACGCCGGCCGTGGCCCAGATTGGCAAACTCGGGATCGACCGCCAGCGGTCCAAGCAACAGGGCATCGCCTCGGCCGCCAATCGCGATCTCGGTCATACGGATCGCGGCAATGATGCGATCGGCCAACATCGCCACCCGGCAGAAAGCGGAGACGTCCGGCGTTCCTTCGCGCACGCGATAGGCCGTGCGCACAAAGCGGCCAGGACCGAAGACGCGCGCACTCAGCTCGGAAATGGCCGGCATGTCGGCCTGGACCGCCGGTCGTGTCGTAATTGTCGGGGAGGCGGCGGTCATCGGCTGCTCCGGCGGACACAAGAGGCACGCGCCCTCGAGGATAGGGCTCGGTTGCGTCGGCTGAGCGTCACAACGCTGCGTTCGGCCTCGGCGGCGGCTCGCTTAACATGCGCGCCACAACGCGTCGAGGTCGCTTCGGGCGCCGCGTCACCACGTTTCGGTGCGCGTGAGCCCGTTTGCGAATTCATCGAGGCGCCGACGCGTGCCGCGTGTCGTCTCCTCCGGAAGGTCGTCAGTTGCGAAGAATCGAACCTCGGCGATTTCGAATGTCGGCTTCGGCAGGCGGTCCTGGCGCCATTTTCGCACGACGTAAAGCGCCACATGATCACCCGGAAAGGCGCTTTCGTTGGAGAAGATGCCAAACAGCTCCGGCGGCTCTGTCAGGCGCACGTTCACCTCTTCCAGCAGCTCGCGTTGAAGCGCTTTTACGAGGGTCTCGCCGAGTTCCACACCGCCGCCGGGAAACTGCCAGCCAGGGGTGTAGGTGTGCCGAATGAGCAGCACGCGCCCGCTTTCATCCAGGACCATGCCACGCGCGCCGAGAGTCAAGGCGCGCTGCCAGCGCCAGTATCGCTGCATCCCTTTCTGAACCAACCGATTGCGCCACATCGTCTCGCTCCAGCCTTTGGCTCCCAGCCGGCCTTGCGACTTCCCCCCAAGTCCTCCGCCCCTTTGCATTCTGGGGGCGGCCGTGGCAAGCGGGAACAGGCAACTTCGCGGATCGTTTCCGCAATCGATGGGCAGAATGCAACAGCCGCGGGACAACAAGGCCGGGGACGCAGACCAGCGAGCGGATGGAGCGCTGGTGCTGGCTCACCTCTCGGACATTCACCTGCCACCCCCCCGCGCATACCGCGGCCACTACCAGGCCAAGCGCGTGCTGGGCATGCTCAACTGGCAGCGCCGCCGCCGCCATCATCTGCTTTCGACACTTTCTGCAATCGTGGCCGACATGCAGATCGCCGCGCCGGACCACATTGCGGTAACGGGCGATCTCGTCAATGTCGGCATGTCCTCCGAGCACGAAGCCGCCCGGCGCTGGCTCGCTTCGCTCGGCCCCCCCGATCACGTCACGGCTATTCCCGGCAACCACGATATCTACGTGGAGATGGCGGCTACTCGCGGCATCGGCCACTGGCAGGCGTTCATGGCCGACGATGCACCGCTCGGTGCGAAAGGTCCGTTCCCGTTCGTGAGGCGGATGGGGGCCGTTGCCCTCGTCGGGCTCAATTCGGCGTTGCCGACGCCGCTCTTTCACGCTTATGGCCGCCTCGGACCCGAACAGATCGAACGACTGGGCGAGATCCTGAACGATCTCGGCCGAGCCGGCCTGGTCCGCGTGCTGCTGATCCACCATCCGCCGCTCGTCGGGCAAGCCAAGCATCGGGCGGCGCTCAAGGACGCCGACGACTTCGCCGAAGTGCTGCAGCGACATGGCGCCGAATTGGTCCTGCACGGACATAATCATCGGGCCATGCGCGCGTTTGCGCGCGGCCCAGTTCGCCCGATTCCGATCATTGGCGTGCCTTCCGCCTCGCTCGGACTGACGGACGGCGAGCGTTCCCTCGCGCGTTACAATATCTATCGTATTACGGCTGACCCCTCGTCACCGATCGAGATGATCGAGCGAGGATTGGCCATTCCTGGCGGGCCAGTCGTGGAGATCGCGCGGCATCGGCTCGATGCCGAGGCCGCCGCGGCCACCTGAGAAAATCGAATGCACTGCATTTGAAAATCTCAGTGCCAAGCGCCTGCCGAAGCATGCCATAAGCCAAAAAAAAACCAGGAGAGATGACATGCAGAAATCAGTGGCGGCCGGCGCGCATGCGCCGGCTAGCGTACGGCCGTTGTGGGTCGTCATCCTGGCCGCCGGCCTCATCGTCGGCATTGCCATGGGTCTGCGTCAGGTGATGGGCCTTTATTTGCAGCCGATCACGACGGAGCTCGGAATTGGACGCGAGCCATTTTCGCTGGCGATGGCCGTCGCCAATCTCGTGTGGGGCCTTGCCGCCGTGCCCTTGGGCGCGATTGCCGACCGGTTCGGTGCGGGGCGTGTGCTGCTGCTTGGCGCGCTCTCGACCATGGCCGGCCTCTGGCTCATGTATACGGCGCAGACCGGGCATGAATTGATCGTCAGCGGCGTTCTGCTCGGCATTGGCGTCGGCGGCACCGGCTTGACCGCGCTGGTCGGAGCGGTGAGCCGCGCTGCATCGCCCGAGAAGCGGCCGCAGGCGATCGCGTCGCTCGGCATGGCGGCAGGCTTCGGCGTGTTCCTGGCATTCCCATATGTGCATCTCTTCATCGAGGCGCTGGGTTGGAAGCAGAGCCTTCTTGTGATCATCGCAACGACCGCCGCGATCCTGCCGCTGGCAGGCGTGCTGGCGGGAAGGCCGCGCCCGATGGCGGGCCTCAGCCACAACCAGTCGCTCGGCGAAGCCTTCTCCGAGGCGCTGGCACATCCGAGCTTCTGGCTGCTGGTGCTCGGGTTCTTCGTGTGCGGCTTTCACATCGCCTTCTACTCGGTCCACCTGCCGGCCTTCGTGGCCGACAAGGGCCTACCGTCAAGCGTCGCGGTCACGGCGCTGACCGCGGTCGGGGTGGCCAACATCGTAGGCACATATGTTGCCGGGCAGTCGGCCAAGTGGATGCCGAAGCGCTACGGCCTGTCGATCATCTATTTCATGCGCTGCTTCGCGTTCCTCGCGCTGCTCTTTCTGCCGATCAATGGTCCGACGGTGATCGCGATCAGCATCGTTCTCGGCCTGTTCTGGCTCTCGACGGTGCCGCTGACGAGCGCGATGGTCGCCACATTCTTCGGACCGCAGTGGATGAGCATGTTGTTCGGCTTCGTGTTCCTGTCGCACCAGTTGGGTTCGTTCAGCGGGCTCTGGCTCGCAGGCGTGCTCTATGACCAAACCAAATCCTACGATATGATGTGGTGGATATCGATCGGCCTCGCGCTTTTCGCAGCCCTGGTTCACCTGCCTATCCGGGAGCGCCCGGTCGCAAGGCTGGAAACGGTGGCGACAGCATGAGCCAAGCGAAGGAAGAGGCTGTGGACCGGCCCGAGAGTTCGGTTTTCGACGCTGCGCCGCGCCTCATCCGGCGCGCGGGCTTCGTCGCGCTCGGGCTGGGTCTAGCGGGCTCGTGCTATTTGATCTGGGCCCGCGGCGAGGCCATGATCGTGGATCTCGCCACGATCGGCGGCAAGGTCTTCTGCTTCTGAGGCGCCTTCGCCAAGGTTGTCCGGGCAGCCTCACGGGGGCGACATTGGAGCTAGGCTAGGACGCCTCGTGCGACGTGGTCTGCGGCAACGGCTTTGGACACGTGACGGCGATCCCGGCGCCGTCGCTTGGCTCGTTGCATCGATCAGCCTGGTCCTGCCGGTCGTCGGCGTCGTGCTGTGCATCAGCGGCGGGGTCCAAGCACTCCGCGGCGGCGGCGAAGGCTGGACATGGCTCGGCTTCGGCGTCGCGCTGATCGTGCTCGACATCCTGATCGATTTCGGGTGGGCGCATCCGGGCATCTGCGAGACCGATCTGCCTCACCTCAACCGACGCGCCGATCAACTTGCGGGACGCGTCGCTGTCATTGCCGAGGCGATCGAGGGTGGTCGGGGGAAAATCAAGCTGGGCGATACGCTCTGGGTGGCCGAGGGGCCGGATTTACCGGTGGGCGCGGCGGTCCGTATCACCGCTGCCAAGCTCACCATTCTTGTGGTCGAGCCGGTCGAGACGGATGCTTCGTAAAGGGCCGCATGCGGACGCCCGATCCGGCGTCTGAAGCGACCTGCCCGGACCGGCATGGCACGACGCAAAGCCTAGCGCTCTACCGCTGCTCGCGATGCATGTCCGCTCTCGAGAGAAACCGCTTATTAACGATTGTCCGATGTCGCTGCCGACATAAATTGACCACTGTTCAATTATAGGTTATCACGTTGTCGGACACTTGCTGAACCCGTCTGGAGCGCCAGCCCACCATGTCGATGCCCTGCCCCTGCCTCATCTCTCGTGCACGAGTTGCCTTGACACCGCTTGCGTCAGGACCTGAGCTGAATGCCGGCATCCGCAGCTCAGTTTCTTAATCGTGATCCGCTAGACCACAGAATAAATTCACAAAATTCCGCTTCGACCTCTCGCGGCCGCCGACCGAGGACCGATCATGTTCAAGACGCTGATGACGTCGCGACGCTTTGCGCCACTCTTCTGGTGCCAGTTTTTCTCCGCCCTCAACGACAATTTCCTGAAGACGGCTCTCGGCCTGCTGGTGCTCTACAAGGTCGGGGCAGATCACGGCGCCGCCCTCGTCACGCTCGCGACCGCCGTTTTCATGGCCCCCTTCTTCGTGTTCTCGGCCTTGGGCGGGGAGATCGCCGACAAGCACGACAAGGCGCGGGTTGCCGACCGCCTCAAGTTGATCGAAATCGGCGTCGCCGTGATCGCGGGCGTGGGCGTCATTCTCAGCTCGGTAGCGCTTCTTTTCGTTGCGCTTGGCCTCTACGGCGTCATCGGTGCGCTGTTCGGCCCGATCAAGTACGGCATCCTTCCGGACCACCTGACCACGGAGGAGTTGACGGCCGGCAACGCGCTGGTCGAAGGCGGCACGTTTCTCGCCATCCTGGGTGGCGCGGTCGCCGCCGGTTACGCGATTGGGGAAGGCCTGCAGCCGACGACCATCGCCACCGTGGCCGTCGCCCTTGCCGTCGCCTGCTGGCTGACGGCGCGCGCCATTCCCGCAACCAAGCCCGGAGCACCGGACCTCGCGATCACCCGCAACCCGCTCTCGTCGACCTTCCGGCTGCTCGGTGAACTCAAGTCCGACCGCCGTCTCTGGGTGGGCGGTCACATTGTCTCGTGGTTCTGGGTCGTCGGAGCCGTCGCCATATCGCTGCTGCCGACGCTGATCAAGGAGCGGATCGGAGGCTCGGAAGGCGTCGTCACGCTCGCCACCGTCGCCTTCACGATCGGCATCGGCCTCGGCTCGTTCGTGGCCGCGCGCGCCAGCCACCATCGCCCGAACCTCGCCCTGGTGCCGATCGGCGCGCTGCTCATGGCGATCTTCTCGGGCAAGCTCGCCTTTCTCGCCTGGACCGCCCTGCCGCCGGCTGCCGTCATCGGACCCTGGGAGTTCCTGTCCCACATCGCAGCTTGGCCGCTTCTTGTAGGTCTTTCCGGACTTGCCTTCGCGGGCGGCCTCTACATCGTGCCGGCCTTTGCCGCCGTACAGGCGTGGGCCAAGCCCGAGCACCGCGCGCGATCGGTTGCTGCGGTGAATATCCTCAACGCGGCCTACATGACGGTTGCCGGTATTGCGGTCGCCGTGCTGCAGGCCCACGGCGTGAGCTCGGCGGCTCTCTTCGGACTGATCGGCCTGCTCAGCCTCGTGGTCAGCGGGTTGGTGATGTATGCCTGGGGCCGGGACGGGGTTCAGGACGTGGCCAGGTTCCTCTTCCAGACCTTCCTGCGGCTCGAGGTGAAAGGCCTCGAGAACCTCCCCGCGGCGGGCGAGCGCACGATCATCGCTCCGAACCACGTCAGCCTGCTCGACGGCGCCATCATGCACGCCATCCTGCCCGGTCACGCGTCGTTCGCCATCGACACCGGCATGGCCGAGAAGCGCTGGGTGAAACCGTTCATGAAGGTCATCAATGCCTTCACGCTCGATCCGACGAAGCCGCTTGCGACCCGCGCGATGGTCAACGTGGTCAAGTCGGGAAAGACGGTGGTCATTTTTCCGGAAGGACGCCTCACGGTCACCGGCGGCCTGATGAAGGTCTACGACGGCACGGCCATGATTGCGGACAAGGCCGACGCCTGGGTCGTGCCGATCCGCATCGAGGGGCCCGAACGGTCCGGTTTCAGCTACATGCGGCCGACGCAGATCCGCAAGACGTGGTTTCCGAAGACGACCGTCACAATCCTGCCGCCACGCAAGCTGTCGCTGCCGGAGTACCTGAAGGGCAAGCTGCGGCGCCAGGCTGCCGGCGCGAGACTGCAGGACATCATGGTCGACACCGCCGTCGAGACGGCGCGCATCGACCAGACGCTATTCTCAGCCCTGGTCGAGGCGGGCCGTAATCGCGCCACGGGCAAGTCGCCGGCCGTCGAGGACCCGCTCGGCACGCGCCTGTCGCATGGCAAGCTGATCCTCGGTGCACAGGTGATGGCGCAGAAGCTCGAGCCGTTGACCAGGGAAGGCCAGTCGGTCGGCGTACTTCTGCCGAACTCGGCCGCGGTCGCGGTCACGTTCTTCGCACTGCAGGTGATCGGGCGCGTACCGGCAATGATCAACTTCACAGCCGGCGCGCAGAACATCATCGCGGCGTGCCGTGCCTCGAAGGCCGATGTCCTGCTGACGTCCCGTTCGTTTGTCGAGAAGGGCCGTCTCGAAGATCTGGTCGAGAAACTGAAAGCTTCGGGCGTCGCCGTCCACTACCTGGAGGACATTCGCGCCGGCATCGGTATCATCGACAAGCTGCGGGCGCTGTTGCGCGGCTCACGACCTCTCGTCGAGCGGCAACCGAACGAGCCGGCCGTGGTGCTGTTCACGTCGGGGTCGGAAGGCACGCCGAAGGGCGTCGTGCTCTCGCATCGCAATCTGCTCGCCAACGCCGCGCAGTGCCTCGCGCGGGTCGCCGCCGACGGCGAGGACAAGGTGTTCAACGTATTGCCGGTATTCCATTCGTTCGGCCTGACCGGAGGCATGGTGATGCCGCTCGTCGGCGGCATTCCGCTCTATCTCTACCCGTCGCCGTTGCATTACCGGATCGTGCCCGAGTTGATCTACCAGACCAACGCCACGATCCTGTTCGGCACCGACACGTTCCTCGCCGGCTACGCGCGCACCGCGCACCCCTACGACTTCCACAACGTCAGACTCATCATGGCCGGTGCCGAGGCGGTGAAGGATCGCACCCGGACGACGTACATGGAGCGCTTTGGCGTCCGCATTCTCGAAGGCTACGGCGTTACGGAGACGGCACCAGTTCTTGCGCTGAATACGCCGCTCGCCAATCGCCCGGGCACTGTCGGCCGCCTGTCGCCGCTGATGAAAGCGCGCCTGGAGCCCATCCCGGGCATCGAAGACGGCGGCCGTCTCTACGTCTCGGGCCCGAACGTGATGCTCGGCTACTATCGCGCCGAAAATCCCGGCGTGCTCGAGCCTCCGGCCGAGGGATGGCACGACACAGGCGACATCGTGGCGATCGATGCCGACGGTTACGTCCGCATCAAGGGCCGCGCGAAGCGCTTCGCGAAAATCGCCGGCGAGATGGTTTCGCTGGCCGCGGTCGAGGCGATGGCCGGCGAGCTCTGGCCGCAATTCCAGTCAATCGTCGTTTCGCTGCCGGATCAGCGCAAAGGCGAGCGCCTGGTGATGATCACGGACAACGCCAACGCAACACGGGCAGACTTCATGCGCCACGCCCGCCTGAAGGGCGCAACAGAGCTATCCGTGCCCGCCGAAGTCATGATCGTCGGCAAAGTGCCACTGCTGGGCACCGGCAAGACCGACTACCAGGCTGCAACCGCGCTCGCGCGCGAACGTAGCGAGATGAAAGTCGAGGCCACGCGAACCGAGGCTGCAGAGTAGCGACGCTCCGTCCGTTTCCTTTCCGCCCGAACGATCGCCGGCGCATTCGCCGGCGATCCTGTTCCGATACTGGCGCAATCACTTTGACATGCCTATGCCGAGGGGCTTCGATGCGTGGCCGCCTGTGCTCATGCCAGCAGCACGATGCGAGCACGCGCCACCGTCGCCTTCCATCGCCCCAGCCGTTACGGACCTCCATCGCATGCTCGAGATCGTGTCGCTGATCGCACCCGTGTTCGGGCTTATCGGGCTTGGCTTCGGCGCGGCCAAGGGGCGGATCCTCGATGGCAGTGCGGCGCGGACCCTCGCCATGTTCGGTTACAAGGTGGCGATGCCGGCGTTGCTGTTTCGGGCCATGGCGAACATCGGCGACGTGCCGATCTCGCCGCTTTGGCTCGTGTTGACCTACGGAACCGGGATGGCCGGCATCTGGATCGCGACAATTCTCGCGACGCGACTCGTTTTGAAGCGCCCTCCAGAGGAGGCGCCGGCTTTCGCCATGGGGGCCAGTTTTTCGAACGGCGTCATGCTCGGTTTCCCGGTCATTCTTCTAGTCCTTGGTCCGGAAGCTGCGACGCCCATGGCCTTCATCGCAACCTGCGAGACCGTATTGCTTTGGGTGGTGGGCACGCTGCACATGGGACTGGTGTCGCGGTTCGCAGACAAGCGCCGCGACGGCCTTCAATCGCGCGGCGCAGACAAGGACAGCGCGGAGCTCGCCTCACTGGGCAGCGTGCTGCTCGACGTCGCCATGAACCCGCTGATCATCGCGTTGGCGGCTGGCCTCGCTTGGAATGCGTCAGGCATTGCGCTGCCCGGCATCGCTGCCCGTCTGATCGACTTGCTCGCGGGCGCGGCCATTCCCGTCTCGCTGTTCGCGCTCGGCATGTCGTTGGCGGGCTACAGATTCAGGGGCCAGGCTTCCAGCGTTGCGACACTCTGCGTCCTGAAGCTTGCATTTTATCCCGCGCTGGCGTTCTGGCTCGCCACTGAAGTGTTCGAGCTGCCGCGC
Organism: Hyphomicrobiaceae bacterium; assembly: GCA_050187415.1. Taxonomy (GTDB): domain Bacteria; phylum Pseudomonadota; class Alphaproteobacteria; order Rhizobiales; family Hyphomicrobiaceae. Next base: position 31,287 of record JBFWXN010000033.1, on the reverse strand, counting down.
CTATGGGCCGGTGCGCTTGTGATTTACGTCTCGATGCCCGTGGGAGCCAACGCTTTCATCTTCGCAGCGCGTTACGACAGGGCAGTCGGCTCGATCTCCGCGGCGGTTGCGGTTTCCACCATCCTCGCGGTCGCGACGGTGACGATCGTGCTGGCGCTGCTGGCGCGATCGGGCATCGTGGTCCCCGTGTGAGGGGAGAGGTGTTGCCGCGCGACCGAGTGGTGCCCCCTCGGCCGCGTCATGGCAACGGCAGCGTCTCGTGCTCTCGGATCTTGCGACCGGTCGAGGCGTCCTGCTCGACGAGGCGCACGCGATAGCCCCAGAGCCGCGCCACGTGCATCAGCGTCCTGTCGCACTCCTCCTTGTCGAGAAGGACGCCATCGCGGACGAAGTGCGTGAGCACGAGCCGGCGACTGCCCGCCAGATCCGCATCCGTGACCTGTATATCGGGGTCTTGCTGCGAGACGTCGTACTGGCGAGCCAAGGCGCGGCGCACCTTGCGGTAGCCCTGCTCGTCGTGAATCGCCTCGACACGCATCGCCGGATTATCGGCGTCGTTCTGAAGATGAAAAATGCGGAAATCGCGCATCACCTTCGGCGACAGGAACTGCAGAATGAAACTTTCGTCGCGGTAGTTCGCCCAGGCGTCACGCAATGTGCCGAGCGGATCCTGATTACCCGCGATGTCGGGAAACCAGCGCATGTCCTCGTCGGTCGGCTCCTCGCAGACGCGCTTGATGTCGCGCATCATCGCATAACCGAGCGCATAAGGATTGATGCCGCCGTAGTGCTTCTCGTTGAACCCCGGCTGATAGACGACAGCCGCGTGCATGTGGGCGAACTCGAGCATGGAACCTTCGGTCACGAGGCCCTTCTCGTACATGCGCTGCATGATCTCGTAGTGGCAGAAGGTCGCGCAGCCCTCGTTCATGACCTTGGTCTGTCGCTGAGGATAGAAATACTGCGCGAGCACGCGCACGATGCGAATAAGCTCGCGCTTCCAGCCTTCGAGCTTCGGCGCATTCTTTTCGAGGAAATAGAGCAGGTTCTCCTCGGGCAGCAGCAGTGCACGCTGCTCTGCACGGTTCTCGTCGGTGCGCTCCTCTTCCTTCGGGGGGGCATTGGGGAGCGTTCGCCAAAGCTCGTTGTAAATCTCGATCTCATAGTCGCGACGAGCCTGCTCGCGCTCGCGCTCGCGTCGCGGATCGAACTTGCGGCGCGCACCGGCTGTGCGGCTGACGCCCTGGTTCATCAATGCGTGTGCCGCATCGAGCACAGCCTCGACGGGGCCGAGCCCGAAGCGCTCCTCGCATTCCGAGACGAACCGCTTGGCAAACGCCATGTACTCGAGAATGGCGTCGGCTTGAGTCCATTGCTTGAAGAGGTAATTGTTCTTGAAGAAGTGGTTGTGCCCCATGGCGGCGTGCGCCATGACGAGGCACTGCATGGTCATGGAGTTCTCCTCCATGATGTAGTTGATGCACGGGTCCGAGTTGATGACGATCTCGAAGGCCAACGAGCGCGCGCCCTTGCGATACATCATGTCGTCGCGCGCAAATCGTTTGCCGAATGACCAATGGCGATACATCAGCGGCATGCCGATCGACGAGTAGGCGTCGAGCATCTGCTCGGCCGTAATCACCTCGATCTGATTCTTGTAGAGGTTCAGCCCCATCTCGCCGACGCCGATCTCCTCGATCGCGTCGTAGGTCTGCCCGATCAGCTCGAAGTTCCATTCGGGCCCGTCGAAAAGAGGCTTGTTCGCAAGCGCCACCATGCGTGCGGTCTCCGTATTGGGCCCTCAGGCGCCGGCCGAGGTCGAGAACAGGTCGTGGAAGACTGGAAAGATCTCGCCGGGATTGGTCACGCGACGCATCGCAAAATGCTTGTGGCGCTGCGCGCTGCCGGAATACCCGTGCCACGCGACGGTCTCCCCCGGCCCCGAGTGCTCGGACACTTCGATATAGGCGAAATACTGGCAAGCCGGTAGCAGTTGGTTTTCCAACAGCTCGATGCAGTGTTCGACGTCGTCGGGGATGTTGTCACCGTCAGAGGCCTGCGCGGCGTAGATATTCCAGTCTGCCGGCGAATAGCGCTCGCGGACGATGCGGTCCATCTCCTCGAGCGCGGTCGAAATGACGGTGCCTCCGGTTTCGACGCCGCGGAAGAACGTGTCCTCGTCGACTTCTGCCGCCGTCGAGGTGTGGCGGATGAAAACGACGTGAACCTCCTTGTAGTGTCGCGTGAGAAAGACATGCAGCAGCATGAAGAAGCGCTTCGCGAGGTCCTTCAGGTTTTCCGTCATCGAGGCCGATGCGTCCATCAGGCAGAACATGACGGCCTGCGTGGTCGGCCGCGGCACGCGATCGAAGCGATTGTACTGGAGGTCGATCGGATCGACGTAGGCGATCGTCTTGCGCATCCGGACAAGCTTTTCGAGCCGCAGCTTGAGCTCGCCGATCAGCGCGTCGTTGCGCGGTATTTCGGCTTCGCGGCGGGCGATTTCTTCCTCGAGCTCGCGCACCTCCTCGGTCTTGGGACGCTTCAGCGCGATACGGCGCGCGAGACTGCGCCGCAGAGTGCGGATGCGGGCCAGCTTCGCCGGAGGTCCGTCGGACGTGAAACCCGCACGATGCGGCAGCGGGTTCTTCATGTCCTTCAGCCGGTTCTTGACAAGGTTCGGCAACTTCAGATCCTCGAAGAACAAGTCGAGGAATTCCTCCTTCGACAGCGTGAAGACGAAATCGTCCTCGCCCGAGCCGTCAGCGCTGGCCTTGCCGCCGCGTCCCCCGCCGCCGCCTTGGGGCTTCGGGATCAGGTCACCGGCCTTGTACTCCTGGTTCCCCGGCAGAACGTAGTCGCGCACGCCGCCCTCGCGGCCATGCGAGAAGGTCGGCTCGCGTACGCTCTTCGAGCGAATGGTGATCTTCTCCGAGCCCTCGACCTCGGTGACCTTGCGCTTCTTCAGCGCATCCTTCACGGCATCGCGGATGTCGGCCTTCGCCCGGCGGACAAACCGCTGCCGATTGCCAAGCGACTTCGATTTCGGATTGAGACGGCGATCGACGATATTCATGTCGGGCAAAGCTCCGCTCTGCTGCGAACGATTGGCCGCGAGGCATCTTATCCGACCGGCCGCAGGGCGGGCGAGCGAGACTTCCCCGCTCGCCGCCGAGCTGCACAACCTCGGATTGGATCAGCCGGCCTTCTTCACCCGCATGTACCACTCTACGAGACGACGCACCTGACGCTGCGTGTAGCCACGCGACACCATGCGCTCGACGAAGTCGTGGTGCTTTCGCTCGGCATCGGAGTCCTTTTTGGCGCCGAACGAAATCACGGGCAGCAGATCCTCGACCTGGCTGAACATGCGGCGCTCGATGACATCGCGGATTTTCTCGTAGCTTGTCCAATCGGGATTCTTGCCGCCGTTGCGCGCGCGCGCCCGCAGCGAGAACTTGACAACCTCGTAACGGAAATCCTTCGGGTTGGCGATGCCAGCCGGCTTCTCGATCTTGGACAGCTCCTGATCGAGCAACTCGCGGCTCATGAGCTGGCCCGTGTCGGGATCCTTGAAGTCGTGATCCTCGATCCAGGCATCAGCGTAGGCGACGTAGCGATCGAACAGGTTTTGTCCGTAGTCGTTGTAGCTTTCGAGATAGGCCTTCTGGATTTCATTGCCCACGAACTCGGCATAGCGCGGTGCCAGTTCTTCTTTGATAAACTCCAAGAACCGCTGTTCCTGCTCGTCCGGCATCTGCTCGCGCTTGATCGCCTGCTCGAGCACGAACATCAAGTGCACCGGGTCGGCGCCGATCTCGTGGCTATCGAAGTTGAATGTTTCCGACAGGATCTTGTAGGCGAAGCGGGTCGAGGCGCCGTCCATGCCTTCTGCGACGCCGGCGGCGTCCTTGTACTCCTGCATGGTCCGGGCCTGCGGATCGGTATCCTTCAGGCTTTCGCCGTTGTAGACGCGCATTTTCGAGAAGAGCTGCGAGTTCTCGTGCTCCTTCAGGCGCGACAGCACGGAGAACTGCGCCAGCATATCGAGCGTGCCGGGTGCGCAGGGCGCCTCGGCAAGTTCGGACGCCTGCAACAGCTTCTCGTAGATCTTCTTCTCCTCGTCGACCCGGAGGCAGTAGGGCACCTTGATCACGCAGATTCGATCGAGGAAGGCTTCGTTCGTACGGTTGGCCCGGAACGACTGCCACTCGCTCTCGTTCGAGTGCGCGACGATGATGCCATGATAGGGCAGCGCGCCGACGTTCTCGGTGCCGACATACGAGCGGTCCTGGGTCGCCGACAGCAGCGGATGCAGCATCTTCAGCGGCGCCTTGAACATCTCGACGAACTCGAGCAAACCCTGCGTCGTACGATTGAGGCCACCCGAATACGAATAGGCGTCGGCGTCATTCTGGCCGAAATGCTCGAGCCTGCGGATGTCGACCTTGCCGACGAGGGCCGAGATGTCCTGGTTGTTCTCGTCGCCCGGCTCGGTCTTCGCGATGCAGATTTGGCGCAACTTCGACGGTAGCAGCTTCACCACCGTGAACTTCGAAATGTCGCCGCCAAACTCGTCCAGCCGCTTGACCGCCCAAGGGCTGACAAAGCCCGTCAAAGCGCGGCGGGGGATCTTGTATTGCTCCTCGAGCGCCGAGCCCATCGTCTGCGGATCGAACAGGCCGAGTGGGCTCTCGAAGATCGGGCTCAATTCGTCGCCGGCACTCAGAACGTAGATGGGGCAATGCTCCATCAAATCCTTGAGCCGCTCGGCAAGGGACGATTTTCCGCCGCCGACCGGGCCGAGCAGATAGAGGATCTGCTTGCGTTCCTCCAGCCCCTGCGCAGCATGCCGGAAGTATCCGACGATGCGCTCGATCGTCTCCTCCAGGCCATAGAAGTCTTTGAAAGCCGGATAGACCTTGATCGTCCTGTTGAGGAAGATACGGCCCAGTCGCGGGTCATCGGCGGTATTGACCACCTGCGGCTCGCCGATGGCCGTCAACATGCGCTCAGCCACACTGGCGTACATCTTGGGGTCCTTGCTGCACCCCTCGAGGTACTCCCGGATCGACATAACGGCCTGCTTCTGCCGGTCGTAGGTCTGAGAGTAAAGGTCGAAGATCTCGCTGCCCGTCGCCATTTCGTTGCCCTGCGGTGGTTGGATCTTAGGTTTTCATTTCGTACGCTCGGCTGCGCCTCCCTGGCCGAATGCTCGTCATCCGGTCATTTCCGTCTCGACATTTGCATCTTACCGCAAGTTGCAGCGGCCGTGATGCCCTGTCCTGCCAGAAAAAGTATCACTTTCTGCCTCCCCTCGGAGACTCTGCGTCAAATGACGGCCCTCGAATGACGCCTTCACCGGCATCATCCTTTCGAAGACGACACAACGCGTCGGCGGGGAATCTGGCTCCAGCTTCGAGCTGAAACACTCTTGTCCGACATCTGCGGACTTGCGGATTCGTGCGCCGCCCAACAGGTGCGCGTCTCGACGAATCAGTCTAAAGGAGTTCCACTCCCCGAGCATAAGCTCGCCCCGACCACACATCAAAAAGCCGAGCCGTAACCTAAGCCTTGAGCTGAAGGTGGCCGATTCTCGTTCACATGAAACATGAAATGTGGTGTCGGCCACGCGATTGCAATATTCGTGTCGAGAAAGTGACACTTGGAAATTGCAGAGATGCCATCGTTTCGATTGCATCGACCGAAACACGGGTCTGAAACTCAATCGGCCGAAATTGGCTTGCAATTCGGCCAGATATGCCACCTTCGCCGAGAATGTCGTGACGCTTCTCGGTGCAAACCGATACCACACGGCGAATGCGTCGCCATAATGTCGTTGCGAGCGGCAGCCTGTTCATAACTCTCCGTTCAGCAACGGCCAGAGCTTGCGTCCGCCACGGCGGGCGACCAGCCGGCCGATCTCGGTCTGCCAGTAGACCTCGGAGCCGAACTCGTTGCGCCAGGCCCAAAGCCTGCGAGTTGTATAGTGCAAGGCGTGCTCTCGCGTAAAGCCCATTGCGCCGAAAGCGGCATGCGCGAAATTGGCGGCCTTGCCTGCCGCCTCACCGACGCGAGCCTTGGCGATGGCGATCTCGAAGCGCTTCGGCCCGTCTTCCGACGCTTCGATGGCCAGATCCGCCGCTGCCCCTGCGGCTGCGGCTTCTTCCGCAATTTGGGCAAGAAGATGTTGAATTGCCTGATGCTTTGCGATCGGCTTGCCGAATTGGATGCGATCGCTGGCCCACGTCAGACAGTGATCGAGGCAGGCCGACAGGGCGCCCGACAGGGCCACCGCACGCACGAGTGCGCCTTCGGCTTCGAGATCGGCTGCAGCGCTGACGGATTCGACCGACTTGACGACCTTGGCGCGCGAGAGATCGAGCGAATCCCGTGCCTCGCCCGCCATGTTGGAGCCGCGGCCGGTCGCAGCCTGCCGAACGTCGGCGAGGTGAAGCTGTCCTTCCGTCGCGACGACGACGTGGGCGGCGGTCGCGCCATAGGGAACACCGTCGATGAGACCCGTTAGGCGCCCATTCTCGAACCTCGGCAGTTCGCCTGCACCGGGTACGGCGAGCGTGATCGCACCTTCCGGCGCTTCGATGCCCGCCCGCGCGAGGATCCGGCGCGCAATGATAGTTTCAGCAAGTGGCACGGCAAGCGCGTGGTAGCCGGCGCGGCGAACGAGCTCCATGGCGTCCGCGAAAACAACGTCATCGGCGCCGCCTGCGCCGACGGCGGTGACGCCCGCTTCCTCGAGAGCCGACCACAGCCGGTCTGTCGCATGGCCCTTGGCGGCGATTCCGCCGCCGCTCGCCCTCGCGTCGGCCGCTTCGCGCACGGCGGTCGTCACGTTGTCCTCGACGATCCTGTCGAGGGTCCTGAGCATCTCGTCCCGCATCTCGCTCTCTTTATTCCTTGGCGCCGGCGACTCCCCTTGCGGGGAGCCGGCCGCCGGCGCGGTGTTACCGCAGGCCCAGGCCGCGGGCGATCATGCCTCTCAGGATCTCGCGCGTGCCGCCGCGGAGAGAATACGACACGCATTGCATCTGCGAGAGCTGCTGAAGATCGGCATAGCCATTGCCACCGGAGACGCCGCGCGGTTCGACCGGAAGGATGCGCCGTACGATCTCGGGGATCTCCTGTTCCAGCGTGGTGCCGAGATCCTTGACCAGGGCCGCTTCCGTGACCGGTGATTTACCTTCGTTCAGCATGCCCGCGATCGAAGCAGACATGCGCCGCAACGTCGCCAGATTGGCAACCACGCGGCCCACCTCGGCGGCCTGCAGGCGCTCGGGATTGGTGCCCAACTCGTCGATGGCCTCGATCAACAGCGGATAGCTCGACATGAACCGGTCGGGACCCGATCGCTCGAACGCGAGCTCGCCCACGACCATCTCCCAGCCGCGTCCCTCGCCCCCGACAATCATGTCGTCGGGCACGAAGACGTCGTCAAACGTCACTTCGTTGAAGTCGTGGCCACCGTAAAGATTGTAGATCGGCCGCACGCTGATGCCGGGCGTCTTCATGTCGACAATGAACTGGCTGAGGCCATAGTGCCGCTGATCCGGCGTACCGGACGTGCGCACCAGCGCAATCAGATAGTGGGCGCGGTGGGCGAAGCTGGTCCAGACTTTGCGACCCGTGATCCTCCACCCGCCCTCCGCCTTGACGGCGCGCGACTTGACGCTGGCGAGGTCCGAGCCGGTGTCCGGCTCCGACATGCCGATGGCGAAGTAACAACGCCCCGCCGCGATCTCGGGCAGGATCATCGCCTTGGCGCGCTCGCTGCCATGGCGCAGGATCTGCGGGCCTGACTGGCGCTCGGCAATCCAATGCGCAAGCGACGGAGCACCGTGGGCAAGCAGTTCCTCGACCACGACGTAGCGCTCGAGCGACGACCGTTCGCCACCGCCATACTGCTTCGGCCAGGTCATGCCGAGCCAGCCTCTCTCGCCGAGCTTGCGCGAGAACGCTTCGTCAGCCTCGACCATGGAGCCAACCGCCGGGGCGAATGCGCCATTCGCGATTTCGTCGGCGAGGAACGCCCTTACGTCCTGGCGCAGCTTCACCGCCTCGGGCGGCATCTGGACGGGCTCGAAGACGAAGTGCGACATGGACAGCTCGATCGAAGTTTCTGGAGATTGCGGCCAGTATGCCGTTGCCGGCTCTGGCTACAAGGCCAAATCTCGTCGGGACGTCACCACAAGAGCGCAGGGAAAGCCAATGCGAGCCGTCTGGTACGAGAGAACGGGGCCCGCGAGGGAGGTGCTGATCGTCGGCGAGCAGCCGATCCCAGAGCCGAGGCCGGGCGAAGTGCGCATCAAGCTCGCGGCATCGGGCGTCAATCCGGCTGACTGTAACCGCCGAGGCGGCGTCGGCTATCGCATGGAGGCTCCGCTCGTCATCGCGCACAGCGATGGCGCCGGCTTCATCGACGAACTGGGAGAAGGCGTCACCCGGTTCCGCGAGGGAGACCGGGTCTGGCTCTATAACGGCCAACGCAACGGCCGCCATCGGGGCACGGGTGCGGAGTACATCTCGCTCGACGCGGACCTCGTCACCGCGCTGCCCGACAGCGTCCCTTTCGAGGCCGGCGCCTGCCTCGGCATCCCCTGCATGACGGCGCATCGCTGCCTCTTCGCAGGCGGTCCGATAGATGGGCAGTGGATCGTCGTCACCGGCGGCGGGGGGGCCGTCGGAAACTATGCGATCCAACTCGCCAAATGGCGGGGCGCCCGGGTCATCGCGACGGTCGGGCACGCGCAACGCTGGCAGCGCGAGGATGCTGCTGCGGCCGGCGCCGACATCGTGCTCGACCGCGACGACGAGAACCTTGCCGCGCGCATCCTGGCCGAAACCGACGAGGTCGGCGCGCACCGCATCGTCGACGTCGATTTCGGCGGCAATCTCGGATGGACAAAGGATGCCGTGGCGCTCAACGGCACGATCGCAGCTTACGCCACGCGCGGCAACTCGGCACCCGAGGTGCCGTTCGCGATCCTGATGCGCAAGAACGTCACGGTGCAGGGCGTGCTGCTGCCGACGTCGCCTCACCACGCACGCCGGCAGGCACAGGCCGACATCCTGGCATGGCTGCAAGGCGGATCGCGCCTGCACCGGGTCGTCGGTCCTTACGTACTGGACGATGCCTATCTGGCGCACCAAGCCGTCGAGGCCGGCGGCAAGCGCGGGACAGTGGTGGTGGCGCCCGACCAGTGAAACCGATGGAGCGGCGCGGCCGAAGGCGGACCTCAGCTCTTTGACGGGACCACGCGATAGACCCTGAGTTCGGACGCTTTGGGAAGCGGCACCGGAGCGAGATAACCGGGGGGGTGTCCCGTGGCGAGGGCGTGCCTGAGAGTTGAAGCTGGACTTTTGATCGGGGGCTGCGCCGCCTTCGCGGCAGCGTCAGGTACCGACGGTTTCTCGTTCGGCCTGCAGGCCAACACGTAAGCGACCGCGAGCCTGCGCAATGCCGCCTCGGCGGCTTCGGGTGCCCCACCGAGCAAATGGTAACCCTCGACGATGCTGCGGTCGATGCGATGATAGGGCGCCATCACCACCCGGTGGGGCGTCAACGCAACGATGTAGGGGCCGAGATCGACGTCGGCCAACACGAGGCCGGGGGGCAGGGACGCCAGCGTCGAGATCGTCGTCGTGTCCGAGCAAGGCGTGCGCGCTGGCGGCTTTGCCGGCTCGTTCGCCTGGACGATCACATAGGCGCTGCCGGCGATTGCGCCGAGGGTGCTCTGCAAGACAAGCACAAAGGCCGCTAAGCGCACGACAGGTGCGCCGATCGTGGGAGTGCCGGGCAGCGAGGCGAGGACAAGCCCAAGGGCTGGCAATGCCAGCCAGGCCGCGTAGGGAAGCATCTTGACTTGCCAGCAGGCCGCGACGAAAGCGAAGACCTGGGCCGTCAGCAGCAGCATGTGCCGATTGAAAACGCCGGCCTCGTCACGCGTGCGTCGCTCGACGAGCGCGATCCGGATCCGGGCGGCGATGCCGAGCACGGCCATGAGCACGATGCCGATCGTCCCGCCCGGCGACAGCCGGTAAAGATAACCGATCGGTTGGACCTCGGTTACGCGCGACAGCCAGATCGGCCAGACCTCCGGCGTTACCTGCCCGAACGGTCCGGCGAGGCAGCGCGGCTCGAGCAGACCATAGATGACGAGGCCCGCAATACCGCCGATGCCGAGCAGGCCGAGTTGCAGCGCAACCAGCCGGGGGCCCTCGACGAACCGCGCGGCGAAGCCCGCGGCCGCCACGCCGGCTGCGCCGCAGGCCGTCAACGCCACGAGGTTGAACGCGACGGCGTCGCAGACCATGACGTTCCAACGCGACGGATCGATCGACAAGACTGCGCCGATTGCGAGAACTGCGGCCATCGTGACGGCGGCGCGAAGCTGTCCGTCGAGACCGCCGCGGCGGCCAAGCCCGATCAGCACGGCGACCACGACCACTGGTCCGACCAACGTCGCGGACTCGAGCCCGACAGTCAGACCGAAGCCGATCATGGCGCCGGCCCACCAGCCGACTGCCGGTGTGAGCAAGCTTCGGGCCAGCAACAGGATACCGCCAACCCCGCACAGGATCTGGACGTTGTGATGGTCGATCCGGCCGACATTGAACTGCTGGAGCGCCGTCGGAGACATCACCACGAGACCGGCGACGGCGATGGCGGACCAGACGGCACCGTCGCGCTCGGCGTCACGCGCCACGAGGAGAACCGTCGCCAGCAACAGCAGGCTCGGCCAAACGATCCGCATGGCAAGCTCGGCGGTCCCCGGCGACAGGACGAGACGGGCGGCGCCAAGCGTCAAGGCCAGTCCAAGATCGACAAGCCGCGACCAGTGCGAGACGAGTGGATCGGGCGCGCCTATGCGGGGGAGCGTGAGATCCCACCAGCGCCCATGTTCGAGAAAGGCGTGCAATTCGACCAGGCGCGTCGCGTCATCCGTGTCGCCGAGCGAGAGGGCAAGACCACCCGCGTTCGACGTCAGCCGCAAAGCGACCACAAGACATACGGCAAACACGCAAGCGAGCAGAACACAGTGCGGCCGCACGCCTGTCGTGCGCCGCAGCATGCGACCTGCGGAAAGTGCATTGGCCATGACCCGACTGTCCCCGAACACCTGTGGCAGGCAAGACTACCTGCGAGGCGTTGCACCTCGATTAATCTACGAATCGTTAATCGCGCAGTTCCGCTTTGAAAGGGCTTCGTTAAGGCTTGACGCCTAAACCTGTCGACGAGGCAACGTTTCGCTACCGCGCGCGGCGTTGCGGTTCACGCGTTTATCGTCGAGGGGTTCCATGTCGCATTCCGACGTTTTCGTGATCGGCGCCGGCCCGGCCGGACTGACCGCCGCCTACCTGCTCACGAAAGAGGGCGTCTCGACCACCGTCATCGAGGCAGATCCGACCTACGTCGGGGGCATCAGCCGTACCGCGAGCTACAAGGATTTCCTGTTCGACATCGGTGGCCACCGCTTCTTCTCGAGGTCGAAAGAGGTGGTCGACCTGTGGAAGGAGATCCTGCCGCAGGACTTCATCGAACGCCCGCGCCTGTCACGCATCTATTACGACGGAAAATACTACTCGTACCCGCTGAAGGCGTTCGAGGCGCTGTCGAACCTCGGCGTTCTCGAGTCGGGCCTTTGTGTTCTTTCCTTCATGTACAAGCAGGCCTTCCCCAACGAGAAACCGCAGACCTTCCACGAGTGGGTTTCGAACCAGTTCGGCGAGCGCCTGTTCTCGATCTTCTTCAAGACCTACACCGAAAAAGTGTGGGGCATGAGCTGTGACGACATCTCGGCCGATTGGGCGGCGCAGCGCATCAAGGGGCTCGACCTGTGGAGCGCCATGGCCAACGCCCTGAGGAACTCGGTCGCGCCGAAGGGCTTCAAGGACGGCACCAAGGCGCATGACGGCGAGATCATCAAGACCCTGATCGAGAGCTTCCAGTATCCGCGCAAGGGTCCCGGCATGATGTGGGATGCGGCGGCCGCGAAAACGCGCGCGCAAGGCGGCACGATCCACATGGGGACGAGCCTCAAGAGCCTCGCCTATGACAAGTCCAAGCAGCTCTGGACGATCACCGCGTCGTCGATCGACGGCTCGGACCACGTATTCACGGCCCGCGACGTCATCTCGTCGGCGCCGATCCGCGAGTTGATGGGTTCCATCGGCCCGACGTCGCCCCTCTCGAAACCTTCGGCCGACGCCCTGCGGTATCGCGATTTTCTGACCGTGGCGCTGATCGTCGACAAGCCTGACCTCTTCCCCGACAACTGGATCTATATCCACGAGCCGTCGGTAAAGGTCGGCCGTATCCAGAACTTCCGTTCCTGGTCGCCCGAGATGGTGCCGGACGACAAGCTCGCGTGCCTCGGGCTCGAGTATTTCTGCTTCGAGGGCGACGGCCTGTGGGCCGCCACCGACGGCGAACTGATCGGCCTTGCCAAGAAGGAGCTGGAGCAGATCGGCCTCGCCACCTGGAACGACATCAAGGATGGATGCGTGGTGCGGCAGAAGAAAGCCTATCCGGTCTACGACGAAGCTTACCGCCTGCACGTCGATACGATCCGCGAAGACATCGCCGCGCACTATCCGCACCTGCACCTCGTCGGGCGCAACGGCATGCACAAGTACAACAACCAAGATCACGCAATGATGACCGCCATGCTGACGGTCAAGAACATCATGGCCGGCACCGACCTCTATGACATTTGGAATGTCAACGAGGACGCCGAGTACCACGAGGCGGGGGCCTCGGGCGCCGAAGAGGCGCTGAAGAGCGTGCGCCTGGTGCCGCAAGCGCTGCAGAAGGCAGGCTGATCGAGAGAGGCGGCAACATGGCATCGATCGGCCCGCAGACAGTACGGCCTGCGCGCAATGGTCCGGGCGCCGGAGACAGCGTGCTCGGCTGGCTGGCTCGATTTGCGAGCGAGCCAGGACGCGCGCTTGAATTTGCCCGCTATGCCGGCGCGAGTGGCGTTGCACTGGCGATCGACACAGGCCTTTTCCTCGTCCTCATCGCCATCTCGGAATGTCCCGCGACACTCGCTGCTACCATCGGCTATCTGACGGGCGTTGCCGTGCATTACGTGCTGTCGGTGCGCTACATCTTCGCCGCCGAGCGGACCGGAAAATCGCATCGGCGACTGATCGCGGAGTTCCTTGCCACGGGCCTCCTCGGACTGCTGCTGACGGTGATCGTCATACGCTTGACGGTCGATGTCGGCGGACTGCCACCGCTGCTCGGTAAGATCGTCAGCTCCGGAACGGCATTCCTGGCCGTTTATGTTGCGCGCGCCGGCGGCGTTCTTGCGCCGAGCGACGACGCGCGCGCAGCCTCGCCGCCAGAGGCGAAGCACAGCCGGGCTCCCTAGTCAAAGCTCGTTCCCCAGGGCACTTGCACCATGTCGGCCGACGTCGCGATCCCAGCACCCCGATCGGATTCGCGTCAGAGGCGGACGACTGCCGCGTGGGACGACCGCCTCGTCGCGCTGCTGTGCCTAGGGTCGCTCTGTCTTTTTGCCCCCATCGCCAAAGCGGTGTACTGGCCGGCTGGCGGCGGCCTCGACGTCACGGGTCACCAGATCGGTCGCGATTTCATCAATTTCTGGGCCGCGCCGCAGATCGCGTTCGGCGCGACGCCCGGATCGCTTTTCGACCTTTCGCAATACAATCGGGAGATCCGCGCGCTATTCGGCGCACCGATACCGTTTCACATGTGGAGCTATCCGCCGGTTGTTCTGCTCGCCGCGTGGGGCTTCGCCACATTGCCATACGGCCTGGCGCTTGCCGCCTGGGTGATCGGTGGGTTTGCCGTCTTCGCGCGAGTCGTCGCGAGCGCTCTTCCGGCCGGACGTGGCAATGTCGGTCTCCTGGCGCTTGCACTCGCGCCGGCAACCCTGATCAACGTGGCGGGGGGGCAGAACGGCTTCCTGAGCGGCGCGCTGATGGTCGGCGCCCTGCTCGTCCACGATCGCAAGCCCGTGCTGGCCGGGGTTCTTCTTGGCCTGCTGACGTTCAAGCCGCAACTCGGGATCGCCGTGCCTTTCGCGCTGCTCGCACTCGGAGCCTGGCGCACACTGGCGGCGGCGACGTTGACGGCGCTGGCCTGGTATGGAGCGAGCGTTGCCGTGCTCGGGCTCGATTTCTGGCAGAGCTACATCGACTACACGGCGACCTATCAGGCGAGCGTTGTCTACAATGCCGAAAATTTCTGGAGCTCGATGATGATGTCGCCGATGGCCGCCGCCATGGCTCTTGGCGCCGGTGCCAAGGCGGCCGGCCTCATGCAGATCGGTATCGCCGCGGTTGTGATCGCGGCCACCATGCTCGCCGTTCGGGCCACCGACGATCGCCTGATCCGGATGCTCGTGATCGTCTCCGCTGTGCCGCTGGTGCCTCACCAGGTGTTCAACTACGATCTGCCGATGCTGTCCGCCGCGTGGCTGCTGGTCATGCTCAATCCGGCCTATCGGGTCGCGCGTGTGGGGGCGATCGCAAGCCTGGTCTGGCTCAGCCCGCTGCTGACGATGCTGGCATTCTTTCTCAAGGTGCCAGCGGTCGCGCAACTCATCTTGTGCGCCGGGTTCGCGGCGAGCGTCGTCCTCGCCTTCGAGCACGCCCGGGCGAGCCGCCAAGCGAGGCACGGTCGATCGGCCGGGCTTGCGGCCTAGAAGCCTGACGACGCCGGCAGCGGCTTCCGGATGCGAAGCGCATCGGCTTACGCCGTACTCATCTCGTCGTCCGACACGACGATGCTCGCCGCTTTCGCGCTGGAGCGGGGGCGGCCCGTCGCCTAGTGTTGTCACCAACCACGAACCACCGTGCATCGAGCGAGGAGCACTTCAATGTCTGCCACCGACGCCGTCCTCTATGAAGACAAGGGAGACGGCATCGTCGTCGTCACGCTCAACGATCCGAAGACGCGCAATGCGCTCGGCGACGCGATCATCGACGGCATCGTCGCCGCGTGTGCGCGCATCAATGCCGACACCAGCGTGCGCTGCATGATCCTGACAGGCTCCGGCGAAGGCTTCTCGTCGGGCGGCAACGTAAAGGAGATGCGCGAGCGGAAGGGCCTGTTCGGCGGCTCGCCTGTCGACATGCGACGCGCCTATCAGCACGGCATTCATCGCATCCCGAAGGCAATCTACGATCTCGAGGTGCCGTCGATCTGCGCCGTCAATGGGGCTGCCATCGGCGCGGGCTGCGATACGACGCTGATGTGCGACATCCGCGTCGCCGGCCGCAAGGCGCAGTTCGCCGAGAGCTTCCTGCGGGTCGGCCTCGTCTCCGGCGATGGCGGGGCGTGGTTCCTGCCACGCGTCGTCGGCCTCTCGCGGGCCTACGAGATGACGCTGACCGGCGACGTGATCGATGCCGACAAGGCGGAAAAATGGGGCCTGGTGTCGAAGGTCGTCGACGACGACAAACTGATGGACGAGGTGCTGGCGCTGGCCAAGCGGATCGCCGCCTTCCCGCCGCACTCGATCCGCCTCAACAAACGCCTGCTACGCGAGAGCCAGGGCGTGAGTCTGCCGGTGGCGCTCGAGATGGCGTCGGCGATGCAGGCTCTCGCCCAGTCGACGGGCGACCAGCTCGAGGCGGTGACGGCCATGCTCGAGAAGCGCAAACCCACCTATAAGGGCGCCTAGGCGCGGCTTCAGCAGCCGTTCCACTGCAGCGGCAGAGGGAAATCCTCGCTGCCGTCATGGTGCAACCGGCGATCCGTCGGTTCGACCCCACACCTCGCGTCCGGCATTCGGGCGCCGAGCCAAGCCCGCGAGACCATTGCCATGCCAGGCCCGCTATCCGGCACCCGCGTCATAGACCTTACGGCCGTCGTGCTTGGACCGATCGCCACGCTGCATCTCGCGGACATGGGCGCCGACGTGATCAAGGTCGAGCCGCCCGAGGGCGACATCATGCGCAATGCGGGCAACGCGCCGACGCCCGGCATGGGACCCATCTATCTCGGCATCAACCGCAACAAGCGGGCGCTTTGCCTCGACCTCAAGAAGCCCGAGGCGATTGCCGCCCTGAAGCGACTGATCGCGACCGCGGACGTGTTCGTGCACAATATGCGCGTCGAAGCGGTTGAACGTCTCGGCCTCGGCTATGACGCGGTGAGGGCCGTGAAGCCCGACATCGTCTACGCCTACAGCGTCGGGTACAAGCACGCGGGGCCCTACGGCAGGAAGCCCGCGTTCGACGACCTGGTGCAGGGCGCCAGCGGCGCGGCCATGCTGGCAAGCCGTGTCGACGGCGGGCCGCCGCGCTTCCTGCCGAGCCTGATCGTCGACAAGACCACAGGGCTGCATCTCGGCATGGCCGTACTGGCGGCGCTCCTCCATCGCGAACGAACGGGAGAGGGCCAGATGGTCGAGGTGCCGATGCTCGAGACCATCGCGGGCTTCTGGCTGGTCGAGCATCTGTTCGACAAATCGTACGTGCCCGAGCGCGGCAGCATGGGCTACTCGCGCGTGCTGTCGGCGGACCGCAAGCCATACCGCACCAAGGACGGCTACGTCTGCGCGCTGCCCTACAACGAGAAGCACTATCGCGCGTTCGCGGCCGAGATCGGTCAGCCCTGGCTGATGTCCGACGCGCGGTTCTCGACGGCCAAGGCGCGCTCCGACAATCAGCCGGCGATCCAGGCCATCATCGCCGAAATCATGCCCACGCGAACGACGGCGGAGTGGCTCGCGTTCTTCGAAAAGGCCGACATTCCGTCGATGGTGGTCAACGATCTCGACCAGCTCTTCGACGACCCTCATCTGAAGGCGACCGGCTTCTTCACGACACGTGAGCATCCGACCGAGGGTACGATCCGCACGACGGCGAGCCCGTTCGACTTCTCCGCGACGCCGACCAGCTACCGCACGGACGCGCCCCTGCTCGGCGCCCATGGACACGAGGTTCTGGCGGAAGCGGGCCTGTCGGCCGACGAGATCGCAGCGCTCGAGGCATCGGGCGCAATGAAAGTGACGCGCTCCATGTGATCGGGACCCCGTCGACGGGTCCGGCGGGGCAATGCCATCAGCCCCGCCGCCTTGGATCGAGGTACGCCTGCGCCCGGCCTAGTGATTGTCGCGCGGAATCCCCTTGGTCTTGGCGATGCGCTGATACTTGACCGCCGGCTTCAGCACCATGCCGTTGGCGAGCTCGTCGACCATGCCGCGCTGGATCTCCTGCCAGGGCGTCTGGCTGTCGGGATACTTGTAGCCGCCGGCCTTCGCCAGAGCCTCACGGCGCGTTGCCAGCTCCTCGTCTGAAATCAGGATGTCGGCCGTGCGGCGGTTCAGATCGATGCGGACCTTGTCGCCGGTTTTCAAAAGCGCGAGGCCACTGCCCGGAGCCGCAGCCTCCGGCGAAGCATTCAGGATCGACGGTGAGCCCGACGTTCCCGACTGGCGGCCATCACCGATGCACGGTAAGGATGATATGCCCTTCTTCAGGAGATAATCGGGGGCTCGCATATTGACGACCTCGGCGGCACCCGGGTAGCCGACCGGCCCGGCGCCGCGCATGAAGAGCAGGCACGTCTCATCGATCTTCAGCTTCGGGTCGTCGATGCGATGGTGGTAGTCCTCCGGGCCGTCAAAGACGATGGCACGACCCTCGAAGGCATTGAGATCGTCAGGGTTGGACAGGTAGCGCTTGCGGAACTCGTCCGAGATCACCGACGACTTCATGATGGCGCTGTCGAAAAGGTTTCCCTTGAAGTTCAAGAACCCGGCCGATTTCACCATCGGCTCGTCATAGGGCTTGATGACGGCACGGTCCCAAGAGAGCTTGCCCTCGCAATTCTCGTGCAGGGGGCGGCCATTGACCGTCAGCGCGGTCTTGTTGATCTTGCCTTCCGCGATCAGTTCAGCGACCACTGCCGGCACGCCGCCCGCGCGGTGATACTCCTCGCCGAGATATTCGCCCGCGGGCTGCAAATTGACGAGCAGCGGAATATCGTAGCCGAGGCGCTCCCAATCGTCGTTGTCGAGTTCGACGCCAACATGACGCGCGATCGCGTTCAAATGGATCGGCGCATTGGTCGAGCCTCCGATCGCCGAATTGACCACGATGGCGTTCTCGAATGCCTCGCGCGTGAGGATGTCGGAGGGCTTCAGGTCCTCCCACACCATCTCGACGATGCGCTTGCCGGTCTCGTAGGCGATCTGCTGGCGCTCGCGATAGGGCGCGGGGATGGCGGCACAGCCGGGCAGGGACATACCCAGCGCCTCGGCAAGCGAATTCATCGTGGAGGCGGTGCCCATGGTGTTGCAGTGGCCGGCGGACGGCGCCGACGAGGCCACAAGTTCGAGAAACTCCTTATATTCGATCTCGCCCCGGGCCATCATTTCGCGCGCACGCCAGACAATGGTGCCCGAGCCGGTGCGCTCGCCCTTGAACCAGCCGTTCAGCATGGGCCCGCCGGAGAGCACGATGGCGGGAATATCGACGGTGGCGGCCGCCATGATCTGGCTCGGCGTGGTCTTGTCGCAGCCGGTCGTCAGAACGACGCCGTCGATCGGGTAGCCATACAGAATCTCGACAAGTCCGAGGTAGGCGAGGTTGCGATCGAGGCTCGCGGTCGGGCGCTTGCACGTTTCTTGAATCGGGTGGAGCGGGAATTCGAACGCAATGCCGCCCGCCTCGCGAATGCCCTCACGCACACGCTCGGCCAGAAAAACGTGATGCCGGTTGCAGGGGCTTAGATCCGAGCCCGACTGGGCAATGCCGATGATCGGCTTGCCCGACTGCAACTCGTCGAGCGTCAGCCCGTAGTTCATCGTCCGTTCGAGGTAGAGCGAGGTGAGGTCGACGTTTTGCGGATTGTCGAACCACGCCTTCGATCTGAGATCGGCAGGCTTGACGCGACGCTTGCCGGCGCTGCCCTTGCCGCCGTTCTTGCCGTTCTGAGCTTTCTTCGGCTCTTTCATGGGTGTTTCCTCGAGTCGTTTTCGCCGCGCGATTGGTTGTGCCGAGACTAGAACCCGCAGCCGGCGGGCGCAATGAGAGCCGCACGGCAAGCACAGGTGTGTTTCGACGCCGATAGCGCGAGCGGGCATCCCTTGTGGCGTTCAGCGAGTGACGTGCTAAGACTGCGCCGTCCAATCACCCGAGGAGACCCTTCACAATGGCCATCACGCGTCACGAGTCCAAAGGCATTCTCTCGAAGGTCGTCGAAGCGAACGGCTTCGTTTTCACCGCCGGCGTCACGCCCGACAACGTCAATCAGGACGTGACGGGACAGACCCGTGAAGTCACCAAGACCCTCGACCGGCTGCTCGCGCTTTGCGGTACCGACAAATCGAAGATCGTCTCGGCGACGATCTGGGTTCCAGACATCCGTCTGCGCGACAAGATGAACGTCGCCTGGAACGAGTGGACCGGCGGGCAAAACCTGCCCGGACGCGCATGCATCGAGGCGAAGCTCGCCGACCCGGCGATCCTGGTCGAAATCGCCGTCATCGCGGCGAAGTAACGTCAAAAGCGAGGGACGGCGCGCCGGGAAGGCGTGCTCCGGGCTTGCGCCGCCCCCGCTCCGCGCACATGCCAGTTCCACAGCACACAGCAATCAACAGCGAGACGTCGTCATGGCCATCGTCCGCCGCGAACTCGAACCGATCCTGGCCAATGTCGTCGAAGCCGATCCGTTCGTCTTGACCGCAGGAGCCATCGCCGACGATCTGACGCTCGACATCGCGGGACAGGCACGCGAGGCTTTTCGCGACCTCGACAAGTTCCTTGCCCAGTGTGGATCGTCGAAGTCGCACATTCTCTGGGCGACGATATGGGTCTCGGATATCCGGCTGCGAGCCGCCATGAATGCGGCGTGGCTCGAGTGGATCGACCCGCAGAACCTGCCGGCGCGCGCCTGCATCGAAGGCAAGATGGCCGACGCCGAGAGCCTGTTCGAGGTGCAGGTCATCGCGGCCAAGAGTTGAAACGAACCGAACAACGGAACCAGGGATCATGAGCACCGGACGTCCGGCGATCGGCGCGCGCGCCGACTACAAGCACTTCCTCAAGATACCGACCCGCTGGATGGACAACGACGTCTACGGCCACGTCAACAACGTCAACTACTACTCGTACTTCGATACGGTGATTAACCGCTATCTGATCGACGAGGGCCGTCTCGATTTTCACAACAGTCCGATCATCGGCCTCGCTGTCGAAAGCCTCTGCCGCTACCACAAATCGTTCACCTACCCTGACCTGATCGACGCGGGACTTCGCGTCGGCAGGCTCGGCAAGTCCTCCGTGCGCTACGAGATCGGCCTCTTCGCCGAGGGCGAGGACGCGGCCCGAGCCGAAGGGCACTTCGTGCACGTCTTCGTGGTGCGCGAGAGCCAGAGGCCGACGCCCATCCCCGAACCGATGCGTGGGGCGCTCGCCAGGCTCATTTTCCCACCAGCGTGAGCCGCCCGGACTCTCGAAGAATTCTATACTTCTGTTGCATGCTTGCCATGTATGGTGCGCGCCCGCAATGGTCGGCGGAAATCGAGCGCCTGCGGCACCTCGGAGACTAGGCCACCGTCCCTCAAATCAGGCATGTCCGAATCGGATGGTCGGATTGTGTCCGAATCTTGGGAGACGATGAATATGACACTGCGGAGCTCGTTGTTGGCGGCGGGTCTGCTGGCGCTCGGTGCCACGTCGGCAGAGGCCCAGAGCATGGGACTTGCCGGCATACACGATCACGTGCGCGTCGGCACGAAGGTCTGCATGAAGGATCACTTCCACGACGGCAGCAGCAACGGCATGGCCAGCCGCAAGGCCGCCGAAGCCGAAGCGACGAGAGTCTGGCAGGATTTCACGGCATGGGAGTACGGCCGCAACTGGGGCAGCTTCCGCATGGCCGAGAGCAAGGGCGTGAAGTGCTCGGGTGCCGACAAGGATAGGTCCTGGAGCTGCCAGGTATCCGCGCGTCCTTGCCGCCGGCGCTAAGCTCCTCATAGCCGCCCGCCGGACGCGGGTGGCGCCGGGGTTGTCGTGCTGACGGCCGGTGCCTCGCCTGTTCAGCGACGCCCGAACAGGCGTTCGATGTCGCCGAGCTTCAGCTCGACGTACGTCGGCCGGCCATGGTTGCACTGACCCGAAAAGGGCGTCGCCTCCATGTCTCGCAGCAGCGCATTCATCTCTTCGGACGTGAGCTTGCGCCCCGCGCGCACACTGCCGTGACAGGCCATGGTCGCGCACACCGACTCGAGCCGATCGCGCAATGACGTCGCGCCATTGCCGTCGAGCACGTTCGACAGAAGATCCCGCACCAGGCCCTTGACGTCGACCTTGCCCAGCAAGGCCGGCACCTCGCGCACCGCGACTGCGCCCGGCCCGAACGGCTCGAGCGCGAGCCCGAGTTCGGCAAGTTCGTGCGACCAGTCGGCGAGCAGCGCCACCTCGTCCGCGTCCATTTCGACAATTTCGGGAATGAGCAGCCCCTGCCGCGTGACGGCGCCCTGGGTCAACATCGCCTTCATGCGCTCGTAGACGAGCCGTTCGTGCGCCGCGTGCTGGTCGACGATGATCACCGAATCGCAGGTCTCGGCGACGATGTAGGTCTCGCGCAATTGCGCACGGGCGGCGCCCAAAGGCCGATCGAGCCGTGCCTCGGATGCGGGCGTCACCGCAGCGCGCGTATCGGCCGAAGGCGCGAGATCCATGTCGAGAGGTGCTTGGGCACGCTCGTCGAAGCCGGCGGGATAGGGAAACGCGGCCAGGGGCCGGCGAGCGGCGCCGTAGCCTGTATCGCCGGCCATCGCGCCGCGCGCCGGTATGCCGACCGGCGCCTCCGGCGCGTCGCGTGACCACGGCTGAGACTGAGATCTGGCCCCCGCCATGGTATCGAGCGTGCGCGCGCCGCCGAGCGATGTCGCGCGGTGTCCGGCGCCCTCGAGCGCGTGCCGCAAGCCACCGATAATGAGGCTTCGCGCTGTCGCCGCGTCGCGGAAACGCACCTCGGCCTTCGTCGGATGCACGTTGACGTCCACCTCACGCGGATCGAGGCCAACGAACAGCGCGAGCAACGGATGGCGGCCCTTCGGCACGAGGTCTCCGTAGGCGGCGCGCACCGCCCCGAGCATCAGTCGGTCCCGCACGGGCCGGCCGTTGACGAACAGAAACTGCAGGCCGGTATCGGGTCGGTGCAGCGTCGGCAATCCGGCGAAACCGAACACGCGGACCCCTTCGCGTGCGCCGTCGATGGCAAGTGCGTCGTCGAGAAACTCTCGCCCCATGATCCGCCCGAGCCGGGCCAGCAGACCGTCCGGCCCCGTTGGCTGGGCGGCAAGCACAAGTCCCGCCCGCTCGCCGGTCGTCAGAGAGAAAGCGACCTGGGGATTGGCCATGGCGAGCCGCTTGACGGTCTCGGAGATGGCCATGTTCTCCGCCCGCTCGGACTTCATGAACTTGAGGCGGGCCGGCGTTGCCGAGAACAGATCGCGGACCTCGACGATGGTGCCACAGTTGAGGGCTGCCGGCCGGACGCCACACTTCTCCCCACGATCGACGACGATCTCGAGACCGGTTGCCGCCGCGCGCTGCCGCGTGCGCAGCGACAGCCTCGCCACGGATCCGATCGACGGCAGTGCTTCACCGCGAAAGCCGAGCGTGAGGATGTTGAAAAGGTCGTCGTCGGTCAGTTTCGAAGTGGCGTGCCGCTCGACTGCAAGCTCCAGATCGCGGCGATCCATGCCTGCGCCGTCGTCCGTCACGCGCACGAGGGAGAGCCCACCCGCCGCGGTGACCACCTCGATGCTCGACGCTCCCGCATCGAGCGCGTTCTCGACGAGTTCCTTGACGACGCTTGCGGGCCGCTCGATCACTTCGCCAGCGGCGATGCGGTTGATGGTCTCGGGCCTCAATTGGCGAACGGCCACGCGCCATGTTCCTTGCTACGACTCACGCACTGGGCGACCACGCACTGCAAGACGACGCACTGTGAGACGACGCTGGCACACGGGAACGACGCGCGAGCAGGCCTGGGCGCGCCGCACCCGTAATCCGCGTCAGGCCCGCGCCGTTGCCGATAGCCGCTCACGCGTCAGTACCTTGGCCAACTCGACGGCCGGCTGGTCGAACGGGTCGACGCCGAGCAGCGAGCCTGCGAGAATCGTTTCGAGCATCATGTGCATCAACAACGCGCCAAATGCCGTCTCGTCAAGCCGGTCGAGGTCGATACGCCTGACCGCGCGGCCGGCTTTCTCGAGCGCCTCCGGCACGGCCTCGGACTGCGCGGCTACGAGATCGCCAAGGCTGCGATCGGCCAGAAAGGCGATGCCGGCCTTCTCGCACAACTCGCGATCGAGCACCGGGCCGGTACCTGCGGTCGGCACCCGCACGACCGTGATCAGGTGTTCTTTGGGCCCGTCCATGAACAACTGAAGCTGGCTGTGCTGGTCAAGTGGGCCCAGACATGCGAGCGGCGTAGTGCCGGCACCGCCTTTGCCAAGGCTCTCGGCCCAGAGCTGAACATACCAGTCACCGAAGCGGGCGAGACGGTCGGCGTAGGGCATCATCACCGACACCTTCAGGCCCCGATCGCGCAGCAGAGCGACGGCGGTGGCCGCCCCGACCGCGGGCGCGACATCGATGGCGCTGCGAGCCCGAAGCAGGCCGTCGACAACGGCCTTCGCCCCGCGGCGCAGGGCCCTTACATCGAGGCCGCGTGCAATGGCGGGCAGCAAACCGACGTTGGTCAGCACCGAGTAGCGGCCGCCGATCCCCGGCTCGTGATCGAGTACCGGGATGCCGAAGTCGGCGGCGAGTTGGCGCAGCCCGCTGAGCCTACCGCCCGACGGCGGATCGGCGAGGGCAAGAAAATGCCGACCGATCCGGTCGCCGAGGCCAGCGGCCCTGACCGCAGCCAGAGCGGCAACGGCCTGGGACAGAGTCTCGGGCGTGCCGCCGGATTTCGAGACCACGACGAACCGTGTGGTGTCGAGATCGAGCGACGCGAGCGCGCGGCCGAGGGTAACGGCATCGAGATTATCGTAGAAGCGCGTGCGCGGCCGCCCGCGCTGACCTTCGTCGGCCCCCCCTGGAAGGTTCCAACCGCCCAGTTGAGCTAGCGCCTGTCCACCGAGGCTCGAACCGCCCGTGCCGAGGAAAACGATGGTCTGTGCGCCGACCGACAGAGCGCCGATGGCAGCTTCCGCTTCGGCGATATCGGCCATTGCCTCGGGAATTCTAAGGTGTGCCAGCGTTCCCTGCTCGTAGGCGGTCTTCAGGTTGCCGACGGCGGCGTCGAGGCGCCCGGTCCATTGCGACAGGATCGAAGATGAAAGACCGGATGCTCCGATCGTGCCCTCCAGGCATCCGGTCAGGGACTGGCTGACGAGCCGCCGGCCGGAGGCATCGGTGACAGTTTGCAGCTCGATTGCCGACATCGCTTCGCTATCTCCCTCGGAAGCGCCGATCAACAGCGCAGCGCCGCGCGACCGGTCGTCCGCTATGTCCACCCGGCCCGGCCGGCCGCTAGCCGTTGCCCAGCCCCTTCGGCTTGCCAACCACGGTGATGAACAGGTCGTCCACCTTGAGGAGGCGTTTTGCCGCGTGCTTGACGTCCGCCAAGGTCACCGCATCGATCATGGCGTTGCGCCGCGTCGGATAGTCGATTCCCATGTCCTCGTGCAGCATCCACAGGAGTTGGTTCGCGATCTTGGCGCTGGTGTCGAAACGCAAGGCGAACGAGCCTGTGAGAAAGCTTTTGGCATTGGCGAGCTCGGTCTCGGTGGGTCCGTCTTTGGCCATCCGTTCCAGTTCGCCGCGGATCACGTCGATCGACTGCTTGACGGCATCGTTCTTGGTGGCAACGCCGCCGCCGAACAATGCCGCATGTTTCAGCGGCTGAATGTAGCTATAGACCGAGTAGGCGAGCCCCCGCTTCTCGCGCACTTCCTCGGTGAGCCGCGAGGCAAAGCCGCCGCCGCCGAGGATCTGGTTCATGACGAAGGCGGGGATGAAGTCAGGGTCTTTGCGCGCGAATCCAGCCGAGCCGAACTGCACGACGGACTGCGGCACGTCCATATCGACAATCTTCAATTTCTCGGCCGGTTTTGGCACGGTATCCGGCACGGGAACGAGTTCGGCCTTGGCCGGCAATGCACCAAAGACCTTGTCGATGACGTCGCCGAGCGTCTTGGCATCAATGTCACCGACGGCCACCACCTTCAGCGTGTCGCGCGCGAAGATCCGCTTACGGTAGGCCTCGAGATCGCCGGGCTGGATCAGCGCAACGCTCTCCCGCGTGCCGTTCGCGTGGCGACCGTAAGGATGGCCCGGAAAGGCTCCCTCGTACCAGGCCTGCCCTGCCACCTGCTGCGGATTCTTCTCGGCGTAAGCCAGATTGGTCAGCAATTGCTTGCGGATGCGCTCGGTGGCGTCCGCGTCGAAACGCGGCGCATTGATGGCGAGGCGCAGCATGTCGAGCGACGCGTCGCGATTCACGGTGAGCGTCTCGAAGCTGCCGTAGAGGGCGTCCTTGGCATCCTCGAAGCTCATGCGAAGGGCCAACTCCTCCATGCGCTCCTGAAACTGGGTTGCATTGAGATCGCCAGCGCCTTCATCCATCATGGAGGTGAGGAAGTTGGTCAGCCCCTCCTTGCCGGCAGGGTCCTGGCTCGACCCTCCGTCGAACACGAAACGAATAGCGAGCAGCGGGACGCTGTGTTCCTCGACGAGCCAAGCCGAAATTCCGCCGGGGCTCTTGACGTCCTGAATGTTCATTTTGGTTTCTGCCGTCTTGAGAGCGGGCGTGGACTCGAAAGGGCTCGTTGCTGGCGCAGGGCCTTTGGCGGCCGGCGGGGCGCCGGGTGGGGCGGCCGACGGAACGCTCGGAGGGGAAGCGACCGGAAGTGGGGCCTCTGCTACCCGTAATCCCCTGGCACTGGCTGGCGCATCGGACGACGGCGTCTGTGCCGCCGGTTCGACACGCGCCACCGCGATCGTTTTCACAGGCTTGCCGGCCGTGCCCGGCCGATCCGAGAGCGAGCCCAGGCCTTCACCGGCAGGCACGCCTGACCGCAACTGCGGGCTGCCCGCCACCGCCGCGGCCGTGGTCGAGTGGTCGGATGGGCTACCCAACAAAGACAGCAGTCCGAGAGCCACTCCGATGGCGCCCAGCAGCAGCCAAAGCCGCCGTCCGGGCGGCTGCGCCTCGAGCCAAGCCATGATACGCTTACCTTCACGCTGAAACATAGGAATAGACGCCCTCGTCAGCTCCGCCCGCCGGTTTTCGCAGCCGGGGCCTGGGTCGCCGCCGGGGCCTGCGTTGGACCCTTGCCCGTGCTTCCGGCAATGGTTCCAGGCGCGGCGTCTGGACTCGTCGGCTCGAGCGTTCCGGTCACCGAACGGCGAATATCGAGGTACTTCGCCGCAACCTTCGCCGTGTCCGCGAGTGTCACCTTGGCGATCCGGTCCGGCCACTCCTCAATGTCTTTCACCGTGCGCCCGACCGACAGCGACCAGCCGTAGCGGCGCGCCAGCGTCGCCTGATTGTCGCTCTGATAGATGTACTCGGCGAGATATGACTTCTTGGCCCGTTCGAGTTCGGCCTCGGTGATGTCGTGAGCCCGAACATCGGCGATGACCGCGTCGAGCGCCGCCTCCACCTTGTCAAGGCCGACGCCATCGACGGGCACTGCATAGAACGCGATCTTGCCGCTGTCGCGCGCCGCGCCGGAATACCAACCGCCCGTCGACGCCGCGACCTTCTCGTCGATGACGAGCTTCTTGTAGATGCGGCTCGTAGAGCCGGACGCGAGCACCTTGAGCAGAAGGTCGAGAGCCTCGGCCTCGCCGGGTTCTGCGACGGAATAGGCCGGCGCGAGGTAGTAGCGGTGCAGAGAGGGCTTGCCGGCGCGCGGATCCTTGAGGTCGATACGCCGTGCTGCGAGGTGCGGCGGCTCCTGCGGTCGCGAACGCATCTTCACGGCGGGATTTGCCGCGACCTTGCCGTAGGTCGCCTCGGCGAGCGGCATCAGCTCTTCAGGGGTGATATCGCCGGTGACCACGAGGATGGCATTGTTCGGCGCATAGAAGCGCTTGTAGAAACTCAGCGCGTCCTCCGGCGAAAGCTTCGCCATCTCATGCTCCCATCCGATCACCGGGACGCCATAGGGATGCGAAAGGTAGAGCGTCGCGTTCATCTGCTCGTCGAGGATTGCGGATGGATTATTGTCGGTTCGCGACCGCCGCTCCTCGAGAATGACATTGCGCTCGGTCAGCACTTCCTTCTCCTGAAGGCGCAAGTTGACCATGCGGTCGGCCTCCATGGCCATTACCGTCGGGAGCCGGTCCTTGGCGATGCGCTGGAAGTAGGCCGTGACGTCCTGCCCCGTGAAGGCGTTGTCCTGACCGCCGAGGCGCGAGATGATCTTCGAGAACTCACCGTTCGGAATCTTGTCCGTCGACTTGAACATCAGATGTTCGAGAAAGTGAGCGATGCCCGAGACCCCGGGCGGCTCGTCGGCGGCGCCGACCCGATACCACACCATATGCGTGACGACGGGGGCCCGGTGATCCTCGACCACGACGATCTTCATGCCATTCTTCAGCGCGAGTTCAGTTGCACGCGGCGTAGCGTGGGCGTCCGAGAAGTAGGTCGAGAATGCGAGCATTATGGTCACCAGGGATGCTGCGAGGAAAGCGGCGGGGAGCGAACCAAAAAGACGGGAGTCTCTGGCAAGCATAGGGTAATCCCTTCGACACTCGGCTACGCGGTACGATGCCTCACAATCGAGGAACCGCAATCTAGAGGCGGAAGACGGGCGCCCTGAGACCTGCCGTCACCAGCACATCACCTACCGGAGGATGAAGCGCGAGAGAGCGGACGAGCAACCGGCACGGATCGTTCATGTCGGAGCTTGGGGCATGAATGTCAAATGACAAGCGGTTCATGCGGGCGGCGGGGGACTCTCGTTCGCAAATCGCCGTCTATTCTAGAGCCATGACGTGCCCGAGCGGGTGGACGACGTTTGCGAGCCTTGGACTATCAGGCCGAGGCGCAAGATCAGTCGCCGAAGAGCTGCTTGCCCAGCACCGAGAACAAGCTGCCGCACGACCCATTGGGGCCCTGTGATGCGGCCAGATCATCGCCCATGGCCCTCTCCTTCCAATTGCCGTCGCGGCAATAGTCGGCCTGCGCCTTGTTCTTGGCACTTTCGCTTGCCACGCGCTGCTTGTCGGGGTCGTTCGGCCAGGCCGCCTGGGCGGTCTGAACGGGCGCAGGAGGCGCGACGCTCTCTCCAGGTTCGGGGAGCCGCTCCGTCGACGGCGGGAGTACCAGAGGGGCTCGCTGCTCCGTTTTCGGCTCGCTCTTCTTACCGCCGAGCGCGCCAGTGAGACCCACCGCCTCGAAAACCTTGCCATTGAGTTCCACGCCGTCGATGCCACCGCATCCGGGCAAGGCCAGCAACGCGATGCCGACGACCAAACGGCCGACCGATCGCTTCGCCCTCTGAAGTCCTGGCGTCATATACGGCAACCCCCTGTCGCGTATCCCCGACCGTCTAAGCGGTCTTCTAGGCATCATTGCGACTCGTCCAAAATGAATCATATAGAAGGCCGATGACGCCAGCAACAATGGCCACGTCCGCTATGTTGAAGACATACCAGTAGAAACCCCACGCATGCAGCGAGAAGAAGTCCGCCACACCACCGAGCAGCAGCCGGTCGAGAGCGTTGGCGAGCGCACCACCGATGATCAAGCCGAGACTCACCGCCATGACGCGACCGGTCGAGGGCTGCGAGAGCCAGATCCACAGAACGGCCGACACCAGAAGCGCGAACCCCGTCAGCAACCAGGGCCCTGAATTGGCGAGCAGGCCGTAGGAGACGCCCTTGTTGATAACGTAGACGAGGTCCAGGAAGGGCGTGACGTAGATCCGCTCTCCCTTGGGGATTTCGTAGACGTTGAGCATCCACCATTTGTGTGCCTGATCCACGACGAAGACGGCCGCTATGACGCATAGCCCGAGACGCGAAACGGGGCCCCACGCCCAACGCGACGCTCGTCTTGCCGTCATCTCCTGCTCGCTCATATCGACCCACCGAAAATCACGATCGTGACGTCCTCGCCATCAAGCTGCTCGGCAATAATGGCCTCAATGCGAGACCAGTCGCCGCCCGCGAGCCCGGCTCCGATCTGCGGTAGACCGATTCGCCGCCCGGCATAATGGGCCTTGAGCCAGGCCATGGCAGCGTGCACGGCGTCATAATCCACATCGATCCCGCCGCCGCCGCTCGGCTGAAACTGCGTATAGGCGTTGACGACGTCGACCCGTCCAACCGGCGTCGACACTGTGGCGACCGAGCATGTGCCGAGTTTCGCCCTTTCGCCGTAGGGCGTGGCCCGATCGGCGACGCAAGCTTCCGGAAAGCGCCGACTGACCTGCGCAGCGAGACCGCCGCCCATGACGTGAAAGCAGTTGCACCCGTGCGCTATCACGTCGAACGCGCCGTCAGTGGCAAGACGGATGATGTCGCCGCGGACGGTCCGCACGGGCGCCTCCCTCATATACCGATCCGCCCCGTGAGACGGCACGTTCAGGCCGCCGCCTTCCCGTCGATCTCGCGCATGGCGGCGGCATCCCGGGCGGAAAGCTCCGGATAGTCCGGATCGCTGCCGACGTCCGTGGTGTAGCGCCATGAGCGAGCGCACTTCTCGCCGGTGGCATGCTGCGGGACCACGGCCACGCCGGCCACGTCGGGCAACCTGAAGGCTTCAGGCGGGGGCGCATCATCGACGGTCACGCCGATGCCCGACGTGATGCAGATTTCGGCGAAATCGATGCCATCGAGCCCATCGAGCAGCGTCTGATCCGCCAGATAGACGAGCGGTGCAGCCTCGAGGCTCGATCCGATGCGCTTCGCGGCCCGTTCGATCTCGAGCGCGCCGGTCACCACGGATCGAATGCGCTTGATGGTGTCCCACTTCCGGTCCAGCGCATCGTCACGCCAGGACGCCGGCACCTCGGGGAACGTCTCGAGATGCACCGAGCGGCTATCGTCGTCGCCGTAGCGCGCGAGCCACGCCTCCTCCGTGGTGAACGACAGGATCGGCGCCAGCCAAACGGTGACATGGCGGAAGATCTGCTCGACGCACGACAATGCCGCGAGCCGCTTCTTCGACGACGGCGCCTCGCAGTAGAGCGCATCCTTGCGTATATCGAAGTAGAACGCGGAAAGCTCCGTGTTCATGAACTGCGAGAGCTGCGCCACGACGCGCTTGTAGTCATACTCGGCATAGGCCTTGCGCACGACCTGGTCCAGCTCCGCGAGCCGGTGCAGCATCAAGCGCTCCAGCTCATACTGGTGGTCGATGGCGACTCCGCTGGCGCGGAGCCGGCCGGAAGCCGCGTGGAAGTGGGCTAGAGTCCCCAGCATCCAGCGCAGCGTGTTGCGGATTTTTCGGTAGTTGTCCGAGAACGTCTTCAGAATTTCGGGGCCGATGCGCAGGTCGTCCGCGTAGTCGGACGATGCCACCCACAGGCGCAGGATATCGGCGCCCGATTTGGCGATGACGTCCTGCGGCGCGGTGACGTTGCCGACCGACTTCGACATCTTCTGGCCCTTCTCGTCGAGGCAGAAGCCGTGCGTCAGCACGACGTCGTATGGCGCGCGCCCGCGCGTGCCGCTGCTCTCGATTAGCGAGGAATGGAACCAGCCGCGGTGCTGATCCGAGCCCTCGAGGTACATGACGGTATCATGCCCGCCATCCACTTTGCGTTTGAAGCCGTAGAGGCCCGGGAAGTGCTCCTTGTCCTCCAGCACGTAGGTGTGGGTGGAGCCGGAATCGAACCACACGTCGAGAACGTCGTTGACCTTCTCGAAGTCGGCCGGATCGTAGTCGGGCTTGAGGAAGCGCGCGCCGTCCGTGTCGGCGAACCACGCGTCGGCGCCCTCGGCGTACATGGCGTCGAAGATGCGCTTGTTCACGTTGGGATCGACCAGCACCTCGTTGGTGCCCTTCCGCACGAACACGGTGATGGGCACGCCCCAGGCACGCTGGCGCGAGATGACCCAATCGGGCTTCGCCTCGATCATGCCGGCGATGCGGTTCTCACCCGAGGCCGGCACCCACTCGGTCTCGCGGATGGACTGGAGCGAGACTTCGCGCAGCGTCTTTGGGAACGGTTGATTGTGGCCTTCTCTCGTGGCGCTCGGCGACTCCCCTGCGGGGAGCCGGCCGCCGAGCGCGGGGGTTTCTCTCGTGGCTCTCGGCGACTCCCCTGCGGGGAGCCGGCCGCCGTGCGCGGGGGTTTC